>DAIDEE010000056.1 GCA_027308685.1 Acidocella sp.
CTTGCTACCTGGCTTACTGTGGGGCGGGCGGTTCGGCGGGCGATTTTGGCTCATGGGCGGCATACCTATCCCCAGCCCCCTGTAAAGACAACGCCGCCTGACAGCTTTGCGTTGACAAGCACAGACTAATCGCGGAAATGACCCCTCATCGGAAGGGTGCCCGAGTGGCTAAAGGGGGCGGACTGTAAATCCGCTGGCGTACGCCTACGTTGGTTCGAATCCAACCCCTTCCACCATTTTTTGCCAACCGTTCCTCAATTTCGCGGGTGTAGCTCAACGGTAGAGTCCTAGCCTTCCAAGCTAGTTGTGCGGGTTCGATTCCCGTCACCCGCTCCAAATTCCACCTCATGAAGCGGCATCCACTTGACATAACGGGCCGCAACGTGTGGAACGCGCCCTTGTGCTGGTTAGGATGTTCATTCGCACTAGGGGCGTAGCTCAATTGGCTAGAGCGCCGGTCTCCAAAACCGGAGGTTGAGAGTTCGAGACCCTCCGCCCCTGCCATCCCCCAGCGCATCGGAAAATTTGTTAACTTGTCAGCGGCGATAACGGAGTTTTTTCAGCGTGGCGGTAAACGTATTGAAGTTCATGCGCGAGGTGCAGGCGGAAGCCAAAAAGACCACCTGGCCATCACGCAAGGAAACCCTGCAAACCACCGGGCTGGTGCTTGTGATGGTGCTGATTACAGCGGTGTTCTTTCTGACGGTTGATCAGATCATCGGGGCCGGAATGCGCGCCCTGTTCAACGCCGGCAATTAAGGAACTTCAAATGGCCAAGCGTTGGTATGTTTTGCACGTTTATTCGGGCTTCGAGAAAAAAATCGCTACCCAGATCATGGAACAGGCCGAGCTGAAAGGCCTGCGCGACCATATCGACGAGGTGGTGGTGCCGACCGAGGAGGTGGTGGAAGTCCGCCGCGCCCAGAAGGTGAACACCGAGCGTAAATTTTTCCCGGGCTATGTGCTGATCAAAATGGAACTGACCGATGACACCTGGCATCTGGTCAAGGATGTCCCCAAGGTGACCGGCTTTTTGGGCAGCAAAACCCGCCCCACCCCGATCCCCGATGCCGAGGCCGAGCGGATTATGAAGCAGGCGCAGGACGGCACCGAGCACCGCCGCCCCGCTGTTATCTTTGAGATCGGCGAACAAATTCGCGTGGCCGATGGGCCATTCACCAGCTTCAATGGCGTGGTGGAGGAAGTTGACGAGGACAAGGGCCGGGTGAAGGTCTCGGTGTCCATCTTCGGCCGCTCCACGCCGGTGGACCTCGAATACAGCCAGGTCGAGAAGCTCTGAGCAACCGCGGCGGCTGACAGGCTGTCCGCGCATAGCATCTTGTATAGGGCAGCAACCAAGCCACATTTGGGCTGGGATAAAGCTGGGGTTACTGGTGAGTAAGCAGGGAATTTGGGGATCGACCCGGCGGTTTTTTGGCCTTGCGGCTGGCGTTGTGGTGCTGGGGTCATTGCTGGTGTGGCTGGTGCATTATCTGTTGGTCGGGCAATATATCATTGCCACTGACGATGCCTACATCGAAGCTGATTCCGCCATACTGGCGCCGAAAATTAGTGGCTATGTGAGCGCCGTGCTGGTGAAGGATAATCAACCTGTCACCAAGGGCCAGTTGCTCGCCACCATCGACGATCAGGATTACCAGGCCGCTCTGGCCAGTACCACCGGCGATGTGGCCGCCGCTCAGGCCACGGTGCAGGCCGATGCCGCCTTATTGGCTTTGCAACAAGCAAAAATAGCGGCGGCGCAGGCGCAGGTGGCGGCGGACCAGGCACGGTTGAATTTTGCCGGCCAGAACCAGGGCCGCTATGCCCGCGCCAGCGCCGGCGGCGCCACCACCCAGCAAGCGATTGCCCAGGCCATGACAGACACCGCCACCGCCAAAGCCGCCCTGGCGGCTGATGAGGCCAATCTGCTGGCGGCACAGCGGCAGGTGAATGTGCTCAACGCCCAGGCCGCCGCCGCCGCCGCCGGGCTGACCCAGGCGCAGGCCCGCGCCACCCAGGCCAGTCTCAATCTCGGCCATACCAGAATCACCGCGCCGTTCGACGGCGTGATCACCAACAAAACTGTCGCCGCGGGGGATTATCTGCAGCCGGGCACGCAAATCATGGCCGTAGTGCCGCTCACTCAGGTTTATGTACAGGCCAATTACAAGGAAACCCAGATCACCCGCCTCCAGCCCGGCCAACCGGTGACCATCGGGGTGGATGGCTACCCGGATTTGCATGTTACCGGCACGGTGGAGAGTATTGCGCCCTCCAGCGGCCAGGAATTTGCCCTGCTGCCACCTGATAACGCCACCGGCAATTTCACCAAAATCGTGCAGCGCCTGCCGGTGAAGATCAACATCAACCTGACCCCGGCGCTGATCGGCAAATTGCGGCCTGGCATGTCGGTGGAGCCAGCAATCGACACCCGCGCGACCAGCCAAAACTAAACCAGCATGAGCGATCACCAAACAATCCCGCTACGTAACAAACTGGCGGTGGGCGGTTCGCTGCTCGGTGCCTTCATGGCGGTGTTGAATACGCAGGTGGTGAACACCTCGCTGCCCGATATTCAGGGCGGCATCGGCACCGGGCTGGATGACGGCGGCTGGATCTCCACCGCGTACCTGATCGGCGAAGTGGTGGTGATTCCACTCTCCAGCTGGCTTTCAGAAGTGTTTTCACTGCGCCGCTATTTAATTGCGAACACGATTATATTTCTGGCCTTCTCGGTGGCTTGCGGGTTAGCCACCAACTTCCCTGAAATGGTGGTGCTGCGTGCCGCCCAGGGGTTTGCCGGTGGCGTGCTGATTCCGCTCTCGCTCACCTGCGTGATTATATTATTGCCTGAGCGCGCCCGCCCCATGGGGTTTTCCATGTTTGCGCTCACCGCCACCATGGCACCTGCCATCGGCCCCACCATCGGTGGCGCGATCACCGATTTATATGGATGGCGCTACATATTTTTCCTGAACCTGATTCCGGGCGCGGTGATGTTACCGGCGCTATTCGCTGGCCTGGAGCCTTCACCGATGCGGCTGCATAAAATCCGCCAGGGTGATTGGTGGGGTATTGTTACGGTGGCGGTTGGCCTCGCCTGCCTGCAAGTGGTGCTGGAGGAAGGCAATAAGGATGACTGGTTCGGCTCACCGCTGATATTGCGCTTATCCATCATCTCGGCGGTGTCGCTGGCGGCATTTATTTACATTGAGCTGCGCCATAAAACCCCGCTGGTAAATTTGCGGCTGTTCAAGGAGCGTAATTTTTCGTTCTCCTCGATCGCCAATGTGATGCTGGGATTTGTGCTGTATGGGGCGGTTTACCTGATCCCGATTTATCTCTCGCAGTCACATGGCTACAGCGCCCGCCAGGCTGGCGAAGTGATGGCCTGGATCGGTTTACCGCAACTGATTATCATCCCGTTTATGCCGTGGTTCATGAAGCGGTTTGATTTGCGCTGGCTGCTGGCGTTCGGCTTTGCGTTGTTTTCAGTCAGCTGTTTTATGAATCTATCGTTGGGCCCCGATGATAGCGGTTCGCAAATGCTGGTCCCTAATCTGATCCGCGCGGTTGGGCAGGCGTTTGTATTTCCGCCAATCTCAGCCATCGCCACCGCCGGCATTGCCCGCAAGGACACCGGGTCGGCGTCATCATTATTTAACATGATGCGCAACCTTGGCGGTGCGGTGGGGATTGCGGTCGTTCAAACTTTTGTGACCAACCGCGAGAAATTTCATTCCGCCATCCTTACGCCGCAGGTGAGCCTGCTGGCGCCCGCCACGCAGGCCCGGGTGAGCGCATTGCAACATTATTTTGAAACACGCGGCATGGCCGACCCCGCCGCGGCGCGGCTGCAGGCGATCCAGGCGCTTGGCCATATTATCAAGGCGCAATCGTATTATTTTGCATATGGCGATGCCTTCGGGTTGCTGGGTTTTGGTATGCTTGCCGCTACCGCCGCCACCTTATGTTTACGAAAAGCGACACCCAGCGTCACCGCCGTGCAAGAGCCTTCGCATTAGTGCAGCGGTGTTGTCCTGCTAAAATTCGGCGTCATAACTGCTGTATTATACCTTATCGTTCCCTAAAGTTTTTATAACAACCTATTTGCGAAACCAAATTGTTTTCGCTAAACGTTATCCCGCGCCACGTTATTTCGGTGACCGAGCGTTTATGAAGAATAAAATTTTAATTGGAGGATATACATGAAACTCGCAAATCCGGCACCGCTCGGACTTTTTGGCTTCGCTCTCACCACGTTTCTCTTGAGCATGATCAATTCCGGCAACATGGCGCCTACCGGCCTTGGCATCGTGCTGGCCATGGCGTTTGCGTTCGGCGGCACCGCGCAATTTTTTGCCGGACTGATGGAAATGGTCAAAGGCAACACCTTCGGCTTCGTGGCATTTTGCTCGTATGGCGCTTTCTGGTGGAGCTTCGCTGCATTCGTGCATTTCTTCGCAACCGGCGTCACCGGCGAGGCCGTGGGCTGGTACCTGGTCGCCTGGGGTCTGTTCACCACCGTCATGTGGGTTGGCACCTTTGCGCTTAACCGCGCTCTGTTCCTGGTGTTCACCGCGCTGGTCCCCACCTTCTTCCTGCTCGCCGGCAAAGACCTGCTGGGCGTGCCGGTGCTGGGGATGCTGGGCGGCTACGGCGGCCTGATCACCGCAGCACTTGCCTTCTATCTGGGCGCTGCCGAAGTGATCAACGAAGCGCATGGCAAAACCGTGCTGCCAATCGGCGCTCGCTAATCTAGCCCACGGCTGATGAATCCGGGGGCGGTATCACACCGCCCCCGATTTTTGTTGTACGGTAAGGTGGAACCAACCACCCGCAGTTTCCAATAATTTGGAGGACATCACGATGGTCGATTACGCCACGCTATACGGGCAATGGCAGCACGCCCCTGAAGCCTACTGGGCAGAGTGCGCGAAGCTGATCGACTGGGATGTGCCTCCCACCAAAATTTTTGAGCCTTCAACCGGCCCTTACGGTGCCTGGTTTCCGGGCGCGATGCTGAACACCTCGTATAATTGCCTCGACCGCCATGTGAAGGCGGGGAATGGCGAACGGGTGGCGCTGATCTGGGATAGCCCGATGGAAGGGCGGTTAGAACACATCACCTATCATCAGGCCCTCGCCCGGGTCGAGAAAATCGCCGGCGCTTTGGCCGCCCTGGGTGTCACCAAAGGCGACCGCGTGGTGGGCTACATGCCCATGGTGCCGGAAGCGGCCTTCACCATGCTGGCCTGTGCCCGGCTGGGCGCCATACACTCGATGGTGTTCGGCGGCTTTGCCGCACCCGAGCTTTCCGCCCGCATCAATGACGCCAAACCCAAAGTCATCGTGGCATCTTCCTGCGGGTTAGAACCAGGGCGCACCATTGAGTATAAGCCGATTCTCGACATGGCGATCAGGCTTTCCACCCATAAACCCTCCGCCTGCCTGATTTTCCAGCGCAACGCGGCGCGGGCGCGCATGGTGCCAGGGCTGGACCATGATTTCATCGAGGCCGAAGCCGCCGCCGCGCCGCACGGCCCGGTGAGTGTGCTGGCAACCGACCCGCTGTATATTCTCTACACCTCCGGCACCACTGGCCGCCCGAAAGGCGTGGTGCGCGACAATGGCGGCCATGCGGTGGCGATGGTGCACACAGTGGACATGGTATTCGGCGTGAAACCCGGCGAAGTGCTGTGGGCCGCCGCTGATGTCGGCTGGGCGGTGGGGCATTCCTACATCGTCTATGCGCCGTTCCTCGCCGGTGTCACCGCCATCATGTATGAAGGCAAACCGGTCGGCACGCCCGATGCCGGAGCGTTCTGGCGGGTGGCCGCGCAGCACAAGGTGAAAACCCTGTTCACCGCGCCCACGGCGTTACGCGCCATCAAGCAGCAGGACCCGGAGGGCAAGTTGCTCGCCAAGTACGACCTCTCCGGCATGCAGGCTTTGTTCCTGGCCGGTGAGCGCTGCGACCCGCCGACCGCCATCTGGATTCAAGATTTGTTGCAAAAGCCGGTGGTTGATAATTGGTGGCAGACCGAAACCGGCTGGCCGATCACGGCGCGCTTTCTGGGCCTCGGCCTCACCCCGTTCAAACCCGGCTCCGGCGGCCGCCCCTGCCCCGGCTACGATGTTCATGCGCTCGATGATGCGGGCGAGCTGGTGGCCCCCGGCACCATCGGCAACCTCTCGATCAAGCTGCCGTTGCCGCCCGGTTGCGGGCCAACGCTGTGGGAGAACGAGGAAGGCTACCGCAACGCCTATCTCAACAGCTTCCCCGGCTGGTACCGCACGGGCGACGCCGGAATGGTGGATGAGGACGGCGATGTATGGGTGATGGGCCGCACCGATGATGTCATCAACGTCGCCGGCCACCGGCTTTCCACCGGCACCATGGAGGAAGTTCTGGCCGGGCATATCGACGTGGCGGAATGCGCCGTCATCGCCCGCGCCGATGCGCTGAAGGGCGAAATTCCGTTCGGGCTGGTGGTGCTGAAGGCCGGTTGCAACCGCGACCCTAAGGATGTGCAGCGCGAACTCGTCGCGTTGGTGCGCGAAAAAATCGGCCCGGTGGCGGCGTTCAAGGACGCGCTTGTGGTGCCGCGCCTGCCGAAAACCCGCTCCGGCAAAATCCTCCGCGCCACCATGCGCAAGATCGCCAACGGCGAGGTGGTCACCGTTCCCGCCACCATCGAAGACCCGGCGGTGCTGGAACAGATCACCGAGGCGTTCGCTGGAACATAACGCCTCGGTGTGGCGATCGGGTTAACCAGCCTTAAATGTTGGCCGCAGGGCGTAGGCGCCCTCGCCCAGCAGCGCCTGCACAATCAGCGCCACCGCCCAGAAGCCGGGATATTCCCAGCCGCCGCCGGTGTCGGTGAAGAAAAACCCGTTGTGGATATGCACCATAAATACCGCACCCAGCAGGTCCAGCGCCATCAACACGGCGGCAATCCGCGCATATACGCCCAGAATCAGCGCCAGACCGCAAATGGTTTCGCCGGCCATCACCACCAGGCCAAACCAGCCCGGCAGGCCCAGGCTGGCGAAGAATTTCTCGGTACCGGCCGGGGTGAACACGAAAAACTTCAGCCCGGCATGAGCCAGCAGCAAGCCGCCGAGGCTGACGCGCAACAGCAACGCCGCATAGGGCGCTGTTTTGGTATCGATCATTGAGGGATACTCCGTAAGGTTCGTTGAATGCACATTCTATAACTATGCATAATCTAGGCAGGCATCCTGAATTATAGCACAGTCATTATGCGTTTACGCATAGGAGGCCGCGTTGCTGGATTGGGAGGATTTACGGAGCTTTCTGGCGGTGGCGCGGGCCGGCACGCTCTCAGGCGCGGCCCGCAGCCTGGGCATCCGGCAATCCACCATGGGGCGGCGGCTGGCAGCGTTCGAGGCGCGGGCCGGGGTACTGCTGCTGCAAAAAACCCCACGCGGCTATGTGCTCACCTCGGCGGGTGAGGCCGCCCTGGCGGAAGCCGAAAAAATGGAAACCGCCGCCCTGGCCGCCGAACGCGCCATCACCGGGCAAGATACCCGCCTCGCCGGGGAGGTGCGCCTCACCACCATCGAGACCCTGGCCGCCGAAGTGCTGATGCCGATTCTGGCGCAGTTTGCCGCCGATTACCCCGGTATTCTGGTGAAGCTGATTTCCAGCCAGCGCACCCTCAGCCTGGCGGCGCGGGAAGCTGATTTAGCCGTGCGGATGGCCAGGCCCCTGGGCGGCGACCTCGTGATCCGCAAGCTGGGCGATATTGGCTATGGCTATTACACCAGCCCCGCCTATCTCGCCCGGCACGGCGTACCCACCCCGGGCGGCGCGGGCCATCGGGTAATTCTCATGGAGGACGACGCCCCCAACTTCCCCGAATATGTCGCCATGGCGCAGTATTTCGCCGAAGCCGAAGTAGGGTTTCGCAGTGATAGCCGCTATGTGCAGTTGCAAGCCTGCAAGGCTGGGCTCGGGGTGGCGTGCCTCGCGCATTATCTGGCCGCACCGCAAGGGCTGGCGCGGCTGCCGGGTTGCGATGCCAACCGCGAGGTCTGGCTGGTGCAGCACCGCGACACCAAGGAAACCCCGCGCTTCAAGGCGCTCTCCGCGGCCCTGGTCAACGGCATGAAAGCCCAGAACGCCCTGCTGGCGGGTTAAGTTGGCATTGCCATCCGGCCAACAACATCGTCTGTTGGTACACAACAAACCTAGGGGGGCACTTCGGGTTGAATAATCTTGATTGGCCGGTGCTGGCCGGGATGCAAGCTGACCTGCGACACTGGCGCGCCTTTGTCGCCGCCGCCGAGACCCAGCATTTTCATGCCGCCGCTGAATTGCTGGGGATCAGCCAGCCGGCACTCAGCCAACTCATCCGCACGCTGGAAACCAATCTCGGCAGCCGGTTGTTTGACCGGCAAGGCCGCCGGATCAAACTCAGCGCCGCCGGTGAGGCCTTGCTGCCGGAAGCCCAGATGGCGCTCAGCCAGGCGGTGCGGGCCGAGATGGTGGGCCGCGCCATCAGCCGTGGTGAAACCCGGACGCTGACGGCGGGCTATGTTGGCTCGGCGGCGTTTCATCCAAGTTTTACCGCGCTGATCAGCGCCGCCATCAAGATGCGCCCGCCGGTCACCTTGAAGCTCAACCAGCTTACCGCCTCCCAGCAGGTGCAGCGGTTGGTGGAGCAGACGCTGGACTTTGGGATGATCCGTTCACCGCAGCCGCTCCTCGACCCGGCGCTGATGACATTGCCGATCCATACCGAGACCATGGTTCTGGCCCTGCCCGCTGATGACCGCCGCGCCGCGCAACCAGTGTGCAGCCTTAAGGATTTCGAGAATGAGCCGTTCATTCAATATATCCAGCAGCGCAGCGGCGGGCTGCGTGGGCTGGTGGAAGCCGCCTGCCGGCAGGCCGGGTTCGAGCCGCGCACCGCCCATACCGTGCCGCAAATTGCCACCATGCTCTGCCTGGTGGGCGCCCATACCGGCGTGGCGCTGGTGCCGCAATCAATGATGCGGCTGGCGCTGCCGGGTGTGGCCTATTGCGAATTGCACGATCCGGTCACCACCGAATTGAGCTTGCTATACCGCCGCAGCGACACCTCACCCGCCCTGCGCGCCATTTTGAAACTCGCCCGCCGGCTAATTGATAAGCCCAGCTTATCAAAATGATCTGAGGATTTACTTCTGGGACGGCACCGCTTCGGATAAAATAACTTCCTATCAATATCCAAGAGCGATGTGACATCGCCGTTCAAGAAGGAAGGTCCGTTATGCGTTCAATGCCGATTTTTGCCTGCGCCGGTCTGGCTCTGTGGCTCAGCCTGGGCACCGCCACCGCCAGCGACATGACGCTGGTCACCCCCGGCCAGCTTACCGTGGCGTACCGTACCGACGACAAACCGGTATCATTCATTCAAAACGGCGTGCCGAGCGGGCTTTATGTCGATTTCGAGAACGCCCTCGGCGCCCGCCTGCATTTGAAGGTGAGCTTCATCTCCACCAGTTTCGCCGCCATGCTGCCGGCGGTGCGCAACCACCAGTACGACACTGCGGCGTTTGGCGTGCTGGTCACGCCTGAGCGCCAGGCGGTGGTAGATTTCACAACATCTGTTGGGTATTCACAGGCCGAGTTGATCAGCCTCAAAACCGCCCCGATCGCGAAGGTGAACGGCGCTGAGGGCAAGACCATCGCGGTGACTGTCGGCAGCGCCCTGATCCCGGTGCTCCGGAAAATCGCGCCGGGCGTGACCGTGAAAACCTTCCCGAACATTGCCTCCAGCGCCAATGCGCTGCTGGCGGGCCAGGTTGACGGGCTGTTCACCGGCCAGGAAACCACCGCGCAACTGCTGGCGAAACATCCGGAATTTGCCGCCTCGCAGACCGTCACCTCCGGCGAGATCGCATTTCCGGTCGCCAAGGATAATCCGCAACTGCTGAAGGCGATGAACAAGGCGATTGCCGGCATTATGAAAGACGGCACCTTTACCAAAATTTTCGCCAAATGGAGCGATGCCTCGATGACGATCCCGGATCAGCTTTACCAGAATTATCCCGGCATGCCGCATCTCAACCGCAGCGCCGCCCACTAGCCCTTAGGAACCCGCATGTTTGAAGGATTGCGCAGAATCGGAGAGACCTTCTTCGATCCCCAGATCATCGCGGGCGTGATGCCGCAATTAATCACCGTGGGGCTGCCCAACACGCTGCTGCTCTCGGTCATCGCCACCATCATCGGCATTGCGCTTGGCCTGGTCATCGCCACCGGCTTGCTGGCCTCGCAACGGCCCGTGCGGTTTGTGTGCCGGGGCTATGTGGATTTGTTGCGCGGCCTGCCGCACATCCTCACCGTCTATCTCATCGGCCAGGGCCTGCCGCTGGCGGGGTTGAGCATCTTCGGCAAAAGCACCTATGCCTATGCGGCGTTTTCAATCGGGCTGATCGAGAGCGCCTACATGGCCGAGATTTTCCGCGCCGGGTTTCAGGGCGTTGAGCGCGGTCAGGTGGAAGCAGCACGCACCTTGGGAATGACCCGCTGGCAGGCCATGCTTTGCGTGATTCTGCCGCAAGGAATCCGCCGCGTGCTGCCACCACTAACCGGTCAGTTTATTCTGGTCATCAAGGGCACCGCCTTGGTATTTCTGCTCGGCCTCACCGCCGCGCAGCGCGATATTTTTTCAATCGCGCAAGATAATTCCATCAATAATGCCAACCTCTCCTCGCTCACCGCCGCCGGGCTGCTGTACCTCGCGCTAACGGTGCCGATGACCTATGCGGTGGCCGCCTGGGGACGGCGGATGCAGCGCGGCAGCCAGCGTGGCCCCAAGGTGGTGGCGTAAATGGCAGATCCCGCCACCACCGAGATCAGCGTCCGTTTCGAAAACATCAGCAAATCATTCGGGCATGTGCATGTGCTGAAGGATGTTTCCGCCAGCGTGCCGCGCGGCATGACAACCTGCATCATCGGCCCCTCCGGCTCGGGTAAATCCACCTTGCTGCGCTGTACCAACCTGCTCGAGCAGCCTGAGCGCGGCAAAATTTTCATCGAAGGCAACGACATCACCGCACCTGGCGTCAATATCGACAAATTGCGGGTGCGGGTCGGCATGGTGTTTCAGCATTTTCATCTGTTCTCGCATCTCAGTGTTATTGAAAATGTCGCGCTGGCGCTGCAAAAAGTCCGCAAGCTGCGCAAAGACGAGGCCGAAGCCCGGGCCGCCGTGCAAATTGCCGCCATTGGCCTGAAAGGTTTCGAACACCGCCGTTCCTCCGACCTCTCCGGCGGCCAGCAGCAGCGCGTGGCCATTGCCCGCGCCCTGGCGATGGACCCAGACGTGATGCTGTTCGACGAAGCCACCTCGGCACTCGACCCTGAACTGGTGAAAGGCGTGCTCGCGATCATGCGTGACCTCGCCTTCGCCGGCATGACGATGCTGGTGGTGACGCATGAGATGCGTTTTGCGCGGGAAGTGGCAGGCCAGGTTATTTTTATGGACCACGGCCAGATTGTTGAAACCGGCGCGCCTACGCAAATGTTCGATGCCCCGCAGACGCCGCGCCTGAAGTATTTTCTGGATCAGGTGCTATGAACGCCGCCCGCCAATGTTATTCACGATACATCTTGAGGATAGATTTTGATGCCGCAACCGCCTGCAAATTCTGAAAAACGTGCGACCCGCGCCGAGGTGAGAGCGCTATTTTCGCGCAGCGCCATCTGGCAATCCTGGCTGGATGTGGAAGCCACACTGGCGCAATCGCAGGCCGAGCTCGGCATGATTCCAGAAGCCGCCGCCCATGAGATTATGGCCAAAGCCAGCCTCACATGTCTCGATGAAGCCGAAATTGCGGCTGATATCGCCAAAACCCGCGCCCCCATCGTTTCAATTGTGCGGATATTGTCAGACGCCTGCGACGGCGATGCCGGCGGCTATGTGCATTGGGGTGCCACCACCCAGAACGTGGTGCAGACCGGCCGCTCGATCATCATGCGCCGGTCGCACCACGCCTTTATGCGGCGGTTTAACGACGTGCTCCTGAAACTTGCTGATCTGGCCGAGATAAGTGCTGAAATGCCGATTGCGGGACGCACCAATGGCCGCCACGCTTTGCCGATCACCTTCGGCTTCAAAGTGGCCGGATGGATCGAGGAATGGCTACGTCATCTTGACCGTTTTACCAGCGCCGAGCCGCGGGTGTTCTCGGCACTATGGGGCGGTGCGGTGGGCGCCATGCACGCCTTCGGCGATGACGGGCCGGAATTGAACCGCCGTCTCTCGCAACGTTTGGGGTTGTATCCGCTGGCGATTCCCTCGCGTGCGGGCATGGATTATTTTGCCGAATACATCATGCTGCTGGCGTTGTTCAGCGCCACCTGCGCTAAAATCGCGCGTGACCTGTATATGCTGATGACAGACGAGACCAGCGAAGTTTACGAAGCGCTCGGTGACGAGGTGATCGGCTCCAGCACCATGCCGCATAAGGTGAATTCCAAAATCGCGGTGCATGTCATCTCATTGGCGGCCCAGGTGCGCGCCCAGATGCCATTAGCCCTGGAAGCCATGCAGCCGAGTTTTGAGGGCGATGGCGCGCATAACCAGATGATCTCAGCCTTGATCGACCAGAGCTGCCCGCTGGCCTATGAGATGCTCGATACATTCCATGAGCTGATCGACAACCTGCGGCTCGACCCCGCCCGGATGCGCCACAATCTGGATTTATCCGGTGAGTTCATTGCCTCCGAACGCGCAATGATGGTGCTGGCGCCACTGATTGGCCGCACCCACGCGCATGATCTGGTGCATGAAGCGGTTGCCGCTGCATTGCAAACCGGCGTCAAATTATCCGACATGCTGATGCAGGACCCCGCGGTGCAGGCGGCGGTTTCGCGCGATGTGATTACCGCCGCACTCGACGCCACCACCTACACCGGCCTGAGTGTGGCGATGACGCGTGACATGGTAGCCACCGCCCGGCAGCGATGCCCCGCATAGCAAATCCGCTGGCTCAAGCCGTCAACATCGCAAATCATCCGCTCCGGGTGTTTGCCAATGACGATCTCGCTTGCCCCACTGCTGCGCACACCGGCGCCATCGTCTTCATTCATGGCCGCCGGGGCGATGCGCAAAAATGCTTGGATATAACAGCAACATTGGCGCACCGGCTGCACACGCCCCGGCTCATCATCGCACCACAATTCAGCAGCGAGACCGCTGAGCTTGCCGCGATGTTACATTGGCCAGATGCTCAATGGATGGCTGCCGAGCTCGCCGCGCCTTTCGGCATCAGCAGCTTTGCCGTGCTCGATACGCTCATCGCCATGCTATCTAACGCCACCCGCTTCCCGGCATTGCGCCATATCACGCTGGCCGGGCATTCCGCCGGGGGACAATTATTGCAGCGCTACGCAGTATTTTTTGAAAACGCCTCGTGCCGCCTGCCGGTCAGCTTCATAATCGCCAATCCCGGTTCGTATTTATATCTCGACCCCACCCGCCCCGCCGCCGATGGCTTTGCAATCCCCGATGCAGCGCAGTATCCTGGCTTTGATGACTGGAAATATGGCTTGCAACACCGCCCGGCGTTCCTCCCCCCCGTATCGGCCAGCTACGCCCGGCACAACATCACCTATCTGCTCGGCGCGCGCGATAACGACCCCGCTGCCGCAGCCCTCGACAAGCGCCCGGCAGCACGGCCCCAAGGTGCCAACCGGCTGGAGCGCGGACAAAATCATTGGCGCTACCTTACCCAAAAATTTGGCAGCGCATTGCGGCATCATCTCATCATCGTTCCGCACACCGGCCATGACATGACCGCGATGTTCAGCAACCCCAGTGCGGCCAACCTATTATTCGCACCCATGCCTGCCAGGCGTGCGCCATGAAACAAACCGGTCTCATGCCGGCATCGCCGCTGGTCTGCCGACGGGCTCACACCGCCCGGGCAGCCCTGTTCGGCGGTAAATCCTAACCCTGCCGCGCCGCTGCCATCAGCCCCTTCATGTGGCGGATCGTCTCTGGCAGGCCCACCAGCAGCGCCTCCCCCATCAGATAATGCCCAATGTTCAGCTCGCGGATTTCCGGTAACGCGGCAACCGGCGTAACATTCTCATAGGTCAGCCCGTGTCCGGCATGACACTCCAGCCCCAGTTGCGTGGTCAGCCTGGCGGCGGCGGTCAGGCGGGCGAGTTCGCCGGGTTTATGGTTGGCATAAGCGCCGGTATGCAGTTCAACCACTGCGGCCCCCACCGCCAGCGCCGCGTGCAACTGCGCGAAGTCTGGGTCCACAAACAATGACACCACAATCCCCGCCGCGTTCAGCCGGGCGATCAGCGGTTTTAACTGGTCCTGGTGCGAGACAACATCCAGCCCACCCTCGGTGGTGATCTCAGCGCGGCGCTCCGGCACGATGCACACGCCGTGCGGTTTCAAACCACAGGCGATGGCGGTCATCTCCTCGGTAGCCGCCATCTCCAGATTGATCGGCGCGGTAATCTCCGCGCAGATTTTAATGGCGTCGGCATCGCGGATATGCCGGCGGTCTTCTCGTAAGTGAATGGTGATGCCATCCGCCCCCGCCGCCACGCAGCCAAGCGCAATCGTGAAGGGGTCAGGGTGCGTACCGCCCCGCGCGTTGCGCAGGGTGGCCACATGGTCGATATTTACGCCAAGCCTGATATAATTTGTCATGGCTTAAATATGTAGGGCGCGGCCCTCAACCGCCAGAGCGGCTTCCTTGACTGATTCACTTAAAGTGGGGTGCGCATGGCAGATCCGCGCCACGTCCTCAGCCGAGGCGCCAAATTCGATGGCGGTGGTAAGTTCCGCGATCAACGTACCCGCATCCGGCCCGAGAATATGCGCGCCCAACAAACGGTCAGTCGCGGCATCGGCCAGGATTTTCACAAAGCCGTCGGTAGCGCCCATTGCGCGGGCGCGGCCATTGGCGGTGAAGGGGAATTTGCCCACCTTGTACGCCACGCCCCCGGCCTTCAGCTCCTCCTCGGTCTTGCCCACCGAGGCCACTTCCGGCCAGGTATAAACCACGCTCGGGATCGCATCGTAATTCACATGCCCCGCCTGCCCGGCCAGACGCTCGGCGATGGCAACCCCCTCATCCTCGGCCTTATGGGCCAGCATCGGGCCGGTGATCACATCGCCGATGGCGTAAATGCCCGGCACATTGGTGGCGAAGTGGGCGTCAGTCTTCACCCGGCCGCGCTCATCAACGGCCACCCCGGCGGCTTCCAGGTTCAGCCCCGCCGTGTAGGCGTAACGGCCAATCGCCAGCAGCACCACGTCGGCCTCGATGCTTTCCGCCGCACCACCCTTGGCCGGCTCCACGGTGAGGGTTACGCCCTTATCGGAAACCTGCGCGCCGGTCACTTTTGCGCCTAACTTGAACACAAACCCCTGCTTGACCAGAATTTTCTGGAAGGCGGTAGAAATCTCGCTATCCATGGTAGGGGTAATTCGGTCGAGGAATTCCACCACCGTCACTTCCGCGCCCAGCCGCCGCCATACCGAGCCCAGCTCCAGCCCGATCACCCCGCCGCCGATGACCACCAGATGCTTCGGCACCGCATTCAGTTCCAGCGCCCCGGTGGAGGTGACGATGCGGTGCTCATCCACCTCAACCCCCTTCAGCGGCACGGAATCACTTCCGGTGGCGATGATGAAGTTTTTGGCGGTGTAGCTGGTGCCCGCCACCTCGATGGCGGTGGGGCTGGTGAATTTGGCCTCGCCTTTAATCCAGGTGACCTTGTTCTTTTTGAACAGGAATTCCACCCCCTTGGTATTGGCGCCCACCACCTCACCTTTGCGGGCCTGCATCCGGGCTAAATCCAGCTTGATGGACCCCACATTGATGCCGTGGTCTGCCGCCGAATGACTGATTTCCTGGAAATTTTCCGACGATTGCAGCAGCGCCTTGGAGGGGATGCAGCCGATATTCAGGCAGGTGCCGCCCAAGGTAGCCCGCTTCTCGACACAGGCGGTCTTCAGCCCCAACTGCGCCGCCCGAATGGCCGCCACATAACCGCCCGGGCCGGAGCCGATGATGATCACGTCAAAATTCTGGTCAGCCATGCTGCGGGTTCCCCTATTGGCGGCGATTTGTTCCGGGTGGGGTCATACAACTCGGAGAGGGCGGGGGCAATTATAGCCGATTGGGAGGCTGGTACGCAGATTGGTGGGGCGGACGGGTAAATTTACCACAGTCATTTTAATTCAGGGGGATATCTCCTTACCCCGCACATTGTAACAAAAACGCGGAAAAACTGTCATTTCGTTGCAACGCATCATCGCTACAGACATGCCCCAACAAGGAGTGTCTCACGATGTTGAAAAAAGGTTTGTTGCTTACCACCGCCGCCAGCGGTGCCATCATGTTTGCCGCGGTTGCGGTTGCGCAGACTAACACCACCACCAGCACTACCGCGCCGGTAACCATTACCGGCATTTCCAAAACTAGCGCCACCAGCACTACCGCAACGCCAGTCAAAGTGCCGTTGAAATCAACCTACACCGCCAGCGTGATTACCAAAAAAGTGCTGGAGAACGAATCTCCCGCCAAAACCGCGCAGGAAATTCTGGCCCGCGAACCTTCCATTTTCGTCACCAATAACGGCCCTGGCGGCGTTAACACCAGCGTAACGTTCCGCTCCTTCAACGCCGGCCAATTTGCTGAAACCTACGGCGGTATCGGCTTGAATGACGCCTTCAACGGTGCCGTCACCGCGCAGGCTGATAACGACAACAATACCCTGGTCACCAGCAACGACTTTGATTCGGTGCAACTCTATCGCGGCATCAACAACCCATCGGTAAATAGCTATAATTCGCTCGGCGGCACGATCAATTACCTACCGCGCCACCCTACTGACACATTCGGCGGCGAGGCCGGGGCCAGCTATGGCAGCTTTAATACGGTCAATTATCATGTCACACTTAACACCGGCTTGGTGGATGGTGTGAAGCAGGTTGTCTCATTCGCGCGCCAAAACAGCGATGGCTGGACTCAAAACGACAAAAACAGCGGCTCCAACCTGTTTTACGGGTTTGATGCGCCGCTGAATAATGGTGCCACCAACATCTATGGCTCGTTTATTTACAACACCAGTGCCGGGTTGGTGAATCAGCTGCTGCCGGTTGATCTGCTCTCCAAATATGGCGACACCTACCAGTTGCCCACATCGGATTATTTGAAACAGAACACCTCGACCAACTTTGCCGCCATCGGTGGCATCACCCAGCAGTTCACGCCGTATTTAAGCGGCGACATCAAGGCATTTTTGGCTGAAAATGATTATGTCCGCACCTCCTATTGCAACCGTGCTTTCAGCAATACGCAAGATTACAATATCTCAGACTGCAACCACGCCTCCAACCATTTGTATGGCTATTACACCACCACCTTCGGCTTCCAACCAAGCCTGAAGCTCTCGCTGCCGTTCAATACCGTACAGTTTGGGTCTAACCTCACCTTCGCACATTTACATTCGCGCGAGTTCTTCGCCAATTCCTTCAACATTCCGCAAAACGCCCAGCCAAACGGCAGCGGTAACGATTTTTGGAACGAACATGACGTGCGGACGCTGGGTTCGGTCTATATCCAGGATGAAATCAGCCTGTTCGACGACCGTTTGAAAATCACGCCGGGCCTGAAATATCTCTACGCCATAACCAAAGATACCGACCAGGCAGCCTATTATTACCCTTACACTGGCAGCGTTTCCAACACCGCGCATTATCTCTCTCCCACCCTGGGCATGAGCTTTGCCATCACGCCACAGCTGGTGGCCTATGCCTCATACGGGCAAAACGTCAAATTCCCCGACATCACCTCATATTATAACAACATCGCCACCAACAGCGGCAAGGTGCAGCCGGTGACCGTGAAGCCGGAATATGTGAAGGATTACGAGATCGGCCTGCGTTATGAAAATGGCCCGATTGTTGCCGAAGCCAATTATTATCGCGAAGACTTCCTCAACACCTTCGTTACCACCACCGACCTTTCCACCGGCAACTCCACCACCGGCAACGGCGGCAGTTCGCGCTATGAGGGCGAGGAATTGCAGTTGGCCGATGATTTTGGTCATATCGGCGGCAACATGGTGCCCGGTGACTTTGCCGGCTACTTAAACTACGCGCACAACAGCGCCATCTACACATCCAGCTACACCGACCAATTCTCCGGCATCTCGGTTACCTCCGGCCAAGCGATCGCCAATGTGCCGCAAAACCTGCTGTCCGCTGGCGCCAACTGGACCAACAACGGCTATTATGTGGGCGTGGACATGCGCTACATCGGCAGCCAGGTTCTTAACAACGCCGCCATCAGCCTGCCCTCCACCTTCAAAAACGGCGGCTATGTTATCACCGACCTCACACTTGCCGATACCATTCCGCTGCACATGGGAATTGTGAAGGCTGTGAAGGTAACCTTGAACCTCGATAATATATTTGGCGTACGTTATTACGCGCAGTCAGACGTCAACCAATATTACAGCTCCGGGGCCAACTATAAGGAAGGCATCATCGGTGCGCCACGCGCGGTGTATGGCAGCGTTGCCTTCAAGTTCTGATAATCGAGTAACGTGACGGAACTTATCCAGACCACCTGGGACACGTCCGAACCTGACCGGTTCGGGCGTGCCTTACTTGTGGCATTCGGTGTCGAGGCGGCGCTGCTCTTCATGCTGGCTTGGCAATCGCCACCGCCGCAGCCGGTGGCACCGGGGGTGGTGAAGCTGCAAATGCTGCCGCCCGCCCCGGTGGAACACGCCAAGCCGCCACCGCCGCAACCCCCGCCGCCGACGCCACAACCGCCAGTGCCCGTCACGCCGCCGGTGCCAGCGCCACCCCCACCGCCGCCCAAACCCAACCACCCGGTCATGCACACCCGGCCACACCCGCTACCGCCGCCGCCGCCACAACTGGTTAGCGCACCATTGCCGCCCGCGCCGGTCACCGAGGCGCCGCCGCCCTCACCCGCGGCGCAGCAAACCGCTTTGTCGCACTACACCGGCATGTTGCGGGCGATCGTGCTGAGCCATTTGGAGGTGCCAGGTGATATCAGCAGCGCCGGAATTACCAGCACCTGCACGCTGCGCTTCACTGTGGCTCCGGATGGCAGCATCCTCTCCGTCGGCGTGGCCAACCCCAGCGGCCTAGCCTCGGTCAACCAGGCCGCGCTGAGCGCCTTGCGCGGCTCACGCTTCCCGGGGTTTCTGGCCAATATGCCCAACCACCCCATCGAATTCCTATTACCCGTCCGCGTCAGCGGCGACAGCGGATGAACGCAGCAAGCTAAGCATGGGTCAGCAAAGCGCAACCCATCGCTTCAATGCGGCGGTACGCATGGCAAATTACGCGTCGCTCATCCGTCCTGCTTGTGGTTTAATCGGCTACGTATCGTGATGACAAATAACTCGCAGGCCGCCCCGGTGTGCTCTGCCGCGTGATGCCAGTCGCCCGCGGTGCGCTCAGCCAAAGTTCCATGGTAATATGCGTCTTAGCCTCAATTAAATGCCCGCCGCGCGTGGCATAATCCGGCGTGTTGACAACCAGATGCACATGCGGCCACCACATGCCGCCGCGCCTGCTGATATTGCCGGAAATCACATTCAAATCAAAAACGCCCGGCAGGTCGTTAACATCGTAATCATTATGATTGACGCAGAAAAACCCAAACTTCAGCCCATCCACCATGCCAACACCTGACACGATGGCGAAAAAATCCCTCTCATACGCCGCGGCAAACAACGTCAGGGATTCGATGAGCTCCTCACCCGCATCAAGCCGAAGGAAAAACTGCTCGCCGTAAGCTGTATGTTCCATGGACGGTCCGCTAAACCCCCAAAAATAGCCGCTTAATGGTCCTGCCCGACAAATTTTTCCAGCCAGTGAATCGTATAATCCCCTGCCAGAAACTCCGGGTTTTCCAATATACGCTGGTGCAGCGGGATGGTGGTTTTAATCCCCTGAATCACAAATTCCCTGAGCGCCCGCTTCATCCGCGCAATGGCTTCTTCACGGGTTTTGCCAAATGTGATCAGTTTCGCGATCAGTGAGTCATAATGCGGCGGCACCCGGTAGCCGGCGTATAAAGCCGAATCCACCCGCACGCCCAACCCGCCCGGCGGATGATACACGCTCACCAGCCCAGGGCAGGGCGCAAATGTCTCGGGGTCTTCAGCGGCAATCCGGCACTCAATCGCGTGGCCGGAGAGTTCAATATCGCTCTGCTCATATCCCAAGGGCTCACCAGCGGCGATGCGGATTTGCTCATGCACCAGGTCCATCCGTGAGATCATCTCAGAAATCGGGTGTTCAACCTGCAGCCTGGTGTTCATCTCAATGAATGAGAACTGCTCATCCTGATATAAAAACTCTAAGGTCCCGGCATTGCGATAGCCAATTTTCTTCAGCGCATCGGTCACCACAATGCCCAGCGCATCGCGCTGCGCCGTGGTGATGGCGGGCGAGCCTGCTTCTTCCAGCACCTTCTGGTGGCGGCGCTGCAACGAGCAATCGCGCTCGCCAAAATGCACCACATTGCCGTGGCGGTCGGCTAAAATCTGCAATTCAATATGGCGTGGCTTATCGAGATATTTCTCCATATACACAGCATTATTGCCAAACGCCGCACCTGCTTCGGCGCGCGCCTCGCGGAACGCGCTCTCCAGGTCCTCGCGGCTCTGCGCCACCTTCATGCCGCGCCCGCCGCCACCGGCCGCGGCTTTAATCAACACCGGGTATTTAATCCGCTCGGCCACCGCGTAGGCTTCCTCAAGCGTTTCCAATTCCCCTGCCGAACCCGGCACCAGCGGCACGCCCAGTTCCAGCATGGTGGTCTTGGCGGTGATTTTATCGCCCATCATCCGAATATGCTGTGCACTCGGCCCGATAAACACCAGCTTATGTGCCTCCACCATTTCGGCGAAGTCGGCATTTTCCGAGAGAAATCCATAACCCGGATGAATCGCCTCAGCCCCGGTAATCAACGCCGCCGAAATAATCGCCGGCATATTCAAATACGAATCACGCGCCAGTGGCGGCCCGATGCACACGCTCTCATCAGCCAGGCGTACGTGCATCGCGTCGGCATCGGCGGTGGAATGCACCGCCACCGTCGCAATCCCCAGTTCCCGGCAAGCCCGCTGCACCCGCAGCGCAATTTCACCGCGATTGGCGATCAGGATTTTTTTGAACATTGGCTTACTCAATAATCAGCAGCGGTTCGTCATATTCAACCGGTGCCCCGGCCGCCACCAGAATCTGCGTCACGGTGCCGGCCCGCGGCGCCTTGATCTGGTTGAACGTCTTCATCGCCTCGATCAGCAATAACGTCGCCCCCGCCGCCACCTGTTGGCCCACGGTCACGTATGGTGCTGCCCCTGGCTCAGCCGAGAGATACGCCACCCCCACCATCGGGCTTTTCACCAGCCCGGGGTGCTTGGCCGGGTCCGCCTGTGCAGGTGCCGCCGCCGGCGCGGCTGCCACGGGGGCCGCAGCCGCTGCGGGCGCTGCCGCCATCATGGTCACCGGCGCCACCGCCCGGGCCAGGCGCACCTTGCGGTCGCCCTCCTCAAGCTCGATCTCGGACAAGCCAGATTTATTGAGGATTTCCGCCAGCACGCGCAACGCATCGGGGTCGAATGAAAGGCTCATAGGTCTTCCTCCAAAATATCCGAGAGGGCAATCAATGCCAGCCTATAGCCCGCAAACCCCAGCCCGCAAATAACGCCCTGCGCCGCCCGCGACACATAGGAATGGTGCCGGAAACTCTCGCGTTTATGAATATTGGAGAGATGCACCTCCAGCACCGGAATATCCACCGCCAGCAGCGCATCCATCAGCGCCACCGACGTATGCGAATACCCCGCCGGATTGATGATAAGTCCCGCCGCGCGGGTGCGCGCTTCATGCACCCATGAAATCAACTCGCCCTCGGTGTTGGACTGGCGAAAATCAATCGCCAGACCCAACCCTTCAGCGGTCTCGGCGCAGAGGGTTTCCAGGTCATCCAGGGTTCCGGTGCCGTATGTCTCCGGCTCCCGCGTCCCCAGCAGGTTCAAATTCGGCCCATTCAAGATGGTAATGATAGAGGTCATGCCCTTGCGCTAGCACAAGCCGCCGGTGGGGGCCAAGCCACCCACCCTTGCGAACCACCCCCACCCCGCCGATAATACC
>DAIDEE010000060.1 GCA_027308685.1 Acidocella sp.
GTATGACCTGGGGGCGGGGCTGCGGTGCCTGCGGATGTGGCTGCTCTACCTGCGGGCGGAACTGCGGCGCTTGCGGCATGGCGGCCTGGGGATGGAAAACGGGCGCTTGCGGGTGTGGTTGTTGCACCTGTGGTTGCTGCACCTGTGGTTGCTGCACCTGCGTCTGTACCGCTTGGGGGTGGAATTGCGGTACCTGCGGGTGGGGCTGTTGATCCTGCGGGTGAAATGGCTGTGGCGCCTGGGGATGAGCAGGTGGCTCCGGCGGGCGGCCTTGTTGAGGCGTTTGCGGGTGAATGGTGTTGGGCTGTTGCGGATGGAGGCCCTGCGCGGGAGGCAACTGGCCAGGGTGCCCACCGTTCACGGGCGGTGGGGGTGGCGCGTGGAAGCCGGGGGTTGCGCCGGTAAAATTTGGGTGACCCGGCACATTGGATGGTGGCACGACATGATTGGCGCCGCTGGCAAGGGGCGGTTGCCCGACCATGCCAGGGCGTACTGGAGGATGTTGAGCAAATTCAGTGGGATGTGGGACAACGCCCGGGCGGATTTGGGCTAATGGCCGGGGTGCGGGGGGTAGATAGGTACCCGGATGCCCATTCGGTGCGTGGTCACCGGTATGTGGCATGATCGGTCTTGCTGCAGCCAGAATATTTTCCGGCGCTGGCCGGCCGGCTTGCCTGACGTGCTCTCCGTTGCTCATGGCCGCACCAGGGATCATGGTGGCGGCGGCGTGGTTGGCGAGATGGTTATAGGCGAAGTTTTTGTCGTCGCCGTAGTAATAATTATTGCGGGTATTCACCACGTTGATGTTACGGACATTCACGATATTGATCCGCCGGACGTAATCAGGTGAGCTGCGATAATAGGGATAATAGGGCTCGTTGGGCGCCAGCGGCACCCAGCCGACTGAATGTGAGGCGAGCAGCGCGGCCGTGATGCCGACGCCGACGCCGAGGCCGAAGAAGCTGACGACGGCCGGCGCATAAACCGGCTGGTAGTAGCGACCGTAGTCGCCGCCTTCAGAATAATCAGGAGCAGGTGCCCAACCCCAACGGTCGTGGTCGTGGAACCAGCGGCCATAATGGAAGGGCGCGAAGCCCCAGGGCTCATCCTCCACCCAGGTCCAGCCCCAAGGTGCGATGTTTGCCCAATGGCCTTCCCGGTAGGGAGCCCAGCCGGCGCTGACTTGCGGGTACCAGACCGCGCCGTAGGTGGGGTCTTGCCCCCAACTGCCGTAGGAACTCAACTCCGCCACGCCGGTCATTTGGCCCACCAGAGGCGGGACATATTGTGGTGGTGGCGGCGCGGATTGGGCCAAAATGCTGCTGGCAAAACTGCCGGGTTGGGCGGCGATGCGTTCGGCCTGGATGGGGTCGGTGCCGGTGAGAACGGCCTCCTGGCCCTGTGGGACCTCGATGGTTACCGCGTTGGTGGTGACCACGGCGGCACCTTGCAGGCTTTCAACGATGGTTGGGTTGTCGGTATCCCCGGCGATGACATCGTACTGACCATCCTGCGAGATGGTGACGCTGGCGCGCGGCGTTGCGATGGTAAAGGTTTGGCCGGGTTGCAGGTCGTTTAGCGTGAACATCGCCTCACCCTGGCTTTCGGTGACGGCCAGATTGCTATCGCTCAACTGCGTGATTTGTAATTCAGTGTCGCTGTTAAGCGAAATTTTACTGGCATTGAGGGCGATGGCGGCTTGAGCGCCATCCTGTGTGTAGAGTGAATCACCCTCAGCAACCGGATAATTCACCGCTGCCGCCGCCCAGCCACCGGAGCCGGAACCGTTAAACGACACTGCACCGCGGACATAGGCAATTTGTCCAACCCGTGAGGGCGGAGGGGCGGCAACCTGGGCCTGTGCTGCAACCGGTATCAGGGGCAATGCCAATGACAACGACGTTGTGAACGACAACGCACGTCGGAACCCGGAAAATTGCTTGGTCACTGGTGTAACTCCTCAGCGGTGTTTGTTGTCAAGACGACACATAGTGCTGAGGGTTATGGATTTCTATGGTCAAAATCATGGCATTGCGGGGGCATATTGTCGCTGGATGTTACGAGAGGAGCTTTGCATGAATTGTCACGCCGACGTGATAGGCTGTTACATTTCAACACGCTCCCGCCGTAAAGATGACGCAAATATATGGAACGATCTAAAGATCAAATTTTATGTCTTTCGGCATGAAGGAGTGGACAATGATTAAATCCAGAATGAATTTAGCGTCAGAAACCAAAACGCGCTTATTGCGGCCGCTGAAGACTTTGGCTGCTCTCGGTCTCGTGGCAACATCGCTCGCGGGTTGTGTTGTGTATCCAAGCGCGGGTTATGGACGCGGCTATACGTATGCGCCGGCACCGGTTTATGTGGCCCCGCCGCCAGTGGTGTTTGGGTTTGGGTATGGTGGCGGCTGGGGCGACCGCGACTAGCGTTAAAGCCGGAGCGTTTTTTAGAGAGCGCGGCGGATGATTTCGTCCACCAAATTGTCGATATCTGTTGCTACCGTGCGGTGGTTTACGATGGCGGCACGGATGGCGCGTTGACCGTTGATGGTGGTGGTGGAGGGCACGAATAGCCCCGCTTCCTGAAGGTCGGCTACCAGGCTGGCATTCTGGGAATCGGTAAAATTTTTCACGCGGAAGCAGACAATGTTGAGCGGCACAGGTGCGAGACATTCCAGGACATTCGATTGTTCGATGCGGTGGGCTAGGTGTTTTGCCAGCGCGCAGGTGTGGTCGATGACCTGCCCGAGCTTTTCGGAACCAAAGGCTGAGATTGTCATCCATACTTTAAGAGCACGAAAGCTGCGTGAAAGGTCGGGGCCGAGGTCGCATGGCCAGGGTTGGCCCCCTGCGAGACCGCGGGCGGCGGCGGCGAGGTAGTTGGTGGATTGAGAAAACGTTGCTTCATGCAGTGCCGGGTCGCGGATGAGAATGCAGCCGGCATCGTAAGTTACTTGCGCCCATTTATGAAAATCTAGAGCGATTGAATCGGCCTGCGCGATACCAGTGAGCTGCGGACGCAGTGTTGGTGACAAACATGCGAGTGCACCGAATGCGCCATCGACATGGAACCAGAGGCCAAATTCGCGGGCGATTTCAGACAGCGCCGCCAGATCGTCGAACGCGCCGACATCGACGCTGCCGGCGGTGCCAATGATAAGGAATGGGGTTTTGCCGGCAGCCTGGTCGGATTCTATGGCAGTGCGGAGGGCTGGGATGCTCATGCGATAATCGGAGTCGGTAGGGATTTTACGCAAGGCGTTGAAGCCCAGGCCGGCCATATCCAGGGCACCGGGCACACAGCGATGCACGCCCTGGCTGGCATAGGCGACGAGGGGGGCGCTGCCCAGGCCATCTTCTCGCGCGCTATGTCCGAGGATTTTGTAGCGTGCGCAAAGTACGGCGATGAAGTTGGCCATCGAGGAGCCGGTAAGCAGCAGGCCGCTGGTGGAGACAGGCATACCAGTGATTTCTGCGGCCCAGGCGATGACCTGGCGCTCCACGGCCAGCCCGACATGGTCGCGTCCGCCGCAATTTTCGTTCATCGCACCGGCGAGTAAATCCGCCAGCATGGCGACGGCGTTGCCCCCGCCCTGTACCCAACCCATGAAGGTAGGGTGGGTGTTGCCGGAAACGTAGGGCTGGATATTGGCGCGGAAACTCTCGTAAAGGGGCGCAATGTCCTGCCCCAGCTGTGGCAGTGGTTTTTGAAAATTGGCCCTTACGGCTGACGGCATTGGCTGCCAAACCGGCTTATCACGAAGGTTGGCGAGGTGGTTGAATATATCATCGATCATCTGGTGGCCGGTCGCGCGCAAGGTGGCCCAGTCTGCAGGGTCGAGCGATGAGTGATGAGTGTCCATAAAAAAACCCCGAAGAAAAACTTCGGGGTTTCTAGGCGATCGCCAAGTTAAGTGCCAGCGCGGCTGGCACTTAACGAATGGCGATTATTTGGCGGTGATCAGAACCGGTGCGCCGTTGTGCCACTTGTAAATAGCGTAAGCGGCATCGACGACGTCACCCTTGCTGTCGAACTTCAACGGACCAAGAACCGACGGCCACGGGCCGCCAGCCTTCAGTTCCTTGGATACCAGCGAGCCTTTTACGCTATGGGCTTTTTTGGCGGCTTCAGCCCACACCTGGATGGTGGCGTAGGAGTACAGCACGTAGCCGGAGGGGTCTTGGTTGGCTTTTTTCAACTCATTAACCACAGCAGCGGCAGCGGAGCCAACTTCAGCCGGTGGCGGGAAGGTGAACAGCATGCCTTCAGCGGCAGGGCCGGCAACTTGCCAGAGGGCTGAAGCCTGAGCTGCATCCTCAGAGAAATATTGCGGTGTGTAGCCCTGGGCGGCGCCGCCGCGCATGATCAGGCCGGCGTCGGCATAATAGCCGCCGATATAAACCAGGGTGATGCCCTGTTGCTTCAGGCGGCTGATCAGAGCGGAATAGTCTTTATCACCGGCGGTGTAGGAGGTGTCATACGCATCAGGGATACCGAGCTTCTTCAGGTTCATACGAACCTGATCAGCAATGCCTTTACCGTAGGTCGAGTTGTCATCCAGCACGGCGATTTTGGCGCCCTTGAAATGTTTGGCGATGTATTCGGCTGCAACCTTGCCCTGCTGGTCGTCACGGCCGCAGGTACGGAAAGTGAAGGCTGAACCATCGTCGGTGTAGTTGGGGTTGGTGGATGCCGGAGAGATTTGGAGGATACCGTTGTCGGTATAGACTTTGCTGGCCGGGATTGAGGAAGCCGAGCAGAAATGACCATCGACCATCACCACGCCATCAGACACCAACTGGTTGGCGGCGGTAACAGCTTGCTTCGGATCGCAGGCGTCATCCTGTACGACCTCAACTAGTTTTTTGCCGAGGACGCCGCCCTTGGCATTGATATCGGCGACAGCCTGGTCAGCGCCGACTTTCTGCTGGACGCCGAATGCGGCGTTCGAGCCGGTCAGCGGACCCGCCATGCCAACCTTGGTTTGGGCTTGTGCCGGGGCGGCTGCCACGGCGAAGCTGAGTGCAAGCGTTGCTGCTGTGCAAAAAAGATATTTTTTCAAATCGCGGCTCCTGTTGGTTAAGTTTTGGATCGTTATGCTTAAGCGAAGTATGCAACCATTATCGGTAACATTTCAATGGCCGCCTTCTAGATAGGCGGCACGAATTTCTGGCCGGGCGAGCAGGTCGGTCCCGGTGCCAGCCATGGTGATGGCACCGTTGACCAGAACATAACCGCGGTCTGCCAAGCGTAAAGCCTGATTGGCGTTTTGTTCAACCAGCAGAACGGTGAGCCCGGTTTCCTGGTTGAGCTTTTTGATCGCACCAAAAATTTGCTTGATGACCAGCGGGGCGAGGCCCAGCGAAGGTTCGTCGAGCAGCAGCAGTTTTGGCTTGGACATCAGGGCGCGGGCGATGGCCAGCATTTGCTGCTCACCGCCTGACAGTGTGCCGCCACGCTGGGCGAAACGTTCCTTCAGGCGCGGGAACAGTTCGAACATCAGTTCAAGCTGCTTGTCGTAGTCTTGAAATTTGATGACCTGGCTGCCCATCAGCAGATTTTCCTCGACGCTCATGCGCGGAAAAATACGCCGTCCCTCGGGTGATTGCGCAATCGCGCGGCGGGCGATCAGGTGCATTGGCAGGTTGGTGATGTCCTCGCCACGATAGATGATGCTGCCGGACTTGGCGCGGGGGTTACCGCAGATGGTCATCATCAAGGTGGATTTGCCGGCACCATTGGCGCCGATGAGGGTGACGATTTCGCCTTCATTAACCTCCATATTGACGTCGCGCAGGGCCTGGATCTGACCGTAAAACGTGTTGACGCCGGTTAGTGAGAGAACGGCGGTCATTCTGCGGCCGCCAAGGTTTCGGCGATGGGCGCATCGGGGTCGTCATCATCACCCTCGCCGAGGTAGGCGGAGATGACGGCAGCGTCGTTGCGGATTTCAACAGGCGTGCCGTCGGCAATTTTTTTGCCATGATCGAGGACGATGATATGGTCGGAGATTTTCATCACCACCCCCATGTCGTGTTCGATGAGGAGCAGCGAACAGCCATCAGCCCGGATTTTCAGCAGCAGGTCGTTCAACGCCTGGCTTTCACGCGGGTTCAGCCCGGCGGCAGGTTCATCGAGGCAAAGTAAAACCGGATCGGTGCACATCGCGCGGGCGATTTCCAGGCGGCGTTGGGCGCCATAGGGCAGGGAGGCGGCGGGGTCGTCAGCGCGGTCGATGAGGTTGGTGGCAGCCAGCCAATGCTTAGCGCGGTCGATGGCAGCTTTTTCGGCGGCGCGATATTTGCCAATACCAAGGATGGCAAGCACGCCAAAGCCGGTGGCGGCTTGCAATTCATTATGTTGCGCCACCAGTAAGTTTTCCAGCACCGTCATGCCGCCGAATAGCCGAATGTTTTGGAACGTGCGGGCGACGCGGCCTTTTTTGGCGATGGCGTGGCCGGGAAGCTTGTTGAGCAGCATTGAAGCGCCGGCCGTATGGGCGATGGAGATGCTACCGGAGGTTGGTTTGTAGAAGCCGGTGATGCAGTTGAAGACCGTGGTTTTGCCAGCGCCATTGGGGCCGATAACAGCGGTGATGTCGCCGCGTTTGGCATTGAAGCTGAGCGCATTAACGGCCGTGAGGCCGCCGAAGCGCATGGTGAGGTCGGTTACGGTGAGAAGTGTGTCGCCCATGTTAGCCATGTCCTTCGGAGATCATGTCGGATGAGATGATTTTTGCCTTGCCGAGCGAGACGGAGGGCGTGCGGGTGGAAATGAAACCGCGGGGCCGCACCACCATGATGGTGACCAGAGCGATACCGAAGATCAGCATACGGTAAATTTGTAAATCCTGCAGCAGTGCGGGGACACCGATCATTACGATGGCGGCGAGCGCCACACCTAGTTGGCTACCGGCGCCGCCAAGCACCACGATGGCAAGCACGGTAGCGGATTCGATGAAGGTGAAGCTGTCAGGGCTGATAAAGGCCTGGCGGGTGGCGAAGAAACAGCCAGCGAAGCCACCGAACATGGCGCCGATGGCAAAGGCGGTGAGTTTGGTATTGCGAAGGTTAATGCCGAGCGAGCGACAGGCAATTTCATCCTCGCGCAAAGCCTCCCAGGCGCGGCCTAATGGCTGACGGCGCAAGCGCAATGTTACCCAATTTGTGAGCAAGGCGAGTGCCAGAATAATATAATAGAGATAGGTTGTGCGCTGCGATGGGTCCGGGTCGATGTGGAAGAAGTTTGATACGGTGCCGGGGCCGCCTGCCATGTCGAAGGTGAGGCCAAACAATGTGGGGTGCGGAATATCGTAAATGCCGTTGGGGCCGCCGGTGAGCGAGACCCAGTTGGTGATGACGAGGCGAATAATTTCCCCGAAGGCGAGTGTGACGATGGCCAGGTAATCGCCTCGCAACCGCAGCACCGGGAAGCCGAGAAAGATGCCCCAGGCCGCCGCAAGGATGCCGCACAGCGGCAGACATTCCCAGAAGGTGAAGTTGAAATAATGCGAGAGCAACGCAAAGCTGTAAGCGCCCACGGCATAAAATGCCACATACCCAAGGTCGAGCAGGCCGGCGAGACCGACCACAATGTTCAGACCCCAGCCGAGCATGACGTAGGTCATGATGAGGACGCCAAGGTCGACGTAGGAATTGTCGATCCCTGGGATTAACGGCAGGGTGATGGCGAAAATAAGCAGAGCCGGGGCGACATATTTGCCGGATTTGGTAACAGCAGCGGCGAGTTTGACGGCTGGGACTCGGGTGGCGCGGTGGTCCTGCCAGAGCAGCAGCAGGAAGCGGGCCGCAATGCTGAGGCCGACTGCGATTGCCAGTAACACCGGCCTGGTGGCCAGGGCGAGGTTACCGTTTGTGCCGTCGGTCAGTTGTAAACCGAGGAACGGGCCAAATAGTAAAAACGCCACGCCGCCAACGATTAGGGAATCTTTAATATTGTCGGCGAGATGTCTCATGGCTCAGACCTTCTCGATGTCGTTGCGGCCGAGGAGACCTGTGGGCATGAACATCAAGACGATGGCGAGAATGGAATACACAGCGACATCCTTATAGGCGACCGTGGCATAGCCGGACCAAAAGGCTTCGATCAAGCCGATGAGCAACCCGCCGAGGACCGCACCCGGCAGACTGCCTATGCCGCCCAGCACGGCAGCGGTAAAGGCTTTGATGCCGGCGTTGAAGCCGATGTAAAAATCGATCACGCCATAATACAGCAGGAACATCACCCCGGCGACGGCAGCCAGTGCCGAGCCGATAATGAAGGTATAGCTGATGGTGCGGTTGGTATCGATGCCGAGCAAGGCGGCCATTTTAGCGTCTTGCTCGACCGCACGCATGGAGCGACCAAGCGGGGTTTTGGTGACGATGTATGTGAAGATGCCCAAGGTCACCAAGGTGACAACGACGATGGCGATTTGCATCCAGGAAAGCTGCACCACGAAGCCGTTTTCGTTCATCAGCACAAAGCCGCCGGGAACTGCGACCGGGATCGCGCGTTCAAGGGCGCCTTGGCTGGTTTGCACGTAGTTTTCCAGCAAGATCGACATGCCGATGGCGGAGATTAGAGGTGCCAGGCGAAACGAGCCGCGCAGGGGACGATAGGCAACGCGCTCGATTGAAAAACCATATAACGCGCAAACGCCGGCCGACAGAATTAATGCCGCCAGTATGCCCATTGGCACTGAGGTGACCCCAGTTAACGCGGTGAGGACGATAATGCCCACGAACGCGCCCACCATGAATACGTCACCATGGGCAAAATTGATCATACCAATGATGCCGTAGACCATGGTGTAGCCTACGGCGATCAAGCCATAAATCATGCCGAGCGTAATGCCGTTGACCAGTTGTTGAAGCGCATACGCCATTCACATATCCTTTATGGTGAGTCGCTTTATTACTCTGATATTACACAAGACTATAGGTCAAGTGTCGAAAGCAGTAGATTTCAGGGTTGACTTTGGGGACAGTTCGAAATGCAAAAAATTCAGGCAAATAGAATCATATAAGCTAGCAGGTCTGACCTCGCAGAGACTAGCGGCTCGTTACACCTGAAGCTTTGTTTCATATTTGGCCACCCTTTGATAAATCTTTAAACATTCTTGGATTGTGAATAACCTGACACATCTAAAAGTAAAGGGGAAGGTTGGGGCATCATTTTATTGCGAGGCAAACAAGAATTGCACCAAATGGTGCGGCTGAAGCGGGGCCGTTTAGCTGGATTTATCAAGAAACCGATGCAAAGCGCGGTGCGATTTCAATCGTTCATAGGCGGTTTGTTCGTTGAGAACATGCATTCGTGTCAGCAGGCGCTCTAGAATGATTGTTGGGCCCACCATGGAGTTGAAATAAGATGGCCCATCAGCGGCAACAAAAACACTTTCATCGGCCAGACGGTACAGCGGCGATAATTTGCTGTCAGTCATCACGACCAACTTCGCGCCACGATTTTTGGCATACTGACAAAGCCGGATAATAATTTGGGTGTAGGGTTTGAAGGAAAGTGCGAACATCACATCGCTGGGGCCGATTTGGGCCAGTTGGTCGATGGAATAGCTCGAAACGCCTGAGACGAAGAGTATGTTTTTGTGAGCGTGCTGGGCGCAATAATGAAAATGCTGTGCCAGAGCCTGCGAAGTTCTGAACCCGGCGACATAATTTACCTTGGCGCGCATCAGGGTCTCGGCCAGGCGGTCAAGTTCATCAGCGGTGGGGGTTTTGATTGCGGTCAGGATCAAATTGAGTTGGGTTGCCAGAATGCCGCCTGATTCCTTGGTTTTTTTTTGTACAAGATCATCGCGCGTTCGCTCCAGAACGGCCAGGGGGTCGATGGCGAGGCCCTGGCTGGCGAGGTTTTTGATATCGTCAAATTTTTGAAAGTTAAATTTTTTAAAAAACCGGATCACACTATAGGGGGTGACTGCGGCGGCCTGGGCCAGTTTGCGCATACTGAGCAAGGCAACTTTCGTGGGATTTTCCACGATGAACCTGCCAACCATTTGTTCGTGTGCGGTCAGGTCTGGGTAGTGCAACGCAATGGCTTCCTGCAATTCAACCATGGTTTTAAGCGGCGTTGTCGGGCGTTGCATCGATTTCATCCGTGTTACTTTCAAAACGCACCGTTTGGTGCGGAAAATGCTCTTTATGCAGTTTTAGGTTAATTTTATAGTTACGCAAGTCAAAATGATTTGACCAAGGAAAAGCCGATGACCTTCAATTTTACCGATAGCGTGAACCAATATTTTGACGGGGCTGTTGAACAGCTTGGGTTAGACCCGTATCTGGCCCATAAAATAAAAGTCTGTAACGCCACCTATACTGTTAAGTTTGGTGTTCAGTTGCGCGGCAAGCTGAAGACCTTTGTCGGCTACCGGGCGGTCCATTCAGATCACATCGAACCAGTGAAAGGAGGGATACGATTCGCACCTCATATCACCGTTGAAGAAGTTGAGGCGCTGGCGACCCTGATGACATTAAAATGCGCGTTGGTGGATATTCCTTTTGGGGGGTCCAAAGGTGGGTTGTGCATCAATAATTCCGATTGGACACAAGAAGAGCGCGAACGGATCACCAGGCGTTTTGCGGCCGAACTTATCAAGCGCAATCTGTTAAGCCCCTCGCAGAATGTGCCGGCGCCGGATATGGGAACAGGGCCACTTGAGATGGCCTGGATTGCTGACCAGTATCGTCGCACCCATAATAACGACATCAACGCTATGGCCTGCGTCACCGGCAAGCCGATCAGCCATGGAGGGATCGATGGCCGCACCGAGGCGACGGGCCTGGGGGTGTATTTTGCCACTATGGCGTTTCTGCGCTCGGAGGTTGTAAACCGGCAAGATTTTCCAGCCCCTGCTGCGCGGGGCCTGGCTGTTGTCATTCAGGGCTTTGGTAATGTTGGATCTCATGCAGCGAAGTATTTTGCCAATGACGGGGCCAGGATTACCGCGGTTGGTGACCATGATATCATGGTGCGTAACGATGCGGGGCTCGATGTTGGCGCATTGCAGGCGCATTTGAAAAGTACTGGCAGTATTGCAGGGTTTGTTGGTGCTGAGAGCTTTGGTCAGCCGGCGGATGTTTTTGCGGTGCCTTGCGATATATTGATCCCGGCGGCGATCGAAGGCGCGATCACGGAAGAAAATGTTTATCAGATCAATACCAAATTGGTCGTTGAGGCAGCCAATGGCCCGATGACGCCATTCGCTGAAATGGCTCTGGCGGCCAAGGGAGTTCCCGTGATCCCGGATTTGTTCGCCAATTCAGGCGGGGTGATTGTCTCGTATTTCGAGTGGGTAAAAAACCTGGCCCATATGCGGTTTGGGCAATTACAAAGGCGCCGGGAACAATCGCTCACGAGCCGACTGCTGAGCGAGTTGGAGCGCCATACCAGGACCGGCTTCGATGATAATTTCAGAGACCAGATGCGAGACGGCCCAACCGAACGGCGCCTTGTGGAGTCGGGGCTTGAGGATAGTATCAATGCCACGTTTCAGAGGATCGTCGAGAGGCAACGTGCCCACTCGACGACAATTTCGATGCGAACCGCGGCCTATATGATAGCCATTGCATCGGTGGCGGATCGTTATCAGACTATGGGTCTTTAGACGTAGTGCAGACAACCCCACTGCGCCAGCCGTTGGTGAGAGCTGGTACAATTATATGCGCTCAATGGATACGACCATTGCGTGTTGGTCAATGCGTAAAGTAAATTCAGGCGGCTTTTTGCTGCGTTCCGGCGAATGAATATGTTGGCCGGACCGGAACCACCCCCGGCATAATCCGATCAGCGATCATCTGAGCGGTGGCGGCGGAGAGGGTCCAGCCCAGGTGGCCGTGGCCTGTATTATAGAATACACCAGCCTGTTTGCCTGGTTCGACGCGCGGCATCATGTCCGGCATCATCGGGCGTAGGCCGGTCCATGGAACCACGCCCTCGGTGCTAACGTCCGGAAACAGGTTGCGTGTCCATTCTACGAGTGGGCGAATACGGTCAGCACGGATGTCGTGATTTTCACCGTTATACTCGGCTGTGCCTGCGACTCGTAAGCGCCTGGCACCGAACCGGCTGGTGACGATTTTAGCCTCCTCATCCAGCAGGCTGACCCAGGGAGCGGCTTGCTGTGAGGTAGAATCGTCCAGCGGGATGGTGATGGAATAGCCTTTGACCGGGTAGATGTTTACGCGGTCGCCCAGCATGGCAGCAAAACGCCGGCTGGCGATACCCGCACAAATGACTACCGAATCTGATTTTATGATTTCAGATGTGGTGGCGCCAGCGGGGAGAATGTGGGTTGCGATGCCGCCTGTAACGGTTGCGATATGCTGAACCTCAGTGTCGCTGAGGAATTTAGCGCCGCGGCGGATGCAGGCATCGGCCAGGCCCCGGGTGAATTTGTGAATATCGCCGGTGGAGTCTGATGGGGTGAAGAACCCGCCGTAGTAGGGTTGGTTCAGGGCTGGCTCGATGACGCGGATTTCCTGTGGTGTAACGGCCCGGCGCTCTAGCCCACCCTCGTTAAGTAACGCGTTGACCGCCTCGGCTTTTTTGAAAGTGGTTTGGTCTGGAAATACGTGCAGAATACCGCGTTGTTCATGGTCGAACTGAATTTTCTCGCGGGCGGCCATGTCGAATAAATCATGCCGGGCGGCGATGGCTAGCTTCGTTGTGGCGATGGTGTTTTGGCGGTAATTGCCGATATTGCCGACGAATTCGGCCAGCCAAGAATATTTATGCCAGCTCGGGCTGGGATTGAGCAGCAGCGGGGCGTCCTTGCGGAACATCCACTTCATGCCCTTCACGATGGTGCTAAAATTGTTCCAGACCTCGGCGTTGCAGGCAGAAAGCTGGCCGCCGTTGGCAAAGGAGGTTTCCATGCCGGCGTAGCGGTTACGGTCGATGATGGTGACGGTGCAGCCGCGGTCGAGCAAGGCATAGGCCGTGGTAACGCCAGTAATGCCGGCGCCAATGATCGTAACATGGGTATTGTTGGACATGAGGTAGAACCTTCCGCTGGACTCGTTGGGGGCAGGGGATATCCCGGCCCGACTTGTCCCCATCTGTCCTTTTGCCTGAGAGTTTTCCGGTCCGATTACGGATCCGGGCTTCCCCTTCGGCGGGTGCCCAGCATGACTATGCCAGCACCTCTCTCCAGATTTACCTGGCAACGTAGTCCATTTGCCTGAGAGTTTCCCGGGGGGTTGCTCCGTCGGCCCTCGCCCTCGGTTTGGTTTAGGGGCGAGTGTCTCCTGCGTTGCCGTAGCGGCAAACCATCTGTAGCCCAGGAGCGATTCGATGGCCATGCATTTTTTGCAACTACGTTATGCGCAGGCGCAATATTGGCCCTTTCCATCGGGGGCGCGGCTTGCTACAGGCTGCACTCGGCGGGTGCTTAGCTCAGTTGGTAGAGCAGCTGACTCTTAATCAGCTTGTCGTAGGTTCGATCCCTACAGCACCCACCATCCCCCCCCCCGATCACCCTACAAAGTGTTTTTGCTGCTGGATTGCCTTATTGAAATGGGCCATAGAAGTATTGTCAGACGGGGGTCCTGCAATGATTTACGCGAAATGAGTTGTGAGATTTTGCGCACCCGTCCACGAATTTGGGTGGTGCTTATTTATTCCATCATTTCGTTTCTTTATCTGCTCGATCTGGCAAGCACTATTTTCGTATTGTTAGCGATGCGAGCGCCCGGCCAGCCTGAAGTAATGACCGCAACTCAAGAGCTACCGCAATCTGATTTCGCCATGTTTTGGTACAGCGGCAAACAGATTTTGATGAATTTTGCGAATTCTCATGGTTATCATGTTGAGCCGACCGCATGGATGAAGGCGACGTTTCAGGTAAATTTGGTTGAGTCGGTACATCCTTTTATTTTAACCTGGCTGTATCCTCCAACGATGGCGCTAATGGCGAGCTTATATTCCCTGCTACCGCTTGCTTTGAGCTTTTGGGTCTGGCGTGGTGTATTTTTGTTGATTTCAGCCTATGTATTGCGTGAGGCAAAGCTGGAGTGGTGGGTTATTATTTTTGGCCTTGGCTGCCCGGCCGAGCTACACGATATTGTTGGTGGACAAAATGGTGCTTTGACAGGGGGCATTTTGGTCTCGGCATTATTGTTGGTTGATTCCAGGCCTTGTTTCGCGGGTGGATTGGCTAGTTTGCTAAGTATTAAACCCCAACTGGGGATAAGTTTGCCAGTAACATTTTTGTCCAGGCGGCGTTGGCCTGCGCTGGTGACTTTTGCGGCAGGTGTGACTTTTTTGGTTGCACTAACGATTCCACTGATGGGGTGGTCAGCATGGCGATGGTTTTTATTGGGTGCGAGCCAAAGCGCGGTGAATCTGGTTTCAGCGCCGCTTAGACAAAACTTTCCGGCGGCAGGCGTAACCGTTTTTTTTATGGCACGAAGCCTAGGCGCGACCGTTCATCAGGCTTGGTTTTTTCAGCTTATCAGCAGCTGTTTGGCAACGTATTTTATATGGAAATTATGGCAGCGTAAGACGATAGACCAAGCGGAGCGCATGGCATTAACGGTTACAGCATCCATTTTAATGACACCATATGGTTATTTATACGATTTGGTTGGGTTTTCAATTGCTATGGTGGTGATGTTGACACGTGCGAAGCCTCATCAGAAGCCAGTGTTTTGGATGCTTTGGCTTTTTGCTGGGTACACCGGACCTCTGGCCAATTGGACTGGTATAATTTGGATGCCGGTAGTGGCGGTGTTTGGAGTGATTTATATGTGGTTTTTTGTTCGTTCCGATTTGCCTAATAATGATGTTTTCAGTGTACTTGCGCCGTAATGGACCAAAGAATGGAGCGCCTTGAAAATTTGTGTTGCCTATCGTGCGGCGCAACTGATCTTGAGAAGGTTTGGGATCGAGTTGACGAAAATGCATCTCCAAGATCTATATCAGGATTATCGAGGTGAGAGTTATATTCAGGAGAGTCATAGTTATGAACCGTGGTATACGCGTACGGCGTTTTAGAACATGTTATTGATCCACGAGGTTAACTTTATGATCTTGCAGCAATCGGACAACTGAAACATTTTATGTGTTTGAGATACCGTATGAACCGATGAGGCATTTTTATTAATTTAAGCAAATGAAAACAAAATTCTCAACCAAAAAATTATTACGATATGGCGGTAGCTTTGCTGTTTTTGCTATATTTTTAATGTTAACAGCTCTACAAAATATATTTCCAAATTTTTACAACACACTTTGTAGCGCATTATATGATGTGCGTGGCCAGGCCCCATTTGTCGATTTAGGCGATATCCTTCAGGCTGGTGTGTGTTGGCGGCGCGGTGTAAATGTTTATGTGCCAAGTAACTGTCTGGATGGCGGGGTATTTAATTATTCTCCGATTTTGCTTTATGTTGCGCGTTTACCGATTGATGTAAGCGACCGGGCAGTTGCGGGCGGGCTGATGGCCGTTGGCTTTATGGCAAGCCTCTCTTTATTTCCGGCGCCTCGGTCATTCAAGGAGTTGGCATTCCGCTGCATCGCGTTAGCTTCGACAGCTACTTGGTACGCTGTTGAACAAGGCAATTTGGATTTGTGCTTGTTTACGATCATCATGTTAGGACTCTGGCTGATTTGCAACAATTCAAAATTATCGTTGATAAGTTATGCCCTATTCGGCGTGGCGGCGGCGGCTAAATTTTATCCGGCGATATTGTTTGGTTTGGGGCTTCGCGAACGTATAACCCGTTTGATTGTGGTTGGTTTAACGGGATGTGTTCTGGGAATTCTGGTCGTTGCGATCTACGGATCCAGCATTCTGAAGGTGTTCAGCATTATTCCCCTCTCTCAACCGTTTCGGGCTACTTTCGGAGCGAGCGACTTGTTCAGTGGATTGGCATTACTTCATATACTGCCTTGGCATTCGGCGACGCACGTTATTCGACCGTTTTACCCAAGTATCACATTATTGTCGGCTCATCAGTCGTCAAATTTTTATACGCTATTGATGGGTTTAGGTGCATTGGTGTGGGCATGGAAGGATGCAAAGTATTATTCACTGAAAATGCATCGGGTCAGCGCGCATCGCCGGATATTTCTTGTTGCAAGCGCTTTGATTATTGTACTTTGTTTTTTTGCTACCCAAAATGTTTACTACCGAGGGATTTTTTTATTATTGGCAATTCCGGGCATTTGGGATTTAGCCTGTCTTGGTTCAGGAAAAATTGATCGTAGGGTAAGTTTAGTGCTCGCCTTGGTTTTGGTGTTGTTATGGGAGGCGGCCTTCCGGTTGGTGGTGCATGAGGTCATCGTGGTATTATTCCCGACATGGGTTGAGGAGGTTGCCATGATCGGTCTCTGGCTTGCCAGGGAATTGGCGTGGTGGTGGTTGATTGTTCAGTTTTCCGCTTTGATCATCGTATTTTTCAGGCAAGAAATAATCCGGCTTCATGGTGATGCGATACGATTGTTGCCATAAAAATTGACTTGTAAGGCAACAAGTTATAGGTTTGCGTGACACATACGCAAACGCGAGGCCTTATGCGCACTTCTATTTTTGACAATTTATTTGTCCTGGAAATGGCCAATAATCACTGGGGGGATGTCTCCCGCGGTTTGAAGATCATTTCTGATTATGGAAAAGTGGTGCGCTTCAACGGTGTTCGTGCGGCGATGAAATTTCAGTTTCGGGATGTCGATAGTTTTATCCATAAAGATTTTCGTGATCGGACAGATATACGTTATATAAAAAAGACGCTCGATACGCAGTTGTCGTGGGCCGAGTATCAACAGTTGGTTGCAGCGGTTCGCCAATCTAGCATGATTACGATGGCGACCCCGTTTGATGAGGTTTCGGTCGATAAATGTGTTGATCTTGGGATTCAAATTATCAAGATCGCAAGTTCTGATATCAAGGATTGGTTTTTGATCGAAAAGATCGCGACGACGAAAAAGCCCGTTATTATTTCAACAGGTGGTTCCTCGTTGCGTGATTTAGATGATGTGGTGTCGTTTTTTGCCAAGCGAAATATTCCTCTCGCGATCAACCATTGTGTGTCGATCTATCCGGCTGAGGATTATGAACTTGATTTGAATCAGATTGATTTTTTGAAGGCGCGGTATCCGGATAATATTATTGGATATTCAACGCATGAATATCGGGACTGGCGGGATTCGACGCTGATTGCTTATGCGAAGGGGGCGCGAACCTTCGAGCGGCATGTGGATATTGAGGCTGGTGGTATTCCTGTTTCACCTTATTGCTCGCTGCCCGAGCAGGTGGATTCATGGTTCAAGGCCTTCGCCAAGGCTGAGGAAATGTGCGGTGGGTCGGGAGATAGCAAACGAGTTCCGCCGGAGAAAGAGATTCGGTACTTGGACGGTTTGGTTCGTGGTGTTTATGCGAAACGCGATCTGCCGGCCGGGCATATTTTGGATGATCAATCGGTTTATCTTGCGGTGCCCCTCCAGAAGGGGCAAATATCTTGCCGTGAGATGATGAAGGGAGAGGTTTTGCTCTCTGCCGTTACCAAGGATGGCGCGATCCGGTTTCGTAACATCGATAGCCCTTATGCAGCAAATTCTCATTTGGCACAGTTGATTGAGCAGAGAGGCATCGATGCTGAATCGCAAGATCCAGTCAATATAGTCAATATGCCGGGACGCGGTTAGCAGCGTTTTACGCTCTAGATATTATGAAATTTTCAGAAAATTATGATGCGCGTCGCTGATTACATTGCTGAGTGTTTGGTTGCTCATGGTCTTAAACATGTGTTCATGGTGACCGGCGGCGGCGCGATGCATTTGAATGATGCATTATCCCGAAACAAATTGCTTTCAGTAATTTGTTGCCATCATGAGCAGGCTTGTGCAATGGCGGCTGAAGCCTATTGCCGTTTGAGTGGCCGGATGGCGGTAGTGAATGTCACAACCGGTCCGGGCGGGATTAACGCTCTGAATGGTGTGTATGGCGCCTACACAGATTCAATTGGCATGGTCGTGGTCTCGGGGCAGGTGAAGCGTGAGACGATGATCGGCAGTTATGATTTGCCGCTGCGTCAGTTGGGTGATCAGGAAGTTGACATTATCGGTATGGTCGGTGGTATCACCAAATATGCGGTGGTGCTGCGTGAGCCGACCGATGTGCGCTACGTGATAGAAAAGGCGCTTTATCTGTCTGGGTCGGGCCGGCCTGGACCGGTTTGGATTGACGTCCCGATCGACGTGCAGGGTGCTATCATTGACCCAGTAACTTTGCGAGGATTTGTACCTGGCGATCAGGCTGATGTGGGATTGCAGGGACAGGATTTGCGTGCGGCAGCTCGCTTGGTTGCCGGGGCGCTGATGAATGCGGAGCGACCCGTTATTATGCCTGGGACGGGGGTACGGATTTCAGGCGCGTACGATGATTTTCTGAGGTTGGTTGAGCGGTTGCGGTTTCCGGTGGCCACGGCATTTAACGCTCATGATGTTTTGCCAGATGACCATGAGTATTATGTTGGCCGTCCGGGTACGGTGGGTGACAGGGCTGGTAATTTTGCCGTTCAGAATGCCGACTGTGTTTTGATTCTTGGCTGCCGGTTGAATATTCGGCAGATCAGTTATAATTGGCAGGCATTTGCGCCGCGTGCGACGCGCATCATGGTCGATATTGATGAAGCTGAATTGGCCAAACCGACACTGTCGATTGAGATGCCGGTTCATGCAGATTTGAAATTATTTTTACCAGCATTGTTGGCTGAACTAAGGCTGTTTGAACGCTCATCAGAGCAAGCGGCTTATGTTGATTGGTGCAAGCTACGCAAGGAGCGGTATAAGGTTGTTGAACCGGCTTATGAGACAACTAATCATCCTGTGAATCCCTATGTATTTGCTGACCGGCTTTTCGATGTTCTGGCTGAGGATGATGTTGTTGTGACGGCCAATGCGACCGCCTGTGTTACAACATTTCAGGCGGCCAAGTTGAAGGCAGGGCAGAGGCTGTTTTCCAATTCCGGTAGTGCCTCGATGGGGTATGATTTGCCGGCTGCCATCGGCGCTGCCTATGCGGCGCCGGGCCGGCGGATTGTTTGTTTGGCAGGTGATGGCAGTATCATGATGAATTTGCAGGAGCTGCAAACCATTATTGCCCATAACTTGAATGTTAAAATATTTTTGCTGAATAATTCAGGATATAGTTCAATCCGGCAAACGCAGACGGCATATTTTTCGGATAATATGTTTGGCTGTGATGCGCCAAGCGGTGTTACCTTCCCAGACTTCAGGAAGGTTGCGGCGGCATTTGGGTTTGAGTGTGCTCTGATTGAGCAACATAAAAATATGGCAGCCGAGATTTTGGCTGTACTGAACAGGGCTGGGCCGCAGTTTTGTGAGGTTATGCTCGACCCGGAACAGGTATTCTCGCCGAAACTTTCGTCGCGTAAGCTTGATGATGGGAGAATGGTTTCATCGCCGCTCGAAGATATGGCGCCTTTTTTATCACGCGAGGAATTAGCGAAGAACATGCTATGGTCAAACGATGAGTAGGGATGCTTTACCGTTGCGTGGTGTGAAGGCCGTGATTCTGGCGGGGGGGCGCGGTTCGCGGTTGTCGGAGGAGACTGACAGTAAGCCGAAGCCGATGGTGGAAATTGGCGGGCGGCCAATTTTGTGGCATATCATGAAAACCTATGCGCAGTACGGCGTTGAAGATTTTATTATATGCCTTGGTTACAAAGGGGCGCGGATTAAAGAGTATTTTTTCCATTATAATTTGCATTCGAGCGACCTGACGATTGATTTGCGGTCAGGCGTGACCATTCACCAAAGTGAGGCCGAGGATTGGCGGGTGACTTTGGTGGAAACGGGACTTGAGACTCAGACTGGCGGACGGCTCAAGAGAATTCGTAAATATCTTGGTGATGATGCGCTATTTTGTATGACGTATGGCGATGCCGTGGCCAATATCGACATCAGTGCCAGCCTGACATTTCATCGCCAGCACGGCAAATTGGCGACGGTGACAGCCGTGCGGCCACTCGCACGGTTTGGCGCGCTGCGGTTGGTGGGTGATGCAGTCGAGCGGTTTGAGGAAAAGCCTGCGGAGGAATCTGGTTTGATCAGCGGCGGTTTTTTTGTGCTCTCGCCGAAAGTGCTCGATCTGATCAGCGATGATATGACCCTGTGGGAACGCGAGCCGATGGAATATTTGGCCAGCCACGGTGAGTTGATGGCGTACCGGCATAGCGGGTTTTGGCAGCCGATGGATACGTTGCGGGACCGGTTGTTGCTGGACCAGCTTTGCCAGGATGATCGTGCACCTTGGATGACATGGCAGAAGAAATGAATCGCTATTTCGGCTGATATGCTGGAGTTTGCAGAAGATATTCGCGAATCATTATTGTCGCGTGATGCGCATGTGATTGTAACGGGTGCGAGCGGTTGGCTCGGGCAGGCGGCTTTGGAGATGTTGGAGGCTGTTTATGGCCGGCAGTTTCAGAGCCGTGTTATGGCATTTTCCAATACACCGAAGCCGATTTTGCTTCGCTCAGGCACGGTTGTTTCAGCGCAGCGTTTTTCAGACCTGGCACATATGAACCTGCCGCCTGCGATTATTTTGCATTGTGCGTTTTTAACCAGAGAGCACGCGCAGCTTCAGCCCATGGCGAATTATGCGGCGGCTAACCGTGAGATCAGGCGGGTGATGTTGAGCGCGATAACGCGCAATGGCGCCCTGGGGGTTTTTGTACCATCTTCGGGGGCGGTGTACCGGGCGGACCGATCATTGGAGACCGACGAAGCGGCTAATCCGTATGGCGTGCTGAAGCTGGAAGATGAGGAGGTTTTTGCTGAAATAGCCCAGCGCCTAGGGTTTCCATGTGCAGTTTTGCGAGTTTTTAATTTATCTGGTCCGTTTATCAATAAGGTATCGTCCTATGCGCTGGGGTCGATCATTCATGATATCCAATCCGGTGGCCCTATCAGATTGCGGGCTGATATTCCGGTCTGGCGGTCGTACGCGGCTGTTGATGATGTGATCAGTGTGGCCGTGGCGATGGTGCTGTGTGGTGAGCGCCTGGCGCCGTTTGATACCGCTGGTGATGAGCCAATTGAGATTGGTGATTTGGCCAGACGGGTGGCGGTGCGGATGGATCGGGCGGATATGCAGATTGTTCGGCCAGCGCTGACTGGCGGCGCGGGCAGTTTCTATTTGGGTCAGGGGGATGTATTTTTCGCCCAGGCTTGTGAGGCGGGGCTGACGTTAAGGTCTCTGGATGCGCAAATATCGAGCACGGTGGCCTTTATGGAGCGTTGGACAGGCCGGTAAGGCCGCGACGGTGCAAAGCCCTGCAGGCCAGCCACGCCCCTTACCCCCTTGAGTGTTCCGCGGCTACCCGCCACAAGCAGGCGCATGGCCTCTCCTCCTTTACTGCTGCTGACTGATATTCGTGTAACCCTGGGCACCATGCCGCTGCTGGATGGTGCTGGGATTGGCGTAGGAGCTGGTGAGCGGATTTGTCTGGTGGGGCGCAATGGCTCGGGCAAATCAACTTTGCTGAAAATTGCCTCGGGCGAGATAGCCTTTGATGGCGGCACGCGGTTTTTGCAGCCTGGCACAACCATGCGCTATTTGCCGCAGGAGCCGGATTTATCGGCCTTTGCCAATACCATGGCCTATGTTGAGGATGGTTTGGGCCCGAATGATGATCATTACCGGGCGAAATATCTGTTGGAGCAACTGGGGCTGACCGGGTTGGAGAAGCCCGAAAACCTCTCGGGCGGAGAGGCGCGCCGCGCCGCCTTGGCACGCACTTTGGCGCCGGAGCCGGATTTGCTGTTGCTGGATGAGCCAACCAACCATTTGGATTTGCCGGCGATTGAATGGCTGGAATCTGAGTTGAAGTCGCTCTCAGCGGGGATCGTGCTGATCAGCCATGACCGGCGGCTGCTGGAGAAACTTTCGCGCAGCATTGTGTGGCTGGACCGCGGACAGACGCGCCGCCTGGACCAGAGTTTTGCGCATTTTGAAACCTGGCGTGATGAGGTTTTGGAGCAGGAAGAAACTGAATTTCATAAATTGGGCCGGAAAATTGTCCGTGAGGAAGACTGGTTGCGCTATGGCGTGACCGCGCGGCGTAAGCGCAACGTGAAGCGTGTGGCCGATTTGGCGGCGTTGCGCCGTGCCAAGCGCGAGCATAACAAGCAGGATTCAGCCGCCAAAATGGGCGCCGCGGATGCTGTGATGTCGGGCAAATTGGTTGTCGTGACCGAGCATGTCTCGAAATCGTACGATGGCCGCCCGATTGTGAAAAACCTCACCACGCGGGTTTTGCGCGGCGACCGTTTGGGAATTGTCGGGCCGAATGGCGCTGGTAAATCGACGCTGCTAAAATTGTTTTTAGGAATTGAAACGCCTGACGAGGGACTGATTAAACTTGGTACCAATTTGAATGTGATTACGCTGGACCAGGGCAGGGCGGCGCTCGACCCGGTTGTCTCGCTGGCGAACACCCTGACCGGGGGTAAAACCGATATGGTGCAGGTGGGCGACCAGAGCCGCCATGTGATTGGCTATATGAAGGATTTTCTGTTCAAGCCGGAGCAGGCCCGGACACCGGTTGGCACGCTTTCGGGCGGTGAGCGCGGGCGGTTGTTGCTGGCGGCCGCGCTGGCCAAGCCATCTAATTTGCTCATTCTCGATGAGCCGACGAATGATTTGGATTTGGAGACGCTGGATTTGTTGCAGGAGATGCTTGGCGAATATCCGGGCACCATTTTGCTGGTCAGCCATGATCGTGATTTTCTCGACCGGGTGGCCACCTCGACATTGGCGTTTGAGGGCAATGGCCGGTGGGTGGAATATGCCGGAGGGTATTCCGACATGATCGCCCAGCGCGGCGAGGCGGTGGCCAAGCCGGAAGCGGCGAAGCCAAAGACCACGGCACGGACTGCGGCTTTGCCGCAGACCTCGGCTTCGGCGAAGTTGTCGTTCAAGGAACAGCACGAGCTGAAGACACTCACGGCAGCGATTGCAGCTTTGCAGGCTGAGATTGTGAAGTTGGAGACCACGCTGGCAGAGCCGGGATTGTATAATAAGGATATCAAGAAGTTTAAGACTGCCAGTAATGCCTTAGTGGAGGCACAAGAAAAATTGGTGGCTGCGGAAGAACGCTGGCTGGAGCTGGAAGTTTTACGCGAGGCTTCGTGAAATAGGCCGCAATAAACAGCCCCTTTGAAATTTCAAAGGGGCTGTTTATTGCGTTGAGCGGGTCCCCGCTTTCGCGGGGATTACTGTGGGGATTAGTTAGACTTTGCCGGCGCCATGGCACCTGGAGCCGCCGGAACCGCATTGGCGGGGGTGCTGGGTGCTGCAGGTGCCGGAGCCTGTGCAACCTTGGTCGGGTTGGTGTGAGGGCGCGGGTTGAAGTCGGCAGGGATATTATTTGGAATCCCAAGCTGCACATTCACCGGCACAATACCAATGGCCTTACAGCTAGCGCCAGATTGTTCGGGCAATTTGCTCGCCCAGGCATCCGGTACTTCGGCGTAGGACGCCGGTAGCGGTTTCGCATGGCCGCTTAAACGTGCCGCGTCGAACGCGGAGAATAAATTACCAACATTGGGATCATTGCCATCGGTTGGCCCCATATCAGTTTGGTTGAATTCCTTCTTGCCCAACTCGAAGCCTTTTTTCTCATCGGGAAGGCTGGCGAGGGCGGGCAGGCCGAATACGGCATCCACAAACTTCACCACTGAGGATTGGCTGCCCATTTCATGCGAGACGTTGTGCACTTTGGCATAAGGTGAAATCAGCAGCATCGGTACGCGCGGACCTTCGCTGACCACGCTGCCATCCGGGCCTTTATCCGTGAGGGGCGGTGGCACATGGTCATAATCGCCTTCGGAATCGTCCCAGGTGATGATGATGGCTGATTGCGACCAATAGGGGCTGGCAGCGATCGCATTCACGGTGCGGGCCACCAGGCTTTCGCTGATGCCGGCGTCGGAATAGGCGGGGTGGTCGTCGTCGCCGACGAAGGCTTTTTGCACTTTGGCATCGGGGTCGGCAGGGGTCATGCCGAAAATATTTTGATAGCCGCCTTTAATGTAAAATACGCCGCCGGCTTTGGGTAGGCTGGCAGTTTGCAGGGCACTGAACATGGCGTGCAAGCCCTGCATGTTGGCGCGCATCTGCGGGTTGTTGGCCACGTAGCCAAAATATTGCGGGCCGTTATGATGGGTAATGTAGCCAGCGTGTTGGCCAGTTGCATCGGTGGGGCCGGAGGTGTCGCTGGCGGCGCTGCCATAACCTTCCTCAAACCAGCGCCAGGCGACCTGATGTTTGTTCAGGCTTTGAATGAAGCTGATATCTTCATTCACATCGTCAAGATCACCTTTCGGGTCTTCATCTTTGGCGGCTTCAGCCTTGACGCCATTGCCCGCAGTTGTAAGGGCAAGCGACGCATAGGTTTGGTTGAGTTGCGTTTTGTAAGGGCTTTTACCGCTGTAATCATGCGGGTTAACCGGCACGTTTTTATTGCCGCTCGGGTCGCTCGGAGAGCCCCATTTGGGGTCGTCATCGTTAATCACCGGCTCACCGGCATCGCCGGCGGTTTTCCAGGCTTGGTCAGGATGTTTAGCTAATTGCGTCTCGCCGGTCTGGGCGGCGAAGATTGATAAATTGCCAGGCGTGGAAGGGCCCGCCATGTCTTCGAATACATGGTCGAACAAAGTAAACCGGCTGGCATAGTTCCATAATATCGGAACGGTATCGCAGTCTTCATAGGCCATTGATAATTCGCCAAACTGTTTGGCTAGCAACGAAGGATTTTCGGTTTTGCTATATTTTTTTTCTTCGGTCAGGGCAAAATGGTCCATCAGCGCCGTGCCATTCACAATATCCATTTTGGCAGCCGTCAACGGGTGGGAATGGTCGATATCATCGGTGTCGGCGGCATATTGCGCCCGGCCGATCAGGAATGGTTGGATGGTGCTCGCGCTGCCATCCACATTGGTGATCGGCTGGGTAAAGCCGGGCGTGGCGCTGGCTGGTTGTGAGTAGAGGCCATCAGCACCGGGGTAGGTGCCGAAATAGGAGTCGAAGGAGCGGTTTTCCTGGTAGATCACGAACACATATTTAATGTGGTGACGGATCAGGCTGGCCATTTGAGCGGCGGATAAATGCGGCTCGTGCGCGGCGGGTACCACGTAGGGGATCACATCGGCTCCGGGTGCCGTGTTAATGCCCGTCGCTGCGAGGGCAAAATTTGGCAACATCAGCGAAGCGGAACAAAAGCCCATCAGGGCTCGGCGAAAACTTATCGACATCTCATAACTCCGGCGAAATCTGTTAGCCGTATAGCGTAACATCACGGCAAAGGTTTTGCGGTTTTATGACAATTACTTATCGACGTAGGGGTTGTCGGTGCCGCGCATCAGTAACCGTATCGGCACGCCCGGCATGTCGAAGGCGTCACGTAGATTATTCACCAAGTAGCGATGATAAGTGTCGGGCGTTTGTTCGGCACGGGTGCCAAATAGCGCGAAGGTCGGCGGGCGGGCTTTAACCTGCGTGATGTAGCGCAGCTTCAGGCGGCGGCCTTCCACCAGCGGCGGCGGGAAGCGCTCCAGCGCGTGCTCGAACCAGCGGTTCAGGGCGCTGGTGGGGATACGCTTGTTCCAAAGCTCGTAAGCGGCACGCAGGGCCGGGTAGAGTTTGTTCATTCCCTCGCCGGTCTCGGCGGAGATCGGTATGATCACAATGCCCTTCATCTGGCTCAGGGAAATTGAAATGCGGTCGATCACCTGTTGCCGGGCGCTGCCACGGTCTTCCACCGCGTCCCACTTGGTCAGCGCGATGATGCAGCCGCGGCCTTCGCGTTCAATCAGGCGGGCGATGTGCAAATCCTGTTCGTCGATGCCGCGGGTGGCGTCGATCGCCAGCACCACCATCTCGGCCCGTTTCAGTGCCTCGATGGCCGAGGAGGTGGACATGCGCTCTAAACCTTCATCGACCTTGGCGCGTTTACGCAAGCCCGCGGTGTCCACCAAGCGGTAGAGTTTTTCATCCGGGCCGGTGAATTCCTCGGCGATGGAATCGCGGGTCAGGCCCGGTTCAGGCCCGGTGATGACACGCTGGGCGCCCAGCAAATAGTTCATCAGGGTGGATTTGCCCGCGTTCGGGCGGCCCACGATGGCAAAATGCAGCGGCAGGTTTTCGCCGGTTGGCTCTTCTTGGTCCTCCGGCGGTGGCGGCAAACGATCAGCGATTTCCCGCATCAGATCGTAAACGCCCTCGTTATGCTCGGCTGAGATGGCGACAGGTTCGCCAAGGCCAAGCTCGAAGGCTTCCATGGCGGCAGCCGCACCACCGCGGCCCTCGGCCTTATTGGCCACCACTAAAACCGGCTTGCCGGAGCGGCGCAGCCAGGTGGCGAAATAGCGGTCTTCAGGCAGCAGCCCCGTGCGGACATCGTAGCAGAATAGTATCAGCGCCGCGTCGTCGATGGCGGCACCGGTGGAGGCACGCATGCGCCCCGGCAGCGTATCGGGTGCGGCTTCTTCCAAACCTGCTGTGTCCACCAGCAATACTTTGGTTCCGGCCAGCACGGCCTCGGCTTCCTTGCGGTCGCGCGTCACCCCGGGCGTGTCGGCGACCAGGGCGAGGCGCTGGCCGACTAGCCGGTTGAAAAGTGTGGATTTACCCACATTCGGGCGGCCAGTAATGACGACTTTAGGCAACATAACATTGGTTCAGATCAGCTATAAGCGGTGAGTGTGGCGTTACGGGTGAGAATCAACATGCTTCCCCCGACAGCGATGGGTGGCAGGTCTGCCGGGCCATCGATGACATTTACTGACGTAATGGCTCCCGAAACAGGATCAACCATCGCGATCTCGCCGTGGTCGTTGGTGAGAACCAGCAGGCCGTTCATCATGATGGGGCCGGCCCAGGTAATTGGGTTTGTCTTTTTCTTGATGTTTTTGAAGGGTGGCATTTGTTGGGTCCAACTGACCAAACCGTCATCGGCGTGCACAGCGGCTAATTTTTGGTCGGTGGTCAGAACAAACACAAAGCCGCCGACGGCGCAGATGGTCTGGCTGCCCGCAGCGCTGTGCTCCCATACCTTGGCGCCTGAATGCAGGTCGATGGCTTGCATTGAGCGGCCGAGTCCGATGGCGTAAACCACGTCGTTGGCGATGACCGGGGCGGCGGCGATGTCTGAGAAATCCACGGGGCTGGATTGCCCGAATACGGAGGCAAAGCTTTTTTCCCAGATCGGCGTGCCGGAGTTGGCATCCAGAGCCGCCAGGGTGCCGGATGAAAACCCTGCGACCAGAATCCCGGCGTTGAAAGCGGGTGCACCGCAGACAGCGACCGAGGCTTTAATGTCTCCGACCTTGCCGATGAAACGCCAACCCGGTGTCCCGGTCGCGGCGTTGAAGGTGAGCAGCAGGTCGTTTTGAGTGATCAGGGAAACAGCGCCACCAGCAATGGTTGGAGCTGAGCGGGCCGGGAAGTCGAGTGGCTGACGCCATTTGATATTGCCGCTGGCAGGGTCGATTGCCAGCAATTCAGCGTAGCCTGTGGTGGCGTAGAGAACGCCAGACTCATAGCCAAGCCCGCCGCCGATGTTGAGAACGGTTGAATGCTTTGGCCGCGTGTTTACGTGCCAGATATGGCCGCCGCTGGTGGCGGAAAGTGCGGTGACGTTACCATTGGCATCCATGGCAAATACTTTGCCCTCGGCGACAACGGGGCTGGCCTCCAGCGGCTGGCGGTAGCCGCCGCCTTGGCCGATGTTGGCCCGCCAAGCCTGCGCGAGCCCGCGTGGCCCGGCGAGGTTGCCAGTGGCATGGGTGGGGTTGGCGTTGATTTGGGGCCAGTTTTGCAGGCCAACCGGCGCCGGAACAGTGACAGCCGGTGCGGTGAGCGATTTTTCGAGAGGTCCTGAGACCGCAACAACCGGGATCTCGGTTCCTAAGGGTAAATTCTTTTTGGCATCGCCGCAGGCTGCCAGGCCTAACGGCAACAACCCAACTGGCATCATGAGCGCGGCGCGGCGCCCTACTGTTTTTGTCATGATTTATATTATCCGTTCAGCTTGGCGAGGAGCCCGTCGGCACGGTTACGAACCGCCTCCGGTGCGTTGGGGTCAGCAGAAATCTGGGAGAACAGGGCCTTGGCTTGGTCTGGTTTGCCTTCATGCAAATAAAGCAGCGCCTGGGTTTCTTTGGCCAGGGCATGATAAGGATTTTCGGGCACGGTGAGCGGCCGTAAACGGGCAGCGACAACATCATCCGGCGCGGTACCAAGCGCGTGCTGGGCCCAGAGGAGGTTGCCTAAATCACGCAACAGTACGTCAGCGCTGCGATCGGACCCGACCTCATTCCAAAGCGCCTCGGCGGCGTCAATCTGGCCGGCGTCCTGGTACAGGGCCGCTGCCCGCAATTTGGCGAGGTTGCGGTAACCAGGCTGGGCGGTTGCAGCAAAATTGACCAAAGATTTGGCGTCGGCCACGCGTTGATCGTTGGTGATGCTCCCGCCCTGGGTATCGATCTGGTCGGTTAAAGCGATAAAGCTCAGTGCCGCCTGATTGTTCTGTTTGGTCTGATAATATTCCCAGCCTTGCTGAGCGCCGACGCCGATGAGCACCAGGATGGCGGCGCCGATCAGCAGACTACCGTAGCGTTTGAGCAGGTTTGCCGCCTGCTCCGCCCGTAAATCCTCTGAAACTTCGTCAAAAATATCAACCACGCGGACTCAACCCTCTATTTACGCAGCCAGACCATAGCCGTGCGCAAGGCGCTATACAACGAGGCGGCTTAAACGTTCAGCCACGCGGTTGTGACCTAGTAAGGGCAACAACACGGCCATTTCCGGTCCTTGCTCCTCGCCAGTGAGGGCGAGGCGGAGCGGATGATATAAGGCGCGGCCTTTGGCGCCGCTGGCGGCGGCGATTTCCGCCACCCAAGGCTTCCATGTGGCTTGATCCCACGGCTCAGGCGGCAGGGTTTTCAGGGCGGCGGCGATGACGGCGGTTTCCTCAGCCGTTACGTCCGGGGGAGCAATGTCGCCGCTGACCACTTCCCACCATAGGCGGGCTTCGGTGAGCATATCGAGATTGCCGCGCACCGCCAGCCAGAATTCTTCGGTGGCTCCTTCAGGCAGGCGGTCCCGTACTTGGGCAAAGTCCATGCCGTGCAGGATTTTACGGTTCAGGGCCAGCAATTGCTTGGGGTCGAAGCGCGGCGAGGAGCGGCCGAAATCGTTGATGTTGAAGGCGGCGGCCAACTCATCGAGACTTAACGGAGCCGGGTCTTTGTTGGTGCCGAGGCGGGCCAGATAGGCGGTGATGCTGGCGGCCTCGATGCCGTCCTTGCGCATGGCACGCAGCGACACACTGCCAAGGCGCTTGGATAATTTGCCGCCATCGCCATCGCTGATCAGTGGTAAATGCGCAAAGCGGGGGAGCGGGGCGCTGGTGATGGCCTGGAACAGGTCGATCTGCACGGCGGTATTGGTGACATGATCTTCACCACGAATGATGTGGGTGATTTCATGGTCAACATCGTCCACCACCGAGGTGAACGTATATAAAGGTGAGTCATCGGCGCGGATCAGCACCGGATCTGACACGGTGGCGAATTTCACCGTGCGGCTGCCGAGCACCAAATCCTGCCAGGAAGCTGCACCATCGGAGAGTTTGAAGCGCCAATGCGGGCGCTTGCCGGCGGCTTCGGCAGCGGCGCGTTGCGCCGGCGTCAGCGACAGGCTGGCGCGGTCATACACCGGGGGGAGTTTGCGTTTAATGAGGGCGGCGCGTTTGGCAGCCAGTTCGTCCTCGTTCTCGAAGCACGGGTACAGGCGGCCAGCGGCTTTCAGGGCTTCGGCGGCTTGCGAGTAGCGGGCCGAGCGCAATGATTGTTTGTCGGTGGAATCCCAGGTCAGGCCCAGCCAGTGCAGATCATCATAGATGCCTTGCTCGTATTCCGGGCGGCCTCGCTCGGTGTCGGTATCGTCCAGCCGCAGCAGGAAATGCCCACCCTGGCTGCGGGCGAACAGGAAATTAACCAAGGCGGCGCGGGCGTTGCCGACATGCAGATAGCCGGTGGGGCTGGGGGCGAAACGTACTTTAACCATGGGCGGGGGTTAGCCCATTATGGCAGATACGGGAAGCTAAGCGCTGGCAGAGCGTTCATAGGATCAAACTCAGCGCCACGCTCGTCATGATGCAGCCGATGACGATGTCCAGGACACGCCAGGAAATCGGGCTGGCGAAGAGGGGCCGCAGGTAATGCGCCCCATAGCCGAGCGAGAAAAAGAACAGGACTGACCCGGACATGGCGCCAAGGGCGAAGGCAACCTTGTGCCCGGTATATTGGGTCGAAACCGAGCCGAGCAGTATAACGGTGTCCAGGTAGACGTGGGGGTTCAACCATGTGAAGCTAATCACGGTTATAAGCGTTTTTTTAAAATCGGACGTCGGACCATCTAGTGGTGATAGACCGGCCTGGATACGCGTTGCCGCAATGAATGAGCGGATAGCATACATCATCAAGAACGCCGCGCCACCGTATCGCATGACAGGTTCTAGCCAGGGCAATTTTGCGATGATTTGCCCGAACCCGGCGACTCCTGCCGCGATCAATAGTGCATCTGAAAAGGCGCAAACGAGGCAGACAGCGAACACATGCTCCTGGCGCAAGCCTTGGCGCAGGACGAAGGCGTTTTGAGCGCCGATGGCGACAATCAGGCTGAGACCGAGACTCAGCCCGGGTATAAATGCGGTGGTGAATAGGGCGACCATGACGGGCTCATAGGGCCTGGCGGCAGTTTAGCAATAATCGGAGTTATTTAATCAGCCTCGGTCGTGTTTTTATACGGGCTGTCCTCTGCCATTGCGGCCATGGCGCGCTGCATCGCCGGGCGCTCGCCTTCGAGGAAGTCGGCGACGGCGTTCGAGAGTCCCTGATGGGCGATCCAATGGGCGGAATAGGTGGGTTTTGGGGTGTAGCCGCGCTGGATTTTATGCTCGCCTTGGGCACCTGCTTCGACGCGCTGCAAGCCGTGGGCGATAGCGTAGTCGATGGCTTGATAATAGCAAAGTTCAAAATGCAGGAAGGGGATGTCCTCGATGCTGCCCCAGTTGCGGCCATATAACGCCTCGCGGCCTCGTAGGTTAAGTGCCCCGGCGATGGGTTTGCCGTCACGTTCGGCGATCATCAGCACCACTTTATCGCCGAGACGCTCGCCCAGCAGGTTAAAAAAATCGCGGGTCAGGTAGGCGCCGCCCCATTTGCGGTCCACGGTGGAGAGGTAGAATTGGTAGAAGGCGTCCCAGACGGTGGGGGTTAGGTCCGGCCCGCTGAGGGCTTTGAAGGTCAGCCCGGCGCCGGCGTCACGCCGTTCGCGTTTAATGGCTTTGCGTTTGCGCGACGATAACGCGGCCAGAAAATCGTCGAAATTCTGATAGTTGTGGTTGTCCCAGTGAAATTGCGTGCCAAGGCGCTGCAGCCAGCCGTTTTGGCCGAGTTCAGCCCATTCGGGTTCGGTGCAAAACGTCACATGGACGGAGGAACAACCTAGCTCCTTGGTAGCCTGAATCAACGCTTCACCCATGGCGGCCACCGGAAAGCCGGGGCGGCAGAGCAGGCGCGGCCCTGGCACTGGTGAAAATGGCACGGCCACCTGCAGTTTTGGATAATAGCGGCCGCCGGCTTGCTCCAGGGCGTTTGCCCAGGAATGGTCGAACACGTATTCGCCGTAGGAGTTGGTTTTGGCGTAAACGGGCGCGACGGCTGCGATCTCGCCAAACTGGTCCTTCAGCACCGCATGGCGCGGGTGCCAGCCCGAGCGCTTGCCGACCGAGCCGCTATCTTCGAGGGCCGATAAAAAACCATATGAGACGAAGGGGTTATCATCACCGGCGCAAGTGCTCCACGCCGTCGCCCCGATTTCAGCGATGGCGGAATGCAGGCTAAGTGTCAATTTTGATGGATCGTCACGCATGGCATACCATATGCCAACAATATTCACTTTCGCCAGTACAGTAAGGAACATTCATGGCCGACGGACAAATTGCCACCCCTGCACGTAGCGCCATCCGTTTGGCGGATTACACCCCGCCGGTTTTTTGGGTGGATGATGTTTCACTGGATTTTGATCTGGCGCCGGAAGCCACCCAGATTACGACTGTTTTGAAAATTCGCCGCAACTTAAACGGTCCGCTGGCGTTGGATGGGCGGCAGTTGGAATTACTGTCTGTTAAGCTCAATGGTGAAACTCTGGGCGACAACCGCTATACGTTGAGCCCCGGTAAATTGATCATCGCTGATGTGCCAGATGAGTTTACGCTGGAGACGGTGGTAAATATCGTGCCGGAGCAAAATACCGAGCTTTCGGGTTTATACATGTCGGGCGCTGGGTTTTTTACCCAATGCGAGCCTGAAGGGTTTCGCAAGATTACGTACTTCCCAGACCGGCCTGATGTGATGTCGCGCTATAGCGTGACGTTGCATGCTGACCCAGTGAAATACCCGGTATTGCTCTCGAACGGCAATAAGGTGGCGCAGGGCGAGGAGGGCGGCAAGATCTGGGCGCGGTTTGTCGACCCGCACCCGAAGCCTTCGTATTTATTTGCGCTGGTGGCGGCTGATCTGGTGGCGGTGACGGATGAATTCACCACCATGTCAGGCAAAAAGATTGAGTTGGGGATTTATGTGCAGGCCGGTGAGGAATCCCGGTGCGGCCATGCGATGGCGGCGGTGAAATCCGCGATGAAATGGGATGAGGAAACCTTTGGGCTGGAATATGACCTGGATGTCTTCAACATCGCAGCGGTTTCAGATTTCAATGCCGGGGCAATGGAAAATAAGGGGCTGAATATATTCAATACCGCCTATGTGCTGGCCAGCCCCGAGACCGCGACGGATGGGGATTTTCAGGGCGTCGAGCGGGTGATTGCGCATGAGTACTTCCATAACTGGACAGGTGACCGGGTGACGTGCCGGGATTGGTTTCAGCTTTCCTTAAAGGAAGGTCTGACGGTGTTTCGCGACCAGGAATATATGTCGGACCAGTTCAGTGCTGCGGTGAAACGGATTGCTGATGTGCGGATGTTGCGTACCACCCAGTTTCGTGACGATGCCGGGCCTTTGGCGCATCCGGTGCGACCGGCGAGTTATCTGGAGATCAATAATTTCTATACCACCACCATTTACGAAAAAGGTGCTGAGGTGGTGCGGATGTATCGTACGCTGATCGGGCGCGAAGCGTTCCGTAAGGGGTTTGATGCCTATATCGCCAATAACGATAATTCCGCTGCCACGGTCGAGGATTTTTTAGCGGCGATGCAATCGACGTCGGGCATCGATTTATCGCAGATCATGACCTGGTACGAACAGGCCGGCACACCGGAGATTAGTTTTGAGGAGCATTATGATGCGCAAGGGCGGCGCTTCACGCTCACTCTGCGCCAGCATACCAAGCCGACACCGGGCCAGCCGGAGAAGCAGCCGTTTTTAATTCCCGTGGCCATGGGGCTGCTTAACCCGGATGGCGAGGAGGGGATGGCGGATTTATTGATCCTGGATAAGGCTGAAAAGACCTTTACCTTTATCAATATTCCGGCACCGCCGGTGGTTTCGTTGTTCCGGAATTTTTCGGCTCCGGTAAAATTACTGGGCCAGAGCCGTGAGCGGTTGGCATTTTTAGCGGCACATGACACCGACTTATTCAACCGCTGGGATGCGCTGCAGCGCTACGCCACTTTGTGTCTGCTGGATGCGATTGCGGATTATCAGGCAGATAAACCATTCGTGCTGGATCAGGCCTTGCAGGATGCTTTTGCCAATATTCTCACGAATGCCGCAGGGGACCCCGCCTTTGCCGCGGAGGCAATGTTATTGCCGGGCGAATCACTGCTGGCGGATGAGATGAGTGTGGTGGACCCAGATGCCATTCATGCCGTGCGCAATGCCGCCCGCGCCGCGCTGGGTACGGCGCTGCGGACGGAATTATCCATCGCGATACGGGAATTTGGCCGTTGCGCACCGCATGATCTGTCGGGTCACGCGATGGGCTGCCGGGCGGTGAAAAATACCGCCATTGGTTACCTGGCGGCTGCGGGGGATAATGAACCCGCCATCGTGCAGTTTGCCAGCAACACCAATATGACCGATACGCTTGCAGCATTGGCTGTTTTGGTAGAAACGCCGGATACAAACCGGGATAACGCGCTGAATGAGTTTTATGGACGCTGGAAAACCAACCCGTTGGTATTGGATAAATGGTTTGCCGTGCAGGCTCGCGCGGGGGCGCCCGATACTTTGGCGCGGGTGCAGTATCTGACCAAGCATGCTGATTTCGATTTGAAAAATCCGAACCGGGTGCGGGCCTTGATCGGGGCGTTTGCCAGCAATCAGGCGCGGTTTCATGAAAAATCCGGGGCTGGTTATGCGCTACTGGCGGATACCATCATCGCGCTGGACGCCAAGAACCCACAAATCGCGGCAAGGCTTTGCACCGTGCTGGGCTCCTGGCGGCGCTTTGATACGGAGCGGCAGAATTTGATGCGCGAGGCGCTGGAACGTATCCTTGCGGTCGAAACTCTGAGCCATAATAGTTATGAAATGGCCTCCAAGGCTTTAGCTTAATAAGGGAATCATTTGAAATGATCGAACTTTCGTACTGGACTACGCCGAACGGCCACAAGATTACGATATTTTTGGAGGAGGCACAGGTTGCATATCGGATCACGCCGATTAACATTTCGAAGGGCGAACAATTTGCCCCAGGATTTTTGAAAATCGCGCCGAACAACAGGATTCCCGCCATTTTAGATACGGCGCCGGCTGATGGTGGTGCAGCGATCAGCGTTTTTGAGTCCGGGGCCATTTTGCAATATTTGGCCGAAAAAACCGGCAAATTCTTACCCACCGATGTTCGCGGCCGGACGGAAGTGATGGAGTGGCTGTTTTGGCAGATGGGCGGGCTGGGGCCGATGGCCGGGCAAAATCACCATTTTGGAACTTATGCGCCGGAGAAATTGCCTTACGCGATTGAGCGCTATGTGAAGGAGACCAATCGGCTGTATGGCGTTTTGAACAAGCGTCTGGCGGACCGGGAGTTCATCGCCGGTGATTATTCCATCGCCGATATGGCGAGCTATCCGTGGATTGTTCCCTATGAGCGCCAGCAGCAGACTATTGACGATTTTCCGCATTTGAAGCGTTGGTTCCATGCAATCGCGGCACGTCCTGCTGTGCAAAAGGCTTATGCGATTGCCCAGGAGATTAACCAGCAGCCGACGGTTACGGCTGAGTCGAAAAAAATTCTGTTCGGTCAGGTGGCACAATGAACTCACAACGCAAACTCTATGATCTGGCTGGCGCGGATACTGAATTACGCTTCAGCCCCTATTGCTGGCGCGTCAAACTGGCGATGGCGCATAAGAACCTCAATTTCGAGACGGTGCCGTGGCATTTTACCGACAAGGAGGCGATCGCGTTTGCCGCCACGGGTAAGGTGCCGGTGCTGGTGGATGATGGCAAGGTGGTGCACGATAGTCAGGATATCGCTGAATATCTGGAAGCCGCTTACCCAAACGAGCCGACATTGTTTAATGATCACGCCACGCGCGGGTTGACCAAGTTTATCAAAAACTGGACAGAGCGTACGCTGCACCCGGCAATCGGAAGGCTAGTGCTGCCGGATATTTTCGCGATTTTACATCCCAAGGATCAGCCGTATTTTCGCAAAACCCGGGAGGCCGCGTTTGGCGAGACCATTGAGGAAATTGCGGCCAAACGTGAACAATACCGCCCGGCGTTCGAGGCGGCTTTGGTGCCGATTCGCACCACACTGACCGACCAGCCCTATATCGCGGGCGCTGGGCCGAGCTATGCGGATCATATTGTGTTTGGCGCGCTTCAATGGGCTAAGTTGACCAGCTCCGTACCGCTTTGGGACGCTGATGATTTAATTGCGCGATGGATGAAGGCTTTACTTGAAGGTTATGGGCTGGCCGGTTAGCGCAAATACATTACCCGTAGCACGACGAACCAAGGCGGGCCGACCATCCCGCTATTGTTAACCGGCACATGCGTCATCGTCACGGCATCTTCCACATTGCCGCCGATGACGCTGATTTGATCAACGGCTCCGGCAACCACGATACTGCAATGGGCCGGAAATATGTTCGCCGTCGGCAGGTCAGCAAAAGTCAGGCTGCGGGCGTGGCCGCGGCCAAGGCACACTAAATCACCCAGCCGCGGCGCATAGGTTTTGGGATCCTCGGCGATGAGCAGGGGGTTGGCTATTTCACCCTTGGCAGCAAGGGCGGCGGCGTTGATGTAGTGCGCATGGTCTGCCGCATAAGGAAAATTTTTACCGGCACCGGCGGTGCGCATAACATATGAGATGAACGCCGCCGACCAGGCGTATCGCCCATTCACAGCAACCGGAAACACCTGGCCTTGTGCGTTATGTTTGCCGGTCCAGGCGTTATCAGGGTCGTCTGCATTCAAGCCTTCCCACCAATACTCGCCGATGCGTTGCCATAGACCAGGCTGACGTTCCGCCATGGTGGTGCTGGTTTGCACATAGCCGGCATCATCATTGTCATCCACTCGCATGCCAAACAGCCGCCATTCATCCATGGCGATGGCGACGGCATCATGGCGCGAGAATGCCTCGTAGGGTTTTTGCGCGAAGGGTGGCGCGTGGCGGTCGGGTGCACAGCCGCTGATGGTTAAAGCAAGGCTAACCAGAGCGGCTGTGTAAACGCGCAATCAGGCGATCTCGTGGAACATTTCGGCCAGCGCGGCTTCATTCGCGCTACACAGCCCGCGTTCGGTGATCAAACCGGAGACCAGCCGCGCCGGGGTGACATCGAAAGCCGGATTGGCGGCGGGGCTGTCCTTCGGCACGATGCGGATGGTGGCGATGGACCCATCCATGGCGCGGCCGGTCATGGTGGTGACTTCGCTTTGGGCGCGCTCCTCGATGGGGATATCGGAAAGCCCATCGCTGATGGTCCAGTCGATGGTGGAGGAGGGCAGGGCGACCCAGAACGGTACGCCGTTGTCGCGGGCGGCGAGCGCCTTCAAATAGGTGCCGATTTTATTGGCGACATCGCCGGAGCGGGTTACGCGGTCGGTGCCGACGATGACCAAATCCACATCGCCCCGCTGCATTAAATGCCCGCCGGCGTTATCGGCGATAACCGTGTGCGGCACGCCATGTTTGCTGAGTTCCCAGGCGGTGAGAGAGGCGCCCTGGTTGCGCGGGCGGGTTTCCTCGACCAATACGTGAATGTCGATGCCTTTGTCGTAGGCCATGTACACGGGTGCTAGCGCGGTGCCCCAGTCGACGGTGGCGATCCATCCGGCATTGCAATGGGTGAGAATATTGACGCGCCGGCCATTGGTGGCGCGGGCTTCGATGAGCGGCAGGCCGTGGCGGCCGATGGCGGCGTTGGTGGCCACATCATCGTCGCAGATGGCGGCAGCTTCGGCGTAGGCGGCGGCGGTGCGGGCGTTGCCGCTCAGTGGGCGCAGATGCGCCTCCATGCGTGCCAGTGCCCAGCGCAGGTTGATGGCGGTGGGCCGGGTGGCACCGAGGCTGGAGATGGCGTGCGAGAGATTGGCATCAGATGCATCAGTGCGCATCGCCAGTGCCACGCCATAAGCGGCGGAAGCGCCAATTAGCGGGGCACCGCGCACCAGCATGGCTTTGATGGCGTGCGCCATTTCCTCCAAGGAGGTGAGGCGTGGAATATCCAGCGCCCAGGGGAGTTTGGTTTGGTCGATAATCCGTACCGCCCAGCCATCGGATTCATCCACCCAGATCGCGCGGAAGGGGGTGCCGTCTATCTTCATTGGTCAAAAATCCTATAATTTTTGGTGCAGCGCGCACACCAGGGTGAATAGCCGCCGGGCGGTTGGGAAATCAATCACCACCTTGCCCTCCAGGCGTGCTTGCATCAGTTCAGCGCCTTCATTGTGTAGTCCACGCCTGCCCATATCAATCGCCTGGATTTTTGCTTCACGGCCCTCGGCGATCGCGCCCGCGTAGCTGTCCAGCAGCATCTGGTAATCCTTGATGAGCATTTTGAAGGGCCCCATTGCGAGGACGATGGCCATCAGCGGTGTCTCAGCGGCATCGCGGATGTCGAACACCATGCGGCCTTCCTGGATGGACAAATGCAGGATGCCTTCAAGCTCGGGGTGGCTGAGCGGCGAAAATTCATTTTCGGCTTCCAAATCCGCCACGGCCTGGGTGCGGTCAGCCTCCTGCAAGGCAGAAAGCCGGTGCAGCGCTTCACCATCCAGTAATATTTTGATGAGCCGCCCGGTCAATTCAGTACCGCCCGCTTCAGGCCAAGTTTCAGCAGAATTGCGATGGTAGCTCCCTTCGCCATGCGCAATGCAACCATGCATGCGGCTACCAGCGCTACGAGCATGGCGCCGTACGCGTACGGACTTGGTTGCCAGCCATAACGAAAAATCATCACGACAAAAAACGCCAGCACATGCAGGACCACCAGCATGGCGATGTAAGGCGGTGCATCATCGGAGGGCATGTCACCCAGCGGGGCGCTGCATGATGTGCAAACTGGATGGACTTTCAAATAGCCATTGAAAATTGGGGCTTTTGCGCAGCGCGGGCAGGTACCGCATACGCCGCGCCAGATGGTGACACCCCAGCCTTGCATATCCGTGCTGGCGGGGCTGGTGCCAGGCGGCGGCCAGATATCTGGCGCTTCAGTTAGCTTGCGTAGTGGCGCCGGCACCCCGGTCTCCTGTATGTTGCGACCGTATTAGCCGCCTCAATTGCAAAAAATTCAAGCCAAGATGGCGTGGGGGACGATGATTCCACATCGCTCGTATCTTGACATCGTAAGGTTTTTAAGCGCGGTACTCCGCGCAGTTACAAAGGAAATAAGCCATGCAAAATCACGATTTAAAAGTTTACCCATCGAAAGTTGCGCTCAAGCGCGAAGACCAACTGGCATGGAAAATCGCCGGTGTGGCGGCTGACAAAGTGGCGGTTGAAAAAGATGTGACCGCGATGATTATCAATCGCATTATTGATAACGCCTCGGTGGCGATTGCTTCAGTGAACCGTAGTGCGCCGACATCGGCGCGCGGCATGGCGTTGGGCCACACCCGCAAAGGCGGCGCCACGGTGTTTGGTGTGCCCGGCCGTATCACGGTTAGCCCGGAATGGGCAGCGTGGGCGAATGGCACGGCGGTACGCGAGTTGGATTATCACGATACATTTCTGGCGGCGGATTATTCGCATCCAGGCGATAATATTCCCCCCATCCTGGCGGTCGGGCAGACTATGGAGCGTTCCGGCAAGGATTTGATCCGCGGCATTGCGACGGGTTATGAAATCCAGGTCGATCTGGTGAAGGCGATCTGCCTGCACGAGCATAAAATTGATCATATCGCACATCTGTGCCCAGCGCAGGCGGCGGGCATTGGTACGCTACTGGGGTTGAAGCAGGATATTATTTATCAGGCTGTACAGCAGGCTGTGCATGTTTCGTTCACCACGCGGCAGTCGCGTAAAGGTGAAATTTCATCCTGGAAGGCGTTTGCACCTGCGCATGCCGGCAAGCTCGCGGTGGAAGCCGTTGACCGCGCGATGCGCGGCGAAGGGGCGCCGAGCCCGGTTTATGAGGGCGAGGATTCCGTTGTCGCCTGGATGCTCGATGGCAAGGATGCGCTGTATCATGTGCCGCTGCCCGCCCCTGGTGAGCCTAAGCGCGCGATCATGGACACGTTCACTAAGGAGCACTCAGCCGAGTATCAGAGCCAGGCATTAATTGATCTGGCGTTTAGGATGCGCAGCCAGATTGATAATTTCGACGCCATCGAGAAGATCATCATCCACACCTCGCATCACACCCACTATGTGATCGGCACCGGCGCCAACGACCCGCAGAAGATGGACCCGAAGGCCAGCCGCGAGACGCTGGATCACTCCATCATGTATATCTTCGCGGTGGCCTTGCAGGATGGCTTCTGGAACCACGAGACCTCGTACGCGCCCAAGCGCGCGGGGCGTGTTGACACTGTGCGGCTGTGGCACAAGATCGAGACCAAGGAAGACCCTGAATGGACGCGCCGCTACCATACGCTGGATATCAACGATAAAGCGTTTGGCGCCCGGATAGAGATACAGTTCAAGGATGGCTCGACCCTGGTGGATGAAATGGCGGTAGCGAATGCGCACCCGCTGGGCGCCAAGCCGTTTGTGCTGGCCGACTATATTCATAAGTTCCAAAGCATCACGGATGGCATTATCTCAACGCGCGAGAGCAACCGGTTTTTGGAAGCCGTGCAGAATCTTCCTCGCCTGGCGAAGGGTGAGCTTGGTCTGCTCAACGTTGCTTTGCCGGCCGGCTCGCTGCACGAGTCCAAGGCTGGGATATTCTGAAGCCTACGTTAACAGTGCCGTCGTACCTGCTGTGGTCCGGCGGCACTGGTGCTTCGATGTTTTATATTTAAGGGAGCCCGCCATGAGCGAAGCCGTTCTGCCAAAACCTAAAAAATCTGTTGCCCTGTCGGGCGTCACCGCCGGCAATACCGCGTTATGCTCGGTGGGACGTACTGGTAATGACCTGCATTATCGCGGTTACGATATTCTGGATTTTGCGGAGGTTAGTGAGTTTGAGGAAATTGCCTATTTGCTGGTGCATGGCACTTTACCCAACATCGCTGAACTAAAGGCTTATAAAACCAAATTGCGCGCGTTGCGGGGCTTGCCTGCCGCGGTCAAAGCGGTTCTCGAGGCGCTGCCTGCAGCCACTCACCCGATGGATGTGATGCGCACCTACGCCTCGGCGTTAGGCTGTGTTCTGCCGGAGGCACATGATCATAATCAGGCTGATGCCCGTGAGATTGCCGACCGCCTGATGGCCTCGTTTGGCTCGGCTTTGTTGTATTGGTACCATTTTGCCACCAACGGTAAGCGCATTGAAGTGATAACCGACGACGATACTATTGGTGGCCATTTCCTGCATCTGCTGCATGGCAAAGCGCCTTCGGCCTCATGGGTGAGGGCAATGCACACGTCTCTGGTGCTTTATGCCGAGCATGAATTCAACGCCTCGACCTTTACCGCCCGCGTGATCGCCGGCACCGGTTCAGACTTTTATTCGGCGATTGCAGGGGCGATTGGTGCGCTACGCGGCCCGAAACATGGTGGGGCAAATGAGCAAGCGTTTGAAATTCAGAAACGCTATGCCACACCCGATGAAGCTGAAGCCGATATTCGCCGCCGGGTGGAAGCCCGCGAAGTGGTCATAGGATTTGGCCATCCGGTTTATACCATCTCGGATCCTCGCAACGTGGTGATCAAGCGCGTGGCACGTCAACTCAGCGAGGAAGCTGGGAATATCAAGATGTTCTCGATCGCGGAGCGACTCGAATCGGTGATGGCGGCGGTGAAGAATATGTTCCCGAACCTCGATTGGTTTTCGGCAGTATCCTATCACATGATGGGTGTGCCGACGGCGATGTTCACGCCATTATTCGTCATCTCGCGCACTTCAGGCTGGAGTGCACACATAATTGAACAGCGCATTGATGGAAAAATTATTCGTCCATCAGCGAATTATACCGGGCCGGAGAATCTGGAATTTGTTCCTTTGAAGGAACGCCCAGAGCTGTCGCGCACAATGTCGCATTCAATTCTCAATGGTGATTTGCCGGTCAGCTGACGTAAAAAATGCGGTGCCATGAATCGTTTTGATGGTTTTTTTGCACTTTACGAAAAAAAATTGATTGAAAATGCGTCACACGCGATGTTTTTTGTTGACGACACTACCAGAGAAGCGGAATAGCGATTCTTGCGTGCGTCGCGCGATTCGCGCCGCAACCGATTTACAACCGTATCGGTCAAGAGGCACCGCACGCGAATTAGGAAGGACGGTCATGGACCGTAACGTCAGCGTACCCGAAAAACATCGCTCAGGCGATCAGATCGGTTCAAGGCTAGGACAACAAAAAGCTGCATTTAAAATATGCGGTGGCTGGACCATATTATTTGGCCTGCCGATTTCGTCTTTGCTGCGGTGCGTCAACGTTATGCCGAAGCCAACTTTCTCCCACCCATGAGCGAAGGAGCAACCCTCGTGACCATCGAAGACACTGATACCCTACGTGCCCAACCGCTGGCTGTTAAAGCACCCGCGAAGAAGACTGCTGCTAAGAAGCCGGCTGCAAAAAAGCCTGCTGCGAAGAAAGCTGTCGCTAAAAAAGCGGCTGTGAAGAAGCCGGCTGTGAAGAAAGCAGCGCCGAAGAAGGCTGTTGCAAAGAAGCCAGCCGCTAAAAAGGCTGCCGTGAAGAAAGCTGCGCCGAAGAAGGCCGCCGTGAAGAAGCCAGCCGCTAAAAAAGCTGTCGCCAAGAAACCATCTGCCAAAAAAGCTGCTGTGAAGAAGGCTGCACCCAAAAAGGCTGCTCCCAAGAAGGTTGCGCCGAAGAAAGCTGTTGCTAAAAAAGCTGCTCCGGCCAAAAAAGCCGTTGCCGTCAAAAAGCCCGCCGTGAAGAAAGCTGCACCGAAAAAGGCTACAGCAAAACCGGCGGTTAAAAAGGTAGTTGTAAAAAAACCACGTAAGGCTAAAGCGCCGGAGCCGATGATGGCCGCTCCTGTGCCCGAAACCACGACATAAGGTTTCGAACGCTTTTACTTATTTTTATCGGTTAAAATAAAAGTGCAGGCGCCACAAACGCCTGCATTTTTTTATTGGGCAAGCCAATCATCGATCAAGCGGCGTGCGATCGAGTCGTGCGGCGGCAGATTGAAGCCGAGGGTGGCCCGGTTGGCGATGTCAGCACGGGTAAACCAGCGGGCGTCGCGCATTTCAGCGGTCTCCAGCGTGATCTCCTCGGTGAGGGCTTGTGCGTAATAACCCAGCATGAGCGAGGCGGGGAACGGCCATGGCTGGCTGGAGTGATAACGTACGATGCCGACGCGCACGCCAACTTCCTCCAATACTTCACGCCGGACAGCATCTTCGAGGCTTTCGCCAGGTTCAACAAACCCCGCCAAAGTTGAGTAGAGATTTCTCTCGATGGGGAATTTAAGCGATTGGCCAAGCAGAATTTTATCCTCGCTGGCCACCAGCATAATTACGGCGGGGTCAGTACGCGGGAAATGTTCGGTGCCGCATTGACTGCATTGTAAAACATAGCCGCCGCGGACCGGGACGTTGGCGCCACCGCATGCCGAACAGAATTTATTTTTGGCGTGCCAATGTAGCATAGCGCGGGCAGTGGCCAGAATGGTGGCGTCATCCGGGGGCAATGTGCCGGTGATCTGCCGCATGTCGGTAAAAGGGGCGGCGGGTAAGGCGAGCGTCTGATACGGATCGTCGATCGCCGAGATATCAACGGCAAAAATCGGGACACCATGTTGCAGGCCTAAAAATATCGCCGGGGCTGAGACGCCTGGCCGGGTCGCCAGGGCCGCCTGTGGGGCTCTGGCTTCCAGTCCGCTGACCAAAGTTTTTCCCTGCCAGAACACCGCAAAACGGCTTGCGGGGTGGTTCAGGGCGGCATCGATCCAATCGGTATCCTCCCGTTTATGGGCGGCGCGGTCGAGCGAGCCACCAGTGTAGGGGTTTGGCCGGGACGGGGTGATATGATCCATATCTGAAAATCGCATGGCGGGCCGTGGTGAGCAACCTTGCATCGCGGCCCTAAAGCGGGGATAAACGGGGCGGGAGGTCGGCGGCGGACATGTGCCTCGCCAACCCGGTCAGGGCCGGAAGGCAGCAGCCGCAACGAGTTTCCACATGGGTCGGTGTTCGGCCTCCCACCTGTTTCATAAAGGTATTTTGGCGCCGCATGGCTGGTTTGTTTGAAGATGAAGCCCCGCCACCAGCATTTTCCGGCCCGTCACTATTTGGCGACGAGCCGGAAACCACGCCCGCCGCAGCTGCTTACCGGGTTTTAGCCCGTAAATACCGTCCTACTCATTTCGATGATTTGATCGGCCAGGATGGGCTGGTGCGCACCTTGCGCAACGCCTTTGCGATGAACCGGATTGCCCATGCCTTTATGCTGACCGGTGTGCGCGGGGTGGGCAAAACCACCACGGCGCGGATTTTGGCGCGGGCACTGAATTGTACTGGCGTGGATGGCAATGGCGGACCGACGCCCGACCCGTGCGGCGTGTGTGCCAATTGTGTAGCGATTTTGGCGGACCGGCATCCTGACGTTGTAGAGATGGATGCAGCATCCAACACCGGCGTTGATGATGTGCGTGAGATTATTGAAGCCACCCGCTTCAAGCCGCTTTCGGCGCGGATCAAAGTATTCATTATCGACGAGGTGCACATGCTCTCGCGCAACGCTTTCAATGCGTTGTTGAAAACACTGGAAGAGCCGCCGCCGCATGTGAAGTTTGTGTTTGCCACAACGGAAATCCGCAAGGTGCCGGTGACGGTGTTGTCGCGCTGCCAGCGGTTTGATTTGCGCCGGGTGGCGGTAGCGGAACTCGCCGCGCATTTTTTACGCATTGCGAAGCTCGAAAACATCGCAATTGCGCCGGAAGCGCTCGACCATATTGCTCGCGCGGCGGATGGCTCGGTGCGCGATGGGCTTTCATTGCTCGACCAGGCGATTGCGCGTGGCTCGGAAGATGGCTCTGAAATTTCCGCTGAGATGGTTGCGGAAATGTTGGGTCTGGCGGACCGCGGCTATGTGTTTGAACTGATGGAAGCAGTGATGGCGGGTGATGCTGCCGCAGCTTTGGCAGTGACCGACACGGCGCATGCGCGCGGTGCTGATCTGGGCGTTTTGATCGCTGATTTGCTCGGCCTGGCGCATTTATTGACGCGGTTGAAATCGGTGCCGGCGTTGGCCACGAGCAATGCGTTGCCGGAAGCTGAACGGACGCGCGGCCTGACGCTGGCGAGTTGTTTGTCGATCCCGTGGCTGGGCCGGTTGTGGCAGATGTTGCTGAAGGGGGTTGCGGAAGTTGAAGCAGCGCCAGACCGGCGGGCGGCAGCGGAGATGATTATCATTCGGCTTTGCCATGTAGCGGATATGCCGCCGCCAGGTGATTTGATTAAAAAACTTGAACAGCAGCTGGCACAAAATTCAGCCGGCGGGTCCACAGGCGGTGGTTCCTCTGGGGGCACCCGGGCGGTTGCTAATGGCGCACCGATGCAGCCGATGGCGGCGCCACGGGCGATTACGTTCCAGGATGTGGTGGCCTTGGCTGGAGCGAAGCAGGATGTGTTGCTGTATGCGCATTTGCGGCAGTCGGTGCATCTGGTGAAGTTTGCGCCGCCGGTCATTGAGATGCGGCTAGAACCCGATGCGCCGCGTGATGTGGCGCAGCGTTTGGGCGCATTACTGGAAGCCGAGACGAACCGGCGCTGGACCATTGTGATCAGCAAGGCTGCGGGAGAGCCTACGATTGCAGAGGGTGAGCGTCAGGCTGAAAATGCAGCGCGCCAGCACGCCACTGACCATCCGCTGGTCCGCGCTATCATGGCGGCGTTTCCAGGGGCGCGGATTGAAAAATTGCTTGCGGTAGCTGAGCAGATTACCGATGAGGCGCCACCTGATTGGCTGGACCTGTCGCCGCCTGATGATGTCTATAACGAAGAGGAAGACTAGATCATGAAAAACCTTGCCGGACTGATGCAGCAAGCCAAGCAGATGCAGGCCAATATGGAAGCGATGCAGGCGAAGTTGGAAGCCGCCCAGATTGAAGGTGTCTCGGGCGCCGGACTGGTACGGGTCACGCTCACCGGCAAAGGCGTTCTGAAGGGTATTAAAATTGACCAGAAGCTGGCCGACCCGGCTGAGGTTGAAATGCTGGAGGATTTGATACTTGCTGCCCATGCCGATGCGAAATCCAAGCTCGATGCGTTTACCGAAACCGAGATGAAAAACGCCACTGGCGGGATGCAACTGCCGGCAGGCTTGAAGCTGCCTTTTTAAAAATCCATGGGTGGTCCTGAACTTGAGCGGCTGATCAGCCTGTTTGCCAAGCTGCCCGGCCTGGGGCCACGCAGTGCCCGGCGGATTGTGTTGAAGCTGTTGCGCGAGCGCGAGACCAAGTTATTGCCTCTGGCCGATGCGATTCGGGCGGCGGCGGAGACGGTGAAAACTTGCTCTGTCTGTGGGAATCTCGATAGCTGTGATCCCTGTACCATCTGTGCGTCACCGTCGCGCGACAATGCAATTTGCGTGGTGGAGACGGTGGCGGATTTATGGGCGCTCGAACGTGCCTTGATTTATCGTGGCCGGTATCATGTGCTGGGCGGTTCGCTTTCGGCGCTAGCGGGGCGAGGGCCGGAGGATATCGCGATTGCATCGCTATTGATGCGCCTGAGTGCTGACCCGCCGCAGGAGATTATTCTGGCGATGCCAGCCACCGTGGATGGCGCTGCGACGGGACATTATCTGGCTGAAAAATTGAAGAACTTTGGCATCCCCATTTCACGTCTGGCGCAGGGCGTGCCGATGGGTGGTTCGCTCGAAGTGCTGGACGAGGGTACGTTGGCGACAGCGTTGCGGGCACGAAGGGTTTCTTAAACGCCAAGCCGGTCGCGTAATCCATAATACCAGGCGCCCAGTGCTGTGAGTGGCACCCGGAACATTTTGCCGCCTGGAAATGGATAGTAGGGTAGGGCTGCCAGCACGTCGAATCGCGCAGGTGAGCCTGCCACCGCTTCGCCAAGTAGCCGCCCCAGCAAATGTGTGGTGGTCACGCCATGACCGCTACAGCCATGTGAATAATAAACCTTGGGCGATAATTTCCCCACCTGTGGAAAACGGGTGAGGGTGAGAGCGAAATTACCACTCCAGGCGAAATCGATTCGCGCGTCTTTCAGGCTCGGAAAGGTTTTGAGCATGTGTGGGATGATTTTGGCGCGTATGGCGGCTGAATCAGCGCCGCCATACACGATGCCGCCGCCATAGAGGATGCGGTTGTCAGCGCTGCGGCGGTAATAATCCAGCACATAATTGCAGTCTTCAACGCACACGTTGGAGGGCAGCAGCCGCGCCGCCGCATCACCTAAAGGCTCGGTGGCCAGAACCTGGGTGGAAACCGGCATAATTTTGGTCGCGAGTTCAGGCAGCAAATTGCCGAGATAGGCGTTGCCGCAGACCAACACATATTTTGCCCGCACTTCACCATGGGCTGTTTTCACGACCGGATGCGTGCCGGTATCAATGTCTATGACAGGTGAATTTTCAAAAATCTGCCCGCCGAGAGATTCTAAGGCCGCCGCCTCGCCCTGCACCAGGTTCAGCGGGTGAATATGGCCGCCTAAATGGTCGATCAGACCGCCAACATATTCATCAGTGACAACATGAGCGGCCAGCCCGGCTTGGTCGACCATCTCCAGGGAATGATGCCCGAAGCTGGCCCAGACGTCTCGGTGATGTGCCAGGCCACACATCTGTTTTTGGGTGAAGGCCGCAAAGAGGCCACCGTTCACCAGATTGCAGTCGATGTTATATTTGGCCACGCGCTCGCGGATAATATTGCCACCTTCCAGTGCCATACCACCGATAAGCTGGCCGGCCGTTGCACCGTAGCGAGCCGCAATAACGTCGAGGTCGCGCGAGTAACCATTCACAATCTGCCCGCCATTGCGGCCGGAGGCGCCAAAACCAACCCTCACCGCCTCGAGTACGATGACTGAAAAGCCTCGCTCAGCCAGTTCCAGCCCAGCTGAAATGCCAGTGAAGCCAGCCCCGATGATGCAGACGTCAGTGTTAAGAACGCCAGACAATGTCTGGCGAGAGTCTTGCCGGTTGGCAGTGGCCGCGTAATAGGAAGGCGCGTGGCCGCTCATTGTTTAGAGGGTCCCAGCAATGCCACGCCGAACAACGCGCCGAGCACGGTCATGGTGATAACCATCAGCCGGATTTTATAAGCCTCGTCCCGAGCCTCAGCCACAACTTCGATATGCATGTTGGCGCGTGCCGCGGCGACGCGCGCCGTAATCGGGCCGGTGCCTTTGGTGATGATGGCGGCGGTGTCATCATCGGTGGCGTTGGTCAGGTTGTCGATTGCGGCCTGTTGGGCCTGCGGCGTGGCGGCGTTCAACACGGCATCAAGGGCAGCTTCCTGATGCATGGCGTCCACCACCGGGGCCGGAATGGAGAAGCTGGCGAAGGTGCCGATGAGGCCGGGAAACAGAAAACAAGTGAGCAGGAAGCCGATACGGCTGTAGGATATTTTTGATGCCATGATGCGATGAGACTTGGCCCGGAAAGTGTTCCGGGTCAATTCAGGCCTTTTGCAATTTTAACCTTCGCGGATATCCTGCCATGCCTCGGTGAAGGGCTTTTTGCGGAACGTGGCCCAGAAGAAATTCATCGAATAGCGCAAACCAATGGTAAACACGCCCTCGCCGACCAGCCGGCGGCCCGAGGACTCGGCCGGCAAACGGAAGGTAAACTTAACGCCGCCCACTTTGGAAAGGCGGCGGGCCATGTCGGTATCCTCGCCGTAGAACGAGAAGCGTAAATCCGGGCTGCCGAGTTTGAGCATGGCCGAGCGTTTGACGATGAAGTTGCCACCCTGCAGCATCGAGCCGACGTTCAGGACGAAGCGGTTGAACAGATAAACTGAGAACGCCATACGATAATAGGCACCCACCACCATGTTCACCCGACGGGGCACTCCATAATATATGTAGGGGCCGGACAGCGCGACGAGTTTTTCCGAGCGGGCAAACTGCTTCATCACCTCGGTCAGCCAACCGGGGGGGATGATGGTATCGGCGTCGATGTTGGCGATCAACTCGCCGGAAGAATGTTCAAACCCACACCAGCGTGCCTGCACCAGACCCTTGCGGGGTTCATCGACCACCTGCACGCCTTCGACCGATAGCGCGACGTCCCGGGTATTGTCGGTACTGGCATTATTGACCACAATGATTTCGGCATCCTTGCCCAGGATTTGCCCGGCGCGGTGGATTTCGTCGCGGATGGCGGTGAGCGAGCGCGTTAACAGAGCTTGCTCATTATAGGCCGGGACGACAAAGCTGATCTTCATGGATATGCTCCAGACTCGAAAGCGGATGGGGTATTAAACGGGCTATCAACAGCGATTGGCCGCACAAAGCGAATGACAAGTTAATGACAGTCCTGGTCGGTTTCCCGGGCTTTGGGTTGACATTGGCTGGTCGGGCCTGCATACCGCGCCACCGAATAACCCATTTACCCTGAGAGCCTGTGATGAAGATCCGTAACTCATTGAAATCAGCCAAGACCCGCGACAAGAACTGCCGCGTCGTGCGCCGTCATGGCCGGGTCTATGTCATCAACAAGAAGAACCCGCGCATGAAAGCCCGTCAGGGTTAAGGCGGTTTTATTAAGCCTTTGAATATGTTGCTAAAAACCCGGTCATTGGCCGGGTTTTTTATTGCCGAACGTTTTGGGTATTGCGGAGCCTGAATTCGAGATACATTAGATGTCTGGAGGAGTTTCAATCATGTTGCAGCCCAAGCCAAAATCGAATGTCCTGGAGAAACGTGCGGAGATCATCGCCGGTTTGAAGGCAGTTTTGCCGGAACGGGCGGTGATTGGCGATGATGTTTCGCTGAAACCTTATGAAACTGACGGTTTGAGCGCTTATAAACAGATGCCGCTGGCCGTGGTTTTGCCCGAGAATGAGGCGCAGGTGGTGGCGGTGATGAAGTTTTGCCATTTGCACGGGATTCGCATCATCCCGCGTGGGGCCGGTACCTCACTCTCCGGCGGGGCGCTGCCGCTGGCTGATGCAGTGGTGATCGGCATGATGCGGATGAATAAAATCCTGGATGTTAATTATGCGGACCGTTACGCCGTGGTGCAACCGGGGGTGACGAATATCGCCATTACCCAGGCGGTGCAGGATGAGGAATTTTTCTACGCGCCGGATCCGTCCAGCCAGTTGGCCTGTATGATTGGCGGTAACGTGAGCATGAACTCAGGCGGTGCCCATTGCCTGAAATACGGTGTGACCGCGAATAATCTGCTGGGGTTGCGGATGGTCACCATTGAAGGCGAAGTTCTGGAAATTGGCGGCAAGCATATGGATGCCGCCGGCTATGACTGGTTGGGGCTGATCACCGGCAGCGAGGGTCAGTTGGGCGTATTGACCGAGGTGACGGTGCGGATATTGCACAGCCCGGAAGGCGCCCGTGCGATGCTGGCGGGGTTTGCCTCCAACGAAGTGGCCGGTGCCTGTGTCGATGCCATTATTTCGTCGGGCATTATTCCAGTGGCACTGGAGTTCATGGACAAGCCCGCCATTCACGCGTGCGAGGATTTTGCCCATGCCGGGTATCCGCTGGATGCCGAGGCGTTGCTGATTATTGAGGTTGAAGGCTCTGAAACGGAGCAGACCGAAATGCTGGCGCGGATTCGCGATATTTGTGCTGCCTATCACCCGGTTTCGATGCGGGTTTCGCAGACCGCTGAGGAATCGGCGGCGATCTGGAAGGGCCGTAAAGGCGCGTTTGGTGCGGTTGGCCGGATCAGCCCCGATTATTTGTGCATGGATGGCACCATCCCCACCAGCCAGTTGCCGAATGTGCTCAAGCGCATGCAGCAGATGAGCGATGATTATGGGTTGAAGGTTGCCAATATCTTTCATGCGGGCGACGGCAATTTGCATCCGCTGATCATGTTCGATGCCAATGATGTTGAGAGCTTCCATAAAGCTGAAGCGTTTGGCGCGGATATTTTGAAACTCTGCGTGGAGGTTGGCGGCTGTCTGACCGGCGAGCATGGGGTGGGTATTGAGAAGCGCGACTTGATGAGCGTGCAATTTACTCCGGCGGAACTGGACCAGCAGCGGCGGATTAAAACCGCGTTCGACCCGGATTGGTTGCTTAACCCCTCGAAGGTGTTTCCCCTCAGTGGGCTTTCGGCGGCAGCATGATGACGCCTGATACCGAGGAGGCTTTGGCCGCAGTGATCCGCGCCGCCAACGGCCCGCTGCTGGTGCAAGGTAACGGTACCAAGTCTGGTATGTTGCGCCCTGTGCAGGCGGCGGCGACGTTGAGCACCAGTAGCCTGTCGGGCATCACTTTGTATGCGCCGAATGAATTGGTTATGTCTGCCAAGGCGGGCACCAGGTTGAGTGACATCGAAACCGCGTTGGCTGCGGCTGGTCAGCAGATGATTTGTGAGCCGCCGCATATTCATGGCGACAACCAGACCATTGGCGGGATTGTGGCGACCAACCTTTCAGGCCCGCGCCGGGTGACAGGCGGGGCGATGCGCGACCATGTGTTGGGGGTGCGGGCGGTAAACGGCAGTGGCGAGATTTTGAAATTCGGCGGGCGCGTTCTGAAGAATGTGACGGGGCTGGATGTTGCGAAACTGCTGACCGGAAGTTTTGGTACGTTGGCGGTGATGACGGAAGTGACCTTTAAGGTTTTACCCGTCTCGGAAGCTACCGGCACGATCGTATTGCGCGGGTTGGATGCTGAGCAGGGCGTTGCGGCTTTGAGCGCTGGCCTAGGGTCGCCTTTTTTTGTCACCGGTGCGGCTTACTTGCCGGCTGAGAAACAGGCATTGCTGCGGATTGAGGATTTTGCGACGTCGGTGAAATATCGCACGGAGAAGCTGGCGGCTCAGCTAGGTGCGTATGGTGCGGTGGAGATACTTGGCACTGATGACAGTAAGGCTTTGTGGCGCAATATTCGCGACTGCAAATTTTTGGATATCTCCGAAGCTGTGTGGCGGCTTTCTGTGGTGCCATCAGCCGGCCCGGCAATATTGCGGGCACTCGCGCCGCTTGGCGTAACGGGGTTTCTCGATTGGGGTGGTGGGTTGGTTAATCTTGCTGGCCCAGCTGATCAGGCGACGCATGATGCCGTATGCCAGGCAGCCAGAGCCGCGGGCGGAACCTGGTGGCTGATGCAGGCACCCGAACCCTTGCGGACGGTGGTTGATGCGCTACCGCCGGAACCGGAGGCGCTGGCAGCCATTCGAGCGCGGGTGCAGGCCAGTTTTGACCCACGCGGTATTTTAAACCCCGGCAGATTGCGAGCCGCTTAAATGCAAACCAACTTCACGACCCAACAATTGCAAAACCCCGAAATTGCGATTGCCAATAACATTCTTCGCACTTGCGTGCATTGCGGCATGTGCACTGCAACCTGCCCGACGTTTATTACGTTGGGCGATGAGTTAGACTCACCCCGCGGGCGGATTTATCTGATTAAGGACATGCTGGAGCATGATCGGCCGGCTTCCGAAGAGGAGGTGCTGCATCTGGATCGGTGCCTCTCGTGCCTGTCGTGCATGACAACTTGTCCCTCGGGTGTGGATTACATGCATCTGGTGGATCATGCGCGGGTGCATATCAATGAGACCTACAAACGGCCTTTGACTGACCGTCTGCTCCGGAATGTGCTGGCGCAGATTCTGCCGTACCCGAAACGGATGCGGGCGGCACTTGGTATGGCACGGTTGGGTAAGCCGTTTGCCGCGTTACTGCCCGGGCAGAGCTTGTTGGTAAAGCGGCTGCGCGCGATGTTGAATTTGGCACCGGCTAAAATGCCGGAGGCGCAATCACTTGGCGGCACCGTTCATAAAGCCATTGGTGAAATCAAGGGCCGGGTGGCATTGCTGGCCGGTTGCGCCCAGCAGGCGATTGGTCCTTCGATCAACACGGCGACGATTGAACTGCTCAACCGTCTTGGCATTGAGGTGGTGATTCCAGCGGCGGCGGGCTGTTGTGGGGCGTTGGTGCACCACATGGGCCGCCATGAGGAAGCGCTGGAAGCGGCGCGGCGCAATGTGGCGGCCTGGAGTGAAGGGCCTGAATTTGACGCGATTATTGTGAATACCTCTGGCTGTGGCACGGTTTTGAAGGATTACGGCTTCATGCTCCGCAGCGACCCTATGGCTGCGAAAGCCGCCGCGGTATCGGCAAAGAGCCAGGATATATCAGAATATCTTTTGAAAATATATCAACCGACCCAGGCGGCACCCGCCATGACGGTGGCGTACCATGCGGCGTGCTCATTGCAGCATGGCCAGAAAATTACCAGTGCTCCAAAAAACTTGTTACGCAAGGCTGGCTTTCATGTGGTGGAGCCGAAGGACCCGCATTTATGCTGTGGCTCTGCTGGAACTTACAATATTATGCAGCCGGATATCGCGGCCAGTCTGCGTCGCCGTAAGCTTGATACATTGAAGGCAAAATCGCCGGATGTGATAGCGGCCGGTAATATCGGGTGCCTGACGCAACTTGCCGGTGATGGTGTACCTACGGTGCATATTGTGGAACTTTTGAATTGGATGGCCGGTGGCAGCAAGCCGGCGGCTTTGAATGGAGTTAACAAATGACTTATTTGCTTGGGCGCGATATTGCGCATGTTTCGGCTGGTGCGCGATTCCGGGCTTTGTTGGATCGCCCTGGTATTTTGGGGATTCCAGGGACTCATAATGGGATTGCCGCGCAGCAAGCGAAAGCCGCTGGGTTTGAAGCCTGTTATCTCTCCGGTGCTGCAATGACGGCCTCGATGGGGTTGCCGGATTTAGGGATTATAACGGTAGACGATGTTTGCTTCTTCATCCGCCAAGTCACGCGCGCATCTGGCCTGCCGGTTTTGGTGGATGGTGATACCGGGTACGGTGAAGCGCTTAACGTGATGAATATGGTGCGCAGTTTTGAAGATGCCGGGGCAGCCGCCGTGCATTTGGAAGACCAGATTCTGCCGAAGAAATGTGGTCATCTGAACGATAAAAAATTGGCAACGCCGCAGGATATGGCAAACAAGGTGGCAGCTGCGGCCCATGCGCGTCGCCACTTGTATATTATCGCCCGTACCGATGCCGCGGCCAGCGAAGGCATGGACGGTGCCGTTGCGCGCGCCAAACTATATATGGAAGCGGGTGCCGACGCGATTTTCCCTGAGGCTATGAATACCGAGGAGATGTTCCGCGAGTTTGCCTCCCGGATGCCAGGCGTGCCGTTGCTCGCCAATATGACCGAATTTGGCCGCACGCCATTTTATACCAAGCAGCAATTCGAGGATTTTGGTTATAAAATGGTGATCTGGCCGGTGACATCCTTACGGGTTACCGCCAAGGCCAGCGAAAGATTATATGCCGCCATCGCACGCGACGGCGGGGCGCATAATTGCGTGGATCAGATGCTTACCCGTGCCGATTTATATGAAACGATTGGCTACGCGGCGTTCGAGGCTTTGGATGCCAGCATCGTGAAAACCGTAGTTCCCGAACCGATCGTTTGAGATTTCCTCGTTGGTGACGCCGGTGTTCCGGACGTTATGCTGGATGAATTCATCCAGCACCCGGTTGAAGGCTTCCGGGTACTCCCAGAACATCATGCGGCCACCAAACACCACAGATTTTGCTTCGGGTAAAATTGTTTTAAGGTAACGCTCAGCTTTCTCTGCCCAATGCTGGGCGATAATGTAGAGAGTGGGCCTGGTGCGGGAGACCGCGATGGCTGAAGCTAAATCATCGGAGAACATGCAAGATGCAAAAAGTTGGGCCGCGATCAAAGGTGGTGTTTTAAGGGCTTGAGCAATCATCCAGCTGAGCTCGTGGAATTCTAAATTACGTTGGACGAGCACGGTCTCGATATAGTGCCGCAGATATTGGGCGTGTCCTCTGACGTCGCGCAGATACAGCGTGTGCACCGCTGAAACTTCCTCAAGTGAAGCCTCTACCCAAATATCCTTTTCAAATGAGAGGCTGCGCGGCGGTTTGTCGATGGAAACATGTGCGGCCACTGCCTGGGCCCCCTTCAGCTTCACATACCCAAGGCTGGTGTGGCAACCTGCTGCCCAACCGATTAAAACCGGATGTTTTACCTGCAACGTGTCGAGTAGTTTTACGAGATCCTCAGCGTGTGACAGATAGTCATTACCCTCCTGTGAGTGACTTGAGGCGCCCTGGCTACGAGGGTCGTACGTAATAACACGATATTTTTTAGAGAGAGGGCCGATTTGCTTCTCAAACACGTTTTTAGAGAAGGTCCACCCTGGGATGAGCACGATCGTCTGCCCGGCACCTTGGTCTATGAAGGAAAGCTCCACCCCGGGGGCGACTGCAACGCGCCCATCCTCCTTAAGCGAGGATAAATGACCATATTCCATGGTAGTCATGTCAGGTGTCCCTTTTGAGATTATAAGACCCAATACTATTGGAAAGTTTATGAAAAATTTCCGATTGTTCAGATAGTCTTCAAATTTAGATGTTTTATACCACAAATTAATCGATCGTTGGAGTCAAAATGTCGCCAAATCTTGATTTTTTAAGGATTAGCCTCTCTCAAAAAGGGTACTTTAAGTAAAAACAATGGCTTCCTGGTTTATTGGATCAGAGATTTATCGTTTGCCGGTGTTCCAACCGCCGCATCCGTTGGCGGTTCCACGGGTCATGCTGGTGCATGATATTTGCTGTGCGTTAAATTGGCTTCCTCCGAGTAAATATCTGGAAAGTTCGGTGGCAAGCCTCGCCGAGCTGAAAATTTTTCATGTGCCGGATTACATTTCGGCTTTGCAACAGGCGGAGGTTGAACAATCGTTGCCGCTTGCGATGCAGGCTCGATACAGAATAGGCATTGATTCCAATGCTATTCACCCGGCGGTGTTTCGTCGCCCTGCAACTTCTGCGGGAGGAGCTTTGATGGCAGTGTCCCTGACGGCCGACGGCGGGGTGGTTTATGCGCCGGGGGTTGGTAATCATCACGGTATGCCAGATCGCGCCAGCGGTTTTTGTTTTGTGAATGATATTGCGCTGGGGATTTTGCGGTGGCGTGCGTTGGGGGTTCGAAGGGTGGTTTATCTCGACCTTGATGCTCACCACGGCGACGGGGTGGAGGCTGCTTTCGCCAACGACCCTGATGTTTTAACGATCTCAGTCCATGAGGCAGGCCGTTGGCCCCGGACTGGCACGGTGAGCAACCCAGGGTGTGGGATTTGGAATTTTCCGGTTCCGGCGGGGTTTAGCGATACGGAATTGCGGTTTTTGCTCGAAGCGAAAATAGTGCCGCTCATTGAGGCTCATGCTCCGGAAGCGGTGATTTTGCTGCCCGGGGCGGATGCTCTGGAGGATGACCCGATGAGTAGGCTATCACTTTCGAATAACGCGTTGTGGGACGCTGTCCGGGCGGTGCGCGGGTTGGCGCCCAGGCTGGCTGTGTTTGGTGGTGGCGGATATAACCCTTACAGTCTGGCGCGCTGCTGGACTGGCGTCTGGGCGATTTTGAATGATATTGAAATCCCGCATGGTTTGCCTCCGGCCGTGCAGGCATTGCTGCGGGGCGTGGCATATTTCAGGGCGGCGGGGAGAAACCCCCCGGCGCGGTGGTTTGAACAAATGCGTGACGCGCCGGCTGAAGGGCCGGTGCGCGACGAGGTAAAGGGTTTATGCGTATGAGATTAGCGTTGTTGGCGGCGGTTTTGGTGATGGTAACGGCTATTGCGCACGCCGAATCGGATGATCCAACGGGCCCGCAGCCGAAATTGCCGACCGAGCAACTCACGATTATTTCCAGTGACGGCAAGAGCCACGTATTCAACGTGGAAGTGGCCGTAACCACGCAGCAACAAGATACCGGCTTGATGTTCCGTTCAGTTGTGCCCGCTGATACAGGCATGTTGTTTCCCTGGCCGCATCCGCAAGTTTCTGAAATGTGGATGAAAAACACCATATCTCCCCTCGATATGGTGTTTATCGGTGCAGACGGGACCATCAAGGCCATCGCCGAGAATACGGTACCTTACAGTTTGCGCGACATCTCTAGCGGCGTACCGGTTTTGGCCACTTTGGAGTTGCAGGCGGGCATCACTGCGGCTGAGAATATCAATGTTGGCGACAAGGTGATTGCCAAGCAGTTCTCCGGCGGCTAAGCCGTGCCCCATGGCGGGGCGTGGCGCAGCCTGGTAGCGCGCTTGTTTTGGGTACAAGAGGCCCCCGGTTCGAATCCGGGCGCCCCGACCATATAAGGAATTACAGTATGCGAGCACGTATTTTTCTTCCTCCTCGGTCGGCCATGCAGTCTGGTACGGCCAAAACGCATCGCTGGATCTTTGAATTTGAGCCGAACGCCGCCAAAATTAGGGATACGTTGATGGGTTGGACCGGTAGCGATGATATGTTGAGCCAAGTGCGCTTGAGCTTCGATACCAGAGAGGCCGCGGTTGCTTATGCCGAGGCACACGGGATTTTGTATGATCTGGAAATTCCAACCGTGCGTGTAACCAAGCCCAAAGCCTATGCTGACAATTTCCGTGCCGACCGCAAGGAAAACTGGACTCACTAACCCGCCTTCAGCGCCCTTAGCTCAGATGGATAGAGCACGAGACTTCTAATCTTGAGGCCGGTGGTTCGACTCCACCAGGGCGCGCCAAAAAAATATAACAATATCACTGCCGCGCGGCAAGCGGCTACTGAGCATGGTGATAACGCAGCACGCTTGGCTCTTAGGTCATATGCCGTAACTAAAGTCATAGAATAACGCTTATATATTCAGTGGTGTTTCGTCTGATAAACCAAGACGCCTGATGCTCGGTTAGCGCCCCTTGTTTATTCAAACATCACCGCCGGCAATGCTGTAGCTAAATCTTCGGCAATCATACCGGGCCCAGCTTTTATGGCGGCTTGCCCATGTAGCCAGACGCCAGCGCAGCACGCCTCGAAGACTGGCATTTTTTGGGCGATCAGGGCGGCGATGATGCCGGTCAGCACGTCGCCGGTGCCGCCGGTGGCGAGCCAGGGCGGGGCGTTGTCATTGATAGTAACGCGGCCATCAGGGGCGGCAATGATGGTGTCAGGACCTTTGAGGATCGTGACCGCGCCGGTGGTGCGGGCGGCGGCGCGGGCGGCAGTTAGTTTGTCGCCGTCTAGCGGGCCAAATATCCGGGTAAACTCACCCATATGTGGGGTGATAACGGCAGTGCCGCGCAGTTTTTCAGGGGTTGCGGTGCAGACGGTCAGAGCGTCAGCGTCGGCGATGATGGTTTTACCTGCGGTAATCAGAGCGGCAAGCTTGGCTCCTGCTTGTGTCACTCCCAGGCCAGGGCCGCACACCCATACTGTGCGCCTTTCATCGGCGATCAGCGTTTCCAATGAATCGTTACGAACAATCAAACCAGCTTCGGAGGGAATCAAAGGCGTTTCAGAATGTAGCGTTACCATACCGGCGCCGGCGCGGCGAGCGGCAGCGCAGGCGAGGCGGGCGGCACCGGGCATCGTGCCTGACAGCACCGTGACATCACCATTGGTATATTTATGGCTGGTGGCCGCGCGGGCGGGCAGGGACCACAGGTGCGGGTTATTTACCCAGATTTGCGGCCGGATATGCTGTAATAATGTATCAGGAAGGCCAATGTCGCGTAACAGAATTTCACCGCAATGGGCACGGCCTGGATAAAGCAGGTGCCCGGGCTTGAGGCGGAAGAAGGTGATGGTGAGTTCGGCTTGCGGGGCGTAACCGCGAACCGCGCCGGTGGCGCCATCCACGCCGCTTGGCATATCAACAGCCACAACGCGCCTGGCGGCCCTTAATAAATCAGCGACCGAAGGTGCTATGTCGCGCGATAGCCCAGCGCCAAACGCCGCATCGATGACCAAATCCGCTTTTGCGATGTCCTCGGTTGTAGCGGACGCCACCGGCAGGATATTTACGGGCCAGCCTTGGGTACTTAAGTATGCTGCCGCGACCTTGCCGTCTCCGCCATTATTTCCTGGTCCCGCCAGCACGACCACCCGGCATGGCACATAACGGCGGATGACCGCCCGTGCGACAGCCCGCCCGGCAGCGGCCATTAAGGCAGGCTCATTATTGGCCAGCCGGTCTACCTGAGTCATCTCAAGCGGGGTTAAAACTTCATTCACAGAAAAAACTTGGCACAATCTGTGCGTTGTCGCCTAATCGTTATCGAATCGGGAGTGTGGAACATGGGCAAGGTGATTGCGGTCGCTCAACAAAAGGGTGGTTCGGGTAAAACCATGCTGACCGCACAGTTGGCGGTAGCTCTGGCGGCAGGTTGCAACGTAGCGGTGCTTGATATTGACCCGCAAGGCAGCCTTACGATCTGGGGCAAATTAAGGGCGAGCGCGGCCAAGGCCAGCGTGGCTGTTGCGTCGCATGCGGTCTCGGGCTGGCGGCTGGCAAGTGAACTTGAAAAGCTGAAGGCGGCCTATGACATCGTGCTGATCGACACGCCGCCGGTCATCGACAGTGACGCACGTCGGGCGATTCGGGCGGCGGATATCGTGATAATCCCGCTCAATCCCTCGCCGCCGGACCTATGGGCCGCAGAAGGTACGTTGAAGCTGGCGGCCGAGGAAAAGCGTAAAGTTGCGCTGGTATTCAACCGTGCGCCAGCGGCCTCGCGGCTGCGTAAGCGTATGGAGGCTGAAATTGCGGCGCGAGGCTTATTGTTGTTCAGCAATGCCCTCGCCAACCGAGCTGGTTATGCCAATGCGTTCGCTGATGGACTCGGGGTTTCGGAAATCAGTATGACCACTCCAGCTGGCCTGGAATTGTGCGCTTTGGCAGAAGAGGTCAAAAATCAGCTAAAAATTAATGAATTATAACTAAAAAACTGGCTTTCGCTTCATGAAAACTTTAAGTTCACGTAAAAATTTGTAATTTTTAATCTCGAAAAGCCTATTTTTCGCTCAACACACGCTTGCGTGATTGCCTTTTTTCCGCCACAAACCGCCGCAGTGGTTCACGGTGCACATGAAGTTTTGATGAAGCATTGGACTTGCCGCCAAGTTTAGGGAGCTTCTAAAAAAGACACCAAATGGTGTGGCCGGTCATAAGACCGGCCTTTTTTTTAGCCTTTGCGGCGATGGAACCTTTGGATACTCACCGCGCCCCAAATTTTATGAACCGCATAAGGGTCGGCATTCACGAATGCCTCCACGACCTCCATGCTGTCGCCTTCGATCAGAAACAGCGAGCCGATCATGGTCTCACCATCGGGGGTTTGCAGCGGGCCGGAGAGAACAACGCTGACGCCAAAAAGCTCATCGGTCTCGATGAAGGCCCGGTGGGCCGTGTAGTGCTGCAACCGCGATGCCAGAGCATTTGGGTGATCCAGCGCGTGAACAGCAAATAATGGCATCTTGCTTGAATCTTTCTATGGGCTGAAACACATGTAGTCTGATTGCAAAAGTTAGATATGGCCTGGCACGCCACCCAGCTTTGAGCCAGTCGCGGGCAATTTTTGGATGAGGAATTTGGTATGAAACTGTTGCGGTATGGCGATGAGGGGCAGGAACAATGGGGTTTGGTGGATGATGATGGCAAAACCCGTAGCCTGTCGGACGCTCTGGTTGGGTTTGCCGGTGATGCGCTGAGTCCGGCCTGGATTGATCATTTATCCAAGCTGCCGCCGCACACACTGCCGTTTTTGAAGGCCGAACACCGGATTGCGGCGCCAATTCCCCGGCCTCTCAATTTCGTCTGCATCGGGTTGAATTATGCCGACCATGCGGCGGAAACCGGCGGGAAAATCCCGAAGGAGCCGATTATTTTCCTCAAATCCCTCTCGGCCTTCAGCGGCCCGTTTGATGACATCAAAATTCCACGCGGCTCGGAGAAGACCGACTGGGAAGTCGAGCTTGGCGTGGTGATCGGCACCAAGGCCTGTTACGTGAGCGAGGCTGATGCGCTGGATTATGTGGCCGGCTATTGCACCGTGAATGATGTGTCTGAGCGCGCCTACCAGATGGAGCGCTCCGGCACCTGGGATAAAGGCAAAGGCTGCGACACGTTTGGGCCGGTGGGGCCTTATCTTGTCACCAAGGACGAGGTGCCTGACCCGCAGAATTTGAACCTTTGGACTGAGGTGGACGGTATCCGCCGCCAGAACGGCAACACCAAAACCATGGTGTTTGGGGTGAAGACGCTGGTGAGCTATGTCTCGCAGTTCATCACTCTATATCCCGGTGATATTATTGCCACCGGCACGCCGCCTGGCGTTGGATTGGGGATCAAGCCGGAGCCGATTTTCCTGAAGGCCGGACAGACTTTGAAGGTTGGCGTGCAGGGCCTGGGCGAGCAGACCTACAAAACCATCGCCGCCTGAACCGGGAGCCAGCCTATGATCACCGAATTTGCCGAAATCACCGTTAAACCCGGCATGGAGCAGGCGTTCCAAGACGGGGTTGCCACCTGTCAGCCGGTGTTTGCCCGCGCCGCCGGCTGCCATGGACTTGAATTGCACCACTCCATTGAAAACCCCCAGCATTTTATTTTGATGGTGATGTGGGAAAGCGTCGCTCACCATATGGACATGTTCCGCAACTCTGCGGATTTTCAAATCTGGCGGGGCGCGGTGGGCGCGTGTTTCGCCGGGCCGCCGAAGGTGTATCACACCAAAACCACCATCCGCTGATTGGCTTTTTGAGCGCGAAATTGGTAGGGGAGCCGGATGGACCAGGCTCTCCCCCTTATTGAATCCACCACCGGCATTCCGCCCCGCCGCACCTTTGCCATCATCTCGCATCCTGACGCCGGTAAAACCACGCTGACCGAAAAACTGCTGCTGTTCGGCGGTGCCATCCGCGAAGCCGGCATGGTGAAGGCGCGGCAGGACCGGCGGCAGACACGCTCAGACTGGATGAAGATCGAACGCCAGCGCGGCATTTCGGTGACATCCTCGGTGATGACGTTTGAATTTGGCGGTGCGGTGTTCAACTTGCTCGATACGCCGGGCCACGAAGATTTCTCTGAGGATACCTACCGTACACTCACCGCCGTCGATAGCGCGGTGATGGTGATTGACGCCGCCAAGGGCATCGAGCTGCAGACCAAGAAACTATTCGAGGTTTGCCGGTTGCGGAATATTCCCATCACCACCTTCATTAACAAGGTGGACCGTGAAGGGCAGAACCCGTTTGAGTTGTTGGACGAAATTTCCTCAACGCTGGCGTTGGACATCTGCCCGATGGTCTGGCCGATTGGCACGGGCGGGCTGTTCCGGGGGTGCTTTGATATTCGCAACAACCGGTTGGTTTCGGCGGTAAAGCCGGGCGATACCAAGACCGAGCCAAAATTCGCCATTCCGGCGGACCAGAAGGCGCAGTTGGATGAGGACATCGAGCTGATTCATGCGGCGTTCCCGCCGTTTGATTTGCAGTCATTCTCCGAAGGGCATTTGACGCCGGTGTATTTTGGCTCGGCGCTGAAGGATTATTCGGTGCGTGAATTGCTGGAAGGGCTGGTGGCCAACGCCCCGCCGCCGCAGCCGCGCGCTTCGGATACGCGGGTGGTGGAACCCGATGAAGCGCCCGTTACCGGCTTTGTGTTTAAGGTGCAGGCCAATATGGACCCGCAGCACCGCGACCGGATTGCCTTTACCCGCATTTGTTCAGGCAAGTTTACGCGGGGGATGAAATTGATCCATTCGCGCACCAAAAAGCCGATGGCGATTCAGGCGCCGATTTTCTTCTTTGCGCAGGACCGTTCCTTGGCTGAAGAAGCCTATCCCGGCGATATTATCGGCATCCCCAACCATGGTACGCTGCGGGTGGGTGATACACTCACTGAGGGTGAGGTTTTGCGCTTCACCGGTATCCCGGATTTCGCTCCGGAAATTCTGCGCCGCGTGCGCCTGGCCGACCCGATGAAAGCCAAGCAGTTGCGTAAGGCGCTAGAGGATTTGGCCGAAGAAGGTGTCACCCAGGTATTCCGCCCGATGACCGGCTCAGACTGGATTGTGGGCGTGGTGGGGGCGTTGCAGTTAGACGTGCTCTCCAGCCGCATCGAGCAGGAATATTCGGTGCCGGTGGCGTTTGAGCAGGCGCCGTTTGATACGGCGCGTTGGATATTCTCAGAAGACGCCGCGCGGTTGAAAACCTTCATCGAACTGAACCGCAGTGCGATGAGCGAAGACCGCGAGGGCGCCCCGGTGTACCTGGTGCGCAATAATTGGGAGCTGAACCGGATGAAGGAAAATTTCCCGGAGATTACGTTCTCGGCGACGCGGGAGAGACGGTAGGGGGTTTGCGCCGCCGTTCTATCCCACGCCTGAAATCGTTCCTGAATATGTAACGTGGTGCGCGGTCGTCGTGCAAATTCCCTCAAAACATGCGCGCCGCGTGCGGCGTGGCCGTACCGCGCACTACCCCCGCGTCACCCGCTTCGGTTTCATCGCTACCGGCACGGTAAAGCCCAGAGCCTCGAAACTATCCTTCATGTGTTTCGGCAGCGGTGCTTCCACTGTTAGAAACCCACCATCGGGGTGCGGAATTTTCAAACGCCGTGCGTGCAGATGCAGTTGCGGGGCGAAACCGTCGGCGAAGGCGGCGCCGTAGGACGCATCGCCCAAAATCGGCGTCCCTAACGCCAGCGTGTGCACGCGCAACTGGTGCATCCGGCCCGTCAGCGGGTTCAACTCTGCCCAGGCGAATTTTTTGCCGGCGTAATCGATGATTTTATATTCCGTCACCGCCCGGCTGGCTTCCTTATCCTCGCGGGAAGCCGGGGCGGAGCGCGATGAGCCTTCGCCCTCCACCCGGTTCAACGGCAGATCAATTCGCCCTTCCAGTACCGGCGGCACGCCCCACAACAGCGCCCAGTAGGTTTTTTCAACATCGCGGCCCCGGAAGGCGGCCGCTAGGCGGGAGGCGGGTTTGACCCCACGCGCCAGCAGCAATACGCCGGAGGTATCGCGGTCGAGACGATGCACCAGCTTGGGCCGCTCGGTGCCGTCAAAGCGTAGCGCGTCCAGCATACCGTCCAGATGCACTTTGATGCCGCTGCCGCCCTGGCTGGCTAGGCCCGCGGGTTTGTTCAGCACGATGACGGAGTCATCGCGATACAAAATCATCGCCTCCAAATCGCGGACCATATGCGGGTCCATCACCATCACCTGCCGCACTTTGGGCATTTCCTTGGGCGGGATGATCGGCGGCACGCTGATAATCTGGCCGGTTTCCACATGGGTGCTGGCTTCGGCGCGCTTGCCGTCGATGCGAATTTTGCCGTTGCGCAGCAGCTTCTGGATCATCGCCTGGGTTAAGCCCTCGACATTGCGGCGCAGGAAACGGTCAAGCCGGCTGTCAGATTCGGCTTCGGGGACGGGGAGGATTAGGTCGGTCATTTGGCCTTGTCGCGCAATTTGGCCCAATAGGCGAGGCGGGCGAGAATATCCCGCTCAAAGCCGCGCTCGACCGGGCGGTAGAAGTCCGGGCGGCCCATGCCCTCGGGGAAGTAGTTTTGGCCGGAAAAGCCGGTTTCGGTGGCGTGGTCGTACTCGTAACCGGCACCGTAGCCGAGGTTTTTCATCAGCTTGGTCGGCGCATTCAGAATATGGGCGGGCGGCATAAGGCTGCCTGTCTCCTTGGCGGCACGGTTGGCGGCACCGATGGCTTTATAGGTGGCATTGGATTTCGGCGCGGTGGCGAGGTAGATCACCGCCTGGGCAATGCAGATTTCCCCCTCCGGCGAGCCTAACCGATCATAGGCCTCCCAGGCGGCCAGCGCCTGCACCAATGCTTGCGGGTCGGCGAGGCCGATATCCTCGGAGGCAAAGCGGGTGATGCGGCGGGCGATGTAGCGCGGGTCCTCGCCGCCAGCCAGCATGCGGGCCAGCCAATACAGGGCGGCGTCGGCGTCGGAGCCGCGCATGGATTTATGTAGCGCCGAGATGAGATTGTAATGCTCCTCGCGGTCTTTGTCATACAGGGCGGCACGGCGGGCGAGCAGGTTTGCCAGCTGGTCGGAATTTAACGGGGCGCTGTCGTGCAGGGCGAATAATTGCTCGGCCAGATTCAGTAAAGCGCGGCCATCGCCATCGGCCATCGCCCGCAAAGTGGCGCGGCCTTCGGGCGTGAGGGGCAGCGGGGCATTGGCGTCGATTTCAGCCCGCACCAGCAGGTTTTCCATCGCGGCATCATCGAGCCGGCGCAGCACCATCACCTGGCAGCGCGAGAGTAACGCGCCGTTGAGCGCAAAGGAGGGGTTCTCGGTGGTAGCGCCAATCAGCACGATGGTGCCGGCTTCCACCACCGGCAGAAACGCATCCTGCTGGGCGCGGTTGAAGCGGTGGATTTCATCGACGAACAGCAAAGTGGTTTTGCCCGAGCGTTTGAGCTTGAGCGCGTCGTCAAATACCCGCTTCAAATCCGCCACACCGGAAAATACCGCCGAAATTTGGGTGAAATGCAGCCCGGCTTCTGCCGCCAGCAGCCGTGCGATGGTGGTTTTACCGACGCCGGGTGGCCCCCATAAAATGAGAGAGGCCAGCGAGCCGCGCTTTAACATGCCGGTCAGGCTGCCTTCCGGCCCCAGCAAATGGTCCTGCCCAACAATATCAGCCACATGTTTAGGCCGCAGTCGTTCGGCCAGTGGTATGGCGGTGGGGGTGGCTGTTATTTCGGTGGGCAGGAATAAATCATCGTCGGCGGGCATTTACCCTATGTAGCGCCGCACCGCCGCTTACCCAAATTTGCGCGCAACCAAAAGTGCGACCCCGGCGGTGACGCTGGTGATGATGGCGCCCCAGATCATATCCAGCACCGTGACATTCACCGGCCAGCCCTGCAAAATCGCCAGCGACGTGAGGTCGTAAGTGCCATAGGCGATTAACCCTAGCACCGCGCCGCGGGTGACCGCTGAGCCAAAACTGCCACCAGCCAGGGCGGGCAGGGTGATGAGGTAGGTGACTCCGGCGGCGTATAACAGGTAAAATAGCACGGCCGCCCCGACCACCGGCTTGTCGGTCATTAAGTGCCCAATACCTGGGCGATAAAGGCGGGAGGTGGCAAAACCAAGCCAGCAGCCGTCCATAATTCCCATCACAATCAGGCTGGTAATATAGGCGATGATCGACGTGCGCATGATGGCTCCCTGAATAGCGTGACTCCCATGTGGCGGGGTGGCTTAAAATTCCAATGGTTGATTGTCAGAATACCATTCTACCGTCCGCGCCAAAGCGGCCTCGAAGTCGATGGCTGGTTGCCAACTTAGTTGTGTACGGGCTTTGGTGGAATCCAGCCGCATATGTTTAATTTCGGCCTGCGCGGTTGAGGCGATGATGGGCTGTAAATCCGAGCCCATCATGTGGACGATTTGCGACACCAACCCGATGATGGGGACAGCAACCTCATGCGAAAAATTGAATGCCTGGCCACGTAAATTGGAATCCTCTGCCAGCTTTTCCGCCAGCACCAAATGCACCTGTGCGGCTTCTTCGACATATAAAAAATCGCGAGTGAAATCGCCGTCAGAACGCAGCACCGGCGCTTGCCCGCGCAGAACCTGCCGGATGGTGTAGGGAATAATCCGCTCAAAAGCGAAATCATAGCCGCCGAAATAATTGCCGCAGCGGGTGATGGCGACATTGAGGTTAAACAGCCGGCCATATGATTGCGTGATTAAATCCTGGGTGGCTTTAGCAATTTCATACGGGTGCTTCGGCTCCAGGGGTTTATCTTCCTGGAAGGGTGTTGGCTGCGTGCCGTAGGCTTTATCAGACGACGCCACGATCATCAGCGTATTGGGCTGATGAAGCCTGATCTGCTCCAGCAGGTTGATAGTGCTCTCGATACTGGCCCGCAGCGCCGCCGCCGGCTCGCGCAACGCGGCGTTCACATCCACCATCGAGGCCAAATGGAATACGGCTGCAAATTCATGCGCTGCGAATGCTGAAGCCACCACGGAAGGCTCTTCGACGGTCCCTGTGATGATCGTCACGTGCTGGTTAAACCCTGCCAGTTCAAATTGTGAATGAGGCCGGGGGCGGCGGATGATGGCAATAATATCAGCGCCTTGGTCCAGTAATTGCCTCACCACCCAGCCGCCAAGGAAACCGGTGGCCCCGGTGATCAAAACTTTTTTGCCCTGCCAGAAATTCACGTCATTAACCCCGTTTTATGATTGCGTCGGAATTTATTTGGCCTTGCTTGTTGGTGCCATGCGGCGTTCCTATATATTAACCATGGCAAATCAAAATGGCCCGATCATCGATATGACTCCGGATGGCGCGTTCATCGAACCCACCAAGCCGAGCTATTTTACCATCCTCGCCCGCTTGGCGGCGTTCGCGGTGTTGCTGTTGGTGGCGGCGGTGACGTTCTGGATGGCGTTGTTTATTGTGCCGGTGCTTATTATTCTGGGCATCGCCGGTTACGCCCTCTCTCGCACCCAGGTTCGCCGTTTTTAGCTCTGGGCTGCCGCGATGGCGTGAATCCGTTCCACCATCGCTGCCACGCCGTTGCCACGGTTAGTAGAGAGCGCACCAATTAATCCGAGCTCCTTTAGAAATTGCGCCGGCGTGGCTAGAATTTCAGCTCGGGTGCGACCTGAATAAACGCGCAGTACCAGTGCCACCAACCCTGAGACGATGGCCGCATCCGACGCTCCGGCGAAATATAGTTCATCACCCCTCGCCATGGCTGCGAGCCACACTTGGCTTTGGCACCCCTTCACCCGTAGCGCCTCAGTCTGAAATTCCAGCGGGTAGGAGGGTAATTTGCGGCCCAACTCGATGATGAACTGATATCGGTCAAGCCAGTCGTCAAACAAGCCCAATTCCTCACCAATGGCAGCAATGGCATCAGCGGCGGTGGCATCTTCCGGGTTTAGATAAGGAGCTTCAATCATGAGTGGCATGTGCGGGCACATACATGAAGCGTCAAGCTACGTGTTTGATGCTAATTTGCGATGGCTGGGGGACCTGGATTCGAACCAAGGCTACCCGGGTCAGAGCCAGGTGTTCTACCGCTAAACTATCCCCCAACGGTAACGCGTTGCCACGCAGGCGGGTGCGGTAGCACCAGCCGCGGCGCTCGGCAACTGCTGAGCGCATTTTTAATGCCCAAGCGCCGTTTTGCCGCCATTTGCAACTTGCTCTCAACCACGAAATAGCGCGACTATAGGGTTGAAATGGTTTATTCTTCTGCTGTTAGCCTTAACCCGTCGAATCGCCGCAGCACGGAGCAACGCCGTGCTGGCCGTCGCCCGGTGTTCGCCGGCATCGACCTCGGCACCAACAATTGCCGGATGCTGGTTGGCACCCCCAGCGGTTCCGGCTTTCAGGTGCTGGACAGCTTCAGCCGTGTGGTGCGGCTGGGCGAAGGGCTTTACGATACCGGGGAATTATCGCCCGTTGCCATGGACCGCGCCATGGCGGCCCTTTCCATCTGCGCTGACCGGGTACGCCGTTGGAGCAATGAAGCAGAGGGTGGTAGAATTGTGCTGCGCGCCATCGCCACCGAAGCCTGCCGCCAGGCCGAAAATGGCAGCGCCTTCATCCGCCGGGCGCGGGAGGTCACCGGTCTGCCGCTCGAAATCATCGGCCCGCGTGAGGAAGCCGAACTGGCGGTGGAGAGCTGCGCCTCGCTGATCTGCAAGGCTGGCCGCCGCGCCTTATTGTTCGACATCGGCGGCGGCTCAACTGAAATTGCCTGGGTGCGGGTGAATTGTGACGGTTCGCCGCCAGAGTTGATTGGCTATATCTCCCTCCCGGTTGGGGTTGTTACCCTCTCTGAGCGTTGCGCCAATGCCTGCTACTCCGAGCACGGGTTCAGCTCCGTGGTGGCCGATGTCGCCAACATGCTGCGTCCGTTCGAGGCTGTGCACCGGATCGGCAAGGAAATAGCCCAAGGCGGCGTGCTGATGGTGGGCACCAGCGGTACGGTCACCACATTGGCCGGGGTTTCACTGAAGCTGGAGCGTTACCGCCGTGGCCTGATCGACGGTGTGGCGCTTGAGCGTTGTCAGGTGGACGCAGCACTCAGCGAGGCGCGGGAGCTTGGCCGCGATGGTCTGAGCCGGCACGGCTGCATCGGCGCCGACCGGGTGGATTTTGTGCTGCCCGGCTGCGCCATATTCGCCGCCATTCACGAGCTTTGGCAGGTGCCCGAGCTGACCGTGGCGGACCGTGGCCTGCGCGAAGGGATGCTGATGCGCTTGATGCGTGTTGCCCAACCGGCGAGGCGGGGCTACGGACCGCTATGACCGAAGAGAATATAGTACCGCCGCGCCGTGAGGCGGTGCGGCTTAAAAACGCACGCAAACTCGCCCCCTCCTCGCAACGCTGGCTCTCGCGCCAACTCAACGACCCCTATGTGCAAGCCGCCAAAACCCAGGGCTTCCGCTCGCGCGCCGCGTTCAAGCTGCTGGAATTGGACGATAAATACCAACTCATCACCAAAGGTGCGCGCGTGGTGGATTTAGGCGCTGCCCCTGGCGGCTGGAGCCAGGTGGCGCTGGCGCGGGGGGCTGCCAAAGTGGTGGGGATCGATTTGCTCCCCATTATCCCGGTGGCGGGGGCGGATTTGATCGAGGGGGATTTCATGGCCGAGGGCATGGAAGCCCGGCTGATCGAACTGCTCGGCGGCCCGGCTGATTTGGTGCTATCGGACATGGCGCCCAACACCACTGGCCATGTGGCCACCGACCATATCCGTATCATGGCGCTGGCTGACATGGCGCTGGCCTTTGCGGTGGAGGTGCTGGTGCCGGGTGGCGCGTTTGTGGCGAAGCTGTTTCAGGGCGGCGCCCAGCGCGACATGCTGAACACCTTAAAACTGCGCTTCCGCACCGTGCGCCACGCCAAACCACCGGCGAGCCGCAAGGACTCCAAGGAGATGTATGTGGTGGCCACGGGGTTCAGGCCGGAGTGAGCTTGCGCCACATCCACCATTCTCACGGTCATCCGAAGCAGCTATTGATTTTTTTGTGGTTACAAGTCTGTAATCCATAAGCAAATTTTTGGATAAATTCATGGCGACTTTGGCGACTGCGGAACAAACTTCTTTGGTTATCGATGCGGCTGACCCTGTGCGGCTTGCAGCTTCGCTGGTGGCTCATGTTTCCTATGTTGGCGATGTTCGCAATAATGGTCTCATTGGTGGCCTCCCATCCGACCCGATGCGGACCATTGAGGGTTTCAGCATCGAAGTTGATCAGGAATCGCCGTATCAACTCGAATATATGATTATCACGCTTGATGGCGAATTGAGCGGCTGGGTGAAGCCAGGCGTGTTTGTTGGCAGCCGCAGCAAAAATGGCAAAATCCGCGCGTTTGGCGCCCGCATCGTCGGGCGGCATGAGCCACCTCTGGAATGCTTATGCGTCGGGCGTTTTGCTGGGTCGGACGCATTGGTTGAAGGCATAGATGATAATCTCTGCGAGAGTCCTGACGGCACGCCGTTAATTGCGATGCAGATCGTCATCCGCGAAGCGACAACCTACAAGGGCCGCGCGCTCCCCGACCGGGCGGTGGTTTTTGGCCACAGTCACGCGCGGATTTTATGGGATGCTCAATTCCAGCCGCTTGATTTACCGGTTGCGCTAAAATGCGGCTTTGTTGAAATGGCCGGTAAATATATTCCATTCTCGACAGTGGAAAACGGCGTTGAAACCTACCACGCCGAGTTCATGTTTGATTTGGAAGCAGCGGTTGCAGCGCACAGGCCTGCAATATTGCTGGCAATGTTCAGCGGCCTGGAAATTATGTACACGGTTGGAGCGTACGGATTAAAACCGTTCGATATCCTACTGGACGGCGGTGATATGCCGTATCCGTGTGTGCTGCCGCCGGCACCGTTACCAGGGCATGAGTTGATTCCTGCCCGGGCCATCTACCTCAGTTATGAAGAAGTCATGCGCCCTTGGATTAGGGCGCTGCCTTTATTTCATCGGCGTTTTGGGCTGCCGGTTATTATGTTGTGCCCCCCACCGCCGATCAGCGATAATGAGGCTTATATCAGGCATATGCCTGAAGAAATTCGCCAGGATATGCTTCGCTCAATGCCGCCGCCCGGAATGCGTTATCGGGCGTGGATAATATGGTGGCGTGTCGTGAAGAATTTATGCGCGGAATACGGCATCCACTTCCTTTCGCCACCATCTGAAACCATCGACCCCAAAGACGGTGGGTTGGCTGCGCCGTATCATGGTGATGGGCTGCACGCCAACCATTTGTATGGCGCTGCTCAGATAAGACTGGTGGAAGCCTTTTTGCGCGGTGATCATTTCCCCGCGGAAGCCCGCCCGGCGGCAAAAATCATCAGTAAGTCTGCAAACCCGTATGCCTCATTGCCGGATGAAAACTTCTGGCGTCAATCGATCAGCAACCGGCCGATGAACGCGGTGGACCCGGTGGTGAGAGGCAAATTCCAGATCACGCCGCAGGACCGGATTGCCACCGCCGGCAGCTGTTTTGCCCAGCATATTGCAAAGCATTTAAAGCATAGCGGTTTTACCTATTACGTCTCTGAGACCCATCATCCGGTTCTACCGCATCATGTGGCTGAGCAGATGGGGTATGGGATGTTTACGGCGCGGTACGGCAATGTTTATACGGCCCGCCAATGGCGGCAATTGCTGGAGCGGGCTTACGGCGCGTTTCATCCGCTTGATGATGTTTGGCCGCATAAGGGGGGCTTTGTTGATGCCTTCCGTCCACGAATTGAAATGCAGCCCTTCGCGCTGGAAGCCGAGGTCAAGCAGGTGCGCGAGCGCCATTTTGAAGCGGTGCGCGATGCCGTTGAGACCGCAGATTATTTTGTGTTTACCCTAGGGCTTACCGAAGCCTGGGTATCAAAGCTCGATGGCGCGGTTTACCCTATTTGTCCTGGCGTTGCGGGTGGGGTTTTTGATGACACCCGCTATGAATTCCGCAATTTTTCAGTCTCCGAGGTGGTGGCGGATTTGCAGGCAGTTTATGCAATTTTACATGCCCGTAATCCTAAAACCCGGATCATTCTCACGGTATCGCCGGTGCCTTTGGTGGCAACATACGAGCCGCGCAGTGTTTTAACCTCCACCATTTGCTCAAAATCGATTTTACGGGCTGCGGCTGATGAAATGGAGCGGGCTTATCCGGAAGCGGTTGCCTATTTCCCGTCGTATGAAATCATCACAGGCCCGCATGCTGGTAATTTGTATTTTGAAGCAGACCGCCGGGAGGTAACTCAGGCCGGTGTGGACCATGTGATGCGGTTATTTATGCGGCATTTTACAAGATGGGTTGTCAAGGATGAGGTTCCCTCGGGTTCATTGCCCACCACGCCATCCCCGCCGTCGCCGACCTCTTCGTCCGCATCGCGCCCGGTGACGATGGATGATGTCAAACGGCAGGTAGCCGTGATCTGTGATGAAGAAGTGATGGATCAGGCAAGAAACGCAATGCTCAGTGGAGACGATTAGACCATTGGTTGTCTCTTGTCTGGAACTATCGGGCGCAATACTATAGTCATTAGTCCCCAGAAGCCTCCTGGCTGAAAGATTTCTAAGTGATTGATAACGCTCCGACTTTAGATCAAATAGGGCTTGAATTTAATACCGACAAAGCGTCCTCGACGCATGGCTATCTTGCTATCTATGAACGCTTCTTCGATAAATTACGTTATCAGAAAATAATAATACTCGAAATCGGGGTTTTTGATGGCGCGTCGTTACGGACTTGGGAAAAATATTTTCCGAATGCTAAAATCGTGGGTGCGGATATTGACCCTTCAGCAACTCGGTTTGCCACTGATAGAATCAAAATAGAAATTTTAGATCAGTCAAACATTCAAAATTTAGTGGATGTCGGGGTAAAACATGGTCCTTTTGATATTATCATCGAGGATGGATCACATTTATGGGAGCATCAAACGATAACTCTTAAAACTTTGTTCCCATTTGTCAAAAAAAGTGGAATTTATATTTGTGAAGATTTGCAAACAAATTATGGGATTCATATCCCTGAGTATCGTGGTGTTGCGAGCCTGTCTTGCGTTGAATATCTAAAGAAAATTGTTGATTTACGTGTTGGCGATGAGATCATAAATATTGCGCTGGAGGAAGATGCGTTCCTCCGCACTTATGGAAGATATATTAGTTTGATTACGTTTTTTCGACATGCGTGTATGATTGAAAAATAAGAAATAAAAATGAGTTCCCCCTCTGAAAATCAAAGATTGATCAAGCTGCCTGGCACTCGAAAGATGATTGTTGATATTCACATATATGGTACTATAGGTTAGATAAAAATGCAATTACGTTCGATTGGATTTCCGTATTGTGATGGAGGCATTACTAATCAAAAAATCGCAATTTTAAATTTATTTCTTGCGGTCAAAAGGCAGAATATTCAGATCGTTTTGCCAAAAATTCTCAATATTGATCATGTAAATGCTAATAACTTCACTCGTGATTTCGGCGATGTTTTTGACATTCAAGCTTTGCAGAATTTTTGTGAAATGCAAAAAATAAAATTAGCTTCTGGTGAATACGAAGACGTGACTGGTTTTTTGGCTTTTACTTTCGGTTCGATCAATATTGAAAATTTCGCGTTGGCTGGTCGGTTAACTCATTACAGTTTCACGGCCGAGTTCTTGCGCTCATTGCGCCCCAACATTTTAAAAACGAATACGTTCTTATTGCTTAAAGATAAGGTCTATAAGCAGACAAAAGTTGATGGTGTCATCCAGTTGCGAATTGAAAAAGACTGGATTAAATATTCCCGTGATATTGGAAATTTTGGTGAGACGGACGAGTATTTACCCACTTTTCAAAGAATTATGGAAAAAATCCGCAATAGTTTTCCAAAAAATTTATCTAAGCTTTATGTCGTGTGCGACGAAAAAGCTCTCTCAGTGCACAAAAATGAGATACGAGAACAAGTCCTTGAAGAGTTTGGTTTTCAATTATTTTGGAAGAGCGATTTTATTCCGCCTGTAGAACTAGAGAATTTTTCGAATATAGAGTTATCCTTAATAGATTTCGAAATTGCAAAATTAAGTAGTGTATTTATTGGTCTTACAACATCGACATTCTCAAATTTTATTACTTTAGAGAGATATTTTGCCAAGCGATCTTCTGTCGATAATCACTATATTTATAATGCACCGGGAGATTTTTTAAGTCGACGTTTTGATAATGGAACTTTTACAAAAGTTGATCTAGCGACGACCCGAAGTCAGGGGGATGAATTTTTATTCAAAACAGATCTATCTCATTCTGAAATTTTAGGCTCATTGACAACGCATATTGGATATTTTGGTGACTTTTCTTCTTATGGTCTTTTATATTCTGGATATAGTCTCGATCGTAAACACCTAATTCAAGGTTTTATGATTGAGCTTTATCCGAATCAAAAAATTCAACTGGAATATTGCTCGTCAAGTGAGGTTGGAGTTTGGACTGACTGGGTTCAGGAAGGGACCTTTTCAGGTTCCAGGGGAATGGCTAAAGACCTTATTGGCTATGCCGTTCGTGTGGTAAAAGGTTTACCGGATGATTGTGAAATTTTGGCTTTTGGCAAATTTCTTGATGACGATAATATCATCGAAGTTACGAACGGTTTGCCATGCGTCGGCTCAAACAATACGCCTCTCGCTGCTATGCAGATTAAGGTCCGTCGAAAAAAATCGTCTTACTAAGATTGTGGCCTTTAAATTTTCATTTTCTTCGTCCCCAGCACCCCCTCAAAATACTTAATTGTCTTCCCCAGCCCCTCATCCAGCCCCACCACCGGCGCCCAGCCCAGCAGCGCTTTGGCCTTGGAAATATCCGGGCAGCGCTGCATGGGGTCGTCGATGGGCAGGGGGCGGAAGATCAGTTTGGATTTGGCGCCCGTTAGCGCAACCACCCGCTCGGCCAGTTGCAGCATCGGCAGTTCCACCGGGTTGCCTAGGTTGACCGGGCCGGTGATGTCATCGTCGGTTGCCATCAGCCGCACAAAGCCCTCGATCAGATCATCCACATAGCAAAAGGCGCGGGTCTGCATGCCGTCGCCGAAGATGGTGATATCCTCACCGCGCAGCGCCTGCACGATGAAGTTGGAAACCACCCGGCCGTCGTTAGGGTGCATGCGCGGGCCGTAGGTGTTGAAAATTCGCGCCACTTTGATGCGCAAATTATGCTGGCGGCGGTAGTCAAAAAACAGCGTCTCGGCGCAGCGCTTGCCCTCATCGTAGCAGGCGCGCGGGCCAATGGGGTTCACACTGCCGCGGTACGCCTCGGGCTGCGGGTGCACGGTGGGGTCGCCATATACTTCCGAGGTGGAAGCCTGGAACACCTTGGCCTTCACCCGCTTGGCCAGGCCCAGCATGTTGATAGCGCCCACCACGCTCACCTTGGTGGTCTGCACCGGGTCGAACTGATAATGCACCGGCGAGGCCGGGCAGGCGAGGTTATAAATCTCGTCCACCTCAACATACAGCGGGAAGGTGACGTCGTGGCGCATGATCTCGAAGCTGGGGTGGTTCAGCAAATGCGCCACATTGTCGCGCCGGCCCGTGAAGTAATTATCCACGGCCAGCACGTCGTGCCCCGCCGCCAGCAGCTTTTCGCAGAGGTGAGAGCCAAGGAAGCCGGCACCACCGGTGACAAGAATACGCTTTTTTGTGTAACTCAATGCATGGGCCTTCCTGTGTTGCCGCCCTGCCTAACATGAAAAGGAAATCTTTATGAAATCAGTTCTGATCACCGGCGCCAGCCGCGGCATCGGCCGCGCCACCGCTCTACTGGCGGGCGGCAAAGGCTGGTCGGTGGGGGTGAATTACACCGCCAACCTTGCCGCGGCCGAGGCAACGGCAGCCGCCGTGCGAGCGGCTGGCGGGCAGGCGGTGGTTGTAAAAGGCGATGTTTCGGTTGAGGCGGATGTGGTGGCGATGTTCGATGCCACGGCGGCGGCCTTTGGCGGCATTGACGCGGTGGTGATTAACGCCGGCATTATCGCGCCGAGCCTGCCGTTAGCTGAAATGTCCGCCGAGCGGCTGCGCCGGATGTTCGACACCAACATTCTGGGGGCGTATTTCGTGGCGCGCGAGGCTGCCCGCCGGATGCCGCTGGATAAGGGCGGGCGCGGGGGTTCAGTGGTTTTATTGTCCTCAATCGCCGCCAAACTCGGCTCGCCGTTTGATTTTGTGGATTATGCGGGGTCCAAAGGTGCAGTTGATAGCCTGACCGTGGGCTTGGCCAAGGAATTGGGCAAGCAGGGTGTGAGGGTAAACGCCATTCGCCCAGGTTTAATCGACACCGAAATTCAGGCGGTTTCCGGCGACCCGGAGCGCGCCACCCGGCTAGGCCCCAGCACCCCCATCGGGCGGGCCGGCCAGCCGGAGGAAATCGCCGAGGCGATCATGTTTTTGCTCAGTGACGCGGCTTCATATATTACGGGAGCGATATTGGATGTCTCTGGCGGGCGGTAGTGTGGTTATTATTCTAACGTATATCGCCATACCGCATTTTGGCGAGGGTTTTCAAAGTGATTTATGAAAATTCACTAGATCTGACGATCGTAAAAGCACCAGATAAACTGAGAGACAATTTGGTGTTTATTCGGGCTGGACGAGGCAGACCTTGGCCGTTTTTAGCCGGGTGGCAGGGGCAGGAGCGCAATTTTGACATAGCGGCGAGTTACTTTGCAGAGCCCGATATTGAATCAGATTTATATAACAACGCTGATTTCATATTGTCGGGTGGCCTTTCAAAGTTCCATGCCGGCCAGCTGTTTTTACAAAACTCTATGCGGCTTGATCATTATCAGTATGTTTTTTTTGTTGATGATGATATCGAATTTTTATTTTCTATTGATGAATTCATTGCTTTTTGTAAAAAAATAAATGCTGTTATTGCTCAGCCATCTCTGACGTATGATTCCTATTTTACGTTTTCCACGACACGCCATCATCCCGGTCTCATATTTCGCACGACCAATTATGTTGAAACGATGTGCCCTTTATTTATGGCAACACATCTTAAAAAAGTCATAGGCGCTTTTGATAAAAGTATTTCATCGTACGGGTTAGATATTTACTGGTCGGTTTCGATGGAGCCGGAGCAATTTGCTTTGATTACGGATTGCTTTCAGATGCGTCACACAAGACCAATTTCCGATGATGGTAATTTTTATAAATATCTCGAGTCTATTGGGGTAAATCGTTGGGAGGATTTGAAAAATATAATGAATATATTAAACATAAGTGAATTTAAAATTGTTCCGCTCGCTTTTGGCTATACAGGAGATGTTATTGTCAGCCCTGGCATCAAGACGAAAGACTGATTGCGAATTACTGATTTGATGCGGATACGCCGCAGAATTATGCTTAGAGGTCTAATCAATCAACAGCAGGAAAATTTAGATGCCGAAAAATGATGATTTTTTAACGTCAGTTTTGAAAATACGCAATAAATATTTAAATATTCTTGAATCATCGCTGACGGGTGTGCTGTTTGGTGATAGTCCGATCGATCAATGGTCTGGTGGTGTATATGACCCGACAAAGCGCCTTTTGGGGCGCGACTGGCCTGGCTTGGCCAAGACCATGATTGGTACGGTGCGAATGCAAAATTTAAGAAAATTGTGTGAAACCGTGATTTTGAATGATATCGCCGGGGATTTTATAGAAACAGGGGTTTGGCGCGGCGGCGCATGCATTTACATGCGCGGCATACTCGATGCTTACGGTGATACGGAGCGCCGGGTATTTGTGGCAGATAGCTTCAAGGGCTTGCCGGTCCCGAGCCCCGAAATTTACGCGGCTGATATTGGCGATAAGCATCATACCCATGGGCAACTTGCCATTTCACGCCAGGATGTTGAGGAAAATTTTCGCCGATATGGACTTTTGGACGAGCGCGTTGTTTTCCTGGAAGGGTGGTTCAAAGATACTCTGCCAGCGGCGCCGATCGAAAAACTCTCGGTTTTGCGGCTTGATGGCGATATGTATGAATCAACCATTCAGGCTCTTGATGCGCTCTATCATAAAGTCTCAAGGGGAGGGTTTGTGATTGTGGATGATTATTTTCTGAAGCCTTGTGCCGAGGCCGTAAACCAGTTCCGAGCCCGCCATCATGTCAACTCGCCCTTGCTGCCGATCGATGGGATGGGGGTGTGGTGGCAGGTTGATCACGACCCCCTTGTGTAAATGGGAGGTTGCCATTCGCGGTTAACGGGTACGAGAGCCGCGAATCTAGGCCCTTGGGGGTACTGCTTGCTAAATGCAAGGCTGGGTGGCGAGGTGCCGCCCCCTATTGCGCGGCACCCCGGCCCCCCTTACTAAGAGCCGCCAAGGTTTCCACTGAAAGCAAGCGGCCATGGCTCCCGAAATTTTATCACCCCAAGACTCCAGTTCGCGCATCGCCGAGGCGTTTGCGTTTGACGACGTGCTGCTGGTCCCGGCCTATTCGCAGGTTCTGCCCACGCTGGTCCAGACCACCACCAAGCTCACCCGGACCATTTCCCTTAATATCCCGCTGGTTTCCGCCGCCATGGACACGGTGACCGAGGCCGCGATGGCGATTGCGATGGCCCAGCAGGGCGGCATTGGCGTGATTCACAAAAATTTCACCATCGCCGAACAGGCCGCGCAGGTGAAACGGGTCAAGAAGTTCGAGAGCGGCATGGTGGTGAACCCGTTGACCATCCACCCGGACCAAACCCTGGCCGACGCCCGCGCCCTAATGGAATTGCATAAAATCAGTGGGTTCCCGGTGGTGGAGCGTGATGGAAGGCTGGTCGGCATTCTCACCCATCGCGACGTGCGTTTCGCCACCGACCCGAGCGCGAAAATCTACGAGTTGATGACCCGCGAGAATTTGGCGACGGTTTCGGCGGGCGTTGGGGCCGAGGAAGCCAGGGCGCTGCTGCATAAGCGCCGGTTGGAAAAATTGCTGGTGGTCGATGACGAGTACCGCTGCATCGGGTTGATGACGGTCAAGGACATGGACAAAGCCGAGGCGCACCCGCTGGCGAACAAGGACGAGCTGGGCCGCCTGCGGGTAGCTGCCGCGACCGGGGTGGGGGATGATGGCGCGGAACGTGCCGCCGCCTTGATTGAGGCCGGGGTGGATGTGGTGGTGATCGACACCGCGCACGGCCATTCCCAAGGCGTATTGACAGCCGTCGCCCGCATTAAAAAATCTTCCAACGCGGTGCAGATTATCGCTGGGAACGTGGCGACTGCCGATGGCGCCGCCGCACTCATCGACGCGGGGGCCGATGCCATTAAAATCGGTATTGGCCCTGGCAGCATTTGCACCACCCGGATTGTAGCGGGTGTAGGTGTGCCGCAGTTCTCCGCCGTGCTGGAAACCGCCGCCGCTTGCCGGGCGCGGGGCGTGCCCGCCATCGCTGACGGCGGCATCCGTGCTTCTGGTGATTTGGTGAAGGCGCTGGCAGCGGGGGCCGATGCCGTGATGGTCGGATCGATGCTCGCCGGGACCGATGAGGCACCGGGCGAGGTGTTTCTCTACCAGGGGCGCTCGTACAAATCCTATCGCGGCATGGGCAGCTTAGGCGCGATGGCGCGCGGTTCGGCGGACCGGTATTTCCAGCAGGAGATTAAGGACACGTTGAAATTGGTGCCGGAAGGCATTGAAGGCCGGGTTGGCTATAAAGGCCCGATGGCCGCTGTGGTGCATCAGCTGGTTGGCGGCTTACGGGCAGGCATGGGCTATACTGGCTCCAGCGACATCAACGCCCTGCAGACCGAGACCAAATTCCGCCGCATTACCGGCGCCGGCTTGCGTGAAAGCCATGTGCATGATGTCGCGATCACCCGCGAAGCCCCGAATTACCGCCAGGAATAATTATGACCCCCGCTGGGCAACTTGCCGCCGCCATCGATTTATTAGCGGATATCGAAGCCGATGCCCGTCCGGCTGACGCCGTGGCCAATTCGTTTTTTCGCAACCGCCGCTTCATTGGGGCAGGGGATCGCCGCGAGGTGAGTACCCTGGTATGGGGCGTGCTTCGTGCCCGCCGTCATTTAGGCTGGTGGCTGGAGAAATTTGGCGCTGACTCCACGCCGCGTTTGTTGCTTGGCGCCCAGGCGATTTTTGCCGGCATGACCGTGAACAAAATCGCTTTGGCGTTCACCGCCGGGCGTTATGGCCCGCCGCCGTTGACCGAGCTTGAGACCATTGTGCTGGAAAAATTCGCCGGCCACACGCTTGAACACCCCAACATGCCGGATGCTGTGAAGTATGAGGTGCCAGACTGGATCATGCCGCACCTGGAAGCGCAGTTTGGGCCGGCGTTAAAGGCTGAGATGGCCGCGATGGCGCAAACCGCGCCGCTGGATTTGCGGGTGAATGCTTTGAAAGCCACGCGCGACCAAGCCATGCTGGCGTTGGCAGCAGAACAGTTGGATGCACGCCCTACGCCGTATAGCCCGTGGGGCCTGCGCCTTGCGGGGCGGCAATCAATCACCCAAGGTAAAGCCTTTCAGGATGGGATTGTGGAAATCCAGGACGAGGGCAGCCAGTTGGTGGCCTTGTTAGTGGATGCCAAACCCGGCATGCGCGTGGTGGATTTTTGCGCCGGGGCCGGTGGTAAAACGCTGGCGATTGCGATGACCATGGAAAACAAAGGTCATATCGTGGCGTGCGATGTTTCCGCGCCGCGTCTGGAAGGCGCTATCAAGCGCCTGCGCCGTGCCGGTGTGCATAATGCCGAGCGGCATCTGCTGGAGCCCGGCGATAAATGGGTGAAGCGGCAGGAGAAAAAATTCGACCGCGTGTTGATCGATGCGCCATGCACCGGGACCGGCACCTGGCGGCGTAACCCCGACGCACGGCTGCGTTTAAAGGAAAATGATCTGGCGGAAATTCTACCCAAGCAGGCGATGATTCTCGACCAGGCGCAAAGGCTGTTGAAGGTTGGAGGCCGGTTGGTTTACGCCACTTGTTCACTATTGCAGGAAGAAAACGAAATGCAGGTAACGGCGTTTTTAGAACGCCACCCGAATTTCAGCCGCGTCTCGCTGGGCGATCCGGTGCCCGAAGCCCTGCATGGCCCAGCTTTGCGTTTAACACCGCGTGCCAACGGCACCGATGGATTTTTCGGCGCGGTGCTAGAGCGCACCGCATGAGTGAAGTACGTTTTGCGACCCTGGCAGATGCTTCTGACATTGGTGCCGTGCATGTCTCTGCCTGGCGCAGCGCGTATCCGGGTCTGCTGCCGGATCAATATCTGGCCAAGCTCTCGGCATCCCGGCAGGCGGCATTTTATGAACGTGCGATCCGTATGGGGGCCGGCGTGCATGTGCTGACACAGGACCAGCAGGTGGTAGGGTTTTCCACCGCCCGGCGGACTCGTGGCAACCCACTGGGTGATGGTGAAATCGAAACGTTATACGTGCTTGATGATTACCAGGGTAACGGCTTTGGCCGCAACTTGCTGCAAGCCTCGGCAGAGTATTTGGCGGCGTTGGGCTGTGCGTCAGTATTCGTTTGGGTGTTGCGGGATAACCCGGCCAGTTTTTTCTATGAACATCTCGGCGGCAAACGTATTGCCAGCAGTATTTCGCGGGTGGGCGGTAACCAGACGCCACAAACAGCGTTTGGATGGAATCCGATTGACGCGTTGTGCCGAGAGGCAAGTTAGACTTTCAACCGTCCAGATTTATCGTTCGACGGCCGAAGCGTGGTTTGGACAATAAATTGCAGCTTTTGAATGATACCAAGCGTAAGCATAAACTGGTATAGAACTTTCTCGCCCAAGCTATGGTTGAGATTATTTATCGTCAGAGTGATCCTTCATCATGTTCGGTGAGTCGTTTATCTCGCGTGCTACAAGTTTATTCAGCAAGGAATTCAAACGCCAGCCCATATTGAGGGTTTTGTTCATGGGTTTGCAATGGCGGCCGCCATGCCTTCGGACTGTAAAATATCCAATGTTTGGTTATTTCTATGCCCCTTCAATGTCCGAGATGACCGTCTTTTGATAAGTCAGGAATGATTCGGTTGTATTGGCAAGTGCCGATAAAATTCCAGTAAGAGGCAGGTACCCAAATGCATGGCTGCAAACATGGCAAGAACAGTTTCTAAAATAGATCGCAGCAATCGCATGATTTTCACCGAAAGATTTCCACGCAGCCTATTCCAATTTCATATCAATCAGCGGGTATCAATGCCGATGGATGACCCCACCAAACTTACGCTTTAAAATTGAAATCACAAACAGCGGTCCGATCATCAAATATTGTAAGTCTTCCAGAAATGAAGGCTTGGCGCCCTCATAATAATGGCCAATAAACTGCCCAATCCAGGCCACCACAAAAATCACCAAGGCTGCCGGGGCTATATGGTGAGTGTTGCCAAATAGGCTCCACACCGCCAGCATCACCATCAGCATAATCGCCATTTCCGTCGCCGCCTGGGTACTGAGGCGAGCGTAATAAACAATCGCCGCTACCATCCCGATGAGCGCTAGTGCCAAGCTAACCGTGTAGAGTAATCCCAGCACTGCGAACACGATGGCTGGCACGCACACGCAATGGATCAACTCATTGCGCGGGTTTTTATGGCTCAGCGCGTAATGCTCGATCATGCCATCAAGTTTTGTGGTATCCATGGTGCCTCTCAAACAATCATGGTTGCGGCGGCCAGCCAGGCTGCCTTGCAATGATACTTGATTTTTCAACGCGGTATGGCAAGCCCTGATTTTATCGGCTGCGGGTAAGCCAGTTCAGCACCCCATCTCCCGCGGCCATGCCGGTGGCCAAACAGGCTTGCAGCAAATATCCGCCGGTCGGGGCTTCCCAGTCCAGCATTTCACCCGCCGCGAACACGCCTGGGTAACGGCGCAACATCAGGCCGTCATCCAATTCTTCCAGCCTGATCCCGCCAGCGGTGGAAATTGCCCGGCTCAGGTCAACCGGCGCCACCAACCGCAGTGGCAGGAATTTGATGAGATCAATCAGCGGCAGCGTAACGCCGGCATGGCGGGCTTCCTGCACCAGGCCAATCGCTACCGGGGACAGGCCGGCATGTTTGCGCAAAACATTGGTCAGGGATTCGCGCCCTCCAACCGCCAAACGCGCTGCCAGTGTTTGGGCATCCAAATCCGGTCGTAAATCAATTTGCAATGTCGCCGTGCCGTCACGCGCGATCATCTCTCGTGCCGGGGCGGACAGCGCATAAACCGCGCCACCCTCAACGCCGCCGCGGGTGATTATCATTTCGCCCGGAACCGTTTTTCCCGCGCATGACAACGTGATGCGCTTGAGCGGGGTGCCCGCAAACCGTTCGATAAGATGCGCTGACCATTCAACCTTGAAGCCGCAATTTGCGGGCCGCAGCGGGGCAATGCCGACATCGGGCAGCAGCGCGGTCCAACTGCCGTCGGCCCCCAGGCGTGGCCAGGAGGCGCCTCCCAATGCCAGCACGACCGCGTCAGCATTGCAGACGGTGCCGTCGGCAAAACTCAAGCTCGCTTGATTCCATCCAGTCCAGGTTGCGCGGGTTACAAACCGGACTCTCAAGTCCTCCAGCCGTTTAATCCAGGCGCGTAATAGCGGGCTGGATTTCATCGCCGTGGGGAACACCCGGCCACTGCTGCCGATGAAGGTGGGCTGGCCCAGCCCCGCGCACCAATCCCGCGTGGCGGCTGGCGGAAATGCGGCCAGCCAGGGGACCATCCAATCCGCTGCTAAGCCATAGCGGGCTGAAAACCGCTCGGGGGCCTCAGAATGGGTGATATTCAACCCGCCCCTCCCGGCCATCAGCAGCTTGCGCCCAACGCTCGGCATACGCTCGAACACGGTCACAGCCATACCAGCCTCAGCCATCACCTCGGCAGCCATAAGCCCGGCAGGGCCGCCGCCGATCACGGCGACGTGGTAAGGGGGCTGCGTTTTGATATTCACTGAGATTTATTTGTTTCGATGGTTATGGCCGCGTTCAGGTGGCTGGCGGAGAAGGTGTCAGACAACTATCGCCAAAAACCCTTATTTTTCAATTTATTAAAAAATCATATAAAGCCAGCCTACAAAGTAACCATCAAATGAGCTGGTCCTTCTTCTGGCCCGGCTTGAGTAAAAATTCAGCTTGATCAGCCCCTTAACATTACCGAAGGAGTCTAAAGGCACTTCTGATGTAACGTCAATGTCGATCGTGGCTTGATATCCGTGATGAATGCGAGTTCCCTCGGCTGCAATCCCTTTGCAGGCGGTTCTCCGATACAATATTCCAGTATTAGTACAACCTATAATTGCTAATTTTGGGGGTATATGGCAACTTCTAGTTATAGCGAGGAGTCGCCATGCAGCCGTCTGGGGGAAAAATGAGCACTGCTGAATTTGAAACAGCATCCAAAAAATTTAAATTCATTGCGTTCGATCAAAAATCCGGAGTCGTCCTGGCGTACGGGCAAAAGGCAATTGATGCATTATACGGCGCAGATATTATTGGCCCAACGAAAACGATTAAAACCGTTTTCGCGGACAAAGGGTACTCGGGCGCAAATCTCGCTGGTTGGGTAGCCAAAAAATTCTCCGGTGCCGTCGTACAAACTAGCGCGAACCTCGCGCAGAAATTTAAAAAATTTGTACCTGCCAAAAAGCGCTGGGTTGTTGAGAGATCATTCGCTTGACTTGGTGACTATTACCGCGTGTCCATCGACAGGGAACGCCATCCTGTGAATAGCATGACCATGGTGAGATTGGCCATTATTCGGCTGATTTCCCGGCGATTGTGCCCTTCTTAGCTGAGCTTCTCTAGTGACATGTTAGCGTTGCAAAATCAGCAAAGAAAACTCTGTCGGACTTTTCGTAGTGAGGGGGCAGAGGCTGACGGACATCATCCTCTGCTACGTGCCCGTTTTGGGATTACGCGCCCCAGCATGAGTAGCAAACTCATGTTACAGCACCATACTATCTAAACAGCTTTAGCTGCCTGGATTCGTTATGCCCAAAAGGGCAATTTATCGGATCTTCCACCAGAGCCAGTCATGGTGGCTGCTGGACCTAAACTGGCTGTCCAGCGTTTGGTACAAAGTCTTCGGCAAAAAGGATTTTTTGGCTAGAAAACTGGCGGTTTGAACTCTTAATCTCGCTAACACGTTACAGCCCGTACATTAATTATGTATTTTCTGTGGATAACTCTTTGCGAGCGCTATACGACTCGTCTGTCAAGCTAAAATAACTCTAGTAGCGGCTCTGAAACTAGATGTAGTAGTTAAAGTTTATATCGAGCACAATATAGGCTTGATTACACAACAAATATCTGTAATGCTGAATGGGATAACGTTGATCAGGGTGCTGAAACACCCTGATCAACTGATCCGCAAACAGTTGTAGCTGCAGCGGAGCGGTACAGTAGTTACGCACCACATTTATGTGGGACTAACGTAGCCGGGTCAAGCAGCTTCAACACTACGTGTTGTGTTTGGAGCTTAATAAATGGCTATACGTGTTGAAATACAGTGTATTACTAAGAGTGACCGTTATAATCCGCATGAACGAATTACCCATGTCGGGGGTAAGAACTCGGATGGGACTCGCTGGAAACTGATGGAAGACCAAGCGATCAGGTCTATCCGAAGCGGTGAATATGACTTTTGGACCAGAGGTGGCGGCAAAATCGCCGATGTCATTATCGTCAAACATCATATCAAAGATTATCTAAAAACTACTAATGACAATGTTCAGCCGGACAACCTGTTGTCCTTGCCTCAGTGTCCACTTTAACCGAAGCGTGATTGAGAGCGTTGGAGGGTGGTGATCCTCCTTTCAACGTTCCCAACTTTTTATCCATAAGGAAGCGTAATATGAAAGAACCAGGTTTAGATGGCCGTCATCGCGATGCGAACGGTCGAATTAGTGAAAAACATGGCAATACAAAAGTTGAAACCCTAAGGCAAACGTATGGTGAGGGCTTTGCTAAAGGTACTCGCTCAGACGCAAAACTTAGCACCGTGCTCAAACAAAAAGGTGCGCAATCGTTAACTAGTTTAGTTAAGAAAAAATAGGAAGGAATTTACCATGGCTAGTATCGGCGACGAATTTAGACCCGGCGAAGATGTTCCGCATTCGGGAATATATAAGGTGGTGCACGATAAAAACCATACACAAAATCATGAAGTTACTGTTGTTTATGGAAAGAAATTTCCACCTTGCAACCACTGTGGAAAACATCCTAGATTTGTGTTGGTTAGAAAAGCACAACATATCTCCTC
>DAIDEE010000066.1 GCA_027308685.1 Acidocella sp.
GGCGGAGGCGCGGTTCTGGGGGGGGACGTGCGTGAATATCGGCTGCGTGCCGAAGAAATTCATGGTGATGGCGGCGGAGTATGGGTTGCAGGCTGAGGATTCCGTGGGGTTTGGCTGGGACGTGACGAAAGGCCGGCATGACTGGGCCACGCTGATCGCCGCCAAAGACAAGGAAATTACCCGGCTGAATGGGATTTATCAGCGCTTGCTGCATCAGGCCGGGGCCACGGTGTTTGAGGCGCGGGCCAGCTTTATCGACGCGCATACGCTCGATGTGGGGGGCAAGCGGATTACCGCCGAGAAGATTGTGATTGCGACCGGCGGGCACCCGACCCGGCTGGAGATTCCGGGGGCGGAATTGGGAATTGTGTCGGATGATGCATTCTATTTGCCGGAATGCCCGAAGCGGATTGCGATTATCGGCGGCGGCTATATTGCGGTGGAGTTTGCCGGGATTTTTGCCGGGCTGGGGGCGCAGACGCACCTTATTTATCGCCAACCGTTGCCGTTGCGGGGGTTCGATGAGGATTTGCGGCTGATGCTGGCCGAACAGATGCAGGGCAATAAGGTGATTTTGCACCCGGATACCACGCCGATGAGCATCATGGCGGAGGGGAGTGGGCGCCGGCTGGCGCTGTCGGATTGTTCGGTGCTGGATGTGGATATGGTGTTTTTTGCCACGGGGCGGGCGCCGAACGTGGCGGGGCTGAACCTGGCGGCGGCGGGGGTGAAAACCAAAGCCAGCGGGGCGGTGATTGTGGATGATAATCTGGCAACGTCGGCGCCGCATATTTATGCCATTGGCGACGTGACGGACCGGCTGAATTTAACCCCGGTGGCGACGGCGGAGGGTCATGCGGTGGCTGATACGCTGTTTGGCAACAAGCCGCGCAAGGTGTCGCTTACCAATGTGCCGACAGCGGTGTTTTCGATCCCGCCGATTGGGACGGTGGGGATGACCGAGGAGCACGCGCCGCCGGGCACCAAGATTTTTGTGACCAAGTTCAAGCCGATGCGGCACCAGATTTCAGGCCAGCAGCGGTTTAGCCTGATGAAGCTGGTGGTGGATGGGGTGACCGATAAAGTGCTGGGCGTGCATATGCTGGGCGAGGATGCGCCGGAGATTGTGCAGGGGCTGGCGGTGGCGGTGATCGCCGGGGCGACGAAGGATGATTTTGACCGGACCATTGGCATCCACCCGACTGCGGCGGAAGAATTTGTGACCTTGCGCACTCAGACCAGGGTTGTGGGGCAGGAAATGGCCGCAGAGTAGCCATGTTGGTCATTTTGCGGGATAATGGCTGAAATGAAGGGTTTGGAGAGATTATGGATACGATGACACCGGCACACTTGAACTCTGGCTGGTCGCCCGCAAGCTGGCGCGACTGCCCGATCCGTCAGGTGCCGAGCTATCCGGATGCGGCGAAGCTGGCGGCGATGGAAGCGCGGCTGACGCGGTTTCCGCCATTGGTGTTTGCCGGCGAGGCGCGGCGGTTGAAGGCGGCGCTGGCGAAGGCGGCGGCTGGTCAGGCGTTTGTGCTGCAGGGTGGCGATTGCGCTGAGAGCTTTGGCGATTTCACTGCCAATGTGATCCGCGACACCTTCCGGGTGTTGTTGCAGATGGCGGTGGTGCTGACATTTGGTGGGTCGGTGCCGGTGGTGAAGCTAGGGCGGATGGCGGGGCAGTTTGCCAAGCCGCGTTCGTCCGACACTGAAACGATTGATGGGGTCACCCTGCCCTCCTACCGCGGCGATATTGTGAACGGCCCGGATTTTTCGGCTGAGGCACGGATACCGGACCCGGCGCGGATGGAATTTGGCTATTTTCAATCCGCCGGTACGCTGAATTTGCTGCGGGCGTTTGCCTCGGGCGGTTATGCGGATTTGCACGAGGTGCACCGGTGGAATCTCGATTTTGTCGAGAAATCACCGCTGGCGGCGCGCTATAAGGATTTGGCGGCGCGGATTGATGAGACTCTGGCGTTTATGGGTGCGTGCGGGCTGACCAGTATTTCGGCGCCGCAAATTCGTGAGACGGATTTTTTCACCAGCCATGAATCGCTGTTGCTGCCATATGAACAGGCGCTGACGCGGGTGGATTCCACCTCGGGCGATTATTACGCCTGCTCGGCGCATTTTTTATGGATTGGCGACCGCACGCGGCAGTTGGATGGCGCGCATGTGGAGTTCATGCGCGGCATTAAAAACCCAATTGGGTTGAAGATTGGCCCGACCATGGAAGCTGACGATATGCTGAGGTTGATCGAGGTGCTGGACCCGGAGAATGAACCGGGGCGGTTGTCGCTGATCTCACGAATGGGGGCTGACAAGGTGGGCGACCGGTTGCCGGGGCTGATCCGGGCGGTGAAGCGGGCGGGGCGGACGCCGGTGTGGTTGTGTGACCCGATGCATGGCAACACCGTGAGCACGGCGGCGAAAATTAAGACACGGCGGTTTGATTCGATTGTTGCTGAACTGCGCTCGTTCTTTGATATTCATGAAGCCGAGGGCACGATCGCCGGCGGGGCGCATGTTGAGATGACCGGGCGCGATGTGACCGAATGTGTGGGCGGAGCGCGTGGGCTTTCAGAGGCGGATTTAGGCGAGCGTTATGAGACGTTCTGTGATCCGCGTTTGAATGCGGAACAGTCTCTGGAGTTGGCGTTTTTGCTGGCGGAGGAGTTGAAGAGCCGCCGTGCGGTGCGTCCACATTCATGAGCCTGAGGCCGCTGGCGCCAGCGGAGATTGACGCCGATATTCGCGCGCGTACGGATGCGTATTTCAACCGGACGCGGGCGATTGTTGCGAAGTTCGGAGATAGGCGTGTTACTTATGCGGTGTTTTTGCGCCGCCCGGTGGTTTGCGCTCCCGCGCTGATGGTGGCTTGGTTGCAAGCGGTGGCGCAGGAGCGCGACACGGTTTTTGATATTGAGTTGGTGCACGCTGAGGGAAGCTGGACCGGAGCGGGCGAGCCGCTGGTTTATATTACCGGCAGCTTTGTGGCTCTGGCGGATTTGGAAACGATTTTTTTACAGAAAATCGGCGCGGCCTGCGTGGCGGCGCATCATGCGTTTCAGATGTGCATGGCTCTGCCAAAATCGGCGTTTCTAGCCATGGAGGCGCGGCATTGCGCTGGGGCCGAGATGCAGGAGATGATGGCGTATGCGGCGTCCATTGGCTCGAAAGCGGCGCAGGCTGAGGGCGCACGCGGGTTTATCGGCAATGCCAATGACGGGACGGCGCATTATTTTGGCGCCCCGCATGGGTACGGCACGATGCCGCATGCGTTGATTGGGTATGCGGGCTCCACCTTGGCGGCGGCTGAGATGTTTGTGGCGACGTATCCGGGTGAACCACTGACGGTGCTGGTGGATTATTTTGGCCGCGAGATTACCGATGCTTTGGCAGTGTGCCAGCGTTTTCCGGAAATGGCGGCGGCGGGCCAGCTTTCGGTGCGGTTGGATACGCATGGCGGGCGGTTTCTGGAAGGGTTAGACCCACAAGCGAGTTACGCGGTGCTGGAGCGTCATGCCCCAGGGGCTCTCAGGCGGTATCGCAGCCAGGCGGCGTTGCATTATTTAATCGGCACCGGGGTTTCGGCGGCGGCGATCTGGCGGATGCGCGAGGCTTTGGATGCGGCGGGGTTTGGGCTTGTGAAAATTGTGGCAAGCTCAGGTTTTGGCGTGGAGAAGTGCGGCGTGATGGCGGATGCTAACACGCCGATTGATGTGGTAGGAACTGGCAGTTTTCTCCCTGAGCAATGGAGTGAGACTTACGCCACCGCTGATATTGTGGCCTATGATGGGCAGCCGATGGTGAAGATCGGGCGGGAATTTTTACTCAAATCGGTGAAGCGCGACCTTGGCTGACATTTTAAAAATTGCGATTGCGCAGATGGATTGCACCGTGGGTGCGGTTGATAAAAACCTCGCCGCCATTCGCGCCATGCGTGCCAAGGCGGCGGCGCTGGGGGCGGATTTGCTGGTGACGCCGGAGATGTCGATCTCGGGGTATCAGCCGGAGGATTTGGTGCTGAAACCCGCCTTTGTGGCGGCGTGTGAGGCGGCGGTGGAAGCGCTTGCCGCTGATACCGCCGATGGCGGGCCGGGGGTGATTGTGGGCACGCCGTGGCGCAATGGGGCGTTGCTGCATAATGCGGCGTTTGTGCTGGATGGCGGGAAAATTATCGCCCGGCGGGCCAAGCATGAATTGCCGAATTACGGCGTGTTTGACGATAAGCGGGTGTTTGATGCCGGGCCTGCGCCGGGGCCGGTGGTATTCAGGGGCTTCCGGCTGGGGCTGATGATCTGCGAGGATTGGTGGTTCCCGGATGTGTCGGAAACATTGGCAGAATCCGGGGCGGAAATTTTACTTTCGGTGAATGCCTCGCCGTTTGAAGATACCAAGCAGTCGCGCCGGGTGACATTGGCGGTGGAGCGGGTGGTGGAGACCGGGCTGCCTTATGTGTTTGCGGCCTTAACCGGCGGACAGGATGAGATTGTTTATGATGGCGCCTCGTTCATTCTGAACGCGGACCGGACGCTGGCGCTCCAGATGCCGTATTTCGAAGAGGCGCTGACGCTGACGCAATGGACGCGCGGCGAGCGCGGGCTGGTGTGTGCGGCGCAGGCGTTGCCGCCAGAGCCAGAGCGGTTTGAGCTGATTTATCGCTCGATGATGACGGGCTTGCGCGATTACGTGAATAAGAACGGGTTTCCGGGGGTGATTTTAGGGCTCTCGGGCGGGATTGATTCCGCCATTTCCGCCGCCGTGGCCGCCGATGCGCTGGGGGCTGATCGGGTGCGGGCGGTGATGCTGCCGAGCCCCTATACCAGTGCGCATAGTCTGGAAGATGCGGCACTTTGCGCCGAGTATTTGGGGATTCACTATGATGTGGTGCCGATCTCCGGGGCGATGACGGCGTTTGATGAAGCTCTGGCACCGGCCTTTGGCGACCGGCCGCCGGATACCACCGAGGAGAATATTCAGTCGCGCACCCGTGGGCTGATATTGATGGCGATGTCCAACAAGTTTGGGCATATGCTGCTGACCACTGGCAATAAATCTGAAATGTCGGTGGGGTATGCAACGCTGTATGGCGATATGTGCGGCGGTTATTCGGTGTTGAAGGATGTCTATAAAACCACCGTGTTTGAGCTGTGCCGCTGGCGCAATGCGAACGTGCCACCAGGGGCGCTGGGGCCGCAGGGGGCGGTGATGCCGGAGCGGGTGATTACCAAGCCGCCCTCGGCTGAACTGAAGGACAACCAGACTGACCAGGATTCCCTGCCGCCTTATGATGTTTTGGACGGGATTTTGCAGCGTTTGATCGAGGGGGATGCCTCTATCGATGCGGTGGTGGCGGATGGATTTGAGCGGACAACCGCGGTGCGGGTGTGGAAAATGCTCGACCGGGCCGAGTATAAGCGCCGCCAGGCGCCGCCGGGGGTGAAGATTACGCGCCGGGCGTTTGGGCGGGACCGGCGGTATCCGATGACCAATGGATTCACCAATTTGGTGAAATAGGCCGGGTTGTGGGGTGGGGCGGGAATGACGGGGTGAATTGCGAAAAGGCACTAACGTTTTTCTTCAATTGATGTATGTAGAGGATTGGCCGTTGCGAACGGCCAAGCGTGACCGTCGGCGGAAGCCCGGGTTGGATGATTAACGAGGGGTTCTACTGTATGCCGACGGCTTATTCGACCGAAGACCTGGAACAGGTGTTTGACACGCCTCTATTGCGGCGAGGCCGGACGTTGAACTTTCTGGAGGCGGTGCAGGTAGGGCTGGATGGTGATACGATCAGCGGCACCGTGGATGACAAGGGCGAAATTCGCCATGTGAGCATGACGCCGACGCTGATGGGCCGCAGGGTTTCGTTTGCCGAGCGGCATTGTGACTGCGGGCAGTTGCGCTGCGCCCATATGACCGCGACGGCGATTGCCGCCATGAATAAATTTGCAGCCCTGCAGAAGCCGAAGCCGCCGCCGGAAGTGATTATTCCGGCGTATGACCCCACGCAGCCACGGCAATTTGCGCAATCGCCCCCGAAAGTTCGCCCGCAGGGACGCCGCGCCAAAGCGGCGGTGATTGTGGCCCCGCTGACCGCGCCCGAGGTAAATGGCGTGGTGCTGGAGCGCGCGGCAACGCCGGTTTTGCGGCTGCGGCGGGTGTATGCGCCGGATGAATTTGGCCGCCAGCGCTTGATCGACGTGCTGACGCTGGATTTTGATTATGGCGGCGTGGTGGTGGACGGGGCGGATGATAATGCCTTTATTCGGATAAAATCCCCCTCCGGACCGGTGTTTATCCGGCGCGACCAGACCGCCGAGGCGGCCGCGTTGGATGAGTTGCGGCCTGATAATTTTGTGCAGATGCGGGTAACGGATGGTAAATCCGCCCGGGGGCAGCGGGTGCTGGTGTTCCGGGGCCAGGAAGCCGCGGCCTTGTGGCATCATTTTGTAGCGGTGCGGGTTCCGCAACTGCAAGCGCAGGGCTGGCAAACCAATATCGATGAGAATTTCGGGCCGCGGCTGGCTGAGACCATCGGGGTGCTGGATGTGCAGGTGTCGGATGCCGAGAAGGGTAGCTTCTCGCTGGAATTTGGCATCGAGATTGATGGCGAGCGGCACCCGCTGCTGCCGATTTTGGAGCATCTGCTGGCGCGGGGCGGCATTGATGCCGCCCAGATTGTGGGTGATGAACTGATTACCAGCATGGATGACGGACGGGTGCTGAAGCTGCCGGCTGAGCGGATTCGGCGGTTGTTGGCGGTGATGGGTGACCTGATTGAAGCCGCTGGGCGCACCGCCGAGAAGGCGCTGGTGCTGCCGGTGGGGGCTGCCGCGACTGTGCTGGAACTGGAAGATGTGCTGACGACCAGTTGGCAGAATGCGGCTGCGATTGAAGCCTATGTGGATAAGTTCCGGGGCGAGCCGGAGATTGTGCCGGTGGAGCTACCCACGACATTTACCGCCGCGCTGCGCCCCTACCAGCAGCATGGTGTGGATTGGCTGCAGCATCTGGCAGGGCATGGGCTGGGTGGGTTTTTAGCTGATGACATGGGGCTGGGTAAAACCGCCCAGACAATTGCCCATATGACCGTGGAACAAGCGGCGGGGCGGCTGACCAGCCCGGCACTGATTGTAGTGCCGACCAGCCTGGTTTCAAACTGGACAGCGGAGTTGAAGAAATTTGCGCCAGGTTTGAACGTGGTGGTGCTGCACGGCATGGAGCGCCACGAGAAGCGTGACCAGTTGGACGATGTGCAGGTGGTGATTACCACCTACACGGTGCTGACCCGCGATATTGAAGAGATGAAGGCCCTGCCCTGGCATATTGTGGTGCTCGACGAGGCGCAGGCGATCAAGAGCCCAGATGCGCGGGCGACGCGGGCGGTGTGCCAGTTGAATACGCAGCATCGGGTATGTTTGTCGGGCACGCCGATCGAGAATAATCTGGAAGAACTATGGTCGCAGTTTGCGTTTTTGATGCCGGGGCTGTTGGGCGACCGCAGAGGCTTTACCAAGCGGTTCCGCACACCGATTGAGAAGAATAACGACCCTACCTGCCGGGCGCAGTTGATCCAGCGGATTGCGCCGTTCATTCTGCGGCGGACCAAGGCTGAGGTGGCGACTGAGTTGCCGCCGAAACATACGATTTTACGGCGGATTACGCTGGCACCTGACCAGCGCGAATTATACGAGACCATTCGCGGCACGTTGTACGAAACTGTGCGCGAGCAGGTGGCGGAACGCACGCTGGCGCAGAGCCGGATTATTGTGCTCGATGCGTTGTTGAAATTGCGGCAGGCCTGTTGTGACCCACGCCTGGTGAAATTGGCTTCGGCGCGCAATGTGGAAACGTCGGCTAAGCTGGAAGATTTGCTGGAGATGTTGAACGAGCTGATCCCCGAAGGCCGGCGGATTTTGCTGTTCTCGCAATTCACCTCAATGCTGGATTTGATCAAGCCGCGTTTGGTTGAGGCGGGGATTAAGTTTGTTGAGTTGCGCGGCGATACGCGCGACCGTGCCGAGCCGGTACGCAGTTTTGAGGCTGGCGAAGTGCCATTGTTCCTGATCTCGTTGAAGGCCGGTGGGCGCGGGTTGAATTTAACCTCGGCGGATACCGTGATTCATTATGACCCGTGGTGGAACCCGGCGGTGGAGAATCAGGCATCTGACCGGGCGCATCGGATTGGGCAAACGAAGTCGGTGTTTGTGTATAAGCTGATCGCGGTGGATACGGTGGAGGAGCGGATTTTGGAATTGCAACAGCGCAAGGCTGAGCTTGCCAGTATCGCGTTTAATGAATCCTCCGGCGGCTTGGCGTTCGACTTTAACGATATCAACTTCCTGTTCGGCCAGGACCCGGAAAACCAGGCGGAAGCTGCCTAGGGGCGCATGGGACAGATTGTTTGGCTGGCATCGTACCCGAAATCAGGCAACACCTGGTTGCGGGTATTTTTGCATAATTACATTGCCCAGCCTGAGACTCCTTATAGCATCAATGCCCTGACCGATTTCACCGCCGTGGAGTCCGCTGCGGCGTTTTTTGCGCCGTACGATGCGCGGCCGGCATCGGCGTTCAGCACCGCCGATGTGCAGAGATTGCGGCCGCGGGTACATGCGGATTTGATGCGGCTGCACGAGGATTTGGTGTTTATTAAAACCCATAATGCGGCCCTGAAGATTCATGATGTTGAATTATGCACAACGGCGGTTTCAGCGGGGGCGGTTTATATTGTGCGTGACCCGCGCGATGTGGCGGTTTCATATGCGCGTTATACCGGCCAGAGTGTGGATCAGACCATTGCATTTATGGGTAAACGGGGCGCTGCGAACCGGGGTACCGATACGCAGGTTTTTGAATATCTCAGCTCATGGTCTGCACATGTGCAATCATGGATCATGCGACCCAAGAGTTTTGTGGCTCGCTATGAAGATTTTATAACCAACCCGGTGAAAACATTTGGAGCGGTGGTGCATTTTTTGGGCGATGATGGCAACCCGGCACGGCTAGAAAAGGCGATTGCGTATAGCGGATTTGATGTGCTGGCCGGGCAGGAACAAGCTCATGGATATGAGGCTCATACGCCAGGTGCCACGACAGCGTTTTTCAGTACCGGCAAAGCGGGCGCATGGCGGGAGGTTCTAACCGCAGCACAGGCAGCGCAGATTGAAACTGACCACGGCGCGATAATGCGCCGGCTTGGGTACGCGGTGGGTTAAACCGGTGCAGCGGCGGCTGGCATCAACATCGGGGTGCCGACGAAGGGGGCCTGGATGATCCGGTAATTAGCGGTGTCGGAGAAAAGCGCCCGCAACACCTGATTGTTCAAGGCGTGGCCGGTGCGGTTGCCAAAAAACCGGCCGGATATCGGGGTTCCTGACAAAGCCAGATCCCCCACCACGTCCAGTAATTTATGGCGGACAAATTCGTCCTGCCAGCGTAGACCCTCGGGATTCAGAATTTTAGCGCCGTCCACCACGATGGCATTGGCCAGGCTGCCGCCACGGGCCAGGCCCATGTTGCGCAGCGCCTCAACTTCCGCCGCCATGGTGAAGGTGCGCGCGGGTGCGAGGTCGGCCGCAAAGGTCTCGGGCGTTAGAGTGAGGCTAAGGGCCTGCCGGCCGATGGCGGGGGCGGCAAAGTCGATCGCCAGGGAGAGGTCGAGACCGATTGCTGGATACGCCGAAAATTGGTGCGGGCGGAGTTCGGCAAAGGCTTCACCCTGGCTGACACGCACCGGACGGAGGATTTCGACAAATTCGCGGGCACCGCCGTGTTCGGTGATGCCGGCGCTTTCGATCAGGAACAGGAAGGGCGAGGCAGAACCATCAAGGATGGGCAATTCGGGGGCGTCAACCTCGATGATCAGATCATCAATGCGGCAAGCGGCCAGAGCGGCCATCAGATGCTCAATGGTGCCAACGCGGGCCGCCGGATTTTCCGCCAGGCTGACCACTGTGCAAAGGCGGGTGTCAGAGACATTGCTGAACAATGCTGGAATGGCCGCGTTGAGGTCGGTGCGATGAAACACGATGCCGGTACCAACCGGGGCTGGGCACAGATTCAGGGATACATCCACACCGCCATGCAGACCGATACCGACGCAACCAATGGCGGATTTGAGAGTCCGGCGAGGTGCGGCACCCTCAGACCCGTTGAAGCTAACGCGGTTACGCAGATAAGACATAGATTAACCCGATGTTCATGATGCAATGCACCCTAATGGAGGCGGGGCGTCACCGCCAGTCAATGATTATTACCGATTATTACGGTATAACTGTTTGTTTTAATGGGATTATTCTGCGGTTTGCTCAAGCTCGGTCTCATGAAACCGGCCGTAATCGATCATCAGATCGCCGTTCGGCTTGCGTTCGATGACATCCACGAAACGATGACCAACCCGTAAGTCTTCGGCGCCATAAACGTGGCGGGCATAGATACTGGCGCTTAAGGTTTCATCAATACCCGAGAAGGAGCAGATGATCACGCTACCGTCGGTGGCGATCTGATGGGCGGTTTTGCCGAACAACGGGCTATCCGGGGTGATTTTATGCATCACCACCCAACTGAGAGCGAATACCGGCGAGACGTCGCGCTCCAGCTTTAAGTTCACCATTTTCCTGAGCACGCTGCCGCCGTCCTCGGTTTCATCGACGGTGATGGTTACGGACATCCGGGCCTCGGCAATTTGATTGCGGCGCTCATTGACGATTCGGAACATCAAAGTAGGGCTGCCTTGGTAGCGCCGGATGATGATGGATTTGCTGAACAAAACCCGGGCCTGCGGGCGCGAGAGGCGGGCGAATAAAATGCCGGTGGCCAAGGCCGTGGCAAGCAGACCAATGAGTGATTCAACGGAGGAGGCAAAGTTGGCGGCAACCGAAACCGGATAGATGGCGCCGTAGCCGGTGGTGGAGAGGGTTTGAACGGAAAAAAAGAAAGCCCCCAGAATGGTACCGGCCCGAACACCTTGAAGGCCGCCGGTGAATGCATAAACACAGGTAAAAAGGATGTTTATCACCAAAAAGACCAGCGCCAATATGCCGAGAAGCAACGGCAACGGCACGGTCATCAATGTGTGATACGCGTCGGCCAAGCCGCGGCGGGCGACGCCCCGGCGCTCAATGCTGCGCAGGGCCGCCGCCGAGAGCGGAAGGGGGCGGGGTTTTGGTTTAGCCGGGCGGACTATGAGTTGGAACGGCGCAGGAACGCCGGAATTTCCAGATCGACCTCATCAACTTGTGTTGAGCGGACCGGCGCACGGCCAAACACCGGAGCCGGGGCGTCTAACGCGGTGTCGGGGCGGGGCGATACCGGCGAAATCACCGGCTCACGATGGGCCGGGGCTGCACGCTGTTGCACAGGCGGGGCGGCTTCCTCGGACGCGCTGCCAAAGACCCGGCTGAAAAGGCTGGGACGCTTTGGTGGTGCCTCGGGAACGGGGGGACACACACTCTCATAACGGATGGTTG
>DAIDEE010000006.1 GCA_027308685.1 Acidocella sp.
GCTGACCTTGTGGCCATTGGTCAGCGCCACGGCCGCGGGTGCGGTTGTCGGCGACGGCGTCTCTTACCTCTTTGGGCGCCGCTACAAGCTGCGCGTCATGGCAATCTGGCCGCTGCGCGCCCGGCCAGGACTGTTGGACTCTGGTAAGGCGTTCTTCGGGCGTCATGGCAGCAAGGCGGTACTTATTGCACGCTTTCTGCCAGCCGTTCGCGCCGTGATTCCGCTGGTGGCAGGACTGTCTGGCATGTCAGTGGTCAGGTTCTATGCGGTTGATATTTGCGCGGGCGGACTTTTCGCTTTTTCGCATGTTCTGTTCGGTATGGCGATTGGTGCTTCGTTCACGATTCTTCATGCCATTGCGGCCCGCCTTGCAGTTCTGGCGCTGCTTCTGGCAGCTTTGATAGGATTGGTTGTGTGGCTAACCCCGTTGGCGGTTCGCCGGACGGCCGCGTTTGCGGCGCGCCTGCGAGGGCCGGTGCGTGAGTGGGCCCGAGGGGGTGATACCAGATTTCGGCGGCTCGTGCGCTCATTACTGGACCCCGAACGGCCGGAAATGCCAGGACTTTTGGTGTTAGCGCTTTCCGTAGCCAGCGGGTTATGGTTGTTTTTTGGCGTTTTGCAGGATGTTATTGCCGGTGACCCGCTGGTGCGCGCCGACCGATCGGTATTCCATTTACTGCAATCATTGCGCGTGCCTATTGTTGACCAGGTTATGGTGGCGATCACCGAGTTAGGTGATGCCAGCGTGATTGTGCCCGTAACTTTGACCGTGCTGGTCTGGCTCGCCTGGCAGCGTGCCTGGCGAGCAGCGAGTTATGGGGTGGCTACCGTGGCGGGAGCCAGCATTTTCGCGGTGCTGCTGAAGGCGCTGCTTCATCAGGCCAGACCGGGAGCGCTCTATAATGGGTGGAATGCCTATTCGTTCCCGAGCAGTCACGCCACCGTTAGCGCGGCGTTGTATGGCTTTTTAGTGGTGTTGGTCGGCCGAGAGGTTAGTGCCCGTGCCAGCATGGCCGCCACGTTGGCTGCGGTCTCGCTGGTTGGTGCCATCGCCTTTTCGCGTCTCTATCTTGGCGCACATTGGCTCTCGGATGTGTTGGCAGGTCTCGCCGTTGGCGTGGCGTGGAGCGCTTTGCTCGGAATTGTGTATTTGCAGCATGCGCGGCGAGATGTGCGGGCAGGGGGCATGGCGGCTGGCAGTGTCATCGCGCTGTGTGGTGCCGGTATGCTGCATATTGCCTTGGCTCATCCGGCCGACATGCGGCGTTACGCGATACATCAGCCGATTTCACAGATGGCCCAGGCAGACTGGCAAAATGGTGATTGGGCTGCGCTGCCAATCCGGCGGGTGGATCTGTCCGGCGATTACGAGGAACCTTTCACGATCCAATGGGCAGGCTCTCTTGCAAGTCTGAAGGCGGACCTGCTGACGCAAGGCTGGCGCACGCCGGTGCCGTGGACGCTTCGCTCGTCCTTCGAATGGTTGCTGCCTAATGCCGCGCCGGCTGCCCTGCCGGTGTTGCCGCATCTCGACAACGGCCGCGCCGAAGCTCTGGTGATGATCGAGGCTGGCGGTGGCCTGCCCCCGGATCAGCGGCTCATTCTTCGGCTTTGGCCGTCTGGTGTGGTGCTCTCGGGCGGCTTGGTGCCCCAGCCTGTGTGGATCGGTACGGTCGTCATCGAGGCGGTTGAGCATCTGAAGCCGTTAGTGACGGTTGTTGATGAGCAACAAGATGTGAACGAAGCGCTGGATAGGCTTAAAGCTGCTCTACCGAAAGCGCAGCTTGAGGGCCGCCTACCAGCGATAATCAGCCCAGATTGGAATGGAAAAATAATCATCGGCCAGCCTTAGCGGTTAAGGCGTGGGGTCGCGCACCCTAACAAGTTGCGATTGTCAGCACGATAAAACAGCGTCTCGTTTAAGTTGATGCAATCAAGGGCCAGGCCCCGATCGCATCATACCACGCCGGCGTACCTTACTTCGGTCATCATGCCAGACATCATATGAAACAGGTTGTGGCAGTGCAGTGCCCAGCGGCCTTGATTATCAGCGTCAAAGGCAATGCGTACGCCGCCCATCGGCGGGACCAGCACCGTATCGCGCACTGCGCCATTGAGCGTCTGCCCGTTGATCGCCACGACTTGAAAGGCATGGCCGTGCAAATGCATCGGATGCGACATCATCGAATGGTTCGTCATGTCGATCACCACCCGTTGACCGGCTTTGATCATCAGGACATCCGGGTTTGGCCAGGTACTGCCGTTCAACGACCAGACATATTGGTTCATATCCCCGCCAAGTCGCAGGGGAATTGTGATATCTGCATCGCGCAGGCCCAACGGTTTAGCGGCGGATAACGAGGTTTCCAGCGACAGATCAACAGCGTTTGCCGCCACCATCGCCGTGTTGTCCAGTTTGCTGACAGTTGCGGTCGCAGTTGCCAGAACCAGCCCGGTGCGCGCTGTTTTTCCCTCGACCTGTGCAAATACCGGAAAGGCCCCGGCCCGCGGCAGCTTTAATAAAATATCTAATCTCTGCGCCATAGCAACGGGAAATTGTGAACCGGTGACGGGTTTCACATCATGCCCATCGACCGCAATCAACTGACCAGACAGAGCGCCAAGATCAATCCAGAAATTGGTGGACGACGCGCCATTGATAATGCGTAACCGAATATTTTGCCCAGCCGAAACCCGGATGATTTGTGGGTCGGCCAGTGTGCGTTCGTTGGTTAAATAAGCGTCGTAATCAATATCATTGAGATCACCACCGCCCATCATACCGCCGGAGCCCATGTTCATGCCGCTCATGTTCATCCCGCTCATGTTCATGCCGCCCATGCCACCTTTTTTGGTTAAGCCGGCCAGCAGTTCATCGGGGTTCTTGAAGCTGAAGTCGTGCAGCATCATCACCACGTCCTGCACGTCAGCAGCGGCACCCGCTGCATCATGCACAATTAAAGGCGCGGCCATAAGCTGCTGTTCCTGCATGCCTTGATGAGAATGCATCCAGAATGTGCCAGGGATTGGGGCAAAATCATATAATTTTTTGCCTCCGTTAGCGATGGCTGGTGTTTGCGGCCATGGAAACCCATCCTGCTTCCAATCAGGTAGCTGACCGTGCCAATGCACAATAGTTTCAGTACCACATTGATTGTCCAGCATTACCGCGAACCGCTCGCCCGGGCTGAGTGTTAAGCCCGGTTTGCCGCCAGGTCCGATCAGTCCAAAAACCTTCGCTGGCTTGCCATTAACCTCAAGAATACGACTGGTCGCACTTAGCAGATTGCTGGATTGTGCCTGAGCCTTTGGTACAGCGCTCAACAGGCCTAACCCGGCCGTTCCAGCCAAAACATTCCTACGTGACAACCTCATTTTGACACTATCCCTTGCAACCAACTATACTTGTTATGTAATAGCATCTTGATTTTTGAGAAGTATGTCGGCGAATTAAACTACCGAACAGCAATGACTCATGCTGTATATCGCACATCTTTGTGCTGATTTTTCCATTCCCGGTTATCGGTGCTTTTGTCGGGGTTACCGAGCCACGCACCGTCAAAAAGCTAGCCTCAAGCTATCGTTGATTTTTTATGCTAGTCATGCACGCTCAGCTTATTATCGGCGGTGATCAAAAAACAGATATTTCACCAGGGCCGCGATTACAAGCATGCAGACCAATGCGCCAAATAATCCTCCCCAGCCCATGCCCCACATCATCGAGCCACCATAGCCATAACCATACATCATTTTAACTCCTACAAGGAATATCCGGCCTGCCCCAACTGCTGACCATGGCAGGCCGGTTGATCAACTCACCAGATACCGGCCCAAGCGGTTTTAGCTGTTACTCGTCGAAATTCATCATGGTTGGGCCTATACCGTAACCACCTCCAAACCTGCCCTCCAGTGCAAGGCCAGGTAAAATCTCATGCGCCTGGCCATTTTGGTAAGGGGTTAGTTTGGCCACCAATGCCTCAGCCGCAGCCTTTTGATCATCAAAATTCTGCTTTTTGAGCATGATCATCTGGCTCATAAACGTAAACTGCTCATCGGGTGTGACGGCCGTTTTGTCATTTGGCTCAAACGCCGCTTTCATGGCTGTGAAAAATTTCTGATCCGACGCGGTCACGGCATCGACATAGGCCTTCCAGGCCGGAGCTTCATCGCTGGTGATCTTCAATTCTTGCTTCAGCGCCTCAAAGCGGTTCGCAAAAACTGCTTTACCATTGCCCGACCAGACGTGGCCTGGTCCAAACCCATTCATCATCCCTGGTCCGTAACCAGACCCAAAGGCACCCATCATGCCCGCTCCAACCCCGCTACCGGGACCACCCATCATGCCCGGCCAATAATTGCCGCTTTGGTCCGTTGTCGTGGCTGAGTTAGCAGCAGGTTGCGCTAACGCAGCAGCGGCAAATCCTATCAGAATCAAAGTAGCCGCACCGGTCAGTACAATCCGGCGAAATTTTGTTGTCATGTTAAGATCTCCTGGTGAACGAAGCGCGGCTTCGGGTTGAAGCGTAAGCGCTAGGTCAGGTCGTTCGATAGTCTAAACATGAACCTGCTGCCTTGATCTCGATCAAAATGAGAGACCATTCGCAAGTCGTATTTTGGCCAGAGTGTCATGCTTTACTTGGCAGGGCCTTAATCATTCAGTGCCAGAAATCACCGGGCGTTTGAAATTGACGGATCGTGGAATTTGACCGCGCCATTGATTTCAACCTACGCCGCAAATAATATAGTAAAGTATAAACTGAGCACTATCCTCTAAGAAAGGTAGATGCCGCATATGCGATTCCGGCCTTCTTCCTTGGCGCTGTAGAGAGCCCTGTCTGCTGCTTCTACCAAATCAATGGGCGCTTTCTTGCCAGGTTCAGGCACGAACGAAGCAACCCCGAGACTGATTGTCATGATGCCGCCCGGCCGGTTTGCGTGTGGGATTCGCATGTCACGGACCTGACGAAGCATCCGTTCCGCAACGGTGAGGGCTGATTTCATGTCTGTGTTGGGAAGCAGAACAGCAAATTCCTCGCCGCCGTAGCGTCCTACGATGTCTGTTGGTCGGCAGGAGGCCTCCAAAGCGCTTGCCAGTTTTTGGAGACACCGGTCACCGGCGGGGTGTCCATAAAGATCGTTGTATTCCTTAAATGTATCGGCATCGATCATGATAAGCGAAAGTGGCTGGTTGGCCTTACTGGCACGATGAAAATACCGGTGCAGACATTCCTCAAAGTGTAGTCGATTACCGACGTTGGTAAGAAAGTCAAACCGTGCGTTGGCATGATGCCAGCGCACAGTTTTTTCCTTGACCAGCGCGATCATACTGAAATTTCCGACCAGCATGATAACGGTAAGGTCAATGATCAAAATGTCAAATCCAGGGACAGCTTCAAAGGACGCATACGATATTCTAGGCCACACCAGCGATCGTACTGCCCGCTGCAGCATAATGATTAACTGAAGGCCTAGAATAACGAGCACAGGCCAGCGGATAACAGCGGAGCCTTGGGGGGTTAGCCAAAGCTCGTGGAGGGTGAGGCTCATGGGAATGAGCAGCAATAGAAGACTTAAACCAACGCGAAGGTCTAAACTTGCCCTGAATTCCGGAATAAAATAAAGCCCAAGCCAGATTAGTATCGGTGTGATGATGACGATGCTTTGTGGTTGAAACCCTCTTAAATACCGAAAGGCGGTCCAAAAAAAACCAAAGCTAAATAGCAGAGCAAAGTTGGTGAACGCGACACCTGCCAGCAAAGGCAATGTAGCACGGCCGATCATTGCGAGTGACATCAAGACTCCCGAAGCCGCAATCCAGAAAACCTCAATTTGCTGGCGGTCCTGCAGCCAAACAAGCAGGCTACCGCCCGCTGTTAGTAGGGTTACAAAGACCATAGCCATGAGAAGTGTCTGCGGGTCTAAATTCAACGGTATCATTTTAATGAATTAGCCTCGCTGGCAGACGCTGCTGGACTGCTCTCCTTTAGAGTTACATTTTCTGAAGATTGCCGGAACTGCCTGGATGAAAATGGTGATACATGATTTAGGTATCCATAGGCTATTCGGTCGTGGATAAGCTGTCAAAATTTGCAATATCGGTTCGTCCGTATGTTTTATTTTAACGAGTGCACTTGTTTTAGATACTAACTGGTCGAGAAACCATTGTAATGTATAAAATATATGGTCATGTGTTTGTTCTGCATCTTTATCATAAGTACTACATAAATTTTAGACATTATGAGGCCACATGTTTAATGTCACATCACAGATGCCGCGACCGAAATGGCGCTCGTGATGCCGGCGTATGTATGAAATACCAAATAAATATCCCGTCTGACAGATGAATATCTTTGCTGTAATGCCTTCTGCAGAGCGGTAAATGCGGTGATAGTTTATTTTAGGCGTGCTGCGTTATGGGAGAAATATTTGGAATGTGATTAGGCAACGCTGCCTGTTCAAAGTCTGAATTTGAGGGTATGGATGCTTTCTCAACCTCAGATTGAGGTTGGGGTGGAAACCTAGATATATGATTATTTTGACCATAGCTGTCAAAGACATTGTCGGCGTAATTTCAGGCTAGTCAAAAAGATTTGCTGTTGTATCGACAAATGCATATTTGCTTTTGTCGGCTCTCGATGAACGAGGTTGCACAACCGGCATCACACTGAATGGTTCGCCGTAATTATTTGTCGGGCACCGCGGTCGTCTCTGTAGCGAGTTGAGCGGTTCAGGGTTTTGTCCAGTTCCGCGATCAGATCCTGCGAAGATCCAAGATTTTGGGCTAACTGCGAAGCCTCGAGGTACGCGTTGTGCGGTAGTGTTCGAGAGGCAGATACTGCGGTTTCCCAGAAACCGGGTGAACGCCGGTGCCGGAGAAAAAATCACACCCGTTTTGCGCCGGGCACCAGGCCCCGCCATGCGCGCCCGGATTTGTGGGTAATTGTAAGTCAAACCGGAGGGGTAGTATTGGGCAAGGGTATCGGGGCCGCATTGAGGCGTAATGAAATAAATAACTCACTGGATAGTGAATTATATAGACAAACGATTTTGCCGGTGGTTATAAGGGGGCAGATGCTGGGAAACCGGTGTGCCGAGACCGTAAAAGCGGCTTGAAAACTAGGGTAGAGCGAAAGATGAGCAATTTATAGGCATAAATGAACCCAAGCGGGCGGGCGTGACCGCAGTGGTGTGAATGGCTGGCATCACCAACACTCATAATGATTAACGGAGGATAAACAATGAACCAATTAGATAGTTTGAACGGAAAAATTCTGGTGCCGCGCCGTCGGTTGCTGGGCGGCATTGCCGCGGGTGCGGCGGTTTCATCGCTGGCGATGCCGCATATCGCGCGGGCTGCCGAGCCGATCCGTATCGGCCTGCTGGAGGCCAAGCAGGGGCCAATTTCCCAGCAGGCGCAGTATCTGCAACAGGGCACATTTCTGGCGCTTGAGCAGTTGAACAACGAATTGCTTGGCCAGCCGGCCGAAATCGTATGGGATGATGAGATTTCGCCTCAGGCGGCGGGGCAGAATGCCGTACAGTTGATCGAGCAGAACAAGGTTGTGGCATTGCTGGGTGGTGCGCTCAGCAATTTTGCACTGGCGGAAGAAGCGATCGCCGGACAATATAAAATTCCGTTTATCGTCAATAACGGTGCAGCCGAGGATATTACCGGGGCCAAGTGCAATCCCTATACATTCCGCTTGCAGCCGCCGGTGCCCGTGCAGGCCGCAGCGATGATGCCATTCCTCGAACATATCGGCAAACGCTGGTACTTCCTCTCAGCCTCATATGCGTTTGGCCAGGATATTGCCGACAGCTTCAAGGCCTTGTTGAAAACCGCCGGCGGCGTAATTGTGGGAGACGACCAGGTACCAGTTGGCACAGCTGATTATAGCGCCTTTATCCTTAAAATTCGTGATGCCAAGCCTGATTTGGTAATTGGTGGCCTGACTTCGGGTGATTTGTCGAACTTCCTGAAGCAATGGAATGATTTCGGGATGCGCGGAAAAATTCCATTCACTGAAATCGCGGTGGGTGATCCTGATTTGTGGGCCGTGGGCAAGGAGAATGTTTCGGGCATTTATACCACTTTGTGGTGGTACAAAGACCCGAATAACTCGCCCGCAGACAAAGCTTTCGCAGACGCTTATCAGAAAAAATACAACCGCCCGGCTGCCGATAAAGCATGGATGGGTTGGTATACTGCCAAAATCATGTTCCAGGCGATCAATGCGGCGAAATCCACCAAGGCTGATGCCATTGTTGAAGCCTTGCAGAATTGGCACGAAATTGATGGCGGGCTGAATGTGCATTTCAACAAGTGGAACAACCAGCTTGAGCATCGTTTTCTGATTGTCGGCGTGAAGAAGAATATCCCTGATCAGTGGGATTACTTTGACGTGCTGGCTTCGGTGCCGGGTTCGCCTGAGGCGATGACGGCAGCGTTTGGCACGGCGGCGGACAGCGTATGCCATATGACGGCGCTGTAAGTTAAACAGCGGGAGGAACGCACGATGCTCGATATGATGGTGATGCAGGCTGGAAACGGCTTGGCACTTGGGTTTTTATATGTGCTGATTGCTCTAGGGCTGTCGATTATTTTCGGCCTCCTTGGCATTGTCAATTTTGCGCATGGCGTGTTCTTCGCGTTGGGGGCTTATTTTTCCGTCACCATGTTTGGCGTGATGGGCTGGTGGGGCGTGCCGGTAGCGATGGTGATCGTCACCATTATCGGCATGCTCACCGAGTTTTTGTTGATACGGCGGCTTTACGATAAAGACCCACTGGTCAGCCTGATCGTGACCTTTGCATTTTCGCTGCTGGCTGAAGCCGTTATTCGCACAATCTGGGGGCCTGAAGGGCAACCTTTCAACGCACCGGATGCATTGAGCAATGTCATTATTTTCGGGCCGTTCGTGATGGCGACTTACCGTCTGGCAGTGATGCTGTTAGCGATGGTTATTTTGGCGTCATTGTGGGCGTTTTTGAATTATACAAAATTTGGTCGCATTTTGAGGGCCGGAAGCCGTGACCCCGGAATGGTTGGTCTGCTTGGGATTAATTTGCCGCGTGTTTTAACGGGTACGTTTGGATTGGGATGTTTGCTGGCCGCCATCGCGGGTGTGTTGGCAGCGCCGCTGTGGACCGTGACGCCGAGCATGGGTACGGCCGCGATTATGCCGGCGTTTGTCATCGTTACCATTGGCGGGCTTGGCTCGTATATGGGCGCTGTGGTGGCAGGCTTGCTGGTTGGTTTGGTGCAGTCTCTTACGATCCAATTTTATCCGGAAGCCTCCGCTGCAGCAATGTATGTATTGATGGCTTTGATCTTGCTGGTGCGGCCGCGCGGGTTGTTCGGTGAGCAATGGGAGCGTTTTGAATGAAATTTTTACTCAAATTTTTAACCGCGAATCCAGTTGTCGTCCTGGCGCTGGTGTTGGTGGGGTTGAGCTTGGCGGCTCCGATAATGGGCTTGCCAGTCAGCAAGATTACCGAGATTATTATTTTCACTCTCTATGCGGCGGGCGTGAATGTGCTGGTAGGTTATACGGGGCTGGTGCCATTTGGGGCCTCGGTGTTTTTTGGGACCGCCACCTATATTGTCGCCATTTTCATATTGGATGGCGGCGGCAACGAGATTGTGGCCCTTCTGGTTGCGATAGTCGCTTCCGTGCTTTTGGCGCTGGTGTTGGGGCTGTTGATTTTACGGCGGCGCGGTTTGTATTTTTCATTGTTGACGCTTGCGGCTTCGCAAATTGCTTTTGAGGTCGCATTTAGCTGGACAGCGGTAACCGGTGGTGAAAATGGCTTGCAGGATGTGCCGATGAGCATTCTGACAACCCCCCTGCGGTTGCATGTATTTGTGCTGGTGCTGGCGGTGGTGGTGATGTGGCTTTTGTGGCGGCTGGCACATGCGCCGTTTGGCCGTGCCTTGCAGGCTGTACGCGATAATGAAGCGCGGATGCGCTGCCTGGGCTACAATACCGCACGGTTGAAGCTGTTGGCTTTTTGTCTGTGTGGCGGAGTTGTGGGGCTGGCCGGTGGATTGCTGGCGCTCATGCTGCGCGGGGCATATGCTGACAGTCTTGGCTGGGAACATGCGGGCGATGCGTTGCTGATGACTGTGCTGGGCGGCGTGCATCAGTTTCTGGGTCCTCTTTGGGGGGCCATTGCGTTCATCATGCTGCAGGACCGGTTGAGCGCGGTTATCGCTAATTGGTGGTTGGTATTTGCGCCTATTATTATGATCTTTGCGCTTGGCTCGCCGGAAGGTATCCAAGGGCTGGCACAGCGCTTCAGGAAATTGCAGAATTGGACGTTGGTCCGTGCGGGGATTCCGGTGCGTCCGGATGTTATCGAACCGTACAAACCCGGCGATGCGAATCTTGATTTGACCCAGCCGGTTCTCACAGTGCGCGGTCTGACCAATCGTTTTGGCTCGCTCTACACCGCGCGCAACATCGATTTGGATGTGATGCCGTGCCAGTTGCATAGTTTTATTGGCCCGAACGGTGCGGGCAAAACGACATTTTTCAATATTTTAACTGGAATGCTGCATCCGACCGAAGGGACGATTAGTTTTGCCGGGCGCGATATTACTAAATTGCCGGTGTATGAACGGGTGCGGCTGGGGATGAGCCGGTCATTCCAGATCGTCAGCGTATTTAAGGATTTAACGGCGTTTGAGAATGTACGGATAGCGGTGCAGGCCCGTCTGCCATGGAAGTTGCGTGATTGTCTGACAGATGCTTACCGTAACGAAGCTGCAAATGCGCGTACTTGGATGCTACTGGCGGCAGTGGGACTAGAGGATCGTGCGGCGGAGATGTGCACGCATCTGTCTCATGGTGAGCAGCGCTTGCTGGAGATCGCCATTTCTCTGGCGACCGATGCGAAGTTGCTGTTGCTAGATGAACCTCTGGCCGGACTTGCGCAGGCGGACAGGCAGATTGTTGGCGCGTTGATTCGTCGCCTGGCGCAAGCTCATGCCGTGCTACTGATTGAGCATGATATGGACCGGGTGCTGACCCTTTCTGATCGGATTACTGTGCTGCATCAAGGTAATCTGATCGCCGATGGTAAGCCTCGCGATGTGGCGAACGACCCAGCAGTTATCACGGCTTATCTGGGGGCGCCGAAGGATCCGATGGTGATTCCGCCGCATGAGGGCGGGCCAGCCGGCAAGCCGATTCTAGAAGTTAAAAATCTCTCGGCTGGTTATGCGGGAAGTGTCATTTTGAATGGTGTAAGCTTCACAATTCACGAAGGTGAGGCGATTGCCATTCTGGGACGCAATGGTGTTGGTAAGACCACGACGCTGAATAGTCTGATGGGCACGGTCGATATCAACGGCGGCGAGATTTGGCTTGATGGCAAGAATATCACGGGCGCGAAATCCTATCAGATTAATCAAAGCGGTATTTCGCTGGTTCCAGAGGGACGCCGGTTGTTTCCGAACCTGACGGTGTTGGAAAACCTGCAACTGGCAATGCGTCCGGGTGGCGCTACGCTCGATGAAGTCTATGAGCTGTTTCCAAAACTGAAGATTTTGCAGAAATCACGTGGTTCGGCACTTTCCGGCGGTGAGCGCCAGATGGTGGCGGTGGCGCGTGCGTTAATGGTGCCTAGCCGGATTATTTTGCTGGATGAACCGTTCGAGGGCTTGGCGCCCGCGATCGTGAAGGAAGTTATGGAAGCGGTGGTGAAGCTGCGCAGCCGGGCGAGCCTGGTGATTGTGGAGCATCATGCAGAATCGGTTCTTTCGATTGTGGATCGCGCTATTGTTCTGGTGAATGGCGAGGTGGCTTATGAGGGCACGGCAGAGGCGCTGGCGGCGGATGAGCCACTACAGGCGCGGTTGCTTGGGGTCGTGCATGCGGAAGCTGCTTGAGTTCATGTAAATGATCAAAAATCTAGATATTTTTGTTCGAATTAGATAGTTAAATAAATAATCGCCGCGTTTGCTGCCTTCATTTTTTGAATAGTCCAACTGGTTTTGCTGCCGGACTGGATGGTCGAACACAACGAGAGGACAATGAATATTACGACGCCGCTGCCAAATAGTGAAACCAATTCCGCGACCGCTGTGCCACGCCAGATAAAACTTGGCTTGATCGGCGCGGATATTGGGCCCTCTCGCTCACCCGCAATGCATGAGGCCGAGGGACGTGCGCAGGGGCTGGATGTTAGCTACCAACTGATCGATCTGACCACCCGCAGCGTTGGGGTGGAGGGGCTGCCCGGTTTGCTGGCAGAGGCTGAGGCGGAGGGCTTTGCCGGGGTCAATGTCACGCATCCCTGCAAGCAGGCGGTGATTCCATTGCTGGATGAATTATCTGAGGACGCGCGCGCCCTGGGGGCGGTGAATACGGTGCTGTTCCAGGATGGCAAACGGCTGGGCCATAACACCGACTGGTACGGGTTCTCCGAGGCGTTCCGCCGCGGGATGGCCGGTGCCCCGCTGTCGCGCGTGGTGCAAATCGGTGCCGGCGGGGCTGGCTCAGCGGTGGCGTATGGCGCTCTGAAATTGGGCGTGGCACAGCTTTCGCTGGTGGATGTGGACCAGGCCAGGGCCGAGGCGCTGGCGGCTAAGCTCGGCGGTATTTTTGGCGCGTCGCGGGTGAGTGCGGCGGCCCGGCCGGATGATGTGGTGCCCACGGCGGATGGTTTGATCAATACCACCCCGATCGGTATGGAAGCCTACCCTGGCTTGCCGCTGAGTGGGGCTTTGCTGAGACCCAATTTATGGGTTGCCGAAGTGGTATATTTTCCGCTCGACACCGCATTGCTGCAGGCCGCCCGCGCACTTGGCAGCCGCACCGTGGATGGTGGGGGCATGGCGGTTTTCCAGGCTGCGGAAGCGTTTCGGCTTTTTACCGGTGTGATGCCGGATGTCGAGCGGATGCTGACAGGCTTTGCGGCCATGCGGCCCATTCGACATGAGTGAGGCATTATGGCGTTGCTGATGGCTGTGGCTTGAAATACGTGATGCGGAACAAATACAGGGCAAGACACGCGCCGATCATGACTGAGACGGCCGCCGCCAGGAATACCGCGGCATAGCCATGATAGTCGATGACCAGCCCCGCCGCCGGCCCGGTGGCGCCGAGAGCGACATCCAGAAATACGGTGAATGCGCCGACGATGGCGCCCCGGCTGGCAGCCGGCATGTTCTGCAAAACCTCGGTTCCCATGGCGGGAAATATCAATGACATGCCGCAACCGGTGAGCGTGGCGCCGGTGATGGCCTGCCAGCGTGCCTGCGCGAGCCAGAGCAGAATGAGGCCGCCAAACTGAATGAGCAGTGAAACGAGGGTGACAGCAAAGCCTCCGAAGCGGTGGATCAGGTTAGCAAATAAAATTCGGATCGCGACGAATGAAACGCCGAAGGCGCTCAACGCATAGGCAGCACCTTCCCAGCCTCGGCTGGCGAAATATAGCGTGATGAAGGCGACGATGGTGCCAAACCCGGCGGAGCCTAGCGCCAACACCATGCCAAACGGGACCACATGGCCAAATACTTTCAACAGGCTGATCCGATGCCCGCCAATTTTTGCGGTGCCAGGGGTTAGAAGGCAGAAGAGCGCGCTGGTCAGGCTAAGGCCGATGGTGGTGAGGGCAATGCCGGTGAGCCCGGCCTGATGGTTGATCATTACCCCGAGTGGTGCGCCGATGCCAATTCCGCCATAGGAGACAACGCCATTCCAGGACATCACCTTGGCTGTGCCATGAGCGCCGACTCGCCCAACACCCCAAGCAATGCAGCCAGTGCCGGTGCCGCTCTCCGCGGTGCCCAACCAAAGCCGGCTGAGGGCTAGCCAGAGTAGGACCGTCAGAGGCGAGGTTGTGGTGCTGGCTGCTAAAATGCAGGCACCGCTGCCCACCCCGCAGATCAGCCCGGCCAGCACCGCGTGTTTTGGCCCGCGGGAGTCGGAGAGTGAGCCGACTGGAGCCCGGGTGATCAGCGTGGCAAGATATTGCAGGCTGATCAAAAGCCCCGCGGTCAGTGCGCTGAACCCAAACCTGCCATGTACCAGGCCGGGAAATACCGCCAATGGTAGACCGATTAGGATGTATGTGATGAGGTTGAAGATGACGATGCGAAGAACTTCGAGGGTAGGCACAGATTTATGCGCGGCCATTCGGCCGGTTTGTCCGACGCTGAGAGTCAAAATATGCCGCTCCAACAAGGTCCCGACCGTTGTTTGCGGGAATTTTATGAGAGTTGCACCCTGAATTTTCTGCAGGGCAGGGCGGCAGATTTGAAGTTTCAATGCAATCCCGCTGCGGTGGTGTTTGGCTAACCTTTTCAAAAATCATCGAATTAATAAAACGACAGATTAATTGCCGCATTTATTTCGTCCAAAGCAAAAAAAACGCTTGCAGCGTACCAAATGGTTAGTTAGTTAAATTATAAGTGATAAATAAAGTCGAAGTCCAAGGTTTTATATCAAATGCTATAATCTCGCTGCAATGCAGCAAAATTGTGGGTTTTACGACAGTAGCGCCGTAATGGCGTCGCTTTTAGAGGAGTTGCGCGGTTAGTTTTGAGAATTGTGGGGCCGGTTTTGTTTGTACAATTTTGTTAAAACTTGTTCAGCAATCCTGGTGGCATTGAGGACTCTAAAATTCAAAAGTGCGGGGCACGGGTTATCGACTGAGATTTTAGGTAATTTAATTCGTTGCACAAAATTTATTGCGCCAACCATAGCCGCGATGGCAGCGGCCAACTGAAACAACAACACAATAGATAGTACACAGGAGAGTTAAAAAATGCGTCATATCACTAAAGCCGGTTCCAAACTGAAGACTGGGTTACTCGCAAGTGCTGCGTTTGCCATGGGTATTGGGGTTGCAGCGTCGGCGCAGGCGCAGTCTGCGCCGGCTAATAATTTCTGGACCCGTCCGTTGATGACCGGTGACTGGAATGGCGGCCGCACCAAGTTGAGGAATGACGGCCTGGATTTCCATGGTTTTTATGTTGGCGAATTCGCCGATGTGTTGTCGGGCGGCAAGCGTCAGGGCAATGGCTATGCGCAGCAGCTTGGTGTGAGTGTTGACGTTGATCTGGGCAAGATTGATGACCTCATTGGCGCGGTGCTGCATTTTGGTTTCAACCAGCGTCAGGGCCGCAGCGTATCGAGTGATTTTATTGGCAACAAGTTGGCGGCTCAGGAAGTTTACGGTGCCGGTGAGACCTTGCGTGTTACCGAAATGAGCTACGAGCAAACGCTCGCGCATGGTCTGATTAACACCAAGATAGGCTTTTATCCGTTCGGCAATGATTTTGCGTTGACCTTGCTCGGCTGCGACTTTCAGAATGTCGGGTTTTGCGCCCATCCGCAAAACCTGCCCGGTTCTAGCGGTTATTCCGATTACCCAACCGCGAAATGGGGGGGGCCGCGTGAAGGTGAATATCACGCCAGCACTTTATGCCGAAGCCGGTGTGTTTGATTCCAACCCAACGTATTACGCGCATAATAATGGCCTCAAAGTTGGTATGTCGGGCTCGACAGGCGCCATTATTCCGTTTGAAGTTGGTTATACCACTGCCCTTGGTGACGCGAAGTTGCCAGGTCACTACAAGGTTGGTGGCTATTACGACACCTCCACGTCGGCTGACGCCGCGGTGCCGCATCAGATGGGTGATGGCCGCTACGGTGGCTATATTTTGGTGGACCAGATGCTGTTCAGCTTCAATGGCACACCAAGCCGCGGCTTGATTGCCATGGCGCAGGTTTCCTACTCCGACCCGAAGACGGCAGTTTTTGAAAGCACGATGGATGTGGGCTTGATCGCGCAAGGCCTGTTTGATGCCCGCCCACATGACTTTATGGCTATTGGCTATGTGCGGGCTGGTTTGAATAACCGCACCGCTAGAGCTAAGCAAACGCTAAATTACCCGAATGCAACCACCGGCGAGGGCGTTATTGAAGTTGGGTATGGCCTGCAGGTTACGCCATGGCTACTGATCCACCCGAACGTGCAGTATATTATGGATCCGGGCACGTTTGCGTACAAACATATACCCAATGCTTGGGTGTTTGGGGCGCAGACCAAGATCTTCTTCTAGCTCTAACAACGATGGGAAACACTTCCCATCAGCACTAGCACAATCAGAAGTGCCGCCAGTGCGGCGTCTTCGGTATCCAGGAGATGGGCACGCTTCCGCGTGCCCGTTCTGATCGCTATCATAACGATGGTGAATTAGCTTGTCCGTTCAGCGCTGGGCTTACACCGCCGGCCAGAGTCCTGGCGGAGTGGTCCTGAACCGCTTTCGCGCAGAGATCACCTTGTTGCAGAGTTTTATCGGCGGCAAAAGCTGGCAACTGAATTGTTCAATGTTGCTCTGATATTCACCGCCGCAATCGCAATGACCGGCGTGTTGTCGTATATATTCCGGCTTGGCGATGTGAAGCGGATCGAGCTCGGTTAATGTGAGATAATCGCGCTGTGACGCTGGCAAGGCGTAATGACGAAATTACGGTGCGTACGGAAGTTAATCCGCGGACATCATGAATAGTGTGACGGTGTCGGTGATCATCCGGCGCTGGCGTTCGCGTATTTTCGGTTCGTTCAAGTCGCACTCGAAAATAGTGCCGAAGGTCTGGCGGTTGGACACGCGGTAAAAACACAGCGCACTAATCATTAAATGTAAATCCGCCGGGTCGATATGGCGCTTGAACACGCCCTCCTGCAGCCCTCGTGCGAGCAGGCCTTTGACCACCATCAGCGCCGGACGGTTGGTTTCGCGCACCGCCAGCGAGGCTTTTACGTGCTCGGCGTTGTGAATATTTTCAATGGCGACCAGGCGGACAAATTCAGGGTGGGCATCATGGTAGTCGAAGGTGAATTCCACCAGCCGCCGCAAGGCGGTTTCAGGGTCCAGACGGTCAAGGTCCATATGCTCCTCGATCCGCCTGATCCCGGCATAGGCACGCTCCAGCACCAGGGCGTAAAGGTTTTCCTTGCTTCCGAAATAATAATAAATCATCCGCTTGGTGGTCTGGGTTTTGGCGGCGATGGCGTCCACTCGCCCGCCGGCTAGCCCGTGGGCGGCAAATTCCATGGTCGCCACGTCCAAAATGTCCTGTTTGGTACGTTCCGGGTCGCGCGACCGGACCGGCCGGGGAGCCGTGTCGGGTGGTAAATTCGTCACTGCGTCAACCGGTTTCATCGTTAACAGATTCCTGTGCAGGTGGCGTGCTCTAATGGTGGAATGATCACGCCCAGTACATAGAGGTCAACACCGCACTCTGGCAACTTATATACGGCGTCCTCGCTAAATCAGCAGGAGCAAGCCTGAGATTGTCAGAAACGATAGCAGTGTAGCCACCATCAGCGCGGCGGCGCCATTCTGCTCTTGTCCATAGGGTTGGCCGAGTAAGGCCAAAACACTGAGCATTGGTGCACCGGCATAAATCAACATGGCTTTTTTCATCGAAGGGTCCAGTGTGGGGACCATCTGCAGGACGAAAAAAACCACCAACGGGTGCAATATAAGCTTGCCGGAGACGATGCGGGCGATGTCGCCCAACATACCTTTGATCTGCAGCCCAGCCAGCGTACCGCCGACCGCGAACAACGCAGTAGCGGAGGAGGCCATGGCGAGCATCTGCAGCGGCTTGACCACAGGGACCGGCAATTTGATGCCCAGGAAAGACACGGCCGCCCCGGCCACAATGGCCAGGATCAGTGGATTTTTGGCCAGCCGGGCGGCGAGGTAAAAAAACAGCCGTGGCCGCGGCTCGCCACCATTGTTGGCGGATTCTGCCAGGGTGAGCGCCAGCGGGATCATCAGGGCATTTTCGATTATCATGCACAGCGCCAGCGCTACCGAAGCCGCCGGCCCAGCTACCATGACGGCGATTGGATAGCCGACATAGCCGCTGTTGGAGACCGAAGACCCCATGGCTTGAATGGCGCCTTGCGAGAGAGACCGGCCTTGCAGCTTGGTGGCGGTGAGCAGCATGAGCGTGAACACCGATAGCGACGCGCAGCCGTACGCGACGAGATAAGCCGGGTTCCAGATTTCGGCGAAATGGCGCTGCGAGAGCAAAGTGAAGACCAGCGCGGGCAGTGCGAACTTAAGCACGAACAGGCCCAGAGTGCGGATATCGGCAGGGCTCATGACTTTGAACCGACTGGCAGCGTAGCCGATTGCGATGACGCCGAATACCGGCAGGGTGATGGATAAAATATTGAGCATTGCGCCGTCAGGTCTTACTTCCAGAGGGTGGGTGGGCTGGGGCCGAGCTAAGTCATTTTAAATTAACTGAATCGTGAGTTAATACAACCTACCACTCGTGGGTAGAATTCGACATTTCGGCTTATAATCGTGCCCTACGCGCACTGCCGTCGCTGTATGATGCGCGGACAAGAGATGGATTCCTTTGGTGCGGCCAGGAGGGCGGGGCTAAGCTGAGGTCGCTTTCACAAATTTCCGCAGCACTCCCGCCAGTACGGCGAAAGCCGGGGTAATTTCGGCTTCCGTGACGCATGCATAACCCAGCAGTAAACCCCGCTGTCCGGCGACAGATTGATGATAATACCGGCTGAGCGGCCGCACCAGTACGCCGTGCCGCAGGGCAGCTTCGGCGACGGCCACATCGTCCACCCTGTCGGGCAGGCGCACGACCAGATGCAACCCGGCGTTATTGCCGATGACCTCGAATTGTTCACCAAATTCGGCTTGCACGGCTTCCAGCAGGCATTGGCGGCGGCGGCTATAGAGGCCGCGCATCCGCCTGATATGGGCGGTTAAGTGCCCGTCAGTGATAAAATCCGCCAGCACGGCTTGCTGCTGCAACTGGCCTTCGCGGTATAATTCCGCCGAGCCTTTGCTGAATGCACCGGCCAATTGCGGGGGGGCAACGAGGTACCCTAATCGCAAGCCTGGAAATAATGTTTTGCTGAAACTGCCAATATAAATCACCAATTCGTTGGTATCGAGCCCTTGCAGGCTGGCAATCGGGCGGGTGCCGTAACGAAATTCACTATCGTAATCATCCTCGATGATCCAACTGCCATTCAACCGGCAATATTCAAGCAAGGCCTGCCGCCGCGCCAGGCTCATTACCATGCCCAAAGGATATTGGTGCGAGGGTGTGGCGATGACGAAGCGCGGGGCAGGGCGGGTTCCTGCGGCTAGCCAGTCCAGCCCCTCGGCATCCACCGGCAGAGGCTGCAACACCATGCCGAGCGATTGCAGCGTACTGCGCAACCCCCAATAGCAAGGGTTTTCCAGCCATACGCTGTCACCTGGGTCGGCCAGCAGCCGTGTTGTCAGGTCGATAGATTGATGAATGCCGGTGGTGATGATGATCTGCTCAGGTTCGCAACGAACCGAGCGCGCTGAGCGTAAATACTCAGCCAGTGCCTGCCGCAAAGCAGGCAGGCCGCCCTCAGGCGCGTAACTTAGACGCTCAGGGGCAGCCTTGCGCCAATGGCGGTTTTGCAACCGGGTCCAAACCCGCGCCGGAAACTCCCGCACATCCGGCACGCCGGGCATGAATGCCCCCCATTGGCGCCGAGAAAACCCGGCGCCTGCGATGAGTGATTGCCCGCGCTGGGACAGCGCGGGCGCTATGTGTGAGATTGTGGGGCGGGCAGGCATAGCCTCTACCGGGCGCGGTACTTCGATGATGTGGTCCACCGACAAATCGGCTATATAAGTGCCGCTGCCGTGCCGGCCTTCCACGCAGCCTTGCGCACGCAAATTTTCGTACACCTCAATGACGGTATTGCGTGCTATACCTAACTCTCGCGCTAATAACCGACTGGCCGGCAATTTTGTCCCGGCCGGCAACTGGCCTTCCAGCACCGCTGCCAGCAGCAAGTTATGCAGTTGACGGTACAAAGGTGGCCCGCCTTGCTTATCCAGACGTTCTTGCAGCCAGTCGGAGAGGATTATCGTCGCCAGTGTTTCGGTTCCTCAGAAGTTGTAGTGGTTCTATAAATATTACATAAGTGGTCCTTTTTCTAGGGCCACATTCGGTTAGGTTCAGGTACCAATTGTCGTGCGGGCTTTGTCCAATGGCTCGCCCTTACTCTGATAGGAGGTTGCCATGTTGAACACTGTTCGCGCCCATGCCGAGACCACGACCCCCGATGCCACCAACGCGGATTGGGAAGCTCGGCGCAAGGCCGCAACACCGCGTGGTGTTGGCGTTCTGGAAGGTTTTTACGCCGCCCGGGCGTTGAATAGCGAGCTTTGGGATATCGAGGGCAATCGTTATATCGACTTTGCCGGCGGCATCGCCGTGCTGAACACCGGACATTGCCACCCGCGCGTGGTGGCTGCTGTCACCCAGCAGCTCAGCCAGTTTACGCATACGGCCTATCAGGTGATTCCTTACACCTCCTACGTGTCGCTGGCGGAGAAAATTAACGCCCGCGCTCCTGGCAGCCACGCCAAAAAGACCATTCTTGTCACCACCGGTGTTGAGGCTGTGGAAAACGCCGTAAAAATTGCCCGCGCCGCCACCGGCCGCTCCGGCATTATCGCTTTCGACGGCGCCTTTCATGGTCGCACGTTGCTGGGCATGGCGCTGACCGGCAAAGTGGTTCCTTACAAGGTCGGTTTTGGTGCCATGCCAGCGGATATTTTCCACGCACCGTTTCCTAATGAATTGCATGATGTCAGTGTGGAGGATGCGCTCAAGCATCTGCGCCGCCTGTTCAAATCCGATATTGATCCCAAGCGCGTTGCAGCTTTCATCTATGAGCCTGTGCAAGGCGAAGGCGGGTTCTATGAAGCCCCTGAAGCCTTCATCCGTGGCCTGCGCGAGATTGCCGATGAGCACGGCATTTTATTGATCGCTGATGAAATCCAGTGCGGGTTCGGGCGCACCGGTACGTTTTTTGCCAGCGAACGCCATACCATTCCCATCGATTTGATGACATTCGCCAAAAGCATCGCCGCCGGGTTACCGCTTTCTGGCGTGGTCGGCCGCGCTGAAATTATGGATGCCAGTGAACCGGGCGGCCTGGGTGGTACCTATGCCGGTAACCCGCTCTCGGTCGCAGCGGCCCATGCGGTGCTTGATATCATCGATGAGGAACATCTGGTTGAACGCGCCAATATCCTGGGTGGCCGCTTGCAAGCCCGGTTGAAATCTATCCAGGGCGATGTGCCGGCACTGGCCGAAGTGCGCGGTCCTGGCAGCATGGTGGCTGCTGAGTTCCTCAATCCAGTTACACATGAGCCAGACGCCGCCGCTGCCAAACGGGTGCAGAATTTGGCGTTGGAGAGGGGGCTGGTGCTGCTGACCTGCGGGTCCTACGGCAACATCATCCGCTTCCTTTACCCGCTGACAATACAGGATGCGGTGTTTGCCGAAGCGCTCGATATTCTTGAACACGCTGTGCGCCACGCATGAGCCTGACACTGAGTGACCCCGGCTTGTTCCGCGAGCAGGCTTATTTAGGCGGTGCCTGGGTGGATGCTGATCATGGTCAGTCCTTCACCGTTGATAACCCGGCTACCGGAATTGTGCTGGGTTCTGTGCCGATGATGGGTGGTGCTGAAACCAAGCGCGCCATTGAGGCTGCCAATGCCGCCTGGCCGGCCTGGCGTGCCCGCACCGCCAAGGACCGCGCCCAGTTATTGCGACGTTGGTTTGAACTGGTGCTGGCCCATAGCGAGGATTTGGCGGCTTTGATGACCGCCGAACAAGGCAAGCCGCTGGCTGAAGCACGGGGTGAGGTGGCTTACGCGGCCTCGTTCCTGGAATGGTTCGCTGAAGAAGCCAAGCGGATTTATGGCGAGACCATCCCCAGCCCTGCAGCCGACCGCCGCTTGTTTGTGCTGCGTGAACCGATTGGCGTGTGTGCCGCCATCACGCCATGGAATTTTCCTCTGGCGATGATTACCCGCAAGGCTGGTCCGGCCTTGGCGGCGGGCAACCCGATGATTGTGAAGCCCGCCGAGGCGACGCCCTACAGCGCCCTTGCTTTGGCGGTATTGGCTGAACGTGCCGGGATTCCGGGCGGTGTGTTTCAGGTGATCACCGGCAACCCGCGTGAGATCGGCCAGGAGTTCACCTCCAACCCGGTGGTGCGCAAAATCAGCTTCACCGGTTCCACCCAAACGGGCCGCCTGCTGTATGGGCAATCCGCGGGCACCATCAAAAAACTCTCACTCGAACTCGGCGGCAATGCGCCTTTCATCGTGTTCGAGGATGCTGATCTCGATGCCGCCGTCGAGGGGGCGATGGCTTCAAAATTCCGCAATGCCGGGCAAACCTGTGTATGTGCCAACCGGCTTTATGTGCATGATAAAGTGTATGATGCCTTCGCGGAAAAACTGGCGGCAGCCGTGGCCAAATTATCAGTTGGCAATGGCACCACGCCCGGGGTGAACCAAGGCCCGCTGATTAACCAAGCAGCGCTGGCAAAGGTTCAATCCCATATTGCTGATGCTGTTAGTTTGGGTGCCTCGGTCAGCGCTGGTGGCCAAAGGCACGCGCTGGGCGGTAATTTTTTTGAACCGACCATCCTCACCAATGTCACCAGTTCGATGAAAGTGGCGCGCGAGGAAACCTTTGGCCCGCTGGCGCCGTTGTTTCGCTTTTACAGCGACGCGGAAATCATTGCTCTTGCCAACGATACCGAGTTTGGCCTTGCCAGCTATTTCTACAGCCGCGATGTAGGCCGCATCTGGAGGGTCGCCGAGGCGCTTGAATATGGCATTGTCGGTGTGAACACCGGCATCATCTCCAATGAGGTGGCCCCGTTCGGCGGCGTCAAGCAATCTGGACTGGGCCGGGAGGGCTCTCGCCACGGCATCGACGATTATCTGGTGACTAAATATATGGCATTGGCTGGAATTTAGAAATAGTTCGTGTTCGCCTTATGATATTACAATGGCGCGCGCTTGATTATTTAATATTCATCATGAGCGTGTTTTAAAAGTCGGCCTAAAACAACAAACGGAGGATCAACATATGAGCTTACCAGCACGGGACGGGCATCGTCTCTCACGTGATAGCCTTGGGCTATCCCAAATCATTGCCTCGACATTGGCTAATATTGCGCCAGCCATGAGCTTTTTCTTTGGCTTTGCGGTTATTGTGTCGGGAGCCGGGGTTGGCGCACCGCTCACCATATTGCTGGCGATGGTCGTGATTTTGTTCCTCACCAACACGCTGGCGGAATTTTCCAAATATCGCCCCAGCACCGGGTCGTTCGTGACCTTTATCGGTATGGCGTTTGGCCCGACCGCCGGGGCTTCTGCATCACTTTTCGTGGTGATTGGCTACTGCATTGCTGCGTCATCGGTGGTGGTTATTTCGGGTGGCTGGGCACAGACCACCCTGCAGTTTTTGTTCGGTTGGAATATCCCCTGGCAGCTTCTCAGCATTATCTCAACCGCTATTGTAGGTGTGCTGGTGGCGCGCGGGATCAGCCTTTCTACCACCTGGGCGGCGATCTTCTTTTATTTTGAACTGGTCCTGCTGCTGATTGGCGCGGTGATTATGCTGGTTGTCAATCATGGCGCCATTACCTTGGCACCGTTGATGCCCTCCAGCATCTCGGGCGGGCTTGCTGGCATTGGTGCTGGCTTCCCGCTGGCGATTTATTTATTCATTGGCTGGGAAAATTCGGCAATGCTGGCTGAAGAAACCTCAAACCCCCGGCGCAATGTGCCACGTGCTCTCATCACGGGTACACTGGCGATCGGCGTGCTTTATATGTTTCTTTCCTTTGCCACTGAAACCGCCTTTCATAACGATGCCAAAGCCATTGGCGCCTCCTCGATCCCCTTCATCGATGCGTTCAAAGCCTCTGCAGCCGGCTTGCTGTTTGTGGCCTATATTGCCGGTCTTACCAGCATATTCTCGTCGCTGATCGGACTGACCAATGCCCAGGCGCGTATTTTGTTCAGCTCCAGCCGTGAAGGTTTGCTCCCCACCTTTTTTGGAAAAATTCATCCACAGCATAAAACGCCGCATACTGCGATGTGGACCTATATCATCGTCGCATTGCTGATCGTTCTGGTGTTTGGTTATGTGTATAATATCGATCCGGTGACTTTGTTCGGTGATACCGGTACGCTGGGGACCATTCCGGTTATCGTGACTTACCTCGTCACCAACCTTGCCCTGCCGGTTTATATGTTGAAACATCATCGGGAAGATTTCAGCCCCGTTAAGCATCTTGTAATTCCGCTGCTCGGTACCGGCCTGATGCTGTTTCCGCTCTATGGCCTGGTGGAGCCGGGGCAGCCTTATCCGTTCAACATCTACCCCTATCTGGCGCTCGGTTTGCTGGTGCTTTCGGTTATTTACGGGTTTATCCTGGCGAAGCGTTCGCCTGACCTCGTGCACCGTATTGGATCGTATGTCGCAGATGAAGAATACTAAACTCTAGCCTGACGATCATCACCACCGGTGCAGTTGTGGGTGTGCACAACTGCACCGGGCTGATTTGAACATAAATGCCGCATCGTTGTGTTATCCCGCCAAGGCTTCCTCGGCATTTGGGGCACCCGGTGCGGTAGCCCATGCCAGTTCAACCAGTGTCACGATGCGCCGCCCGGCGCCATCGAGCTGACAAACAATCAAGCCCTGCTCCTCCATATAGCTGAGCACGCGCCGTGCGCGGCCCAGTGAGCGGGTACCGTAGGCGCGGGCAATTGCCTGGTCGCCGGGGCATGGCAGGCCCTTGCGCGCTGTGCCGGCCAGCATCATGAAAATGCCTTGCATGTCTTCCGGCAAAACGGCGGCACGGGCCGAGACATCCTGCCACGCTTCATCTTGCGCCATATCGGCACTGATGCCGGCGCGCGCCCGGGTTAGCATACGGCGGAAGGCGCTCAGGTCCGGTGCTCCGGCACCCAGCCCCTCAATTCGGCAACGTACCAGAAAATCCTGGTAGAGCACGCCAATGGCGCGGAAACCGGCTTCGGGGTCGGCCAAAAGGGCAATTAAAATGCGATCCAGCCGGGCGCGTTGCTCGGCCAGTTTTTCAGGCGTGGGTGCGGCGACAGCCTCCGCGGTGGTCTCCCGCAGGGCTGGCTTTGCGGCCATAAGCTGGCTTAGCAAGTCTGGCGCTGGCGGCGAGGGAGGGCGGCGCTGTGGCCGGGCGGCCTCGGGCGGTGGTGCCGCCAGAATAACCGCCTGGGCATCCTCCATCGCTTGTGGCAGTGGCAGAAGATGTGGGGTCACATGGCGCGGCGCTGTGACTGTTGGCCCGATGCACAGGCCCAGGGGTCGGCGCGACAGCGCCGGGCCGAGTGCCATGAAATACCCACGCTCCAGGTCTCGGAATGCTTCCGCCTGCCGCCGTTCCATGCCCAGAAGGTCGGCGGCCCGGGCCATGTCGATATCCAGAAAGGTACGGCCCATCAGGAAATTAGATGCCTCGGCTGCAACGTTTTTGGCGAGTTTGGCGAGGCGCTGGGTTGCGATCACGCCAGCCAGCCCGCGCTTGCGGCCCCGGCACATCAAGTTCGTCATGGCCCCCAGTGACAGTTTGCGTGCTTCGTCCGACACATCACCCGCTATGGCCGGGGCAAATAATTGCGCCTCATCGACCACCACCAGCATCGGGTACCAATGGTCGCGGTCAACATCGAAAAGCCCGCCCAGAAAGGCCGCGGCGCGGCGTAACTGGTTCTCGGCGTCGAGTCCTTCAAGATTGAGCACCGTTGATACGCGATGGATGCGCGCTCGCTCACCGGCTAGTTGCAGGCCGTGCTCGGTATGGGCTTCGGCATCGATCACCAAGTGACCAAACCCCTCGGCCAGCGTGACGAAGTCACCCTCGGGGTCAATAATCGCCTGCTGCACCCACGTCGCGCTCTGCTCCAGCAGCCGGCGTAATAGATGGGATTTTCCGGAGCCTGAGTTGCCTTGAACCAGCAGGCGCGTGGCCAGCAACTCCTCAAGGTCAAGTGTTGCTGGGGCACCAGAGGCCGTATGCCCCATTTCGATCGCAATCGTCATATCTCGACTCGCAGCCTCCTTGAGGGGCTGGACTTAACAACCCCATTGAGGTCAGTCGAGCACTGCGAGCGGATCGTCGTGCCGGCATGAAGTTTTTGCGATGAGGTTGGGCATCGCCAGCAACAAAAATACCAGATTTCTATATTTTGGATCGATTTTTATCAATAATTTCAATATAATACGGCATTTTTATGCTGACGGAGGTTAACGTTAAATTTGATCACGCCTGAAGCTCGACTGAGACCGATGGATATGCTTTGTTCACATAATGTTCTCAATGGAGCGAATTCAGATCGTCTGGTTCAAGCGGGACTTCCGTTTGTGGGACCACGCGCCTCTGGCTGAAGCTGCTCGCCGCGGCCCGGTGTTGCCGCTGGTTGTGATTGAGCCGGATTATTGGCGTGAGCCTGACACCTCGTATCGGCAATACCAGTTCCTTGTGGGATGCGTGAGCGATCTTGCTCTGCAAATCAAGGCGCACGGTGGCGTATTGCACGTTAGAACGGGGGCTGTGTTGGACATTCTGGAAGATATATTGGCGGCCTGCGGGCCATTCGACCTTTGGTCACACGAAGAGACCGGTAACGGTTGGACCTTCGCCCGCGATCGAGCTGTGCGGCTCTGGGCCAAACGGCGCGGCGTGACTTGGACTGAAAGGCCGCAATTTGGTGTGGTGCGCGGCCCTGGCTTGAACCGAGATCGCTGGTCTTCTCAATGGAACCGCGCCATGTCACAGCCCATTGTGACTTCGCCGAAATCAGTTGTGTGGGTCCCGTCTGAAATATCACGTGATCCACCCACAGCCATGGCGATGGGCCTTGCGCAGGACGGGATCGTGCATCTGCAGCCACCTGGGCGAGATGCTGCATTTGCGGTCCTGGAGAGTTTTTTGAAGGTTCGTGGCGAGCATTACACGCGCGGGATGTCCTCGCCACGCTCTGCCGCGCATATGTGTTCACGTTTGTCTCCCTACATCGCTTATGGCTGCATTTCGCTGAAGGAAGTTTACCAAGCCGCAGTCCGTCTGGCTCCGGTCAATGCGTTCTGGCGGACGGCCAAAAGCTCGTTTCTCGCCAGGCTGCACTGGCATTGTCATTTCATCCAAAAGCTTGAGAGCGAGCCGCAGATTGAGTTCCAGCCCTTCGTGAAGGCCTTTGCGGGCCTGCGTCCCCGGCCGGGGAATGCGGCTCATTTTACGGCGTGGATTACTGGCTGCACTGGCTACCCGTTTGTGGATGCCGCCATGCGTTATCTCATCGCCCATGGTTGGATTAATTTTCGGATGCGGGCGATGTTGGTATCGTTTGCCGCCTACGACTTGTTTTTGCCTTGGCAGGAGGCTGGTACTGCGTTGGCGCGCTTATTTACTGACTATGAGCCCGGAATTCATTGGCCGCAGTGTCAGATGCAATCGGGCGAAACTGGCATTAATACCGTGCGGGTCTATTCGCCGGTGAAACAGGGGTATGACCAGGACCCGAGAGGAGATTTTATCCGCGAATGGGTTCCTGAGTTGAAGGCCATACCAGGGGCACTGATTCACGAGCCTTGGCGCCTTGATGCGATTGAGCGGGCGTTATTATGCCCAGACTACCCGCCGCGCGTTGTTGATCACGACTCGGCTGTGCGAGCCGCCAAGGAAAAATTATTCGCACTTCGACGCCGGCCGGAGGCGCAACGGCAGGCGGGTATGGTTTTGCAGCGCCACGGGTCGCGCAGGAGAAGCGGTCAGCGTGGCGTAGGCACTGCCAAAAAGCTGGCTCAATCGGAGTTTGGTTTTTAGGGCGCGATGAAATAATCTTGAATTTCAAAGCGCTTCCAAATCATATCAACCTCTGTCAGCACCGTTAGGGCGATCTCGGATTTTTAGCCGACATCGTTGGCCGATAGGTCATAGCCCCTGCCAAAATTATTGCGGCGTAAATAACGTAAATTTGTTTTTACACGGGTTGATTAATAAAAAATTACATAATATTAACGATATCTGTATAATTTTTTAGTTTTAATTTAAGGTTTTAACTTGTGAATACTAAAATGTCTAAAATTGCTTGGTTGTTTTTATTTTTTAGTATTTCAGGGGTGGCTCTGGCGAGTTCACCGCCGGTGTTGAGTTCCTACTTAACCCTTGGTTTGGTTGAGCAAGGTCCCGACGGTACGAAAATTGTCCCTGTGAAGGTGCTAAAACCAGGGGAAGTCATCGCCTATACCGCCACTTACGAGAATAAGGGTGGGTCAGCAATCGATGGGTTGGTGGTGAAAATTCCGGTTCCCGCCGGCACCACCTATGTCCGTATGGGCACGAGCCCGCAGCCTGCCGAAGCGAGCAACGACAACGTTCATTTTGCGCCGATCCCACCGCCTAGCAAGGATGATGCTTCGATTTTTTCACATTATCGGGCGATCGAATGGAACATCGGCAATCTGACACCGGGTCAGAAGCGGGTGGTCCGTATTTACGTGACTGTCGACAAGGCCTCGTAAGAGGCGAATCCCAGACAATTAAATCTCCTCACAACCTTCCCATAAATCATCAATCTGAAAGCGATCAGTATGACGCGACATGATAGCCGAACAGGGCTTTTTTTGCCCAAATTGCGTAAAATTCTCACTGCCGCAGCTTTTGCGGCTTCGCTTGCGTTGGGCGTGAACGCTCAGGCAGCGATTGCTCCGGCGGCAGGCACCAACATCAGCAACCAGGCGTCAGCCACTTATGTGGATTCTTCAGGAGCGACCCATACGGTGACCTCCAATGTGGTGAATACCACAGTCACCCAGGTGGCCAGCCTGACGTTGACCGCCAGCAACACCTCCACCTCCACCGCGAACGGTACCGTTTATTACCCGGAAACCCTGACAAATACGGGTAACGGTAGTGATACGTTTGCCCTGACCCAGACCAACCCGGGTAGCGGCACCTTCACCATGAGCAGCGTACAGTTTTTCGCTGATAACGGCAGCGGCCAGCCGACCGGCCCAGCGCTGACCTCCACGGGCATTCTGGCTGCTGGGGCGGCGTTCAAGTTTATTGTGGTTGGTGCGGTGTCCTCCACGGCGACATCGGGTCAAACCAACGTGATTACCGTGACCGGCACCAGCGGCTTTTCGTCCGGCCAAACCGCCAGTGTAACGGATACGACAACCATCACCAGCGGTGCTGTGGTGGCCGTGACCAAGTCAATCAGTGCGCCGTCCGGTGCGCCTGGCTCGGGTCCTTATACTTACACCCTGAGCTATACCAACAGCGGCAATGCCAACGCCACCAGCGTAACTCTGACAGACGTTGTGCCGACTGGAATGACCTATGTTACCGGTTCAGGCCTGTGGAGCGTAACGGGTGCCACCGCCTTGAGCGATAGTGGCGGCAGCAGCGGCACCTCGCCGAACACCATCACGTCGAGCTACACAACAGGCACCACCACTTTTAAAGTGGTTATTGCGAACGTTGGCGCCGGGCAATCTGGCACCGTCAGTTTCAAGGTGAATGTGGGCGCTGCTACGTTACCGGGGATTTTGAACAACACGGCACAAATCTCGTTTGTTGATAGTGCCAGCGGTTCAACAATTACTGGCACCACGAACACTGTGGCTTTTAACGTCAGTTCCACTGCCAGCTTAACCCTGACCGGCCAGACCGTTAAGGGTCCGGCTGCACCGGGTTCCTCTGTACCTTTCACCAACGTGGTGACGAATACCGGTACCGCGACCGATACGTTTAACATTAAGCTTCTGACCAACAACTTCCCAACCGGCACCACTTTCCAGCTTTACAAGATGGATGGTTTGACCCCGCTGGTGGATACCAACAACGATGGCATTGTTGACACAGGGCCGTTGGCACCGGGCGCAACTTACAGTGTGATTGTGGTTGCCACCTTGCCGAATAGCGCCACTAATGCCAGTGCGCCTTACATTCTGACCAAATCAGCCACTTCAACCAACGATCCAACCAAGTCTCAAACCACGACAGACACGTTGTTAGCCATCGAGCCGGCAAGCGTTGACGTCACCGATGTGGCAGCCATTGGCGGCACTGGGGTTTTGGGAACGGGCCTTGGGCCGGAATCGTCGCCCGTATTGACCCAGTCGGTCAACCCGGGGGCTTCCACGACCTTCAGCCTGTTCGTCAACAACACCGGCCCATCGGCTGATAATTACGACCTGACGGCGACCTATGCCGGTGCGGCTTTGCCATCCGGCTGGACTGTCAGCTTCGCCCAACCGGTGGGCGGCTCGTGTTCGACCACGGGCGCGGCGATTACCAACACGGGCAACGTTGTCGCTGCCGGTAATGTCCAGGTTTGCGCCATCGTAACGGTGCCAGCCATCGGGACTGCCAACGCGATGTATAATGCCGGCCTGTATAAAATCTGGATGCAGGCGCTCTCGCCGAATTCCGGTGCGACCGACACCATCGATAACGGCGTGTCGGTCAATCAGGTGCGCTCGCTAGTGCTGTCGCCCAATGGTACGGGCCAGACCTACCCGGGTGGCACTTACGTCTACACCCACACGCTGACCAACGAGGGCAACGTGACTGAAGCCGACGGTACTGTCAGCACGTCAACCTTCAGCGATACCAATGGCCTGACCGGCTGGACATCAACCTTGTACTACGATGCCAGCCATAGCGGGACTATTACCAGCACGGATCCGATCATCCCGACTTCGGGTGGTTTGAATACTGTGTCCGGCTTGTCGGCTGGTCTTGCTCCTGGTGCGTCGATCACGATCTTCGACAAGGTGGTTGCACCAAGCGGTGCCACAACCGGCGCGTTGAACCCCACGACCATCACGGTAACAACCACAACGGGGACCTACACGGTATCCGCACCGACCCCGTCGGTTGTGACTGATAATACTTCGGTGATCTCGGGCAACATTACGCTGGTGAAAACCCAGGGGTTGGATGCAACGTGTTCAGGCAGCGCCAGCACCTATACCCAGGGCAACATTAACGCAGCCCCTGGCCAGTGCATCATGTATCAGGTGACAGCAACCAACGTTGGGGCCACTAATGCTACCAGCGTGGTGATCTCTGACTCGACACCTGCTTACACAACACTGAACACCGTAGCCGCCATCACGACACCCGGCATCATCGGTAGCGGTGGTCCGACGGTCGGTGGCACCGGATCTATCAGTGCCACAGTGGCGACGATGACCCCCGGTCAGTCGGTGGTCTTGAGCTTCGGCGTTAAGATCAACCACTAACCATGGCGATAACAACGATGGTGGCCTCAAGCGGTCACCATCGTTACGCTTTGTTCGACACAAATGGCTTAGGTCATTTCGATAGTTACCATCGTATTTGCAAATAAAACGAAGCGTCGACCGGGCTGGAGTTCACCCGCGATGATGGCTGGCTTCGTGTTGTTTGCAATTATGACAGGGGGCGGCCCTCAATAATTATTTTTTGAAGCAAAGTTTTTCGGTTTGATGAGAGTTTTTCGTAACATCTTACCAGTTTTACTGGTTGCGGCAGGGCTGATTAGTCCGCTGGCGATGTTTGTGAAAATCGCTGAGGCGCAGGTTGCCGTGCCCACTAATGGTACGCTCATCACGAACACCGCATACGCCACATACTTCGATGATCAAGGCCGGGTGGGCGTTGCAACATCGAATACCGTCACCAGCGTGGTATCGCCTGTATCAGCGCTAACACTCACCAGCAGCCAGACTGTGCAAAGTGCCAGCGGAGCACAATTTGCTATCATGCATGTGCTTACCAACACCGGCACGCAAACTGTCACCTACGCATTGACGGCGCTGCTCAATTCCGGTTCGGGCTACACACCGGATGCGTTGCAAATTCTCACCGACCCCAGCGGCGGCACCGCGATTGTGACCGCCGACCAGCCGGTGAACAGTGTTACGCTGGCTCCGAATGCTTCGGTGAATTTGCTTGTAACCGGATATGTGCCCTCGCAGACACCGCAGGCGGCGGCTGCAACCATCACATTGACGGCAAGCAGCGCCGGGTTAGGCCAGAGCAATACCGATATCATTCAAGTATCGGGTTCAGCGCAAGTGGTGGTCAGTTTAGTATCACCGCAATCGGTCGCCGTACCAGGCGAGGCCGCCACGTTCAATGCCACTGCAACTGATTACAATTTTGCGGCCGGGCCGGTGGTAGTTTTGGTTAATGGTGCGCCTAGTAGCTATTTTTTACTTACACTGCCGGTTCCAGCCGGCACCAGTTTTATTTCGGCCCAGACTGGCGCGCAGATTTTATATCACTCACTCGGCCAGCCCGCAGGATCCTACACCATCACCCCGGTAGGGCAGGTGGATTATGTGGCCGCGGGTGTGGCGTCTCTTGCAGTAAATGCCAGTGTCAGCCTGAGTTTGACTGTTGGTGTAAACACCAATGTTTCAGCAACGGTTATCGACACCGCTTTAGCCGATTGGGTGAACAGCGCGTCTGCAACGCAGCTTACATACAGTAATCAAGTGCAATTGCCGATTACGGCGGTGGCTCCCTCGATCGCGTTTTTCACGCCCGGTTTTGTGCAGCCGGAATATGAAAATACCATCGGCAACGCGCTTTACTTACAGGTTTCGGCTCCTGGTTGCGATACCAATCCGGCGCAAATTCTGACCATCCCTGTGACTTTGACCAGCCGACTGACCGGTGACGTGGAGATATTCCAGGCCACCGAAACTGCGCCCGGATCGGGAGTTTTCAGAATTTTGCCAAGCGTGCCGACTGCGAATGCTGCCGCAACGCCGGTGGTGAAGGGTAACGGCGTGATGGAGTTACGCCCAAATGACACGGTGGTTGCGCTGGCGGGTAATGGTTGTTCGGATGCGGTATCCACCACCTTGCTGATTGACCCCAGCGGCGTTGTGTACAGTTACAGCACGGACCTACCGGTGGCGGGTTCTGTGGTGCATTTGATCAATGTCGCCAACAATGCGCCGGCTGCTGTGTATCAGTATGATGGCGTGACGCCTGCGCCGAGCACGGTAACTACGGGCAGTGACGGTATTTATTCATTTCCTTTGGTAGCGCCTGGCACTTATCAGATTGTGGTGACCCCGCCTGCTGGCTATGCCTTTCCGTCGAAAACGTCGCCCACTAATCAGCCCGCCGGGCGTACGACGAGTGTAACAGGCTCCTTCGGGCAGGCTTTCACCATCTCCGGACAGGCTGATGCGCCGGTCGTGTATGATATTCCGCTCGATAGCGCTGCACCAAAGGGTAAATTATTCATCACTCAGACCGCCAATCAGTCGATCGTTCAGATCGGTGATTTTGTCGATTATTCTGTGCAGATTAACAATAACACTGGTGAAACGCTCACGAGCGCAACCATGCTAGTTACCCTGCCAGCCGGGCTTACCTACGTGCGGGGCACTGCCACATTGAATGGGGTGCGCATCGCAGACCCCACCGGCAATGCCGCGCAACTGGTGTTTGCATTGGGCACATTGCCTGTGGGGGCTACGCCGATATTGCGATATCGCGTTTCAGTGGGACCAAATGCCAGTACCGGCGGCTTGGTGGATAGCGCTCAGGCCTTTGCCAATGACACGCAAGGTCCCATTGGCTCCAATGTCTCACCGGTTACGGTGCAGATCGTTGGTGGTGTGTTCAGCGACAAAGCCTATGTGATTGGTAAGGTATTTGCGGATTGTCATTTGACCAAGATGCAGGAAGATGGCGACCCCGGCGTGCCGGGCGTGCGAATTTATTTTAATAACGGCGATTACGCGATTACCGATACTGAGGGTAAATATAGTTTTTATGGGTTAACCCCACGCACGCATGTGGCGCAGGTCGATACCACCACTTTGCCTGCTGGGGTAAAGATGGAGATATTGGACAACCGCAACGCGCTTAATCCGAACAGCCAGTTTGTGGATTTGCAGAATGGCGAGATGCAGAAAGTTAATTTTGCTATTGCCGGGTGCTCGCCCGATTTACTTACGCAAATTGCGGCACGTAAAAAAGCTTTGAAGAATCCGTCGGAATTGACGGCCGCCGCTGGTATTTTGCTGTCCGGTCAGTATCAGCAAAGCAGTTTGCTGCAGCAACAGCAATTGTTGCAGCCGCAGGATGCTGGGGGCATCGGCTTGCCGGGTTCGGGTACGGCGGTTGGCAGTATGGGCTCGGCATCGATGGCCGGACCGCAAATCGGCTCCGTGCTGCCAGGGCAAGGCGGCGGTATGATCCCCACTTCGCCGGGCGCGCCGATGCCAGGTGGCGGTAGGGTACCCGGCGGCTTGGGTGCCGTGGGGGATCCCGGTGGTTCCTTTGCGCCATTCGCCCAAGGGCAGCCCAGCCCGATCTACACGCCCACCACCACCTTATTTAACCATTCTGCTCCCGGTGGCGTGCAGGATGAGGTTGCGAACGACGACCCTGACATGACCGCGCCGCTAGAGAGCGTGATATTGTCGCTGCGTCCTGGAACAGGTTTTATCGGGCTGCATGATGGCGAGGTTCTGGGCACTGACCAGAGCAATGTGCGGCTGCAAGGGCCAACTGGTGCATTGCTGGCATTAAGCGTGAATGGTGTGACGATACCCGCCAGCCGCGTAGGCAAAAAGAGCACTGATACCAAAACCGGCATCACGGCCTGGGAATATATCGGCGTGGATTTGCAACCCGGCGTTAATACGCTGTCGATGACCGTGCAGGATGGTTTCGGCAACAGCCGTGGTAGCGCCACGATCCATGTGACGGCGCCGGGGAAACTGGCACAAATCAATATCAATGCCCCTAAAACAGCGGTGGCTGATGGCGCTACCGCCATACCGGTTGTCATCTCGCTGCTCGATGCGCGCGGCCACCCCATCCCAGGGCGGGCGGTGGTAACATTGCAGTCAACACTTGGCCAATGGCAGACCACCAGCGTGAACCCCAATGTGGCTGGCACCCAGGTGATCGTGACGAACGGTGTAGGAACATTTTTATTGGTGCCGCCGGTGCAGCCAGGAGCCGACGTGATTTTGGCGGCTGACGGCACCATCAGCGCCAAAACCAATCTCACCTTTTCGCCCAATTTGCGCCCGATGATTGCGGTTGGTCTGGTCAGCGGTACGGTGAGCCTACGAAATCTCAATCCGGCGGACTTGCAGCCGGCGCAGTCAGGTGACGTATTCTCGCGCCAAATTCAGGGTGCTTCCGAATCTTTCGCTGGTGGTAAGGGCGAGGCGGCGGCGCGTACAGCATTTTTCCTGAAGGGCAAAATCCTCGGCTCCACGTTGCTCACGCTGTCCTATGATTCCGATAAACCGTCGGACACCACTTTGTTCCGCGATATTCAGCCGGATCAGTTCTACCCGGTGTATGGGGATTCCTCGGCCCGGGGCTATGAAGCGCAATCGACCGGGCGGTTGTATGTGTTGCTCCAGCACGGCACCGATTATGTTTTGATCGGCGATTATTCCACCCAGACCCAGGACCCGGCGCGGCAATTATCGCAGGTCTCACGAGTATTAAATGGTATTAAAGGCCAGGTAACCAAGGGGCCGGTCACGGTTTCGGGCTTCGCCAGCAGCACCAACAGCACCCAGATCGTTCAGCAATTCCCGGCCAATGGTACTTCGGGGCCGTTTCAGTTGAACATCAATGGTGTGGTCAACAGCGCCCAGGTTGATGTGATCACCTACGACCGCAACCAGCGTTCGGTGATCGTGAACGATACGCCGTTGGCACAATATACCGATTACACCATTGAGCCCTATAGCGGCTTGTTGCTGCTGAACCAGCCAGTGCCGACCTTGGATTCCAACCTCGACCCGATTTACATCCGGGTCAGCTATTCCATCGTCACCGGTGGGCCGAAGCATACGGTGGCCGGGGCGGCGGCGGATGTTAAAGTTGGCAGCCATGTTACTGTCGGCGCCAATGTGATGCAGGATAACGACCCGCTGAACCGCCAGACCATCGTGGGTGCAAATGGTACGTTCAATTTGCCCGACAGCACGGTGGCCGTGGCGGAAGTTGCGCGTACAACTTCAGCGCTTTATGGCCAGGGCTTGGGCGAGCGTTTGGATATACGCCACCAGGGCAATGTATTTGACTTCCATGTCTGGGGCACGCGCACCGATGCTGGTTTTTATAATCAGAGCAGCATTCAGTCAGAGGGCGAGGCCGAATACGGGCTGAAGGCCAGCTATGCGCTGAACCAGAATAACCGCATTGTGGCGGAAGCCTTAGACACCAGCGATTCCGTAACGGGAGCAAAACAGCAAGGCGAAAGCCTTTCGCTGGTGCATAATCTGCCGGATAATATCGTCGTCGAAATCGGTATGCGTCATAGTGCCACCAACGAGGCCGCCGCACTTGCTACGCCGGCGAGTACTACCTACATCACCCCGATCCGATCAATTTTGCCGAATGTTGGTCCGGCCGTTACCTCGGCACTCGTTGGTTATACCAGCGTGCGTTTGAAGCTGACCGCGCCAGTGCCGTATCTGCCGAAAGCCTCGGTTTTTGGGGTGGCAGAACAGGCCATAAGTGGTGGTGGGCGTGAGCTTGGGGTTGGCGGAACATATAATATCAATCAGACGACCAAAGCGTATTTTCGCTATGATTTTATGAATACGCTGAATGGGCCTTACACGCTTGATCCGGCGATTGCGCAATATACGGCGGTTGCGGGGATCAGCACAGCGTTAACCCCTGATACCCAACTATTCAATGAATACCGCATGGGTGATGCGCTGGCGGGGCGCGATGCTGAAAATGCCACAGGTTTGCGGCATCTCTGGCACATTGGGAATGGGTTTGGAATTTCCGCTGGTTTTCAGAAAATTAAACCAATTTACGGCGCAGTGACGGATGCCTCGACGGCAGTTGATCTGGGCGGCGGCTATACGGGCTCGGATAAGCTCAAAGCCTCGGCGGATGCGCAATGGCAGACCTCGCAAGTTACCCAAAGCTTATTATTCACGGCTGCTATGGCGGCCAAGGTCACGCCGTCGTTCACGATATTGAATCGTGGTATTTACAATACCCAGCAGGATGTGAGCCCGGCTACAGGTTCGCGCCGGTTAATGATATTGCAAACCGGCTTTGCTTACCGGCCGGTGAACACCGACGTATGGAACATGCTGAGCCGTTTAGAATATAAAAACGAGACGGACAGCACGCTTGGCGCAGGCTTGAACCTGAACCAAAGTTCTTTGGTGGGCGCTACAAATATCAACTATCAACCGACCAAGTGGTTATGGATTGATGCGCGTTACGCGTTTGATAAAGCCCATGACGGCAATAACGGCATCCCAGGGGATACGCTTTACCAGATGGCCGGCCTGCGGGGCATCGCAGATATTGCCCCACGGTGGGATGTCGGGGCGCAAGGCTTTGAGATGTGGGGCAACGGCCAAACCCAAACAGCATTGGGCGTAGAGGTTGGGTATCTGGTCTGGCGCGATATCTGGCTTTCGCTCGGCTATGACTTTGAAGGTTTTAACAATCCTGATCTCGCCGGATCACAATATACGTTGAAGGGTGTCTATTTCAGAATGCGCTTCAAGTTCGACCAAGATCTTTTCGATGGTGGGCCATGATGTTGCGCCGCTGGGTTAAAGCATTCCTTGGCGTGGGTGTGGCGCTGCTGGTCATGCTGTCAATGAGCGGCGTGGCACAGGCCAATTCCTGCGCCCCCGCAGCATCGCAGGGAGCCGGTGCACCGAGTGATTACAAGGATTACTGCTGGCTGGATTTCACCGGCTATAACGATACCACCGCCACTGGCGCAGGTGGTCAGAGTTTTACGTTTACGCTGCCGGATTTTTCTACCGTTAAGATGAATGTGCAGGTCTCTGCCACACCATCGAATCAGTTAAATTATCCCCTGCTTAAAGCAAATGCGGTGCCAAGTTATGGCGGTGCGGCATTTGGTAACGTGGCCTTCAATGGTATTCCTGGTTTGCCGGTGCTGTACATGGCGAATGGCGTCGGCAATGAGGTGGTGACGGTGAATGTCACGAATATTGTAGTGTCGCCTCCGCCGGGCGGGACCGGGATTGCCAAATACGCAATTATCGTAGCTGATGGTGAGTCAACCAATAATAATCCCGAGGCTTTGGGTTTTACCAACACCAGTCCGAGTGCTGCCGCCTGGAATTTGTTGGCGACAATTCCAAATACCGGCGCACCAAAACTGACGGGTGTCGGCACCGCAACGGTGACGGAGACTGGTAATTCAGGGGGCAACGAAGGCAGCTATGTTTTTGGGGCCTTTAATAATCCTACCAGCTTTATTGCTACGTTGTCCTCCAACGGCGGCTTGCAAGGAATTGTGATTGGCGTCCGTTACGCCTCGATCAACGTCACTTCGGTCATTTCCGGGTCGCGGCTGAATAGCAAGGACCAGTTTGATTACGCGGTTAAAACACAGGCTGGCACCACGATTGCGCGTGGGGCCACCACGGGCACGGCTCTCACAGGCTTTGCCCCAGCCAGTGTTCCGACCATCGCCGCCAGTTATCCGTTCAATTTATTTGAGAGCATGGTAACTGGTTCGACCAGCTCGATTGGTAATTATGCTGTCTCGCTGACCTGTACCAACGCTACGGCGGGATCAACGACTGTGTTGCCAACCAATTATATTGGTAACTCCTACACGATTCCGAATTTGAACTATGGCGATGCCATTTCATGTGTTTTCACGAATTCTAAACCAAATTACGCGGCGATTACTGGTAATATTTACAGCGATACCAACCATAACAGTAGCTTCGATTCTGGTGAGAGCGGGACAGGGTTGTCCAACCTGTATGTAAAGCTAGCAGCATCCACGAATGGCGTTTGCGCGACCACGGCCACCGCAGTTGGCTCTGTTTCGTCAACCACAGGTGCGTATTCTATTCCTGGTGTGGCAGCCGGCAATTATTGTTTGATTTTGAGTGCGGACAACGTACTAAATAATGTCACACCAGTGCTACCTGCAGGTTGGGTTGGCACACAAAATGGCGGCGGGATTATTTACTTTAATGCTGGAAATTATTCGTCGCCGCCGCAGAATTTTGGGCTGTATCACGGTGCCACCCTAACTGGCACGGTATTCACTGATAACGGCATCGGTTCAGGCACCGCCAACGATGGCAAGCAGAACGGTAATGAAGTCGGGTTGGCAAATAATATCGTCGCGGCCTTGGCAGGCGGCACTCTGGTGGACTCCGAACCGACGAGCGGCAGTGGGTTCTACCAACTATGGATACCCTTTGCGTATTCGGGCACCAGTTTAGTCATTCAACCCACCACTCCCAGCGGTTGGCTGGCGACCGGCGGGTCAGCTGGAACCACTGGCGGCACATATGCCCGCCCAAAGGTGACTGCCGCGCCGGTGGCAGGAACCAGCTATACCGGTGTGAATTTCGGCCTCGTGGCGCCGAATAATCTCACCCCGAACGGTGCCCAGGAAACGCAGCCTGGCAGCAGTGTTTATTATGCAGAGATTTATACCGCCGCCTCCACGGGCAATGTATTGTTTTCGATCATTGGTACGCCCAATCCCTCGGTATCGGGCTGGACCCAGACATTGTATAAAGATGCCTCCTGTTCAGGCACTATTGCCGCCAGTGACCCGGTAATCAGCGCTGCAGTGCCTGTGACGGCAGGGCAGACACTTTGCTTGATTATGAAGCAGACCACTCCCGCCGGCGTAACCAACGGCGCTTCCACGATCGCCAATATCAGCGCATTGATGACATACAGCAACGCCAGCCCAGCCTTGACCGCCACGGCTGTTGTAAATGACACAACGACCATCGGCCAGGGTTCGACCCTGGTGTTGCACAAATCGGTGACAGACATCACGACTGCAACGGGCCCGGCTGCTTCGGTTAATGCATCGCCCGGGGATCAACTAAATTATATTATTACCGCAACCAACAACGGTACCGCCGCATTAACCTCGGTGGTTATTAACGATTCCACGCCAGCCTTTACCGCCTTCGTGAGCGCCGCTTGCCCGTCGTCATCACCCCCTGGCGTGACCGGCTGTTCGGTATCCACCAAGCCAACTGTGGGCACGACAGGAGCGTTACAATGGACCGTGACCGGCAAACTCAATGCAGGTTCGAGCGAAATCGTTTCGTATATTGTTAATATTCAAAACTAGAGGAAGGCTATTCTGAGAGGTGTTGTTGCTGCGGGCCTATCTGACAAGGTGCCCAATTTTGGTAACGAAATATCTTAGTTGGTCGAGCAGCAACGTATAGAGTAAAAACTACCGATCATTATGCCAAGACTATTGTTGCAGAGCAGGGCGAGCGTCGCGCTGTCATCTAACCAACCAGACGGTTTTAAGTGAATTTGCTTATTGGGTGCTGCTGCACAGCGCTGCCCTTATCTCTGGCCTAGGGGTGGAGTTAGACTCAGGCAGGTGGATTTACGGAGTACGCCCCACTGCTTTGAACGGCTCTTTGTTGCCGCCGGATAGAAAGGTGACCAACTAATTCTGGCGCCGCAAGCGGTACCAAGCTGTTCACCTCTAACGAATCGCCTGAACAAAAGGCTGTATTTTGAGCCTTATGCAATCGCGTGTCTCGTGTTGCCCAAACATATAGTTGACAACGTAAATAAGACAGAATATCGTTTTCCGATAAAATAGTTCGTATAACGAACATAAACAAGGGGAACAATTAATGTCCGACATTATTGTGACGCGTCGTCAGATTTTACTTGCCGGTGCCACGTTCGTTGCCGGTGCATTGTCTGGATTTCCACGTTTGGCTCATGCAGCTGCATATCCTAACCGGCCGATAACGATATTGATCCCGTACGGGCCTGGAGGTGGGTACGACTCCTACGCGCGCGAGTTCGCCGCCGTGCTCACTCATCAACTGGGGGTTAATGTCGAGCCGGTAAATTTACCAGGTGGCGGCGGAGCCGAGGCGATTTTCCAACTCCAACAAGACAAGCCTACGGGCTACCATGTGAGTCTCATCAACACACTTGGAATATTGTTGAGCAAAAATCGTCAGACAATCAATCTCGATAAGCTCACATGGATTGCGAATCTGGGACGAGATCCGTTTGGCCTTGCCGTGAGTGCAAAATCGTCAATCAAGACCCCTGAAGACATTCAAAAATTAGGTGCAACTCGGCCTATTTCTTTTGCGTCCTCAGGTGTTGATGCGTCTTTTTTCGCTGCAAAAGTATTTTGCGCATCGCTTGGAATAGGTAGCAAGTTTATCTCTGGATATAAGGGGTCGGTAAATTCATCGGTGGCTGTGGCCCGCGGTGACGTTGATGCGGTTGTGTATTCACTATCAACTCTAGAAAAGCTGCAAAGTGCCGGGCTTATTCGTATTGTTTTCTCATTTGAGGATAAGAGTTCGATCCCTGGTATTGAGGACGCGACATCTATCAATAAGCCAGACCTCGCGAATATTTATGAATCTCGACCCATCGTAGCGCCGCCTGGTCTTGATCCAGCGATAGCTGATGTGTTGTCAGATAATTTTGTACGTGCAGCTCATACACCAGAGGTGGTCGCGTGGGCTTCTAAAATCAAAACTGTTCTGAATCCACTTGATAAAAAAGGTACGTATGAAATGTTTAAGTCAGAAGAACGCCTTGTAGATAAATGGCGACATATTTTCTGATAAATATCAGACTATCGTGATGAATTTTGAGCTGAATATAACTTTCGAATCCTCTGAGACTTGATGAATGAAGCATCGTCAGACTGCTATCATAGGGTGAATAAGGCCTGGTAATATATTTTGATATTTGATCAATTGTTTGATGCTCAAGCGTGTGTGTTATAATTTGTTTGTCTAATCTCGAATAAATTTTTGTTGATTATTCAGATCGAGCTATTACTGGCTTGCGGCCAGAGGGATTTGCCGTGCTTTAAGCGTTTACATTTCACCTCCTGGACTTATCCCTCTAACCACGATCAGTCACGAAAAGCAGGCCGCCTTGCAACGTAGCGCTAATAAACCCTATGGCGATATTAATTTTTCAGGCTGCAGTCTTCTCCAAGATGCCGAAAGGATCATGATGCGCTACATCGATAAGGGACCTCACCACGCAACAATTGGATGGTGAATTTAATAAATTTCACGGCCTGTAATTTGATATAGTTTTTCGGTACTCTTAAGAATAAAGACTGGCAAAATTGAAAATTTACGGGACGCATATACAGATCACGTAACAGCCATATTTGGGTTTGCTCCCGGGGAAGCGTAAAGATCAGTTTAGGAATTTGATGGATACCAGGATGAGCGAAAACATAGAACAGGGCTTATCAGCTACGGAAGCCGCAAGGTTGTTGCGGCAGTTCGGAGCAATTGCCGTTGCCGAAACCTCGGAAAGCTGGCTGCACGGGCTGGCGGCGAAACTTTGGGCGCCGTTGCCTTGGATGCTTGAGGCGACGATTTTGCTGGAGTTGTTTCTCGGCCACGGGCCGCAGGCCCTGATCATTTCGGTGCTGCTGATGTTCAATGCTGTGCTCGGCATGACCCAGGAAGCCCGCGCTAAGGATGCGGTTGCGGCGTTGCGACAGACGCTCGCGGTTATGGCCTCGGTTCGGCGCGATGGCCGTTGGATGCGCATCGATGCGTCTGTCCTGGTACCTGGAGATTTTGTGAAACTGGCGCTTGGCGCTGTGGCACCTGCCGATATCAAACTTGTAGCCGGCAGCGTGCTTTTAGACCAATCAATGTTAACGGGGGAATCTCTTCCCGTGGAGCGCAAAGCTGGAGACTTGGCCTACGCCGGCGCGATGATCCGCCAGGGGGAAGCGACGGGGGTCGTGGTAGCGACCGGCGCACGTACCTATTTTGGCAAAACCGCGTCGTTGGTGCAGGACGCGCATAGCGTCAGTGGCGAGCAACGCGCGGTGTTAACGGTGGTGCGAGATCTGGCTTTGGTCAATGGTATCATTGTGCTGGCGATGCTCGTTTATGCTCATGCCATAGGCCGGACATTTAATGATTCTGTACCATTGCTGTTGACGGCGCTGCTGGCCTCGATCCCTGTTGCGCTACCTTCAACTTTTACGCTTGCGGCCGCACTTTCGGCCCGACGGTTGGTGCGTGGGTCCGTGCTGCCGACAAGCCTTGCGGCAATCAACGAGGCGGCGACAATGAGCCTGCTTTGCGTGGACAAGACCGGTACACTGACGCAGAACGCGCTGTCGATCCATAGTGTCGTGGCTTTCGGTGGTGTCGCGGAGACGGCTGTGCTGGCTGCCGCCGCGTCGTCGGAGGGCGGAGATCCTGTTGATCAGGTGATTATTGATGCCGCACGGGTGCGGGGCGGGGCCGTGCCAAGCACGACAAATTTTCAGCCTTTTGATCCGGCCCGGAAATACGCTCAAGCGCGGCTTGCAGATGGTGATTTGCTCCGTAAAGGAGCGCTTGGCGCGCTGATATCCGTGCCGCTATCCGCTGAACAGGAGAATGCCCGCAAACGCCTCACCGCGGCCGGTTGCCGGGTTTTGGCTATAACCCGAACCAATGCCACCACGACCATTTTGCTTGGATTGCTCGGTCTTGCCGATCCACCGCGCGCGGACGCGGCGGGTTTGATCACTGCCTTGCGTGATCTTGGGGTACATGTGGTGATGGTGACGGGCGATGCCCCGGAAACTGCCGCAGTTATTGCCAAAGCCGTTGGTATAACCGGCGGAGTTTGTGATTCGGCGGCGCTGGAGACACTCGCTTCACCGGACGATTACGGCGTGTTCGCCGGTGTATTTCCAGAACAGAAATTTCGCTTGGTAAAATTGTTTCAACGCAATGGCCATGTGGTCGGCATGTGCGGTGATGGCACCAATGACGCTCCGGCCCTGCGTCAGGCGCAAATGGGGATCGCCGTCTCATCTGCGACCGATGTCGCCAAGGCGGCGGCGGGGCTGGTGCTGACTTCGCCGGGGCTGGCCGGCATCCTGGACGCGATCCGTGAGGGGCGCGCGGCCTTCCAACGGATCCGAACCTATACCCTCTCGATGGTGGTGCGAAAAATTGCATTTGTGCTTTATCTCGCCGTAGGCTTGGTCATTACGGGGCATGCAGTATTGACGCCGCTGCTGATGGTTTTATTGCTGATTGTAAATGATTTTCTGACTATGGCGATCACGACGGATCGTGCATTGCCGTCCTCCCAACCCCTTCATTGGCAAATTGGCCGGCTCATCGGCGAGGGTGGAATTTACGGGTTGGCAACACTCGTGTATGCCACGCTGATGCTCCAAATTGGCCGAAGCTTTTGGCGTTTGCCGCTGGTGCAAATTCAGACGCTTTCATTTTTGACCCTGATGCTGGCGATCCAGGCGAACGTTTATGTTATTCGTGAGGAACGCTGGTTTTGGTCGTCAGCGCCGAGCAATTGGTTGGGTGGCGCAACAGTTGCCATGGTTGCCTTTAGTCTTTTTGTTGCAGGGTTCGGCGTAGTGATGGCACCACTTAACTGGAATATTCTGGGTATAATTTTAGGCAGCGTTATTTTTTTCACTTTTCTGCTCGGCCTACTGAAACCTATCGTTGCCCTCCTTGAGCGCCAGATTTTGTAGGTACTCAGCTTTGGTCGGTAAATGCTCGTGGGTGGGCTGGGGAATGCCCGCTCTTCAGCATGTTGAGCGTATAAGCCTAGCGTAATCCGTCGTTATTCTTAACGCGCTCCAACTCTGTCACAGAAACTTGGCTCACTAAAGATGGCGGTGGCGCCGTTTTGGTAGGTGAACAGGCGGCCGATGATTTTTTGGCTGGGGGCGTTACAGGCACCGCGCATCATGAGGTAGTAGACGATGGAGGGGCTTTGGAAACCAAAGACCTGGCCTGTCGATGCGGCTGGCCCAGGCATCGGCTTTTTTGGTTTACGGCCGTGTGCGTTATAGCTAGGGCTCTGTTAGCGCCAGAATATCCGAAAGATTTTTCATGATGATCGTCGGTGAACCGGGCAACCGCTCAGCAGGTTGACCGCTTCGGTTGCACCAGATCACCTGAAAACCAAAAGCCGCAGCACTATAGGCATCCCAACCATTGGAAGATATGAAGCAGATTTGGTCGCGCCGAACACCGATGGTATCGACCGCCAATTGATAGACTTCAGGTGCCGGCTTGAAAATACCAACATTTTCCACCGATAGAACATGGTCGATCAATAACCCAATGCCTGAATGATCGATTGCGGCTTTCAGCATGGCTGGCGTGCCGTTGGAGAGAATGGCTGTGGTGATATTTTTGGTTTTTAGTGCCGCCAATGTGCCAGGAATTTCTGGATAGGCTGATAGGGTTTGATATAGATCGAGTAAATTTTGTCGCCGTGCAGTGTCGGTAAGGCCGGTTGCCTCGAGCGCAAAATCGAGTGCATCCGCAGTGACCTGCTCAAAATTCACATAATTTTTTTGCAAGCTGCGAAGCCACGTATATTGCAACTGCTTATCGCGCCAAATTGTTATTAGTTCGTTCCGTTTGTTGTCCGGAATATCGGCGCAACGCGCCACAGCGGAGCCAAAGTCGAACAAGGTGCCGTACGCGTCGAATATAAAGGCTTTGCACGCGGCAAGTGGGGTTGTCATTCTTTTGTCCTATGTGTGATGTGACGTAACGCTTGATCTGCGATGCGGCGTCGTTTAGCCGGGTCGGGGTCGATGCGTGCCAGAACGCGCAGGGCGAGGATTGTGGCGTTCAAGATCTCGGCCAACAAGGTGGGCTCTGAATGTGGGGCTAGTTGGCCTAACGCCGCCGCACGCTGCAGGTTCGCCAAAAAAAAATGCTCGATTTCGCCGAGACGCTGATGCACCACACTTCGCGCTTGTGCAGACATCAGCCCGCCATCAAGGCATGAATTGACCAGCAAGCAGCCCAGATGGTCTGGATCATTATCACATAGCCCTATGATTTCGGCGAAAAATTGGCTGATTGCGCCGAGCGGGTCAGCCGCCGTAGCTAACCTGGCAAGCCGGCCGGTGAGACCGATATCGGCATAACGGTTAATCGCCGCGACAAACAACCCGTCTTTATCCTTATAGCGGTGATACAATGCCGCTGCGCTGAGGCCGGTGGCGGATGTTAGGTCTCGCAGTGAGGCCGCGCTGTAGCCGCGCTGCCAGAACACGCTGATGGCGCGGTCTAATATGAGATTGTCGGCGAGGAGACGCGGACGGCTCACGGGTGAAAGATTGATTGCGACATGATTCAATATATATTAGAATGATCGATATAATTCAAGTGTGACGTATCCGGAGCCGTAACATGATGAACCAGCCACATCTCGTATATTTTGCCGACCCTATGTGTTCCTGGTGCTGGGGGTTTTCACCGGTTATCAGCACCATTCGGGCCGCGTTCGGTGACCGCTTGCCTATCCGTCTGGTCCTTGGCGGCTTACGCCCTGGCACCACGACGCCGATGGATGAGGCGGCCAAAGCTAATACGCGCAAGCATTGGGAGCATGTGCACACGGCCTCCGCCCAGAGGTTTGACTATAAATTTTTTGACCGACCGGAATTTATTTATGACACCGAGCCTGCCTGCAGGGCGGTGGTTCTGGCGCGGCGGCGTTCAATAGCGATGGCGCTTGATACGCTGGCGGCCATTCATTACGCATTTTATGCCGAAAACCAGGATGTCACCGCGCCTGATATTTTGGCCCGAATTTTTGTCTCGTTGGGTGGTGATGAGGCGATGTTTCAGGCTGAATTCTCGGAAACAGCTCTGAGCCAGGAAACACAACGAGATTTTTATATCAGCCAACAAACCGGCGTAACAGGTTTTCCAACTCTGATCGCGGGGACCGGGGCTGAAGCCCCGTTTGAGCTTGTCACCCAGGGCTTCCAAACTGCAGCGCATGTCCTTCCGGCGCTCAGAGACTGGTTAAAACGCCACGAAACTAGCTTGCTTTCGTGAGAAAGCGTTTGATCAATGTATCGACCGAGAGCAGTCCAGCCCCTTGTGACATTAACACGAGCATCATGGCGACCCATTGAATATGCGTTGGCCAGGCTTGCGGATAAACAAAAATTTCAATGACCGATGTCATCCCGAACAAAGCCAGCGCCGTGAAACGGGTAGCTAAACCGAGGAGCAATAATGGCGGTGTAACGACCTCCATCGTCACCGCCATATAAGCAGAGAGCACTGGCGGCAGTAGGGGCACCTGGTAGCTATTGCTGAACATGTAGAGTGTTGTATCCCAATTGGCCAAATGGGTTTGTGCTGAGCTCCAAAACACCTGTGCCAGTGCCACCCGCGCGGTGAGCGCGACCAGCCAATAAGGAATATGATTGAAAAGCTGGGTTACGCGGTCAATAAGATGAACACGAAGCAGAGTCGGCTTCCGGCTTATGGTTTGGCTCATAATAGTCCTCCTATATTGGGTTGCGTTATGCTGGCGGCGCTAAAAATGCCCAGGTTGAGAAACTTGCACAGTATGGTTGCGGCTTCATCAGGGACCACTACATCGAGTGCGGTACCGAGCGGAAAGCCGCTCACCAGCATGCGGGCGAAATCAAAAGCCTCACCATGCAGAGTTGCCATTTTCAATTTGCCCAGATGACAAAACACGGCCAGATGTTCAGCCCTGGGTGCGGGGGGAAGATGATTTCCAAGCAAGGCGGCTTCCCAACCTGCCCGCGCCATTGGCCCCACCGTCAGTAAAGTGAGTGAGGGATGAGCGGTAAAATATAAGTTGGTTATTTTTGTGAGGTCGATCTGGCTCAGCCCTTCCAACGCCAAAGCGGGGTGGCGCGTGGCGTGCAAGGCCCGATGAACCGCCCAGTCCAACCGGGCGATATCTGCCAAGGCCGGATGTTGCCGCGACAGCATTGATTGATTGAGATGAATTGAAAAATATTCATCATATTCATACAAATTTGCAGTTTTCGGCGAGCGGATCTGAATGAATTCCTGTGCCGCCTTATTAAATGCTGCTGCGCCGACGACACGTAGCACCGCCGGATATGCCAAGCGCAACACAGCGGCAAGATTGCCCAGCATATTCTGCCGATATACGCCCAGCCTGATCTGCATTGATGGGCCGGCCTCAGCAATCTGCCCGGCCAGCAATGTGGCATCACCACTGCGTAGAAATTCAGCGAATAAGGTTTGCTGTTCAGCCAGTTGCAGCATGATGAACCTCCGGGCTGACGCGCGCCAGATACTGCTGCGCAATGGTGGCTTGGGCCAATAATTCCGGCAATGCCGGCAGTGCCGCATCCCATTCGATCAGGTTTGGACGTGGACCAATTATACGAAGTGCCGTCTCGAACAACGCCCAGACCTCCGCCGCTACCGGGCGATCATGAGTATCAATTAACAAGCCGGTCTCATCAGCGCCTCCGCCAGCCAAATGATACTCGCCTATGGCATAGGAAGGCAGCGCCTCAAGATATTTTATGGCATTCCAGCCGTGATTATGCGCACTGATAAAAATATTACTGATATCGCATATGAGGCCACAACCTGTGCGCGCCACCAGAGCAGCCAGAAACTCTGGCTCAGGAATAGTGGAATTGTTGAATTGCAAATAGGTTGATGGGTTTTCCATCAATATCTGCCGTCGCAGAATATCTTGCACATGCATAACATTATCGCAAACGGTTGCAAGGCTTTCCTCGGTGAGGGGCAATGGCAATAAATCTGCCAGGTAATGATGGTTCACTACTCCCCAGGCCAGATGCTCTGAGACTAAAGCGGGTTGAACTCTGCGCACCAAAGCGGTTATTCTGGCTAGGTGCTCAGGGTCAACCCGCGTTGCGCTGCCGAGCGAGAGGCCTACACTATGTAACGATACTGGATAATCGCGCCGTATATCCTCAAGAATTTCTAACGCTGGAGCACTCAGATAATTTTCGCTGTGAACCTCCACTCAGCCAATGTCTGGCCGGGTGGCTTGGAATATAGCATGGTGCGGAAAGCGCAGCCCGACCCCTGCTTGGCAAGGGACCGGGCTGTGATTTTGCGACACTGATACAGACTCAGGAGGCTTTAAGAGAACCACCGGCGAGCTTTCCACAATCACCCGGTGACAACAAAACAAAAGAGGCAGGATCATTGGCTTTTGTGGCTTGCCCCGCGCAAGAATGTGTGCCGGTGGCACAATCATTGCGACCAACGGCGTTTACACCGTAACAAGCCCCCAAATGGCCGGCTTTGACTTGCGCCATGTTGGCCTGTTTTGTCTGCATCATTTGTTGCTGTGTCATCGGTATACCTTGAGCACTAGCAATACCCGGGGCCATGCTGGCGAGCCCAAGAGCGCTCGTCAGTACCGATGCGGCGAATAATCTACGATCCATTTTGTTCTCCCGTTAATTCACCGCATGAACACCAGGCGGTACTTTGATTATTTGCTGGGGGGGTGGAAAAGTTACGCGAGGATCAGGCAAAAATTTTTACCACCCCCCTGTAACCTTTCCCCGGCTTGTGGCGAACAACCTTTTACGCGGCCCATGGATTGTCATGGGCTGACGGATTGGGAAGGGATTTTAAAAATGAAGTTTAAGGCATCTATGCTGACTTTGGGTACCGCCGTTGCGTTGGGCGGGCTGGTTGCTGCCACCGCACCGGCACGGGCCGCTTGTGCGGGCCAGTCGAATACCATGGCCCCGGCTGCCAAATGTTCGGCTGCCAAATGCTCGGGCACGACAGCAAAAAAATGTGCTGGTCAGGCTGCTCCCTGTGCGGCCAGGTGCAAGGCAAAATAATCCAAAGCGCGGCTGTGTCCCCGCAGCAGCGCACAAATTTATGGGAGCGATGTCTATGTTGACTCAAAACAAAGCTCATAAAATTACCCGTCAGTTGGTTCTCAAGGGTACAGTGCTATGCGGGTTGCTGATGATCGGCGCACCCTATGCCGAAGCTGCCAGTTTCGTCCCTTACACGCAGGCGGCTTTCGATGCGGCCATTGCCAATCACACGCCGGTTGTTATTCATATTGAAGCCAGTTGGTGCCCCGTTTGTAAGCAACAGCAAGCCATATTGGAGAGTCTGCAGCGAGACCCGCACTACGCGAAGCTGGAAATTCTCGATGTTGATTTCGACAAGCAAAAACCTGTTGTCAAACAGTTTGGTGCCACCATGCAAAGCACACTCATCGCTTACCATGACGGCAAGCTGGCCCAACGTGCCGTTGGTATTACAAGTCAAAGTGCCGTGACCTCACTTTTGAACTCTGCCGTCGGCAATTAAGCCCGCAAGATGATAACCGCTGGCTTTTTTGCCCTGCTGGCAGGGCTGCTCTCCACTCTCTCGCCCTGCGTTGTACCGGTGTTACCCTTGGTGTTGGGTGCGGCGCTCTCGCAGCACCGTGCCGGGCCGCTGGCGTTGGCGGGCGGTGTTGCGCTGTCCTTCACGTTGATTGGCCTGTTTGTCGCCACGATCGGGTTTTCACTTGGATTGAACTTTGGCGTATTCCGAATTTTAGCTTCGGTGCTGCTGTTGGCTCTGGGATTGTTACTGCTGATTCCTGGTGCTCAGACAAAGCTCGCCACTGCAACCGGGCCGTTTGGCAACTGGGTGAATCAGCGATTTGGCAGCGGCAGGGGGATTGGTCTGCGCGGGCAGTTTGGTATCGGGCTGTTGCTTGGCACCATCTGGTCGCCGTGCGCCGGGCCAACCTTAGGGGCGGCCAGCCTATTGGCGTCACAGGGGAAAGGCCTTGGGCATGTTGCCCTGGTGATGCTGATGTTCGGCATCGGCACGGCTCTGCCCTTGGTGGTGCTGGGCTTTGTCTCCCGCGCCAGTTTGGCTCGCCTGCGTAACCGGATGTTGGGGGCGGGTTCGGCTGGTAAAATGCTGCTTGGCGGGGCGCTGGTGGCGGTTTCTCTGTTAATGATCACGGGGCTGGATCATCCGCTGGAGAGCTACCTGGTTCAAGCCTCGCCACCGTGGCTGACCGCCGCCACGACGCAGTTCTGATGCATACCACCACCACCTTGTTGGAACGCGCGCAGGCCGCCGCAACTCTGGTGGCGGCCCTTGGTGTTTTGGAAAGTGCCGGACAAAATTTGGTGACCTGTTTGATAGGCGGTGCGCCATTTGAAGCCCTTACGCATTACCCGCCTGATGATGTGGTCGACCCCGTAAGCCAGGCGCAATATTATTTTCATGCCCACCGAGGGGCGAAAGAGAGCGGTCACATTCATTGTTTCATGCGTGGAACAGGAGACGCCAGGCTGACGCATGTGGCAGCCCTCTCGCTCGACAGTTCCGGCAGACCGGCAAAGTTTTTTACCACCAACTTATGGGTAACCGACGATCACTGGGCTGAGGCACCGCAGGTGATCAGCCTGTTGCCGCGCATGGTATGGCGGGACGCGCCGGGGCCTGAAACGGTGAACCAGGTGCTGGGCGCGTTGTTTATACTGTATCGCCGCGAACTGGCCTCTTTGCTGCGCCGACGTGATAAAACACTGTTGCGTTGGGCGGCAAAATATCCGGAGCAGGACCTATTTGCCGATGAACGGCTGGAAATTCTCAGCAGCGTGACCATCGATTTGCCTAAAACTCTGGGCCAACTGCGCCGCCAACTTGGGGTTGCCGACGATGAGCCATAATGCTCTAGCTGCCGGTTTACAGAATGGCATACAAACCCAATTCTGGGGGCGCAGCGGGGGAAACATGGTGGATGAAGACCCAAATTGGCGGGTCTGGATGGTGGCGGCCCAAGCCGGCGACGCGCGGGCCTATGCTGCGTTGCTGGGTGCGGCCTTGCCTTGGTTGCGTCGCCGGGCACGCTCACGCTGGCCATATTCGAATGCTGCTGATATCGAGGACATGGTGCAGGAAACCCTGTTGGCTTTGCATCAGAACCGCCATCTTTACGACCCAACCCGCCCGCTTGCGCCGTTTTTATTCGGCATTCTAAAGCTACGCGGCGCCGATGTGCGTAGGCGGCGGCAACGTCATGCCGGGCACGAAACCGCTATCGAAGATGTACCTGTAACCTTTTCTGGGCTGATCACGAATGAGACACAGGAGAGCGATTCCGATCGCGCCGTGATGCTGGCGGCAATAGCGGAACTTTCAGAGCGTGACAGGATGGTACTTGAATTGTTGAAGGTGCGGCAATTATCGCTGCGGGAAGCGGCAACGCAAACTGGCATGAGTATCGTGGCCTTGAAGGTGGCAACGTTCCGGGCCATGCAGCGGCTCAAGGCCGTGATGAAAGGATCGCATCCAGATGCAAACTGAAGATTTAATCACCAGCCTGACACAGAATTTGCCGCCGGTGCGACGTGCCTCGTCACCATCGGCGCTATTGTTGCGCTGGCTGCTGATAACCGCGCCGGTTTTGGTGCTGGTGGTGTGGATTATGGGACCATTACCATCTCTGACCACGCAGATTACACAACCGCGTTTTATCAGGGCGGAATTGCTGGCTGGCGTTACGTGTCTTGTCTCCGCCTATGCCGCTTTCAGTGCCGGACGGCCCGATGAGCCGGCTTGGAAATTATGGCTCCCGTTCATAGCGTTTGGACTTTGGCTGGCGGAATTGGGGCGGCAATGTTTTGTTCTCTCTGTCCAAACTAAAGGGGCGGCCTTGGTCCTGCACACTGACTTCATGTGCATCCCCGCCATTGCCCTGGCCGGGCTGATTCCAGCCTTGGCGATGGTGTGGTTTTTGCGTCGGCGGGCGGCCTTTCGCCTCACCCATGCCAGCCTGTGCGGCGCCATGGCCGCTGCCGCTGCCGCCGAGGTGGCGCTGCCGCTATTTCACGCCGCCGAGACGATGATGATGGTGCTGGTCTGGCAGATGGGCAGCGTTGTGCTGTTCACCATGTTCGCTGCCGCCTGCGGACGATTTATTCTCACGAAACCAGCAATAATTTAATCTCCTATCACAGAAAGGCTATCCTATTATGACCATTAATCGTCGGCGCTTCATTGCGAATACTGCATTGGTTGGAAGCAACTTGCTGTTAGCCAGTCGCAATACCGCACTGGCTGCTGAAGCACTGAACCTCGACTTCATTCTTCACGCGACTTTTTTTTCGCGTGAAATGAAGCTCGCTAAACCACTTGACCCCCATGCGTTTGTTTACGATGCCACAGCGCCTGCCGCGATCGGCCCGCAGGGAATCCACCATGTTGCTGGCTACCGCCCCACGCTCATTGCCGGCCCTGTCAATGTGGAAGCCTATAATGCTAATGGCAAATCACTGGGGTTCCAAATTGCCGATTGGTTTGCTGCCCGTGGAAAAGTTAAAATCGTCCCGCATGGAGATGGTGCAGTTGTTACCAGCCACTTCACCAACCTGCTTCCCAACGGGCTATATAGCCTGTTTGAGAATCACTTTGATGTAAAGCCGATAGGCTTCACCCCGCTTGATGGTACTGGCACCAGCAATAGTTTTAGTGCAGATGCCAATGGGTCTGGCAGCATCACCGTTAAGGCAACAAAAATGCTAACCCATGCGAATGCGGTTTTGCTTGTTTACCATAGCGATAATCAAACGCACGGCATGGAACGTGGTAATATCGGCGTGACGGCTCACCACCAGCTGATCGCCCGCATACCTGCGTAACTCTTAATCGACGCGATGTTCGGCTTAAGTCCGACCATCGCGTGTATGACGTATGGTGCCGCGACTATAAAATAAGCCGGGGATTTTTTCGATCGCTGGGGGTATCATCTTGAACTCACTGCGATGTTGGTGGAGCAGGGGTCGCGGAGGGGCGAGTATGTGACCATGCCGATCACCTCGTCACCAGGTCGGCCTTGACCCTGGGCTTTGCGGTAAGCCTGCCCACATAATATGCCGCGCGTCCTGCGTGCCGCTGAGGATTCACCCATGTTTTGACCTTCCCTGGCGAGTCGTATTTTAACGTAGGCCGAGCCGTTGTGCCGCCTGTGCCACGCATATTTCGAAAATATCCAGAGCATTGAAGGGCCGGGTTAATGCATCCGGAGGCAGCGTTACCGCGAGACCGCTACCTTGTTCAACCGCGCCTGGAACCATGAGGTTATCTGGCAGCCCAAAGTCTTCCACGGCCACGGCCTGCATCTGGTCAGGCAAGGCCGCCTGTTGGGCTCGGCTGCGTTCGGAGAATGATGTCGCGCAGTTGGAGTACCCGAAAATAGGCTTTCCGCGACCCAAAAACCAGCCGACTTCAAGCAGCGTGCCGGCGTCGGCTGATGCGCCGCGAAATGGTGTTAGATTGGCGATGATGAGGTCACATTCTTCCATCATCTCAATATCTTTGCGAAAGATTGCGCGCCACACGTCGCCCGGTGGGCTTGTGGATATTTGTGCAACATCCTCAAGTGGCGCTCGGCCAATCAACCCATATGTCGCGCAGATTTTGATTTTTGCTTCAGCGTTTTGCGCAGCATTGGGAAGGAATACATCGGGCCCGGCGAGATAGGCTTTCATGAAACGCCTCTTCGGCTGTCGGGTGCCCAGTAAATGAGGTTGCGCAAAATACGGTCGAAAATTGTGAAAAGCAGAACTGCCATCATGCAAAGCACGAACAAGGCGGCGAACATTACATCTGTCTGAATTCGGGCATTGGCGTTGATCATCACATAGCCCAGGCCAGAGGAGGCACCGACCCATTCGCCGATGATGGCGCCGATGGGGGCCAGGGCCGTGGCAACGCGCAAGCCCGATGCGAAGGACGGTAGCGCCGCTGGTAAGCGTATATGCCAGAGGGTTGAGAAACGCGAGGCGTTCATGGCGGCTGCCATGTCAAGCCAGCCTGGTTCGGTAAGGCGTAGCCCATCCGCCAGCGAGGCTGTGACGGGGAAGAAAATCACCAGTATGGTCATGATGATTTTGGATGTCATGCCAAAACCAAACCACAGCACGAGCAATGGGGCGAGGGCGAATACTGGTATGGCCTGGCTAAGCACCAGCACCGGCATCAACCAGCGCTGTACGGGCGGCAAGACGGCCATTGTTAAGGCGGCCAGGGCACCTAGCAACGTGCCAAAGAACAAGCCAAGCAAAATTTCTGCAAGGGTGACGAGCGTATTATCAAACAAAAAATTTCGCTGTGCGATGAGTGCGGCCGCGACTGATTGCGGGGTGGGCAGCATGTACGGTGGCACTGGGCAGAATTGCGTGACAGCCCACCATCCAGCCAGAAAGACGGCGAAGGTGATGAATCCCCTCATTGCGCTAACATCCGTAAAAGTTCAGCTTGGGTCTGCAACACAAGCAAATTATCAGGCGCACGCGGTGGCAAGCCGGGCACTTCAACGGGGGGACCCAGCCGCGCCGGTGCGCCTGTGAGTACGACCAGATGATGGCTGATCCGGCATGCTTCCATCGGGTCATGCGTAATCAGCAGCGTGGTGCAGCCTGCGAGCAACTCTGCCGCGAGGTCCTGGATTTTTGTGCGTGTGATGGCGTCGAGTGCTGAGAACGGCTCATCCATCAACACAATCGGGCGTTCTTCATACAAAGTCCGTGCAATCGCCACGCGCTGGCGCATACCGCCGGAAAGCTCCACCGGCAGAGATTTTGCGCGTGTAGCAAGACCGACACGTTCCAATAAATTCATCGCACGATCGGGGTTGGGTCTCATCCTGCGCAGTTTGGCCCCCAGCATCACGTTATCAATCACGCTGGCCCATGGCAGCAGTAAATCCTGCTGCGCCATGTAGGCAATGCGTCCGCCCAGCGGGATATTGTCGGAGGCCGTGACTTGTCCGGCAAACGGCACCTCAAGGCCCGCAATAATACGCAGCAGGCTGGTTTTTCCAACGCCGCTTGGCCCCAGAAGCGCCACTAATTGACCGGACTGAATTGTGAGATTGAGATTCTCAAAGATAATCTGCCCGCCATAATGCAAAGCCAGGTTCTGGATATGCAGTGACGGGCAGGGGCTCACGCCGGTATGGTCACCGCATAGGCGGAGACGTCGCCTTTATGTTTAATCAAGCCCTTGGCAAACATAAAGTCGCGATAGGTGCTGTAACGTTTAACATCCAGATAAAACAGGTTGGCGGCAAAATACGGCACGCTCTGGAACCACGCGGTTTTGTTCAGCGTATCATTCAAGCTGGTCTGGTCTGCGATGAATTTTTCCCACATGCCGTGCGGGTCTTTACGAAGCGCATCGCAGCCTTTTTTCACGGCCGTTAAAAACTTCGGCAGGCGCGGGTCGTTTAAGGCGCCGGCGTTTGACATCATAATCAGCTCATCGGAAGGTGGAACGCCGTAATCCTCCGGCAGGAATACTACCGGGTTGAAGCCCTTTTCCTTCAGTTCATTTTCCTCAAAATTGCGGTAGCCACCAATCACCGCATCAACTTCCTTGGAAATAAGCGCGGTGACCAGATTGAAATTGACATTGACCAGCGTGACATCCTGCAGCGTCAGCCCCACCGAACCGAGCATCGTGCCGATCAGCACGTCTTCCACGCCCGCGACCGAATAACCAATCTTGCGCCCTTTCAGGTCGGCTATTTTATGGATACCGGTTGTGCCCAGTGCCATCAGCGTGTTCAACGGCTGATTGATGAGCGTACCAGTGCGGCGCAACGGCAACCCCTGGTCGCACAGCAGGTAAAGCTGGGTCTGGTAGGATAACGCGATATCGGCTTTTTTGGCGGCCACCATCCGGGGCGGAATGTCCGGGTCGGTCGGCGCGATGATGTCCACGTTCAATCCGGCTGCAGCAAATGCACCGATGTATTTGGCCACAAATATCGGCGCGTGGTCGGGATTGACGAACCAGTCAAGCAGCACAGTGAAATTTGGTGTGTCAGCACGCGCTTGCGTGGCAAATGGCAGGGCGGCGGTGGCGGCCAGAACAGACCGGCGGGATAAGGACATCATACGCTCCAGGTATTTTATTGTGATGACCATTGCCAAACAAGCGGGCCCTTCACAAGCGCAGTCAGGGTTTGGGTGGTTTGCGCATGCGGTGAGTCGGCGCCTGACAAACTGCCTCGAATTTGACTTTTCGGCCAAAATGACTATAATTACTAACGGTTTTAGGATATTTTCTTTAATGAATTCAGTGTGTTACGCGCCTCTCGGCGACTCTTCTGCCACCTTGCGCGCCCCAACCTCTCCGAACCTGACCTGATATGAGCGATACAACGGACGAACCTGACGCCGGGCCCCTGCCAAGAGGTGGCTCGGAGCCTGTCTCGATTGAGCAGGAGATGCGTAAATCCTACCTGGATTACGCGATGTCGGTTATTGTTTCGCGTGCCTTGCCGGATGCCAGGGATGGGCTGAAGCCGGTGCATCGGCGGATTTTATTCGCCATGAACGAATCCGGCAACACGCCGGATAAGCCCTATCGTAAGTCGGCCCGTATGACCGGTGAGGTGATGGGTAAATATCATCCGCATGGTGATAGCGCGATTTATTTGGCGGCAGTGCGGATGGCGCAGGATTTTTCGATGCGGCTGCCGCTGATCGATGGTCAAGGTAATTTTGGCTCGATCGATGGCGATATGCCGGCGGCCATGCGTTACACTGAAATGCGGCTAGGGGCGGCGGCGATGCTGCTGCTGGAGGATATCGACAAGGACACCGTTGATTTCCAGCCGAACTATGACGAGAGCGAGCAGGAGCCAAAAGTGCTGCCTGCGGCGTACCCCAACCTGCTGATCAATGGCTCCAACGGCATTGCGGTAGGCATGGCCACCAATATTCCGCCGCACAACCCCACCGAGATTGTGGATGCCACGCTGGCGCTGATTGCGGACCCCGATATTACGTTGGAAGCCCTGATGCAGATTGTGCCGGGACCGGATTTTCCGACCGCTGGCATTATTCTGGGGCGCTCGGGCATACGTAATGCGTTTGAGACAGGCCGCGGGTCGATCACGATTCGCGCCCGCGCCACGATTGAGCAAATTCGCAAAGACCGTGATGCAATCATCATTTCCGAAATTCCCTATCAGGTGAATAAATCGGTGCTGCTGGAGCGCATTGCCGAGCTGGTGCGGGCTAAGGACATCGAAGGCATTGCCGATTTGCGCGATGAGAGCGACCGCGAAGGTATGCGCATTGTTGTGGAACTCAAGCGCGATGCTACTGGCGAGGTGGTGCTGAATCAGCTTTACCGTTTCACTAATTTACAAACCAGCTTTGGCATCAACATGCTGGCGCTCGATAAGGGCCGGCCGCGCCAGGTGGGGCTGAAGGATGCGCTGAATTGCTTTGTGGAATTCCGCGAGGAAGTGATTCTGCGCCGCGCCCGTTTCGAGCTGAACAAGGCCCGCGACCGGGCGCATCTGCTGGTGGGTCTCGCTACGGCGGTTGCGAATATTGATGAAGTTATCAGGATCATTCGCGCCAGCCCGGATGCCGCCACCGCCCGCACGGCGTTGATGGACCGTGACTGGCCGGCGGAAGATGTGGCACCGTTGCTGGCGCTGATCGATGATGTCGGCAATACCATCAAGCCTGACAACACCATGCGCCTGACCGAGGCGCAGGCGCGTGGGATTTTGGAGTTGCGCCTGGCCCGCCTGACCGGGCTGGAGCGGGAGAAAATTCAGGCCGAGTTGACCGAAGTTGCCACCCGGATTGGCGAGTTATTGGATATCATCGGCTCGCGCCTGCGCCGCCTTGAAGTGATGCGTGATGAGTTGCTGGCAGCACGCGCCAAAATCGCCTCGCCTCGCCGCTCGACCATTGAGGACCTTGAGACCGACCAGGATGATGAAAGCCTGATCGAGCCGGGGCAGATGGTGGTCACGCTCACCCGCGATGGCTTCATTAAGCGTACCTCGCTGGAAACATTCCGCGCCCAGAATCGTGGTGGCCGAGGCCGGTCTGCTACGTCCACGCGCGGTGATGATGTCGTTACCCGCAGCTTCAACGCGCATACGCATCAGTTTGTGCTGTTCTTCTCCTCGGGCGGCAAAGCTTTCCGCGAAAAAGTCTGGCGTCTGCCGGAAGCCACCACCACCGCTAAGGGCCGCGCCTTGATCAATCTGCTGCCCGAGCTTGGCACGGATGAAATTACCGCCGTGTTGCCGTTGCCGCAGGATGAATCGCTGTGGGAAAATCTGCATCTGGTTTTCGCCACCGCGAGCGGCGGCGTGCGGCGTAACAAATTGGCCGATTTCCGCAATGTGCGGGCGGCTGGATTGATTGCCATGAAGCTCGATGAGGGTGACCGTTTGATCGGCGTTGCCACCTGCCGCGACGGTGATGACGTGTTCCTGGCCACCAAGGCTGGCCGCTGCATTCGCTTTCAGATCACCGATGATAATCTGCGCGTTTTCTCAGGCCGTGATTCCGCCGGTGTACGTGGTATCAAGCTGGCGAAGGACGATGAGGTTATCAGCCTCTCGGTGTTGCGCCATGTGGAGGCCACGCCGGATGAGCGGGCGGCGTACCTGAAATATACCGCTGCCCAGCGCCGCAGTGGTGAGGATGAGACGGTGGAAGCGCCTGCCGAGACTGAAGAATCGGTTGCTGAAATTGCCCTTTCCGAAGCCCGTATCAAGGAACTTTCTGAGGGCGAAGAGATTCTGTTAACCGTGACCAATGCCGGCTTTGGCAAGCGTTCCTCGGCCTATGAATATCGTGTGACGGGCCGTGGCGGGCAGGGCATCGCCAATATTACCCTCAGCGCCAAACGCAACGGCACCGCCGTCGCCGCCAGCTTCCAGGTGCGTGAGGGCGATGATGTGATGCTGGTCACCGATGGTGGCCGCCTCATCCGCGTGCCGGTTGACCAGGTGCGCATCACCGGCCGTTCGGTGATGGGTGTGACCTTGTTCCGCCTCGATGATGATGAGCATGTCACCAGCGTGTTTCCGGTGTTAGAACAGGAACAAGAGGCGGAGGCCGAGGATGTCTAAGCAACGCATCGGTCTGTATCCGGGCACGTTCGACCCGATCACCAACGGCCATTTGGACATTATCTGCCGTGCTGCCCGGCTGGTGGATAAGCTGGTCGTGGGTGTGGCCATGAACGCCGGCAAGGGACCGATTTTCCCGATCGAGGAGCGTGCCGATCTGGTGCGGGCCGAGGTTGATATCATCGCTGAAAAAACCGGCACATTGATTGAAGTGCAGCCATTTGAAGCCCTGTTGATTTCATTTGCCCAGCAGGTGGGGGCCAGCATGATCATTCGTGGCTTACGTGCTGTTTCAGATTTTGATTATGAATTTCAGATGGCAGGCATGAATTATCGGCTTGAACCAAATATCGAGACGGTGTTTTTGATGGCGAGTGAGCACCATCAATTCATTTCTTCTCGATTCGTGAAAGATATCGCCATGTTCGGCGGTGACATTTCATCCTTCGTGCCGCCGCTCACGCACGAACGCACTCTGGCCCGCCTGCTAAAGAAGTAAGGAGACCGACCATGTTAAATCGCCGCACACTCATCACCACCGCCGCCGCAACCCCTTTCATCACGGATGCTCTTATGACCGATACCGCCCAAGCCGCCGACCTTTCCAACACCGTGCTGATGCAACTCAAATACGGCACTGTCACCATCGTGCTACGCCCTGATCTGGCGCCTAAGGCTGCCCAGCAGATCAAAACCCTCACCGCGCAGGGCTTCTATGATGGCTGCCAGTTTTTCCGCGTGATCGCCGGCTTCATGGCGCAGACCGGTGATCGCTCCAACACCGGCACGCAAGGCTCCTCCTTGCCTGATCTGCCCGCCGAATTCACCAGCGATGCCAGCTTCCTGACCGGCGCGGTGGGCATGGCCCGCACCCAGGACCCGAACTCCGCCAACAGTCAGTTTTTTATCTGTTTTGCCCCAGCCACCTTCCTAGATGGCCAATACACCATCGTCGGCCAGGTCACGGCGGGTATGGATGCCGTGCAGCAGATCAAAAAAGGCGACCCGCAGAGTGGCCGTGTCATTGATCCGGACAGCATCATCAGAATGACCATGGCAGGATAATCGCCAGCAGCTATTGACGAAACGGCGATAATTCTATTTGTCACCCCCAGGAGAGCCTGTAGCTCAGTGGTAGAGCATTCGACTTTTAATCGAATGGCCGTGGGTTCGACCCCCACCGGGCTCACCAATTTATTTTAGTCGTTGAGACTGCAAACTGCCCGCTGATGCGGGCATTTTTGTGCCTCGTGTGCTAAGCCGTTGAAAACATCAGGTGGAAATTCCCATGGACCTTATCAGCTTTCAATCTCCTCGCATCATTGAAATCGGTGGCGGCACTGTCGCCAAAGCAGCCGAATTGCTGGCCAGATTGGGCCTGTCCTACCCATTGATTGTAACCGACCCGTTTATGGTCTCGTCCGGCATGATTGAGCGCCTGACCGGCCCGTTGACCGAAGCTGGGGTCAAGTTTGGTATTTTTAGCGACACCATCCCAGAACCCACTGATATTATTATTGATACCGGCGTGGCCCGCATGGCTGACGCGGCATACGACTGCCTGATCGCGTTTGGCGGTGGCTCCCCCATTGATACCGCCAAAGCCATGACGATTCTGGCGGCGGGGGGTGGCAAGATGCGTGATTATAAAGTCCCCGCGGTGGCGGATGTTGCTGCCGTACCTTTGATCGCCATTCCCACCACCGCCGGAACGGGGAGTGAGTGCACTCGCTTTACGATTATCACCGACACCGTGCATGACGAGAAAATGCTTATTGCGGGCTTAGGTGCTCTGCCGCTGGCCGCCATCGTCGATTACGAGCTGACCTTTTCGGTGCCGCCGCGTATCACTGCCGATACCGGGGTTGATAGCTTTACCCACGCGCTTGAGGCGTTTGTTTCGCGTCGTGCCACGCCTTTTTCTGATGCGCTTGCCATCTCCGCCATGCGATTGATCGGCGCAAACCTGCGCAAAGCCTTCCATGAACCCAAAAATGCCGAAGCCCGTGCCGCTATGATGCTTGGTGCCACCCAGGCTGGACTGGCATTTTCAAACGCTTCCGTGGCGCTGGTGCATGGCATGTCACGTCCCATCGGGGCTCATTTCCATGTTCCACATGGCCTCTCCAACGCCATGCTATTGCCGGCCATCACCCGCTTTTCGTTGAACGCGGCCCTGCCGCGCTACGCCGAAGCCTCCCGGCTTTCTGGCTTTGCCCAGCCCGATGATGCCGACCAACTGGCGGGGGCCAAGCTGGTCAACGGGTTGGACGCGTTGAACACCGAACTGGGCGTTCCGACACCCGGCACATTTGGGATCAGTTCTGTCGATTGGCACGCTAAAAAATCATTGATGGCTGAACAAGCCCTGGCGTCTGGCAGCCCTGGTAACAACCCGCGTGTTCCTACCCATACTGAGATTATGGAACTCTACGATATTGTGTACGGCTGATTAAACAGCCGCTCACCCGCGGTATAATAACCTGACAGCGACGAGGATTAGCACGACGGCGAGAATTTGTCTGATAATGGTGTCAGGGATGAAGCGGCTCGAGAAACTGCCAACGATGATACCGGGTATGGAGCCGCAGAGAAGCGAGGTGAGGAGAGTGAAGTTGATGCTGCCCAGCCACCAATGGCCGATACCCGCGATGAGTGTGAGCGGTACGGCGTGTGCGATGTCTGAGCCGATGATTTTTGCAGTCGTCAGGCGTGGATAAAGAAACATCAATGCGGTGGTGCCCAGTGCCCCCGCGCCAACAGATGAAATAGACACCAGAACACCGAGTACAGCACCGGTCATAATGGTGAGTGCGGCTGAAGACGTGGTACCAAAATCTGGATAACGCTTGGTTGCAAATCGCAAAATTTGCCCCTTTAGGAGTAAACTTATAGCGGTAATGATAATGGCGACGCCGAGCACTAGTGAGATCAGCGTGTTCATGACTTTGCCGGTAGCGCCAAAATGCGATAGCGCAATCATCGTGATGATCGTGGTCGGCACACTACCGAGTGCCAGACGTTTGACAATGTTCCAGTCGATATTGTGGTTGAACCCGTGGACGCCGGTGCCTACAGTTTTTGTAACGGATGCGTAAAGTAAATCCGTGCCGACGGCCGTTGCCGGCTGAATGCCAAATACCAGCATAAGCAGTGGTGTCATAAGCGAGCCGCCACCAACGCCGGTTAAACCAACCAGAATTCCAACCAACAGGCCGGATAATATAAACGGGAATTGAATCATCGGGAATTCATGGCTGATAAAACGAAGGCTGACAAATGAGAGAACAAGTCTCTACAGACTGATGCCGGGTTGGTAAATATTTCTTGGCGACAGTAATAATTTTAATATCGATACGATATTGTTTGCGTGATGTTTAACCTTCCCCGGTGAAATATGAAATGATCCGCTCCAGCGAATGCCCGATGTTATTCCTGCTGCCAACCGCGATTGAGCAGCACGGGGGCGTTGCGGGCGGTGCGCTGGGCTTCGCTCAATGTCAGCCAAATTTGTAACTGGTCCAGCACCGCCCGTGTCGCGGCAGCCAGCTGCAGTTGCAATATGCTTGTCAGCGGGTACCAGTCGAGGGATTCAAGTTCGCCGGAACCTGCCAAGGTGCCGCTGGCGCAGGCGGCGTCGGCAATAAAAAACCTGGCGTTGAAGCGGATGGTATGCTCCTCGGGGGTTACGGCCCGGCAGAGATAATCCAAGCCGCTTAAATCGGGCGGGACCCCAAGGCTGAGTCCGGTTTCCTCGAATAATTCGCGGGCGCAGGCTATGCCCAGGGCATCGCACATCGGCGGTGTTGCGTTGCGAAGAAGCTTTTTGTGGAGTTCAGGCCGCAGCGGGGAGCCGGGAACCATGGAAAAATCCAGGGAATCGACCGCACCGCCGGGAAATACCATGCGATTGGGTAAGAATTTATGATTGGCATGGCGCATCCCCATGAGGATGCTGAGGCCGCTTTCACTTTGTTTCAGCAGCAGCAGGCTGGCGGCATCTCGGATGGGGGGCATCGTATAAATTCAACTCCGGCAGAGACAGCACACATAAAACCCGATATGGCTTTATGCCTACCTTTAATAAGGAACAATTATGCGGGCGGTAGTCTTTGACCTTGATGGGACGTTAATCGATTCTTTGCCGGATATCGCGGCTGCAGCCAACTACGTGCTTGCGGGCCGTGGTTTACCCCCCGTGGCGGCCGAGAAGGTGCGGTTTATGATTGGTGATGGTTCGAGAGTGCTGGTGGACCGTGCCTTTGCGGCGCACGACAAAACTGCCGGTGAGGCCGAATACCACCAGTTTGAGGAATGGTACACGGCCCATGCCTCTGATCTTACAGTGGCTTATCCCGGCATCACCGAGGCTTTGCAGCATTTACACGCAGTTGGCCATAAATTGGCGGTTTGCACCAACAAGCCAAAGGATGCCACGCGGGAGATTTTGTCAGCCCTGAAGCTGGAACATTATTTCAGCGCCGTCATCGGCGGCAACTCCACCCCCTACCGCAAGCCGGACCCGCGCCATTTGGCTGCCACGCTGGCCGAACTCGGGACCGACGATGCCATTATGATCGGTGATCACCACAACGACATGGCCGCCGCTGCCGGGCTTGGAATACCGACTATTTTTGCGGCCTGGGGCTATGGCGACGCTGCCAGCCCGCTGGTAGCGCAGACCGCCTATGAAATCCCTGGTTTGGTGGCCGGTTTAGCAAAATAACGGGGTTGACGGGGCGGGCAGCATAGCCCATTTCAATCAGGACTGTTCTGGTCCACAATTGGAGCCACTATGCTGAGACTGTCCCGTTTAACCGACTATGCTGTTGTGGCGCTGGTGCGCCTCGGCCGCGCGGAATCGGTTGAAACGTCGCCCGGTATCGCGGCGGCTATAGGTTTGCCCGAGCCAACCGTGGCCAAAGTACTTAAGGCGCTTACGATCAGCGGGCTGGTGATCAGCCAGCGTGGAGCGCATGGCGGCTATCGGCTTAGCCGTCCGCTTACCGCTATCTCGGTGGCCGAAGTGATTTTGGCGATTGATGGGCCGATTGCGCTGGCCTCCTGTGTGGATGGCGCGGTGGGTTGTGAGAGCCAGTCGCTTTGCCCGGTGGCTGGCCGCTGGGACCCGGTGAACGACGCCATTCGCGAGGCGCTAACCGGCATTACTTTGGCAGACATGGAGGAGGCCGCTATTCCGCGGGCCTTCCGTCTCCCGGTGGAGCTTTCCACCGCAATTGCAGGCGAATGAGGATATAATGGCCGCAGTTATTGAAACTTTGGAAACCGTTGATGCGCTGGCAGCGCAGAAATATAAATATGGCTTTGAGACCAACATCGCGATGGATGCATTCCCGAAAGGGTTGAACGAAGACATCGTACGGCTGATTTCGGCCAAAAAAGATGAGCCGGAATGGATGCTGGAGTGGCGGCTGAAGGCGTATGCGCTATGGCGCACGATGGACGAGCCGGATTGGGCGCGCATCAAGCATCCGCCAATTGATTATGAAAACCTGTATTACTATGCAGCCCCTTCCGGCCCGGCGCCGAAGTCGCTTGAGGATGTGGACCCTGAGCTGCTGAAAATGTACGACAAGCTGGGTATTCCGTTGAACGAGCGGGCGGCGCTGGCGGGTGTGGAGTCACCCAATGTGGCGGTGGATGCGGTATTCGATTCCGTCTCGGTGGCGACAACGTTCCGTGAGACACTTTCAAAGTCTGGGGTCATTTTCTGTCCGATCTCAGAGGCGGTGCGGGAGCACCCGGATTTGGTGAAACAATATCTCGGCAGTGTTGTTTCGATTGGGGATAATTTTTTCTCCGCGCTGAACTCAGCGGTGTTTTCAGATGGCAGCTTTGTATTCATTCCCAAGGGTGTGCGCTGCCCGATGGAGCTTTCGACCTATTTCCGGATCAATGCCCGCAATACCGGGCAGTTTGAACGCACGTTGATTATAGCAGCCGAAGGTGCGAGTGTTTCATATTTGGAAGGTTGCACCGCGCCGATGCGCGATGAAAACCAGTTGCACGCAGCGGTGGTGGAATTGGTGGCGCTGGATGATGCCAAAATCAAATACAGCACCGTACAGAATTGGTATCCTGGCGATGCTGACGGCAAAGGTGGCATCTATAATTTTGTGACAAAACGTGGTGCCTGCCGGGGGAGCAGAAGTAAAATTTCCTGGACACAGGTGGAAACCGGCTCGGCGATTACCTGGAAATATCCGTCATGCATTTTGCAGGGTGATAATTCGGTTGGCGAGTTCTATTCGGTGGCGCTGACGCATAATTACCAGCAGGCGGACACCGGCACCAAGATGATTCACATTGGCAAAAACACCACAAGCACCATTATCTCGAAAGGGATTTCCGCCGGCCATTCCAACAACACCTATCGCGGGCTGGTAAAAATTCTGCCGGGTGCTTCGGGTGCCCGCAACTTCACGCAGTGCGATAGTTTGCTGATTGGTGACCAGTGCGGCGCCCATACTGTGCCGTATATTGAAAGCCGGAATATGTCGGCGAAGGTGGAACATGAAGCCACCACATCGAAGATCGCCGAGGACCAGTTGTTTTATTGCCGCTCCCGCGGGCTTTCCGAGGAAGACGCGGTGGGTTTGATTGTCAATGGATTTTGTAAGGATGTGCTGAAGGAACTGCCGATGGAATTTGCTGTCGAAGCACAGAAACTTCTCGCAGTCTCTCTGGAAGGCTCAGTAGGTTAATATGTTAGAGATTAAAAATTTATCGGCGAGCATCGGTGACAAGGAAATTCTGCGCGGTGTGAATCTCGTGGTGCCGGATGGAGAAATCCACGCGATTATGGGTCCGAACGGGGCCGGGAAGTCAACCTTGTCATATGTGCTCTCTGGCCGTGAGGGCTATGAAGTGACCGGCGGTTCGGCGTTTTACAATGGCCAGGATTTGCTGGCGATGGAGCCAGAGGAGCGTGCCACTGCGGGAGTGTTTTTGGCGTTTCAGTATCCGGTTGAACTGCCGGGTGTGGGCAATGCCAATTTTATTCGCACCGCGCTGAATTCTGTTCGCCGCGCCCGTGGTGAGGCAGAACTCGATGCCGTGGCCTTTTTAAAACTGGCGCGGTCGGCGATTAAAAGTCTTTCAATGCCCGATGACATGCTCAAGCGCAACGTGAACGTTGGTTTCTCCGGTGGTGAGAAAAAGCGTAATGAGGTGCTGCAAATGGCGTTGTTGCAGCCTGGTTTTGCAATTTTGGATGAGACAGACTCTGGGTTGGATATTGACGCACTGAAAATTGTGGCTGATGGCGTGAATGCACTTCGCGGGGCGAAATTTTCGGCCCTCGTGATTACCCATTACCAGCGCCTGTTGGACCATATTGTGCCGGATTATGTGCACGTGCTGGCGGCCGGCAAAATTGTGCGCTCCGGCGGGCCGGAACTGGCGTTGGAGTTGGAAGCGCGTGGTTATGCCGGGCTGGAAGCCGCCTGATTATGACAGCCCTTCCTACGCGCAAACTTGAAGCCTGGCGCTATACAGATTTAAAAAATCTGGCGGCAATCAGCTTTACTGAGGCAAAGCCTGCGAAAATTGTGGCTCCGTTGCCGGATCTTGGGATTCCACGCATTGTGTTTGTGAATGGCAGCTATAATGCTGCTCTTTCAACGCCACCAGAATTCATGAGCCCCTTTGTTAAAGTGGTTGATGAATCGGTGTTACCGCTGGTGCAAATCAACGCTGCACATGCGCATGATGGAGTTACCATTGATGTGCCAGCGAATATTGATGCCGGCGCTGTATTGCTCATCTCATATGCGAATACTGAGATGCCGATCGCGTTTCACCCGCGCCACCGCGTCGTGTTGGGCGCTGGTGCCAAGCTGACGATCATTGAAGTGGCAATGGGGCAGGGGGTTTATTGGCATAACCCGGTAACCGATATTACGTTGCATGAAGGTGCGGCGCTTGGCCACTACCGTTTGCAAGATGAGAGTACGGAAGCTTTTCATCTCGCCACCATCAGGGCGCAGATTTCTGCGACAGCTGCTTATGAGAGTTTTTCGCTCGTGATTGGGGCAAAGCTCTCTCGCGCGGAATTTCATGCCACGCTCACCGGCCCCAATGCGAGCACACACTTAAATGCCGCCCAGCTTCTGCGTGGCCGTCAGCACGCTGATTTCACTTCGGTGGTGGCGCATAAGGCGCCCACCTGTGCCTCGCGCCAGACGGTGAAGTCGGTGCTTTCCGACCATTCACGTGGTGTTTTCCAGGGCAGGATTGAAGTGGCGCAGATTGCCCAGAAAACTGATGGCTACCAGATGAACCAGGCTCTGCTGCTCTCGCCGCATGCCGAAATCGATATTAAACCTGAGTTAGAAATTTTTGCTGATGACGTGAAATGCAGCCACGGTGCGACCATCGGTGCGCTCGATCCGGAACAAATTTTTTATCTGCGCAGTCGTGGAATACCCGAAGACCAGGCTCGGTCCATACTGATCCGCGCCTTCCTCACCGAAGCGCTGGAACCTGTGACGCATGAGGCTGCCAGGATATTTTTGGAAGACGCTATTGAGACGTGGTGGGCCCGCAAATGAGTGCTGCATTGAAAATTGCAAATTTTGATATTGCTGCCATTCGCAACGACTTCCCCATCCTGTCGCAAACGGTGCACGGCAAAAAATTCGTATATCTTGATAGCGGTGCTTCGGCTCAAAAGCCGCGTGCCGTGATTGATGCGATGGTGCATGTGATGGAAGCACAATATGCCAATGTACATCGCGGTTTACATTGGATGTCTGAGCGTACTTCCGATGCTTTTGAAGCGGTTCGTGATAAAACCGCGAAGTTTTTAAATGCGGCGGCACGGGAAGAAATTGTTTTCACCCGCAACGCTACCGAATCCATCAACTTAATCGCTTACACCTATGGCCGCGCCAGTCTCAACCCAGGCGATGCAATTGTTATTTCCGAGATGGAGCATCATGCCAATATTGTTCCATGGCAGATGTTGCGGGATTCCCACGGTGTTGAATTGCGCGTTGCAAAAATCACCGATGCGGGTGAGATTGATTTTGCCTCGCTCGAAGATAAGTTTACCGATGGCAAGGTGAAGCTGCTTGCTATCACGCATATGTCGAACGTACTTGGCACCTACACGCCCGTTGAGCGCCTGGCCAAATTCGCGCATGAGCGCGGCGCTAAAATCCTGCTTGATGGCAGTCAAGCCGTGGTGCATCGGCAAGTCAACGTGCAAGCAATTGACGCAGATTTCTATGTATTTTCTGGCCATAAACTTTATGGTCCTTCTGGCATTGGCGTGCTGTATGCTAAGCGTGAAATTCTTGAAGCAATGCCGCCGTTTCTTGGTGGTGGCGACATGATCGCTTCGGTGTCATATGAGCGCTCAACCTGGGCCAAACCGCCGTACCGTTTTGAAGCGGGCACACCGGCGATTATTGAAACCATCGGCCTGGGTGCTGCGATTGATTATGTCGAAGCGATTGGTTTCCCTGCCATTGCCGCTCATGAACGCGCCTTGACCGACCATGCGCTTGCCGTGCTCTCCAAGATTGAGGGTTTACATATTTTGGGCAGTGCGCAGGATCGTGGTGGCGTGATTGCCTTCACGATGGACGATGTGCACGCCCATGATATTGCAACGTTACTGGACCGGCAGGGTATTGCTGTGCGGGCGGGACACCATTGCGCAGAGCCGTTGATGGGGCGTCTGGGCGTCACCAGCACCGCCCGCGCTACCTTTGGCCTTTACACGACTATGGAAGAAATCGACGCGCTGGCCGCTGGCCTGCTTCGCGTCAAGCAGGTGTTCGCGTAATGTCAGAAACTGCTGAACTTTATCAAACCCTCATCATGGACCGGACCAAAAATCCACGCCACGCCGGCAAGCCTGCTAAGTTTGATTTTGAAGGCCATGGTGAAAACCCGATGTGTGGTGATCGTGTTCATGTATATGTGGCGGATAACGGCACGCGGGTGAACCACGAATCGCGCGGCTGTGCCATCATGGTTGCCAGTGCTGAATTGATGGCAGATGCGGTGGCAGGTCTGACGCTTGATGAAGTTACCGAGCGCCGCATGGCGTTTGAGGCGATGCTAAATTCTGGTACGCCGAACCCGATGCTGGGTGATCTCAATGCTCTATCTGGTGTTTCAGAATATCGCTCGCGCATACGCTGCGCCACGTTACCTTGGTCGGCTCTGGCTGAAGCTTTAGGAGGTGCAAAATAATGGATGAGCAAAAAATGGTGCCGCTCACCACCTGGACACCCGATGGTGAAACCACACCGGCGCTAACAGAGGATGCCATTATCGGCGCCATTTGCACGGTGTACGACCCGGAAATTCCGGTGAATATTTACGAGCTTGGCTTGATCTACGCGATCGAAATCGCGCCCTCCGGTGATGTGAAAGTGGAAATGACACTTACCGCGCCTGCTTGTCCCTCAGCGCAAGAACTGCCTATCATGGTGCGCGATGCGATTGCGAAACTTGATGGCGTGGGCGAGGTAGATGTTGAAACCGTGTGGGAGCCAGCCTGGGACCCGAGCCGAATGAGCGATGAGGCCCGCTTATCGCTGAACATGTTCTGAGGAGCCAATTCATGAGCACCACCACAACCCCTGCCAAGCCGCGCCGTGAATTGCCACCATTGATGCAACTCACCGATGCCGCTGCCGAGCGTCTGCGCACTTTGTACGCCGACGGTGAAGCCGGTAAATTGCTTCGCATCGCGGTTTCCACCAAAGGCTGCTCTGGTATGTCATACGACATGAACTGGGTGGATGCTGCCACGCCGCAGGATGAGGTGGTGACCAGCCAAGGCCTCACCGTGCTGGTGGACCGCAAGGCTTCGTTATTCCTCATTGGTACGACGATGGATTATAAGGTGGATAAGCTCACTGCGGGATTCACTTTCGAAAACCCCAATGAGAAGGGCCGCTGCGGATGCGGCGAAAGTTTCCACGTCTGAAACGGTTCTGGTGGCGATTTGACGCGCTTTTTTTAAGCTTCGGGTGCTCGCGTTCGCAGCGAATGCGCGCTATAAGCACGACACGTACGCTCCGCTCCAGTTCTCGAAAGCCACGCCAACTGACTCATCATAACCGTTTTCGGATGAGTGGTTGTTTTTAGGACACATCCGATCGACGAGCAGTCTAAATGACCAGCGAGCGTTCGCTTCACGCACCCGACCAAGGACACCACTTTGAGAATTGCCTTCGCCGCCATGCTTGCTGCTCTGTTTTTTGCTCGCCCAGTCCACGCCCAAGTAAGCTCTGAGGGTATCGCCGAACTTATCGCTGCCCACAATACTTATCGCACCAGCCTTGGTCTTCCCCCATTGCGGTGGTCGGGCGTGTTAGCGGATGAAGCGCAAAACTGGGCTGAGCATCTGGCTCAGATCGGCACACTCCAGCATAGCGGCCCCGGGCAAAATTTGGCCTGGGCCACCGCGGGCAGTGTGTCGCTCCCGCAGTTGGTTAATTTGTGGGGTAGCGAGCGGCGTTATTTCCAAAACGGCAATTTCCCCGATATCTCCAGCACCGGCAATTGGGCGGATGTGGGCCATTATAGCCAAATCGTCTGGGCTACCACGAACATGGTTGGATGCGGGTTTGCTGAGGGTTATGGGCGCGACTATTTGGTGTGCAATTATGACCCACCAGGGAATGTTATGGGTCAGCGCCCTTATTAAGTGGCTTTGTTAACCGGCCTGAAAAAATCCTTGAAGCCAGAAAAAAATTTCATATAATAGAGATTGTCCAAAATGCCTCAGAGAGGGTTTTGGGCATTGCCTGCCGGGCCAGCCTTATGGTGGTCCGTACCTTAACCAACCTTGCTTTTTTCAGGAGGTTTATCAATGACTTACGACCTGTCTCCCCTGTTCCGTACCGCCATCGGGTTTGACCGTTTGGCTCGTTTGGTGGACACTTTGCCGCAGGATGCGGTGGCATATCCGCCTTACAACATCGAAAAACTTGCCGAAGACGCATACCGGCTGCAGCTTGCGGTCGCTGGTTTTTCAGCTGACGATATTGAGCTGACGGTAAAGGATAATGCCCTTATCGTGGCTGGCCGCGTGGCTGAGGAACCCGCCAAGGGTGAGTTCCTGCACCGTGGCATCGCGGCCCGGGCGTTTACCCGCCGGTTTGCGCTGGCGGACCATATGGTTGTGGAAAGCGCTGATATTTCAAACGGTTTATTGAATATCAGCATCCGCCGCGTGGTGCCGGAGGCTTTGAAGCCGCGGAAGATCAGCATTAACACCACGCCCGCAAAAACCATTGTGGGTTCGGCTGAAACCTCGCAGCTTTCACAAGCCGCGTAACGTCTGAATGGGGGCGGGGTTACACCCGCCCCTTTCACGGCTTCATAATTTTATAGGCTAATTCAGCGTTCATGCTGCGCGGGGAGAGCCGCGTGCTGAACGCCATCAGCGCGTTTGCCAGCCCGGCGACCACGCTGGTTTTGTTATGGGCCATGGCATCAACGCCGATTTTGGCAACGGCGGCGCTCGCCATCATGGATTTTTCAACCATGTATGATTTTTTATGATGCGCGACATCAAAAAATTCGCTGGCGGTGGTGCCGGGGCATAAAGCTGTAAAACGCACGTCGCGCGCTTTGAATTCAACGTTCAGCGCCTCGCTGAGCGAGAGCACATAGGCCTTGGTGGCAGCATAAGCGGCATACAGCGGTACCGGCTGGAAGGCGGCGGTGGAGGCCACCATCATCACCCGCCCGTAACCGCGGTCTGCCATCGGTTTGGCGAACAAATGCGTCAGGTGCGTCAAGGCGGTAATGTTGACGTTCAGCATATTGTTCAGATCATCCCAGGAAGCATCAGCGAACATGCCGAACACGCCAAGCCCGGCGTTATTGATCAGAATATCCACCTGTGGGCGCGCAGCCGCTAGGGCACTCCGTGCTGCCGGGTCTGAGAGGTCGCACGGCACGGCACTTGCGGTGACGCCGGTTTGGCTAAGCTCGGTGGCCAGCGCCTCTAGCCGCTCGGTACGCCTGGCAACCAGCAGAACATTGGCGCCGCGTTTGGCCAGCTCTCGCGCGATGTCAACGCCGATGCCGCTGGAGGCGCCGGTGATGAGGGCAGTGCGTCCGGTAAATTCAGCCAAGGAAACCTCCAGTAGATTATTGCGGCGGGACTGCCAGCATATCCTTACCTAGTAACGCCGGAATCACCAGCAAGACCGCGCCATGAAATGTCACGTTAAGCGACGGCGCAGGGGAGAGGCTTTTGAAGTACGGCGCGTATTGCCGTGTTATGGCGCTGACGTCGCCCGGCATTGCCAACAGTAACACGTTCTTGCCCAGCAGCGAAGATGGTGGCGTAGAGTCGCCGAATTCGTGCGGCTCTGGCCCGAATACCGTGACCGGCACGGCGCCGCGCAACGCGTAGGAGATTTTTCCAGCGTCATACCATCGTAACGCCGCAACCGCCTGTACGCCGCGGTGCAGAATATCGGGCCGCACTGAATTCCAGTTCACCGCCTGCAACAACGGTGATTTTCCGGGGGCAAAAACGCGGTCGAGGCCGGGTATAAACCCAAAACTGGTCTCAGCCGCGATCAGGCAGGCGGCACTTGCCAGCAATGTGGCGCTGGCAATGGCAATGCGATCGCGCCACGCCGGCCGCCAGCCGGCCGCCCAGTTCCCCAGCATCGGCAGGAGTAATAAATAGCCAGGCGTTGCCCAATGGTAGAGAATCCGGGTGGCGGACCAGATGCCGACCACCGAGAACAGTACGATGGGGATAATGCCCAGCATAGCCAGCAGCCAGCCTCGCCGCTCGGCCGGCCCGCGCCGCAATGCGCCGATCAGCAGGGCCACCAGCGGCAGCCATAGCCAGGGCAGCAAAAACAGTGCCTCACCAGCCCAGATGGTAAGCGGTGCCAGCGGATGCAGCCGAAGCCCCACCGCCCGGCCTGATTGGTAGTTGAACGATTGCCAGTGATGGGTGGCGTTCCAGACAACAACAGGCGAGAACATCGCCACCGCCAGCAGCCCTGCCGCCCAGGGCCACCAGCGGCGTAATTGCGGACGCGATGCGGGGTCGGTGATGAGGAACAGCACTGCGCCCGCCAGGACCAAGGCGGCGCTGTATTTTGAGAGCAGGGCCAATCCCGCAAAGGCGCCAGCCGCCGCCCACCAGCCAGGCTCGGGCTTGGCTGGTTGCGCAGCGATGCCGAGTGCGCGGCTTAACGCATAGGCACCGGCCAGCAGGGCGGCATCGAGCGGGCCGTCGGGGAGGACCCAGGTGCCGAAGGCCAGCGAGAACACCGGCGAGATGGAATAGGCCACCACCGCCCAAAATGCCGCGTTGCGGCCATACAGCCGGTTGGTGATGGCATAAAGCAGACATGATGACACTGCCGAGAGCGCCACAAACGGCAGCCGTACCACCAGCGGGCTTTGGTTGCCAAATAACCATTGGCTGGCCAGTTCCAGCCACCAGGAGGCCAGAGGGTGATCGAAATATGAGGCGTGAAACTGGCTAGAAGCCCCCACCATGTAGCTCTCGTCGATGCCAAGCCCGGTGAAAGCCGCGAACAGCAGCCGTGCCGCCACCGCTATTAACACTACATAAATCGCCGGATTCTCCATATGGGGTGCATGGCGCGGCTGCGCCAATTAATCAAATTCGCGGCTGCGCCAATTAATCAATTCCGCGGCTGCGCTAAATAATCAATCGGCGGCAGCGCCTAGTATTTGGCCGTTACTGGCTTGCAGCAGCACGGCGACATGCTCACCAGCCGGGTGTGGCATGGTGTAGTCCATCATCGCGCCGCTCCAGGTGCCAAGCGGCGTAATGCTGCGCACCACATTTACTTCATGCAGGGTTGCGCCGCCGTTCTCACCGCCGCCAATTTTTGTAGTATGGTCAGGGTCAAACCCGAACAGCCAGATTTTAGCACCAGCTCCGGCCCCTTGTGAAACATGAATGGTGACCATAGCAGTGCCGGTGATCGTCACCGATACCTCAGTGGCCGCCGCTTTGGCCGCTGCAATCGCCGCGGTTACCTCGTTGCGGTGCGAGCCCACCATTTGCGCGGTGCCGTCCACCACCGCTTCGGGCGTGTAAACCTCATCGCTATGCTGCAAGCCTGCGTACCAGTTTTGCCGTTTGGTGGCGCCAGAGAGTGAGTATGGGTCGGTCCAGGCCGGGCCATTCCAATAGGTGACATGAAAGCTAAGCGGCAAAATATCGGCATCGGATTTTTTAAGATCGCCCAACAGCGCTTCCGCCGGCGGGCAGGACGAACACGCCTCCGACGTAAACAACTCCACCACCACTGGCCGCGCCTGTGCAGGTGCGCTTAGCCCAAACATAAGAAGCGCTGCACCTGTACTGAATGGCCGCCACAATTGTATTTTCATGAGCCGCTGAACCAGTCGTATCCCTGGTCCTCCCAATATCCGCCGGGGTAGGTGTTGGTGACGGCGAGTTGCATAATCGATTTTGGATTTTTGAAGCCCAGCTTTACCGGAATCCGCAACCGCACTGGAGCGCCGAACGGCGCGGTCAGCGGCGCGTTTAGGAAATCCAGTGCCAGAATGGTTTGTGGGTGCAGCGCTGATGCCATGTCAATGCTGGAGTAATACCCATCGGCGCATTTGAACGAGACATATTTGCAGGTGGTGTCAGCCCCGATCCGGTGCAGAAAATACCCCAGCGGCACACCGCTCCATTGGCCGATGACGCGCCAGCCCTCCACGCAGACGAACCGTGTGATCTGGCCTTCCTGCGGTAACGCCCGCAAGGCCGCCAGGGTCCAAGACTGTTTATCCTGGATCTGTCCGCTGAGTTCGAGTTGATAAGTCGCAGGGTCCACCACCGGGGCCATCGAGATATCGTAATAGGCATTGAATCGCGGCGGGTTGGTGACCATACTGGCTGGAAATGTTGGCGCCAGCGTGTGCGGGTTGAACAGCAATGCCTGCATCTCATCATTGAAGTCCAGCATAGTGCGCAAGAACCGATCCGCCAGATCAGGATGCGCCATATCCTCAAAGTCGCAGCCGGGCAGGGTGGTGATAGCGCCCAGCGCCAACGCCCGGCTGAGCAATTTGCGGCGGCCAAGATCGAGTTTATTCATGATTGAACCTCGGGCATTTTGCCGCCGGTGATCATCGGCGGCAGGACGCGTGGCACCGTCAGCACCAGCGCGACATGGATGAAAAGGAACGCCACGATGCAGGCCATGGCGGTAAAATGCACGTAACGAGCCACATAATATCCGCCACATAAATCGGTGAAAATCCAAAGTTGCACTGGCTTCCAAATTGCCAGCCCGGAAACGACCATCGTGAGACCGGCAAAAATCACCCCGAGATACAGCACACGTTGAACGGCGTTATAAACGCCGCTTTGGTGCGGTAGTTTGAAGCGCAGGGCCGCGCCGATATCATTCAGCACGGCCCTTGGGGTGATTGGCCAGAGTTTTTGTTTGAAATGGCCGCTGAAAAATCCCCAGAGCAGGTAGCTCAGCCCGTTCAGCATCAGCAGCCAGATGAACGCCAGATGCCAGGCGATCCCGGCTCCTAGCCAGGCACCAATGGTAAAGGTTTCCGGGAAGGTGAAGTTGAACAGCGGGGAGGCGTTATAAATTTGCCAGCCGCTGCCAATTAGCATCACGATGGTCAAAGCGTTCACCCAATGCATCAGCCGCAGCGGCCACGGGTGGATTGGCTTGGTTTTCTGATCGGTTATTCGACCCATGGGTATCGTCCTTATCTCGATGCCGCTCAAGTTGCCTTCCGCCGCCATAATCGTCCAGGAATGGAAATCATGCCTAAACGGCATTGGCGAACGATGTATAACTACCTGAGTGTACACCGGCCGGATTTTAACTGGTCATCAAATTATGGAGTGTTATGCTTGGCGCACAAGTTTCGGCCTCACCCTGTCATGGGTCGCTAACGGGCTTCAAGCCGGCGGTTTGGTCGGCTGGCCTTATGTCCGACTTGAGTTTTACCCCACACGTCTGATACATTATCAGTTAAACGAGGAATCTGCCGCTATCGAAACACTGCGATCCAAACTCGATGCAGTCCGTGCCAGCCGCAGCGAGGGGGCAGCCTGGACTGAGTCATACGAGGAAATTCTCACGCAGCTTGGCCAGAGCGGGTTTTTGGAACAGGTCATTAAGCCCGGTGAAAATTTCCCCGACTTCATGTTGCCGAGCGCCGAGGGGCGTTTGCTCTCACTGGCGGAATTTTTAGCGCGTGGCCCGGTGATTGTGTCGTTTTTTCGGGGTGAATGGTGCCCGTTTTGCCGTTTGATGCTGGCGGCTCTCACCCAAGCCTTGCCGCAAATTTCGGCGGCCGGCGCCACATTGCTGGCACTCACACCTGAAACTGGCGGGCTCGCGCTGAAAATGAAAACCTATCATGACGCACCGTTTGAAATCCTGGCGGATGTGGATTCTGGTATCGGCCTCGCGACCGGCGTGGTGTTTCGCATTCCGCCGAAATACCGGGCGCTGCTTGGCCCGGATTTTCCGGCACGCTATGGCAATTCCGGCTGGTATTTGCCAATTCCCGCCACCTTCATTCTGGCCCAGAACGGCCGCATTGCCTGGCGATTTGCTGATGTTGATTATACACATCGGCCAGAACCTTCTGATATCATTGGCGCAGTCACAAATATGAAAGGGCTGCCCTGATGGAACTCTCGCAGGTCCGGTACTTTATCTCGCTCTGTAAAACCCTGAATTTCACCAGGGCCGCTGAGTGCTGCAACGTCACGCAACCGGCATTCACCCGGGCGATTCAAAAACTTGAGATGGAATTTGGCGGCGCGTTGCTCTTCCGCGAACGTAATCTGACCCAGTTGACGGAGCTTGGCCGGGCCGTGCGTCCGCACCTGGAAGCGATGATCGAGGCCGCTGAAGCCGCGACGGCACTGGCCAACGCCAAAATGGGCCGTGCGGGCACTAGCCTGAAAATCGGCCTGGGGCCCGGCATCGGGGCTGCCAGCATTGCCAGCGCCGTGCGTGAAGTGACAATGAAGTTGCCCGACGTGTCCATCCATTTTGAAGAATCCGGCGCGGCCACGCTAATTGAGGCCATGCTGATGGATATGCTTGATTGTGCGCTCTTGCCGGAATTTGTTGAATTGCCGGAGCGTCTGAATCGGTGGCCCTTATACACCGACCGCGCGTTGGCTGTGCTGCCGCCTGACCATGATCTCAATCAAAAAAATGCGGTTACAGCGGTGGATGTTTTAGACGAGCCAATTTTAATGGGTGAAAATTGTGGTGGCTTTGCCAAGCAATTGGCCGAAACCACCGGCTTTTCTCTGCAATTGCAACGCTGCAATGGTGCCGCCACCCAACTATTAGATTTGGTGGCTGCCGGACTTGGTATGGCCCTCATGTCCGACCGTTTACGCTTTGCCGCACCGCTTACCACCAGGCCGTTCCATGAACCTGAGCTGCAGCGAAAAATCTTACTCACCTCTGTCGCGGGGCGTCCCCTCAATTTAGCAGCTGCCAGCTTCGTGAAGCTCTGCCGGGCAAAGGCTTTTTCCTAAATTTAAAGCTACCATAATTTCATCTGATGCCCGCTCGTATCGGAATGCAAATTGATTACCTCTATGGGGCATGTTGCGTTCTGTTTCAGGAGGCTATCCGATGTTCAGCCGTTTCGCCGCTTTGGCTTTTTATCTTGCTCTGGCTCTGGGCGGTACCGCCCTGGCGCAAACAGGCAATGATGTTCACGCCGGTGTTGGTTCCAACGCAGGCTCAATGACGGGTCCGAATATCGATGTTGTTAACGGCACAAATGCCAACGGTACGCCGCGTCAGCAATCGCCGGGAAGTTCGATGACGGTGGGCGCGGGTAATAGTACCATGCTGCCGGGCATCACCGGCGGTACTTCGGCCAAGGCCACGTTGCCAAAACCAACCGTCACCACTGGCACTACGTCCGGTACGGTTCAAACAAAACCTGGGCAGTAGTTCAGCTACGCAACAATGCGTCGGCGCAGGCATCGAGAATGGCGGCGGCATCGATTTCGTATTCGGCATATAAATCCGCCACATCGCCGGACTGGCCAAAATGGTCTGGCCCCAGGGCCATGATGATTTGCCCCCGCACGCCGCCCAGCCAGGCATGGGCGGCGGGGTGGCCGTCCAGGACGCTGACGATGGCGGCGTTACGCGCCAAAGGTGCCAGTATTTGCTCAATGTGTGATGTCGCACCGCCATCGCCCAACCGCCGCGCCCGTTGCGCCTCACGCCAACCTGCATAGAGCCGGTCTGGACTGGTGATCGCCAATAATCCAGCGCCAGGTTCCTCCTCCTGTAATTGCGCAAAAGCCAGCTCGGCCTCTCCCGCAACCGCCCCTTGGTAGGCGATTACGATCTTGGCCCCAGGTGCGGGTGGCACAACCCAATGGGCACCCGCGATCACATGCGCTTTATCCACACTGCGCGTCGGCTGGGTTAAAATCTGGGTGGACAGCCGCAGCCACACTGCCGAGCCTTCTGGTCTTTGCATCCAGTCAAACGCATGGCGCAGTAATATTGCTAATTCGTCGCAGTAGGCTGGCTCGTAGCTCGCCAGCCGGTCCTGCACGATGGCCAGCAGCGGCGTGTTGGTCGATTGATGCTGCCCGCCCTCTGGCGCCAGCGTGATGCCTGAAGGTGTGCCCACCAGCAAAAACCGCGCATCCTGGTAGCAGGCGTAAAACAGCGCATCGTGGCCGCGGTTCACAAACGGGTCGTACACAGTGCCTACTGGCAGCAGCCGTGCGCCGTTCAGGTCATGGCTCATGCCCGCAGCACCGAGCAGCAGGAACAAGTTTTGTTCCGCGATTCCTAGTTCAATATGCTGGCCCCTCGGGTTGGTGCCCCAACGCTGGGCGCTGGCCAGTTTGCCGTCGCGGAACACGTCATCACGGGTGTGCCGGTCAAATACCCCACGCCGGTTGATCCATGGGCCAAGGTTGGTGGACACCGCCACATCCGGGCTCATGGTGACGATGTGCTTGGACATCACAGCACTCTCGCCCTGGCCACGGCCGATTTCGGATAAAATTTCACCAAACCCAGCCTGCGTGCTCATTCGCCGGCCAGTGAATTTCGGCTGCGGCAAAATTTCGGGCACAGGAATCATCGCGGCGTCCATCCGCCGGCCATGCGGGGTCAGGGGGGAGGCAAAAGCCACGCCTGACACAAACCGCGCAACAGCGTTCGGCTGCGCCACCCCTTCCCAAGGCTCCCACTCATGGCCTGGGCGCACATTCATATGGGTGCGGAACTCATTCATCTGGTCAACCGTCATCATCCCGGCATGGTTATCCTTATGCCCGGCGAACGGCAGGCCCATGCCTTTAATGGTATAGGCCAAAAAGCAGGTTGGCTGGTCGCTTTTGGTGGCGGCCCGGAACGCCTCGGTTAGTGCTTCCAGGTCATGTCCGGCCAGATTGGTCATTAAGCTGCCCAGTTCAGCATCGCTCAGCGGGTCGATAATCGCCCGCACGCCGCGCGATTTTGCCATGTCCGCCAAAATCGCCTGGCGCCAGGCCGCGCCACCTTGGAAGGTAAGCGCCGAGTAGGTGGAGTTAGGGCATTCATCAATCCAGCCCCGCAGCGATGACCCTCCCGGCCGCGCAAACGCCGCTTCCAGCTGTTTGCCGTATTTCAATTGGACCACCCGCCAGCCCATGTCCTTGAACAGCCCCTCAAATCGGCCGAACAGCCGGTCCGGCATCACGCTGTCCAGGCTTTGGCGGTTGTAATCGACCACCCACCAAACATCGCGCACATCGTGCTTCCAGCCCTCCAACAGGGCCTCGTATATATTGCCTTCATCGAGTTCGGCATCACCGGCGATGGCGATATGCCGGGCGCGAGGGCTGACTGGGTCCACCATGCTGTGCGCCCGCACGAAGTCCTGCATCATCGAGGCAAAGCTGGTGAGCGCTACACCCAACCCAACCGAGCCAGTAGAAAAATCGATCTCGGTGCCATCCTTGGCGCGGGACGGGTAAGCCTGTGCGCCGCCGAATTGCCGTAACCCGGCCATTTTTTCGACGGTCTGGCGTCCCAGCAGATAATTGATGGCGTGCAGCACCGGTCCAGCGTGGGGTTTCACCGCCACCCGGTCCTGCGGCCGAAGCGTGTCAAAATACAATGCCGTCATGATCGAGGTCACCGACGCGCAGGATGCCTGATGCCCGCCTACCTTCATGCCATCCCGGTTGGGGCGTAAATGGTTGGCGTTATGGATCATCCAGGCTGACAGCCAGAGTAGTTTACGCTCAATGGCGGCCATCGCCGCCAGTGCGTCGAGTTCAGATTTTATCGGACGTATCTCGTTCATACGCCAAACCTAGCAAGGTTCTGCTCCGAAGGGCAGAGGTAACAATCACGGCCTGCACCAGAAACAAGCCCTGGCGCAGGTAACGATTTTACCAGCTCATTGAGTTCAAAAAAACTTTGGCGATGATTCCGCCGATGATGGCGATCAGCACAAACAGATTGCCGTCCTGAACCCATTCATAGCCGTGCGGGGCTGACGCAGGTGGCAGCGGTCCCATCGCATGGTCCTCGGTCATAGTAGGCTGCTGTGGGGCAGGGCGCTGGGAGGGTTGTGCGTGTTGCTGATCCTGCTGTGCCATCGCGACGGGGGCAGCCAGCTTCAAAAGTGCAATGCCAGAGGCAATAGATGTTTTTCGTTAATTTTTCATGTCGGGGTCCTGTGGTTCTGGTTTTTTATCGGCGCGACTGAAATTTGCCGTAACGGCTTGGGGGAGGCGTGTTAGTAAACCACCACATTGGCGATATAGCCGTTACCGATATTCAACAGTACGAAACTACGGCCGTCTTGGACCCACTCATAGCCGTAGGGCGGTTCATGTAGGTGATGATAACGCCAGTTAACGACGTGGCGCTCTCCATAAAACCTATCCCCATGATGCCAGTGATGGTCATGGTTTTGCGGTCCGCCATGGTTATCCCCGTGGTCGTCATGATGCTCGTAAGGCTGCTGATACGGTTGTTGGTAGGACTGTTGGTAGGGCTGCGCCAGCGCGGCGGTCGACCCAACCGAGACCACTAGAAACCCAGCCCCTAGTGTTGTTGCGATAAAATGTTTCATCAAGATCTTCCTTGTCGATACCCCTGTATAGGCACCCAAAAAGGGCAGGATCATGGGCCTATTGTGGTTGCATTACACGGAATTGTAATAATCCGTTGCGAATGCCTGTTTGCTGCGGGGTCGGCGACGGATTTGCTCGGAATTCGCAGATTTTCATCCAGCAACCTGACTGCTCCTTAATATATATCCCATGTTCAAGTGGCTGCATTACTGCCAAGGTCCGGCAAACGCCCTTAGAAAGACCAGCATGGACACGATTTTTTTCAATACCGACGACACTGCCGCGGTTCCCCCGCCGATCTCAGAAATGGACATTGACACCCGCAAGGTCAAAATCCATCCGGATCATTGGTATCCCGTGGCCTGGTCTCGGGAGGTCAAGGCTGGCAAAACCCATGCGGTTAAATTCGCCGGTAGCCCTATTGTGCTGGTGCGGCCAAAGGAAGGTAAGGTTTTTGCTTTGGCCAACCGCTGCGCCCACCGGCAGGTGCCGCTCGACGCTGGGGTGGTCTCAGGTTGTGCGGTGCGGTGCGGTTATCATGGCTGGACCTATAACAGCTCGGGCAAATGTGTCGACGTGCCCTACCTGGGCAAAGGCAAAATGCCGAATGGAGTCCGCGCTTACCCGTGCCGCGAAGAAGCAGGGTTGATTTTCATCTTTCCAGGCAACCCTGAAAAAGCCGAAGGCCGTTTCCCTAATCTCGGCGGCGCGGCCAATCCGGACTATAAAACGCGCCGTTTTGGCCGCGAGGTCGCGTGCCATTACAGCTTCATGCACGAAAATTTGATGGATATGAATCATCAGTTCCTGCATCGCAAACAAATGGGGCAGATCCGTCCGCGCTACTTGGGGCGGACCCTGGGCGAAGATTGGCTGGAAGTGCAATATACATTCGCCCGTACCGGCGGAAAGCAGCCACTGGGTGAAGCGGCAGTGTTCGGGGGGCGTCGCGGTGATGCCAATGATAAAGATGTTATGACCATTCGCACCGAATACCCCTATCAAACCCTCAGTATTCTGCCCGCAGGCGATGAGGCGCCTGTGATGGACCTTTGGATTGTTTACGTGCCGCTGGATACGGAGCAGCGCACCATTCGTACGTTCGGGCTGCTATCAATCCATAAGCCTAAGGGTATTTTGGGTAAAACCCTTCTTAATGTCGGCTGGCCTTTCCTGATCCGTTTCACCGAAAATATTTTCCGGGAAGACCGTGCGATCGTGGAGGCCGAGCAGGCGGCCCACGATGCGCAGGGGGCTAATCTTAACCAGGAAGTATTCCCGGTCATCCGCGAGCTCACGGGTCTGCTCGGGCGTTGCGGCGACGGCGAGTATCTCAGAGAATCACCGAAGATCTGTTAAGTCGTGCGATTGACCTGGAAGTGTCATTTTGCCGGTGCGGGAGGTTCGTGATTTAGCGCCGTCACAGCATCGGCGCAGGCATTTTTGTCGCCAAGCCCTAATCTGATGGTTGGCAATAATGCCAGCGGCGGGAACAAAAGCCCTAGCCCCACTGCACTGCCGGCGCGCAATACCAATGGTCCCGCCGCCGGCAGCATACTGGGGTGCTTGAGCGTACCGCTGATATTGATTGGCGAAGACAGTGAGCCGATGGAAAAATGCGTGGCCTGTGTGCGAAGCTCCATATCCAACGTCTCATTGGTTAAATTCGCTGACCCGGAGCCGAGAATATTCGCATCCGGCGTTGCGATCAGTAGCGCGTCAGTTTTCAACTGTCCGTTGGTCAAGGTGAACCCAGAGACCAGGCATTTTATTTTTGTTTTGTTGGGAATCCCCAGGGCAGACAGCACTGCATCCCCCATCTGGAGCCCGGCCAAGTCGACCATCAATGCACTTATATCGCCGCCTTGGTTCATAAATAAACTCATGTGGCCATAACCATGCCCCAGTATCTGTGCCATGGAGTTTCCGGTTGCTGTCAGGTGTGCCGTGCCACCCACCACACCGTCACCCGCAAAGCTGTGGGTTGCCGCCATAACACGAGCTAGCGGAATTTTTCGGAAATCTACATCCGCCTGGGTATGTAACACCCCGCCTACCGGATTAAGGTCGATATTGCTGGCAATTGTTCCAGAGCCCACGGCGAAATTCAATGGGTGCATCGTAATCCTGCCATTTTCAATGGAAAGATTCACAATGACATTATCCATAGGAACGTCTTTGTTAATGATTTTGGCACCTTTGTACGTCAGCTCGATATTTGCAGCGTTGATCTCTGGTAAATTGATCGGCGTATTTGGCAGTAATTTAGGATTGGCATTGGCGCGCATTTCTTCGGCTCGTGTTGCAGCATTCTCACCTAGTGTTTGGGTGGTACCTGGCTCGGCACCAAGGAACCCAGCTAAATCAGTGAGATCAACGCGCCGTGACGCGAGTGTCGCGGTAATCAGCCTGCGGCTGCCATCGCGCGGTGTGGTCTCTGAGATGCTTCCTTCAAGATCGCTGGACCCTACTCGTCCTTCAAAATTCTCGAATTGAAAGGCGTTTTTGCTATAATTGAGCCGGCCTGTGATGGCGTAGGGCGGCGTCGCCGGAATTGGTATGCCCGTCAACTGGTATAAATTAGACATACTCTGACCGGAAAACGATAGTTTCAAGTTGGCGCCGCTGAAGTTTAGCGGATTGGTGGTTGTGCCGACGAGGCTGGCGACAGTCGTACCATTTTGGATGTGGAGATTGATGGGGTATGGGTTTGACGGGTCACGAAGCGACAACAAACTGCCACCGATAAACTTGGCGGTGATCGGTTGACCACTATAAGTGCCATGCGCCGTGACCATAATTTCATTTTTGATAGAACTGGTTTGCGAATTTTGCGTTGCAATCGTCATCGTAAAATTCGTCTTGAGCTTCGGTATATCCACTGTGGCGCTACCATTCACAATGATCAAATCGCCAATTTGTACAGGCTGTGCCGTTGAATTGCCGCTGTTTGCAATGTCCAGCGCGTAGTTGGTGTCGCCATTTGGTAACTGGCGGACGGCGGCGAAAGGTTGGTCAACTTCAATGAATGGCAAAACAACCATTCCCTGCGAGATGTAGGCCATGATATCGGCATCGACGAGCAGCCTGTCAGCGGTGCCTAACGGTTTTATTGCCCCGAAGCCTTTGGGATTAGCGATGGTCACTCCCTCGGCGGTAATCTCGGTGATGCCGCCGAGACGCACCTTTAAGTGCTGGATTGTCACCTGTCGCCCGATCGTTGCAGATGCTTGGGATTCGACAAACGGGATGAACCAATCCCAGCGCCAAGTTAAAATCAATGTCATCAGCAAAAACAGCACGTACGCAATAGTCTGCGCCTCAACGCTATCTCGTGGTCTGGGTGCCGGTTCGGAGTTGTTCGACATACTAAGCCTTCACGTCGTTATCGACCCTATCGAATTGGGTAGCGGCACCGGCATAACAATCAAAACTACCGTAATCTGTCCGCGTTTTAACGCGCCCGGAATATATGGGGCATACCCCTCCGGTATGACTTTCAATTACCCACAAGTTGCATACCGATCGTCACGCCGAGTTTGATATCCGTCATGCGTGAGAGCCCGCGCCACATGACGGTATTGCCAGGAGGAGGATCAGTGGCGCGTGCGAGATAGCCTCCGAGCTGAGCAATTTTGGTCAGATACTGCCCGAGCGTCTTTCGGCGATGTCGGATTTTGTCTTTCACGAGCCGATCCAGCAAACCGATCCCGGTTTCATCCAATGCGAGTGTCGGCCGTGCCTCCGGGGCAGAGCGGTTTAGCATTGTGATCCAGAAGATCCGCCAACTGATGATGCAAAAGACAGCGATCAAATTTGTCAGCCGCTGCGCTGTCCGGAGTTTTGACTCCTCCGCTTTGCACCCGGATTTGAGGATTTTATGGAACACCGCAATTTTCTAGCGCATTGCATACCATTGGAGTTTTTCGATGGCATCCTTGCGGGACCGCACAGGTAAATACGTGATCAACTTCCAATGAATTTTCTTCCGATGCTTCGGGCTCCCGCGTTCCTCCGCGTGGATCACCGTTAACGATAATGCCGGGTATCGCTTTTGTTTGCCAATTGGTGGCAGGACTTGGATTTTGCGATACCTGATCTCCAGCACGGCTTAGTCCGGATCACCCTTGCTGTCACGGACCTCAATGCGATGCAGCCCTTTCACTGTCACTTCATCCATCTCATCTGCGATCGTGTGATTGCCTTTTCCTGCCAGGCGATTGACACAAGTTCTGATCAGGAAAAGCGTGCCGATTACATGGGCCGTGCAAAAGAGTTCGTAGATGTCGCTTTCGCGATCACCAATATGGACGCACCGTCCAGGATCACCGAAAAATGCTGTGGATTGCTTCAGGTTCTCCAGCCACCGGAGGCAGCCCATCACTCGTGATTGCAAGGCTCGAATGCATCAGAATGCCGCAAACCGTGTGCGACCGCAGGCGCCCGGCCTTGTCGCGGCCGCTATTTACGCTCTTCTTGATGCCGATGGCCTCAGAAGACTCTCGTTGATAAACAAATTCTGTTGTATCGTGGAGCATGAAAACCAAGTCGTCGGTCGCCCCTACGCGCTCACAGGTCGACTGAAAATGTCCGGCCAGAATATCTGCCTCGCTGACACGGTCATTGGAGAAAAAGCGATAGGCGGCCTTCGTGTTGGCCCAATCCTGGCAGACTAGCGGAATGCTTTGCCCCACAGAACCTCCCATCCGCGCGATCAGCTTGCGGAACCGCCCTTTCAGACGCTCGTCAGCAAAATGACACCCCGCAATCTCGCGGTCAAACCAGCCAACCTCATTCTCGTCCATCGCACCGCTCCCGTTTCGGTGCCCGACAAAGAATCACACGCAATTCGCGCCGGGCAATAGCCTCGATTCAAAAAGCCGAGATTTGTGGGTAATTGAAAGATTCACCAGATGAATACCTCGAACACGATCTCCGCTGAAAATAATCACGCTTAATCCAAATACGGCACAGGCCTACCCCAAAATATTGCGTCAGGTGACAACCAAACATGCTGGACTGGCCAGCCTTTACTCGGTTGCGCTGGTTGAGGGTTTGGTGAAGCCTGACGATCTGATCATGCTTGACTAACGTTAAACCCCAAGTCGCCTGAAACATTGCGATGTTAAAGCTGATTTATCTATGCCATGCTTGGCAAGTCGAGACCAAATTTACGAGCACAATTTTTGGCTATATCGTAACCAGCATCGGCGTGACGCATAACGCCGGTGCCAGGATCGTTCCAGAGTACGTTGGCGAGACGCTGTGCGGCTTCTGGTGTGCCGTCAGCGCATATTACCATACCTGAGTGTTGCGAGAACCCCATGCCCACACCACCCCCATGATGCAGAGAGACCCATGTAGCACCGGAAGCGCAGTTAAGCAGTGCGTTCAGCAATGGCCAATCTGAAACGGCATCAGAGCCATCAAGCATGGCTTCAGTTTCGCGATTGGGCGAGGCAACAGAACCAGAATCCAAATGGTCACGGCCAATCACCACCGGGGCTGTCAGTTCACCGCTAGCCACCATCTCGTTGAAGGCGAGGCCAAGCCGATGGCGGTCGCCAAGCCCCACCCAGCAGATGCGCGCCGGCAGACCCTGAAAGCTAATTTTAGCGCGTGCCATGTCCAGCCAATGGTGCAAATGCTTGTCGTGCGGCAAGAGTTCTTTTACTTTAGCATCTGTTTTGTAAATATCGTCGGGATTGCCTGAAAGTGCAGCCCACCGGAACGGGCCGATACCGCGGCAAAATAGCGGACGGATGTAGGTCGGCACGAAGCCCGGAAAATCGAAGGCATTCTCCACCCCCTGTTCCTTGGCAACTTGTCGAATGTTATTGCCGTAATCAAATGTTGGAACACCCATTTTTGCGAACGTCAGCATGTCGCGCACATGCTCGGCCATGCTAGCCCGCGCCGCAGCTTCAACGGCTTTTGGCTCGCTGGCGCGCCGCTCAATCCACGCCGCGACACTCCAGCCCTTCGGCAAATAGCCGTTTATTGGGTCGTGGGCTGAGGTTTGATCGGTGAGGGCGTCAGGGCGGATACCACGGCGTAGTAACTCCGGAAGGATTTCCGCGATATTTCCGAGCAGAGCAACAGATATGGGCTTTTTCTCGGCCACCGCGCGATTGATAATGGCTAGGGATTCATCAAGCGTGTCGGCTCTTACATCAACATATCGGGTTTTAAGCCGCATCTCGATCCGGCTGTCCTGACACTCAACAGCGAGGCAACTAGCACCTGCCATGGTGGCGGCCAGAGTTTGCGCACCGCCCATACCACCCAACCCCGCGGTTAATATCCAGCGGCCAGAGAGGTCGTTGTTGTAATGCTGACGGCCCATTTCCACGAAAGTCTCGTATGTGCCTTGAACGATTCCTTGCGTACCAATATAGATCCATGAACCCGCTGTCATTTGGCCGTACATCATCAAACCCTTACGGTCGAGTTCATTGAAATGCTGCCAGGTTGCCCAATGTGGCACTAGGTTGGAGTTTGCAAGCAATACACGCGGCGCGTTTTCATGGGTGCGGAACACGCCGACCGGTTTGCCGGATTGAATCAGCAAGGTCTGATCTGCTTCCAAGCGGCGTAATGTTTCAACAATGCGGTCAAACGAATTCCAGTCGCGGGCTGCGCGTCCAATACCGCCATAAACCACCAGTTCTTCAGGGCGTTCAGCCACCATTGGGTCGAGGTTGTTCATTAGCATTCGCAAGGGCGCTTCCGTCTGCCAAGATTTTGCTGAAAGTTGATTACCATGCGGTGCGCGAATTATGCGGGCGTTATCCAGACGGTTCATGGGAGAAGGCTTTCAAGGATGGATCGCAAAGTTGGTAGTATGGCTGGGCTGGTATCAAGAGGCGTCGGCCAATTTGCGGGTGAGGGGGTAGAGGGTTCGGCCATATATCCACGACATGCAAGTTCCATTTGAATCGCATTTACGCCGTTCGCTGGGTTGCCATAATGGCGGGTGATGTAGCCGCCTTTAAAACGACCGTTGGCGACATATGAAAAGTTCTTTTCGGTTTCACAAATGGCCGCGATTTTCTCAGTGATAACAGGATCGCATGATCTGTCGTCGTTACTGCCTATATTAAAATTCGGTAGCAATCCTTCAAATAAATGTGGAATTTCACTGCGAATGGAATGGCAATCATAAATGGTGATGGCATGATGACGGCCACGCAAGCGGCTGATCTCGGCGCGTAAGGTCTCATGGTAGGGGTCAAAATATTTTGCGCGACGCAACAGAATCTCGGTATCGTCGGGCTCATGGCCAGCGAGATATAAAGGCTCGTCATCAAATGTTGTGGTAGGACAGAGGCCGGTCGTGGCTTGACCCGGATAAAGCGATACACCGGAGGGGTCACGGTTGAGGTCGATGACGGTACGCGATATTTCAGTGCATAGGATCGTGGCGTCATAGGCTTCGGCAAATTGGTAGAGTTCCGGGAGCCACCAATCAGCATCCTTACGGGCCAGCCAAAGCGACCTGAGGGCATGCTGAAACTCTTCGGGGATATGCGTGCCGGCATGTGGGATGCTGAGTATCAGCGGTGCTGAGCCCCGATGGAGCTTTAGAAAATTCATAGCACGCTTGGCAATGTTGCAAGCGGTAATGTACCGGATCGTAAAATCATGATGGCAGCCTCGATGTCGGGAGCAAAATAACGATCGTCGTCCAGATATGCCGCTTTACCTCGCACCAGGGTACGAATATCTTCCAGTATTGTGCTCGAGGGCAACGTGTGGAAGTCGCACCCTTGCACGGCGGCCAGCAATTCGATGGCGATGATGGCTCGCAGGTTATCTGTCATGGGCAACAACCGGCGGGCACCGTGGGCGGCCATGGAGACATGGTCTTCCTGGTTGGCTGAGGTTGGGATAGAATCGACGGAGGCGGGAAACGCCCGGCCTTTATTCTCTGAGACCAAGGCGGCTGCAGTAACTTGCGGTATCATGAAGCCTGAATTCAATCCTGGTTTTGGCGTGAGAAAGGCTGGTAGGCCGGAGAGTGTGGGGTCAACAAGCATCGCGAGACGGCGTTCAGCAAGAGAGCCGATTTCACAGACAGCCATAGCGATCATATCAGCGGCAAAGGCCACTGGTTCGGCGTGAAAGTTTCCGCCAGAGAGGGCCTCTGCAGGGTCTGTGAATATGAGAGGGTTGTCGGTGACGCCATTCGCTTCGGTTCTCAGTGTGTCAGCGGCCTGGCGCAGAAGGTCAAGGACGGCACCCATAACTTGCGGTTGGCAGCGTAGGCAGTAGGGGTCTTGTACGCGGGTGTCATTGAGCATGTGCGAGGCACGAATGGCACTGCCGGTCATCAGGGTCCGCAGGGTCGCGGCCACCTCTGCCTGGCCTTTGTGGCGGCGTAGCGCATGGATGCGTGGGTCGAACGGCGCGTCGGACCCACGGGCCGCGTCGGTTGAGAGTGCGCCAGTGAGCAGAGCAGACTGGAACAGCGTTTCGGCTTCAAATAGTCCAGCTAAAGCATAGGCGGTGGAAAATTGTGTGCCATTTAAGAGAGCAAGTCCTTCTTTTGGGCCTAGTACGATAGGAGCAAGCCCAGCTTTGGCTAGGCCAGCAATGGCTGAAAGCCGTTCTCCGTTAAGAAAAACGTCTCCCGTGCCCAGCATTGCTGCGGCCATGTGGGCGAGCGGCGCTAGATCACCGGAAGCACCTACGGAGCCTTGTGCGGGGATAACCGGAATAAGATTGTGGACGAGCATCTGCTCAAGGAATTCCACTGTGGCAACGCGCACGCCGGAAGCACCTTGAGCTAATGAAGCAAGTTTTAGTGCCATCATCAACCGCGCCACGGGGATCGGCATTGGGTCGCCCACGCCGGCGGCGTGAGAGAGGACCAAATTTTGTTGAAGCCTGGCCAGGTCAGTGTCGGCAATGCGAACGGCGGCAAGTTTTCCAAAGCCAGTGTTGACGCCGTAAACAGGTTCACCGCGCGCTAAAATTTCGCTGACAGCTTTGGCAGCGCGGGCGATGGCGGGCATGGCTACAGCCTCAAGTGTGCAGCCGGAGCCTCGATAAATGCTGCGCCATTCCTGTAGTGACACATTTCCAGGGTTGAGTTTCATGAGGCACTCCAGATGCGTTGGTGCAGAGGGTTGAAGCCGATTTGATAGACCAGTTCGGCTGGGGTTTCGACATTCCAGATGGCGAGGTGACATTTATAGCCGGCAACCAACGCTCCTACATCCGCACGTCCTAGCGCGGCAGCGGCGTTGCGGGTCACCCCTAGCAGGCATTCATTTATGGTAAGTCTAAATTGCGTGGCGGCCATGTTCATCGCCAGCAGCAACGACCTTAGTGGTGACGTACCGGGGTTGAGGTCGGTAGCGACAGCGATGCGCACGCCATGCGAACGTAAAGCAGCGATGGGAGGATGCTGTGTTTCACGCAATGTATAAAAAGCACCAGGCAATAAAACGGCCACTGTGCCTGATCGCGCCATGGCGGCGACGCCATCGGTGTCGGTGTATTCGAGATGATCTGCCGAAAGTGCGCCGAAGCTTGCAGCGAGAGCGGCGCCATGTAGGTTCGAGAGTTGGTCAGCATGCAATTTTACCGGCAACCCGTGCGCACGCGCAGACCTGAAAACTTCGGCTATTTCATCGGGCGTAAATGCAATATGCTCACAAAAACCATCGACGGCGTGCGCGAGATTAAGTTTAGCAATTTTTGGTATGAGCGTCTTTGTTAAAAGATGAATATAGGCTTGACGATCGACTGCGGTCTCGGGGGGCAGGCTATGGGCACCGAGAAAAGTTGTGGCTACATCAACCGCTGCCGTAGCGCTAATCTGACGAATGACCTGCAGTAGTTTCAGTTCAGAGGCTTCGTTCAGGCCGTATCCTGATTTTATTTCAACCGTGGTTACGCCCTCATCGATAAGGGCCTGTAAGCGTGGTATGCTGGCTGCTATGAGTGCTTCCGGACCCGCATCACGGGTCGCAGAGACGGTTGCGGTGATCCCCCCGCCAGCGCCGGCAATTTCTTCATAGGAAGCGCCGTTTAACCGCGCTTCAAATTCTGCGGCCCGGTGGCCAGCATAAACCAGATGCGTATGGCAATCGATCAATCCAGGGGTGATCAGGCGGCCGGCACAATCAGTGATCTCATCAGCGGTCATCGTCCTGACCGGACCAGCGTAGATAATTCGGCCTGCGGTGGTGGCCACCATGCCGTGGTCTATGAGGCCAATACCATTATGGCTTGGCGCCATGGTTGCTAAGCGGGCATTCGTGAAAATACGGTCGGCATGCATTAAAATTAGCCCTTGGCGGCGTTCGCTGTGTTGTATATACAATAGGGAAAAATAGAAGGGCTGCATAGTGGCAAACAAGCTGTTTTTTAGATATGCGTTGCTGCCGGGGGGCTGGGCGCAAAACGTCGCGTTGAGCATAAACTCCGGGCTTATAAGTGGGATATCGTTTGATACTCCGCCAGATGGGCTGACGTATGATATCGCCCTGCCAGGCATGGTAAACTTACATAGCCATAGTTTTCAACGCGCCATGGCAGGATTGGCGGAGGTCAGAAGCACGGTGTCTGACAGTTTCTGGACCTGGCGTGATCTGATGTATCGCTTTGCACTGCAAATGAGTCCTGATGATGTTGCGGTAGTGGCAACTCAAGCCTTTATTGAGATGCTTGAGGGCGGATTTTGTCATGTTGCGGAATTTCACTATCTGCATCATGCGCTGAATGGTCAGGAATATGATGATATCGGCGAGATGGCAGTACGGATTTCTGAGGCTGCAGCGATTACAGGGATCGACCTCACCTTACTACCTGTATTTTACGCTCATGCCGGATGGGGTGGACAAGCCCCCGCATCTGAGCAGCGTCGTTTCATTAATTCATTCGATAGATATGTCCGGCTTTATGAACGTTGTGCTGCGGTGGCCGCCACTGGCGTTGCACCGCATTCTCTACGGGCGGTAACGCTCGACGAACTCTTGCTACTGAATGAGATGGCGGGAACAAGACCAGTACATATTCATATTTCAGAACAAACAGCCGAGGTTGAGGCGTGTGTGGCGTGGCATGGACAACGGCCTGTTGAATACCTGCTGAACCATGCTCCAGTCGATAGAAATTGGTGTCTGGTTCATGCAACCCATGCGAACGCTCAAGAGCGGGCGAGCATTGCCTTGGCGGGCGCGGTAGTAGGATTATGCGCAGTCACGGAGGCTAATCTCGGAGACGGAATTTTCGCCGCCCGCGATTTTGCTGGCGCTTGGGGCATTGGGTCAGACTCAAACGTCTGTATTGGTGTGGCTGATGAACTACGAACACTTGAGTATTCACAGCGCCTTCTATACCGCGAACGCAATGTTATGGCTAATAATATAACGCGCTCCACCGCCACCGCGTTGTTTCAAAAAGCTATTGAAGGTGGTGGTCAGGCCTTGGGTGAGAACGCTGGTATAATCATTGGCCAACCAGCAAATATAATTGGACTAACGGGTGACGAACCAGAGTCTGCACTGGCTCATTGGGTATTTGCAAGCCGTAAGTCCCAGGTGTCACATGTTTGGGTACGGGGTAAAAGGGTTATAACAGATGGTCAGCATGTTCTGGGTGCGACGAGCCAAAGACGATTTGACGCGGTTGTGGCACGCTTGAGAGGAGGAGCCCTATGAGTGCGGGCAAGCCACCGCATTTATATGAGCAGGTGAAACAGCATTTGCTTGATCGTATAGCCGCAGGTATTTTTAAAGATGGTGAAAAGATTCCCTCGGAATATGAACTGATGGAAACCTTGGGTGCCTCGCGGATGACAGTGCATCGGGCGCTGCGCGAAATGTCTGCTGATGGATTATTACATCGCGTACAGGGTGTCGGCACATTTGTACGTAAGTCACCATCACGTTCAGATTTGCTGGAGATTTTCGATATATCGGATGACATCGCAAGACGTGGCCATATTCATAAGGCGCGTGTGTTGCATTTGGAGGAGACTCGCGCTGATGAACTGTTAGCGCGTGAACTTTCGGTCAGGCGGGGATCTAAAATTTTTCTATCTGAAGTGTTGCATTTAGAAAACGATACTTCGGTCCAATTGGAGTTGCGATATGTTTCACCATATTTTGCACCATTCTATTTAGAGCAAGATTTCACTGTGTTGACGACCAATCGATATCTGCAGAGCATAGCGCCCGCCACCGAAGTTGAACATATTGTCCATGCCGTTACTGCCGACACACGAGCGCAAGCGCTATTAGGTGTTGACCGACACGAACCTTGTCTGCTTGTGGAACGCCGTACCTGGACTGCCTCGGGCCCTGCCACCTCGTCTCGCTTGTTGCATCCGGGCAGTCGTTATAGTTTGGGTAGTCGCTACCAGCCCCGTCAAACAAACACGACACAGACGTCATTCGGATAATTAAGTGCGACATTAACCGTTCGACAATAATGCCCACGTCAGAGTGAAATTCTATTGCTGAGCCCGTACAAATGCGATCAATGGACCACCTTCCAATGATTGCATGATAAAGCGGTCCGGCGAGGTTAAATGGTAATGGTCATATTGATCAGTTGGCACGGCGGTTTTGCTAGAACTTTCGTGTTTCTCAATATGCAGTGAGAGAACACCTTGGTTGGGGTCTGCCTGATAGGTCCCTTGTTCCTGCAACGTACCAATCATACTGCCCGCTGTTGGGCCGTTGGCGTAACGGCTTTCGGTGATTGAATTGAAATGGCCGTCGGGTCGAAAGATTTGCCTCATGGAAACTATAACTTCGAGGCCGCCAGTACCTGGCACCATGGCCTCGCCACGCCAGATGCCAAAGAGCGCGCTGTCCTGTGCATAGGCTGGAAGCGCTGCAAGGCTCAGAATGACGGTGCATATCAATTTGTTGCGAATAGTTTTCATAGGTCTGACCTTTGGGTTAGCTGCGCTTCTGGTAACTGTATATTTATTCGATTCCGAACTTGACGGTAAAGTCTATTATTCCATCTGCGGCTCCATTATGTGGCCGTTGATGGCTAAAAACGTATCATGCCTCTGGTTGAAACACGGCTAAGCGGTGACCAATGCCCGGTTGGTTTACGATCATCGCGGCCATTTTGGTTCCATGTTTTGCGAAATTGCCATATATAAACCCGAAGATACCTGACATCTTCAGTGTTGGCAGCGCCCCATAGGCCGTTAAAATCTGCGTATGGGTTAAAAAGCGGCCTCAGCAAAGGTGGCGAACAAAACAGCGTGCCACAGCCAGAGCGCAATCATGGTCGCGAAGGCGGCAGGTTCGCTGGTAAACAAATCCTCCACACCCACCGCGCTGGTTATCATCGCCACCATTTCGGTGACGAACATGACCGGATTGCGAGCCAACGTGTCGGCGGGCAGATATTGCGGGCCGCCCAGGATGATGATCACGCCGATCAACTGCCCGATGAACAGCGGCCCCGTGGTTGGGAACGTATCAGCGCTGGCGAGCAGTTTTTGGCTTGGCGGCCAGTGAACTGGATATGGCGGGGATGGGGACCAGAAAGGCGAAGCGGCCACCCGGCCAAGATGAACGCGGTCAAGACCAGCACGCCCAGCATGGCGCGCTAAATCTCCTTCGCCTGGCCTTCCCTGTTGCCACCGGTCACGGAAACACCAGCGGCAATGTGCAGCGGATTGCCTCCTGGAATGCCGCTTGTCCTATGGCAACGCTCTGTGACCCGGCACTCAGTGTGTGGGCGGTGACGAACGTGCTGAAGGTCTGAGGTGATCCCGCCATGACGAGCGAGCCGGCGGCTACAATCGAAACCGGCAGAAGCAAATAAAGCGTGATGCGTGTCAGATCGACATAAAAATTCCCGGTCGTTTGTCATCAGCCACCCGTGAACGCCTGCATCACTGCAACGGCTAGCGATATATCAGCGTTATATAAAGCATCCCTTGTATTGTCATCGTATCAAATTTCAGAAATCTTCAGCGCGCCGCATCGCCCACACGAGATAAACCAGCAGGGCAGCGCAAATGCCGCCTGGAAAAATAAGGTCAAACATGTCTCACACCTTCTGGCAGCCGACGGCGTAGGCCATCAGTGATACAAACACGAAAATTCCGTAATCAACGGCAGTCAGATCGTTGATTGCGCACCGCCTTGCAGGAGGCCGGCTTGCGCTTGACGGCATAAGGCCGCGAGACGAATTTGCGGTGCAAAAATTAAAAAGGATGTGTAGAGCGCCGGGGCTGGTGCGGGTGGGGGGAGTTGAACCCCCACGGGCCTAGGGCCCAACGGATTTTAAGTCCGGTGCGTCTACCATTCCGCCACACCCGCTAGCGGGGCCGTCTATAACGGCTCACCTCAGCCAAGCCAAGTTGGCGGTAAACCCCGCCGTTTAACAATCATTTGACCCGGCGCGGCGGATTTTTCTAAGCCTCGGGTTTCAATGGCACGCCTAAAACCCTCTCCCACCAAAGCGGCACCACGCAAGCTGGTGCTGCCGAAGCCCGTGTTGCCGCGCAAAACGGTGCGCCGGGCGGGGTTTGCGCTGCGTTACGCCACCATTGCCACCATCTGGACCGCAGCACTCGGGTCGCTGGTGCTGCTGTGGTTTACCTGGGACCTCCCCAATCCAGTCAGCGCCATCACCCAGCCGCGCCGACCCGCGATTGTGCTGCTGGACCCCGCCGGGCAATTAGTGGCACGATTCGGCGATATTGCCGGCAAGGTCGAACTCCCTGCCCAGTTGCCGCCTTGCGTGGCCGCGGCCTTCATCGCCATCGAGGATAAGCGCTTTGAATCCCATGGTGCGTTTGACGCGTTTGGCTTGCTGCGGGCAGGTATCTTGGACATCGCGCACCGCCATGTTGTGCAGGGTGGCTCCACGCTTACTCAGCAAACCGCCAAAACATTATTCCTCACCAACCAGCGTAGCCTGCGCCGGAAAGTTCAGGAGGCTATTCTGAGCCTGTGGTTATGGAGGCATTATTCACGGGCCGATATTTTGGGAATTTACCTGAACCGTGTGTATCTGGGGGCAGGGGCTTATGGTGTGGATGCCGCCGCCAAGCTGTATTTCGGCATCCCCGCCACCAAACTTTCCATCGCACAAGCCGCCATTCTGGCCGGGTTGCCGAAGGCGCCGTCGTCGTTGAATCCGTTAGCCAACCCGCAGGCCGCGCAGGAGCGCGCATTGCAGGTTCTAGGTGCCATGCTGGCCAACGGCGCCATCACCCAAGAACAGGAAACTGCCGCCGAGGCGGAATTGGCTGATGCTGCCTCGCCCAGCTCTCAATCCTCATGGTTTGCCCTCTGGACGATGCAACAGGCCGGCGCGCTGATCCCCGAAGGCGTTGATGCCACGCTGGCCACCACCATGAACGCCCGCCTGCAAACTGCGGCGGAGTCGGCACTGAACACTGCCATCTCGGCAGAGGGTGTCGCACTGAACATGCACCAGGGCGCGGTGGTGGTGCTGGATGCCAAAACCGGTGCGGTGCGTGCCTTGGTGGGCGGCGTTGGTGACCGCGAGGGCTACGACCGTGCCGTGCTGGCCCGCCGCCAGACCGGCTCGGCCATCAAGCCGGTTGTCTGGCTGGCCGGCCTCCAAGCGGGCATGACGCCTGATGACATGGTGCTCGACGCCCCGTTGTCGCTCGCCGGTTACCACCCGAAGGATTACGAGCGCACCTACCGCGGCGAGGTTTCCATGCGTGAAGCCCTGGCAGATTCGATGAACACCGCTGCCATCCGTATTTTACTGCGCGCCGGTGGGGCGCGCCGTGTCATCGCTGTGGCCCGCAGCCTGGGGCTGGATGATCATTTGCCCGATAACGCCTCTCTGGCCTTGGGCACCGGCTCGGTGGGCGTGATGCAGCTGGCCGGCGCCTACGCCACCTTCTTCAACGGCGGCAACCGCGTCACACCCTACGGCTTTACCGCGATCAACCGGGTGCCCGTGACCAATCACGACCCCATCGCCGTGGTTTCGCCAGCCCTTGCGAGTGAGATGCGCGACATGCTGCGCGGCGTTGTCACCGGGGGCACCGGCACCGCTGCCTTCCTGCCGGACGAGTTTACGGCGGGCAAAACCGGCACCACCCAAAACTACCGCGACGCTTGGTTTGTCGGCTATGCGGGCGGCAACATCATCGCCGTTTGGGTAGGAAATGACGATAATTCCCCAATGAATAACGTCACGGGCGGTACCGTGCCCGCACAAATTTTCAAGCAAGTGGCGGCAGCGGTAGGCGGCGGCTGATCCACATCCTATATCGACTGTAACCTTCACCAAATTTGAAAGTCATTCATGAGCAAACTTTTTGAGCCGCTGAACATCGGCCCGCTGCCCTTGCCCAACCGCATCATCATCGCGCCGATGTGTCAGTATTCGGCAGTGGATGGCTCAGCCAGCGCCTGGCACGGCATTCATCTGGGCGGCCTTGCTCTGTCCGGGGCAGGGCTGTTGATTATCGAGGCTACGGGTGTTTCCGCTGAGGGCCGTATTTCTCCGGGTGATCTCGGGCTGTATTCCGATGCCAATGAAACTGCCTTAGCAAATGTTATGGCCGCCATCCGCCTTTACAGCGATATGCCGATCGCCATCCAGCTCGGCCATGCAGGCCGCAAAGCCTCATCGCAAACGCCCTGGGACGGCGGCCAGCAAATTGCACCGGAGGCTCCCACAGGCTGGCATGCCCTGGCACCTTCGGCGGTTCCGCATAACCCGCACGAGCACCCGCCAGTGGCGCTGGATGCGGCGGGGTTGGCGAAAGTCAGGGATGATTTTGTGGCCAGCGCCAAGCGGGCCGAGCGGCTGGGGCTGGCGGGCATCGAGCTGCACGCGGCGCACGGGTATTTGCTGCACCAATTTCTCTCGCCGCTCGCCAACCAGCGCAACGACGAATATGGCGGCAGCCTGGAAAACCGCATGCGCTTTCCGCTCGAGGTTTTTGCGGCCGTCCGCGCCGCTGTTTCCACCTCGATGCCGGTATGGGTGCGGGTTTCGGCGTCCGATTGGGTGGAAGGTGGCTGGGATATTGCTGGCACCATCGCATTTGCCAAGGCGCTGGAGGCTGCAGGTTGTGCCGCCATTCATGTCAGTTCGGGCGGGGTGTCGCCATTACAAAAAATCCCGCTTGCCGATGGCTACCAGGTGGCGTTTGCCGAACAGGTGAAGGCCCATGTAGGTATCCCGGTGATCGCGGTCGGCTTGATTACCGACCCTGTACATGCCGAATCCATCATCGCGGAGGGCAAGGCCGATGCCGTGGCCTTAGCCCGCGGCATTTTATACAACCCGCATTGGCCCTGGCACGCCGCCGCCAAACTGGGCGCTAAAGTAGTGGCCCCCAAACAATATTGGCGTAGCCAGCCGCGCGAACATAAGGACTTATTCGAGGCCGCCAGCTTCGGCCAGCGCTAAAATTATTGGTTTTTAAAGTTAGCCGGGCGTTTTTGCAGGGCGGCTGAAAGGCCCTCCTGTAAATCGGTGCTTGCCAGTGCAGCCTGGGCACGGGCGATGAAAACCGCCTCATCCCAGGCGCCGCGGGCCAGTTCATTCAGGGCCAGCTTTACGCCCTGCACCGCCAGCGGCGCGTTGGCAGCTAGCGTGGCGGCCAGCGCCTCCACCGTTTCGTCAAAATACTGAGATTCCGCGACTTTCGTCAGGAAGCCGATGCGCAACAGTTCATCAGCAAAAATTCGCTCGGCGGTCAGGAACATTCGTTTTGCATTATCCAGCCCCAACCGGCTGGCGTAACGCAAAATGCCGCTTTTATAATAATGTAGCCCGATTTTGGCCGCCGGCATCGAGGCCGCCATGCCCGCGATGCCGATTCGAAAATCGCAGGCCAGCGCCATGTCGGTGGCACCACCATAAACGCCGCCGTTTAGCCGGGCGATGGTGGCTTGCGGCAGCCGTTCCAAGGCATCCACCATGGCTCCAAACCCGCCGGGGCCATCCTGGGCATTCCCCACATTGCCACCGGCCAATGCGTTCAGGTCAAACCCGGCGCTGAAATGATCACCGGCTCCAGTGATAATTACCACCCGCACGGCCTGATTTCCCGCCAATTGCCTGAACATGGCCCCTAAAGCCGCCAAATCCTCGGGTTGCAGGCGGTTTTTATGGGCGGGGCGGTTCAAGGTGATGGTGGCGATGGCCTCTGATATGGCCAAAATCGGTGTGCCGGGTGCCATGCAAACTCTCCCTGTGGTGTTATCGGCCAGTTTCTTGTACTCTCACCCCACGCGCCAGGGTGGTGCGTTCATATTTCGGAAATGGGTTCGGGGTATGGTGATTTAAGTTAAGCGGCAATCTCGGGGCGCAGGAACGCTCGGTGGTCGCGCCAACCAACCGCCGGGCAAGGTCTTTGCACTGCGGCGTTTCCGGCCACATGGTCCGTGGCTGTGCTGAGTTTCCCCTCCCACAGCCAGACCCATGCAGCCCGAGGCGCCGCTACCGCCACGGTTTGAACCGCGCCATCATTGAACATTCCGGTCCCCGTCCGCCGTTACATGAAGGACTGAACAGATGTTTGATAAATATTTCCGCAAAGAAATCGCCTGGGGCGGCAGCACGCTGATCCTGGAAACTGGCAAGGTTGCACGTCAGGCTGACGGCGCCGTGGTTGCCTCCTATGGCGACACCGTGGTGCTCGCCACCGTCGTGGGCGCCAAATCCGCCAAACCCGGCCAGGATTTCTTCCCGCTGACCGTGAACTACCAGGAGAAATTCTTCGCCGCCGGCCGGATCCCCGGTGGCTTCTTCAAGCGCGAAGGCCGCCCGACCGAGAAGGAAACGCTGGTTTCCCGCCTCATCGACCGCCCGATCCGCCCGCTGTTCCCGCATGGCTTCCGCAACGAAGTGCAGGTTGTTGTCACCGTGCTGAGCCACGACCTTGAAAACGACCCGGATATTCTGGCGCTGGTTGCTGCCTCGGCAGCCCTCACCATCTCCGGCATTCCGTTTTTTGGCCCGGTCGGTGCTGCCCGCGTTGGCATGATCAACGGCGAATATGTGCTGAACCCGACCGTGACCGAGCGCGCTGACAGCAAGCTCGACCTCGTGCTCGCCGGCACCACTGAAGGCGTGCTGATGGTGGAATCCGAAGCCTCCGAGCTTTCCGAAGACGTGATGCTGGGTGCGGTGACCTTTGGTCATGCCGCTTTCCAGCCGATCATCCAGGCGATCATCGAATTGGCGGAAGTTGCCGCCAAGGACCCCTGGCCGCTGACGGAAATCACCGAGGAAGAAAAAATCCTCACCGCCCGTGTTGATGAACTGGCCCGCGAAGGCTTCCGCGCTGCTTACACCGAAACCGTCAAGCAGGTTCGTTACGAGAAACTCGGCGCTGTGAAGAAGCACGCCGCGGCTGAGCTGGTTGCCGAAGGTCTCGACGCTGCCAAGGCCAAGGAGCTTTTCAAGGAGCTTGAAGCCGACATCGTGCGTAACAACATTCTCGACACCGGCCTGCGCATCGATGGCCGCGACACCAAGACTGTCCGCCCAATTCTGGCAGAAGTCGGCGTGCTGCCGCGCACTCATGGTTCGGCTTTGTTCACGCGTGGTGAAACCCAGGCGCTGGTGGTTGCCACGCTCGGCACCGCGCAGGACGAACAGCTCATCGATGCTGTCGAAGGCGAGTTCAAGGAGCATTTCATGCTCCATTACAACTTCCCTCCGTATTCGGTGGGCGAAACCGGCCGCATGGGCTCGCCCGGCCGCCGCGAAATTGGCCATGGCAAGCTCGCCTGGCGCGCTGTCCACCCGCTGCTGCCGGCCAAAGACAAATTCCCGTACACGCTGCGGGTTGTCTCGGAAATCACCGAATCCAACGGCTCCTCCTCGATGGCAACCGTCTGCGGCACCTCGCTCGCCTTGATGGATGCCGGCGTTCCGCTCACCCGTCCGGTGGCGGGTATCGCCATGGGCCTGATTAAGGAAGATCGTGGTTTCGCTGTTCTCTCTGATATTCTTGGCGACGAGGATCACCTTGGCGACATGGATTTCAAGGTGGCCGGCACTGAGGAAGGTGTGACGTCCTTGCAGATGGACATCAAGATCACCTCGATCACGCCGGAGATCATGAAGATCGCGCTGGAGCAGGCCAAGCATGGCCGCTTGCACATCCTGGGCGAAATGGCGAAGGCGCTGACCGCTGGCCGTGAGGATGTGTCCAACAACGCACCAAAGATCACCATGATCCAGGTACCAAAGGACAAGATCCGCGACATCATCGGCACTGGCGGCAAGGTCATTCGTGACATCGTCGAAAAGACTGGCTGCAAGATCGACATCGACGATAACGGCACCGTTAAAATTGCCGCCACCGACGACAAGAAGGCGCAGGGCGCCATCGACATGATCCGCGGCATCATCGCCGAGCCGGAAATTGGCGTGATCTATAATGGCAAGGTTGTGAAGACCGCCGATTTCGGCGCCTTCGTAAACTTCCTCGGCGCCAAAGACGGCCTGGTTCACATCTCCGAACTGGCCGCGACCCGCGTGAACAAAACCAACGACATCGTCAAAATCGGCGACAGCGTAAAGGTAAAAGTCATCGGCTTCGACGACCGCGGCAAGGTGAAACTCTCGATGCGGATGGTTGACCAGGCCACCGGCGAGGACATCTCCGAGCAGGTTGGTGCGAAGGGCAAGCGCGAAACCGCTGAGTAAGGTTTGCGTTTCATAAACAGAAAAGGAGGCTTTAAGCCTCCTTTTTTTTCGGTTTAAGCGGGGAGCAAGCAAATTTGTTCTGCACTAAGGGCTTCGCGAGTCGTTCGTTTCGAACCAAGTTCATGACGACTGAGCGTTGAAATCGCTAATTTTTTGTTTCGACTCCGACACTCATCCCTTCTTTAAAAACTCCGTCCGCAGTACCAGCCCCTTAACCTTCTCGACATTGCACTCAATCAAATCCGGGTCTCCCGTCAGCCGGATGTTCTTTGCCACCGTGCCACGCTTGAGCGTCACGGAAGTGCCCTTTACCTTCAAATCCTTAATCAGCGTCACGCTGTCGCCATTCTGCAGCACCGCTCCGTTACTGTCCTTGGTGATGATTTCGGCGTCTTCAGGCTCATCAGTCATGTGTCTTGCTTTCAGTTTGTTCTGGAACCGGTTTAACCGATGCGGCGGAACTTCTCAAATTTGCAATCACGGTTTCATTGCAGCGGTCTGTGTTCGTCACCATCTGTAAAAAAGTAAAATATTTAAGGAACCACTGATGGTTAAAATTCTCATTGTCACCACGTCGCATAGCCAGATGGGTGATACAGGCCATACCACCGGCTCATGGGTGGAGGAGGTCGCAGCACCATACTACATCCTCTCGGACGCTGGTGTTGAGGTCACAATCGCGTCGATTGCTGGTGGCCCGGTGCCGTTTGACCCGAATTCGCTCAAGCCCGAGGCGGTGAAATCTGAATACGCCCAACGTTTCCTGCACGACAATATGGTGCAGGATGCCCTGCAAATTACGCCGTCCCTTGAGTCCATGGACCCGGACAATTTTGACGGCATTTTCCTGCCGGGTGGCCACGGTGTGGTGTGGGACCTGCCAACCAGCACCATGCTGGGGGCCTGGCTGAAGCAATATGATGCCGAAGGCAAAATCATCGCTGCTGTCTGTCATGGTCCCGCCGGGTTAACGGGCGCCACTCGTGCTGATGGCAAGCCGCTGGTGGCTGGGCGCAAGGTGACAGGCTTCACCGACCATGAAGAAGAGGCGGTTGGGCTGACCAAAGTGGTGCCATTCCTGCTTGAGACCAAATTGCGCGCGTTAGGCGGTGCGTTTTCCTCCGGCCCTGACTGGCAACCCTACGCTGTGCGCGATGGTCAGTTAATCACCGGACAAAACCCGGCGTCATCGGAACTGGTTGGCGAATATATCCTGGTGGCGCTGGACGAGTAATTTTTTACCGCCGTCATACTCGCGCAGGCGAGTATCTTCTTAACTAATGCTCCAGGTGATAAACCCGCATCATGAACCATTCAAAAATAGGTTTCGTGGTCGGGCTGACCGCTGAAGCTGCCCTGCTGAAAAACACCGGCTTCATGGTCGGCGTGGGTGGCGGTACGCCTACTGGTGCGGCGCGTGCGGCGGAAGATTTAATCGCAAATGGGGCCGCCGCACTGGTCAGCTTTGGTCTGGCGGGCGGGCTGAACCCTGAATTGGCAGCGGGCACAATCATCATTCCCGCGACGGTAAATGATTACGCCTGCGATCTGGATTTATTGGCATGGTTGGGTGGTGCTACGCATCAAAAAATCTATGCGGGCGATGAGATCGCCGTCACCAGCGAGCAAAAATCAGCGATTTTCAACGCGACGTGGGCTGACGCCATTGATTTAGAATCAGGCGCGATGGCCGCTGTCGCCGCACGAGGCAATATTCCCTTCGCCGTCCTGCGTGCCATCGCCGACCCGGCCACGCGAGCATTGCCTCCAGCCGCGTTGATCGCGCTCAACGCTGGTGGGCAGATTAAACTATTACCGATCCTGCTTTCGGTGCTGCAAAACCCATCGCAGACTGCGGTGCTGATGGCGCTGGCAGGGGATGCCGCAAAAGCCCGCAAAGCGCTGGTTCAAAAAATTAAATCTCTACCGTAATGGCCGCGCCTTGCCATTACGGTATTTGAGAGATTACTCCGCCGCCACCCGCGCCGCCTTCTCCGCATGAATTTCAGCCATCTTTTTCTCAACATGGGTTGAGAACACATAGTCCGCCTTGCGGGCCTTATCGAGCGGAATATCCTTGGCCATCGCGCCGTCGGTTTTAATCCCCTTCAACGCCAATGCGGCTATTTTCCAGGGCTTCTTGACGGAGTCCATCACGGCGGTGGCTTCAAAGCCGGAATGCACCATGCAGTCCGAACATTTTTCGTAATTGCCGACGCCGTATTTATCCCAGTCGGTTGTTTCCATCAATTCCTTGTAAGTCTTGGCGTAGCCTTCGCCGAGCAGGTAGCACGGGCGCTGCCAGCCGAACACGTTGCGCGTCGGGTTGCCCCAGGGCGTGCAGGCATAAGTCTGGTTACCGGCCAAAAAGTCCAGGAACAGCGGGCTCTGGGTAAACTTCCAGTGCTTGCCGCGCTTTTTGCTTTCCTGGCCGCGCTTGAAAATGGCGCGGAACAATTCCTTGGTGCGGGTGCGGTTGAGGAAATGCTCCTGGTCAGGTGCGCGCTCATAGGCGTAGCCGGGCGAGGTCATCACGCCTTCAACATCGAGGTCGGCGATCATGTCAAAGAAAGCCGCCACCCGGTCAGGGTCAGCCCCTTCAAATAATGTGCAGTTGATGCTGGTGCGGAAGCCCTTGGATTTGCAAAGCTTGATCGCATCGATGGCACGTTCATAAACGCCGTCCTGGTCCACCGACTTATCGTGCATCTGCTTGTCGCCATCCAGATGAATGTCCCAGCAGAAATTTTTGTGCGGCTTATACTGGTCGATCTTCTTTTCCAGCAGCAGTGCGTTGGTGCACAAAATCACGTACTTGCCCATTTTTAGATAGGCTTCAACGATCTGCGGAAGCTCCTTGTGCAACAATGGCTCGCCACCGGCGATGGCGATGATCGGCGCCGGGCACTCACGGGCAGCCTCAATGGCATCCGCCACCGAAATGCGTTGGTTCAAAATCTCAGAAGGGTAATCGATTTTGCCGCAGCCCGTGCAGGCCAGGTTGCAGCGGAACAACGGTTCCAGCATCAGCACCATCGCGTAGCGCTTCACACCTGTGATGTGCTGCTTCACCACATAGGCCCCTACTTTTAACGCCTGGGTCAACGGAACCATACTCAATTATCCTTTTGTACTTGCCAAAACGTCTTACGCGACGTCGGCCACTTCGGCCGGCAGTTTAAACTTCACATCTTCTGGCGTTCCCGCCAAAAACTCGATCTCGATCCGGCCAAATTGCTTCAGCCCCTCAATCACGCCCTGCACCAACACTTCCGGTGCCGAGGCGCCGGCGGTCAGCCCGACCGAGCGAATGCCCTCGAACCAGGCGGCTTGTAAATGCGCGGCGTCATCGATCAAGTAGCTTGGGCGGCCCAACTCAGCGCCGATCTCCCGAAGCCGGTTTGAGTTCGATGAATTTTTGCTTCCCACCACTAAAATCAAGTCCACCAGCTCGGCTAAATGATGCACGGCTTCCTGGCGGTTCTGGGTGGCGTAGCAAATGTCCCGCACATCAGGGCCAACAATCGAGGGAAATCGCTCCTTCAAGGCCGCAATAATACCGCGCGTGTCATCCACTGAAAGGGTGGTCTGCGTGATGTAAGAGAGTTTCTCCGGGTTCTTGACCTCCAGCACTCCGGCATCCTCGACGGTTTGCACCAGATACACCGTGCCATCGATCTGCCCGATGGTACCTTCAACCTCGGCGTGGCCAGCATGGCCGATCAGCACAATTTCCCGGCCTTGACCAGCGTAGCGGCGGCCTTCCGCATGCACCTTGGCCACCAGAGGGCAGGTGGCATCAATCACCGGCAGAGCCCGGCTGGCAGCTGCGGCTTCCACCTTGCGGGCCACGCCGTGCGCTGAAAACACCGTCATTGCACCCTCGGGCACTTCGTCAAGTTCATCGACGAACACGGCGCCACGGGCCCGCAAATCCTCAACAACATGGCGATTATGCACAATTTCATGGCGCACGTAGATGGGCGGGCCAAATTTAACCAACGCCCGCTCGACAATATCAATCGCCCGCTCAACCCCCGCGCAAAAGCCACGGGGCTGGGCCAGGATCACACGCATCGTTTTTTGGGGCTGGGAGCCGTCCATGTTCTATCTTTCTGTTGCCAGTCGGTCACGCTGTCAGTCTTTCTATGCAAAGCAATAGGTCATTGGCTCCACAATCCGCAAGCATGGTAGTAAACAAACCATTCGATTGTGAACGGCATATGTCATATGCGCTGACTAATTTGATTGCATCGCGATGTTGGCAAATGGGCGTATGTCGGACTATGTGAGGTTTTAACGGGTACGATTCTGGCTTGTGTTGCTTGTGCATCACATATTTAAGGAATCTCTACCGAAGCTGATCGAATGAAGGGTAGTCTTGCTCATGGGCATTTTTATGCCGATTAACCAGGTTTTTGGGGATCATTTCTAATGCCACCGCGCACCCCACTCTTAGACCGCGTTAAAATTCCCTCAGATATGCGCAACCTGTCTGGTGAACAGCTCAAGCAATTAGCAGATGAGTTGCGAGCCGAGACCATCGACACCGTGTCTGTAACCGGCGGCCATCTGGGCGCTTCGCTTGGTGTGGTTGAACTTACTGTGGCGATTCACGCCGTGTTCGATACCCCATCTGACCGTCTGATCTGGGATGTTGGCCACCAAACCTACCCGCATAAAATCCTTACCGGCCGGCGTGACCGGATTCGTACCCTGCGTCAGCCAGGCGGTTTGTCGGGCTTTACCCGCCGTTCCGAGAGCGAATACGACCCGTTCGGCGCTGCCCATTCCTCCACGTCGATCTCGGCGGGCCTCGGCATGGCCGTTGCTCGAGATTTACTCAACGTTAATTCACACAAAAACGTGATCGCCGTGATCGGCGACGGCGCGATGAGCGCCGGCATGGCCTATGAGGCGATGAACAATGCCGGGGCGATGAAGTCCCGTCTGATCGTCATTTTGAACGACAATGACATGTCGATCGCCCCGCCGGTCGGTGCCATGAGCGCCTATCTCTCCCGACTGATCAGCTCACGCAGTTTCATGTCTCTGCGCGATTTTGCCGCCCGCATGGCCAAGCGCTTTCCGCGCACCCTGGAGCGCACGGCGCGCCGTGCCGAGGAGTATGCCCGTGGTATTCTTACCGGCGGCACCTTGTTTGAGGAGCTTGGTTTTTACTATGTGGGCCCGATCGATGGTCACAACCTCGACCATCTGCTGCCGGTGCTACGCAATTTGCGTGATTCCGATGGCATGGAGCCGATCCTCCTCCACGTTGTTACGCAAAAAGGCAAAGGCTACGCCCCCGCCGAAGCCGCAGCTGACAAATATCACGGCGTCTCTAAGTTCAACGTAGTTACGGGCGAGCAAGCCAAGGCACCCCCGGGACCACCGTCATACACCAATGTTTTTGCCAAGGCGCTGATCGCCGAGGCGGAGGCGAACCCGAACGTGGTAGCCGTTACGGCGGCGATGCCGGGCGGTACGGGGCTGGACAAGTTTGCCCAAAAATTTCCAACCCGTATCTTTGACGTGGGTATCGCCGAACAGCACGCCGTCACCTTCGCGGCCGGCATGGCCACTGAAGGCATGGCACCCTTCTGCGCGATTTATTCCACCTTCCTGCAACGCGGCTACGACCAAGTGGTGCATGATGTGGTGCTGCAATCGCTGCCGGTCCGCTTCGCCATGGATCGTGCGGGCCTGGTTGGTGCTGATGGTGCCACTCATGCGGGTGCCTACGACATGGCGTTCCTGGGCTGTCTGCCAGGTATGGTCATTATGGCGCCGTCGGATGAAGCCGAATTAATGCACGCCGTTGCCACCTCGGCGGCCATCGATGACCGCCCAAGTGCGTTCCGTTATCCGCGTGGTGAGGGGCTTGGCGTTGAACTGCCGGCGCGCGGTTCAGTTTGGGAAATCGGCAAGGGCAGGATTATGCGGCAAGGCTCCAAAGTGGCAATATTGGCCCTCGGACCGCGTTTGGTCGATGCGTTGAAAGCCGCTGATGAGTTGAATGCCCGTGGTTTTTCCACAACGGTCGCCGATGCCCGCTTCATGAAACCGCTTGATGAAGCGATGATCCGGCAGTTGGCTGCCCATCATGAAGTTTTGATTACAATTGAAGACGGTGTCGCTGGCGGGTTTGGCTCGGCTGTGGGGCATTTTCTCGCCTGGGTTGGCGCTTTTGACCGTGGTTTGAAATTCCGCCCCATGACGCTGCCTGACCGTTTAGTTGACCACAACAGCCCGGCGGCACAGTTGATCGATGCCGGGCTTACCGCCAAGGATATCGTCAACCATGCGCTCACGGCATTGGGTTCGGAGGCGATCGAAACGTTTGTCGCAATTCCGGCACAGTGATTGTATAAAGAGTTGGTATGAAACATTTTCTTTTGGCGTTACCGCTCGCGGCGATCCTAGCTGCCCCCCTCATGGCCCAGGCGGCAACGCCTGAGGCCACCCCGATTGAAGCGCTGGATACGGCGCTGATAGCCACCATGAAGGCTGGCAGCGCCAATGCCAGCTTCATGTCGCGCTATAATGACCTTGACCCCATCGTGAAATCATCGCTGAATTTGCCGGTTATTTTGCAAAATTCGGTAGGATTCCTGTGGACCACGATCCCTGCAGCACAGCAGGAGCAACTCGCGACCTTATTTGAGCAATTCACAGTTGCTAGCTACGTCAATGGTTTTGCGGGTTACAGCGGCCAGCAGATACAAATTTTGCCGGACGAGCGTGATGTCGGCACCAATAAAATTGTTGAAACTCAAATTGTTTCACCCGGTGATGCTGCACCTACCCGGCTCGATTACGTGATGACCAACGGCGACGCCGGCTGGCAGGTTACCGACGTGTTGTTGAACGGCACCATCAGTAAAGTGGCCGTGCAATCCTCCGACTTCAGTGCGCTGGTTGTGTCCGGCAACGCTTCGCAATTGATTACGGCCTTGGAGGCAAAAATTGCGGCGCTCTCGGGCGGCGCCCTTAAGTCGTAAAATGTCGATCATTATCCCGGCCATTTGGCTGTTCGCGCTCATCGGCGTGCTGCAGCAGTATTTTGGTGTGCGTTTAGTTGAACAGTTTGTTCTTCAAAGACACCCCACGTTGCCAAATCCGCCGGCTGTTTCTGTGTTGAAGCCGCTTTGTGGCGTTGAACCGCTGACCGAGGTGGCGCTGGAATCATTTTTTCTCGTTGAGTATCCGCAGTTTCAGTTGGTGTTTGGCGTGCAAAATCCGGCGGACCCGGTTTTGCAGGTTATCGCTAAGCTGCAAGCCCGCTACCCGACCCGCGATGTGGCGGTGGTGATTGATAGCAGTGTGCATGGGAGCAACCGAAAGGTCTCCAACCTTATCAACATGTTACCGGAAGCAAAGTACGAAACGTTGGTGATGTCGGATGCCGATATTCATGTCCCGCCGTATTTTCTGAACGCTGTGACCTCGGCGTTGGCGGCGCCTGGGGTAGGGTTGGTAACGACGCTTTATACCGCCTTGCCGGGTACGCCGCATTTGGCCACCACGTTGGGGGCGAACCAGATTAACTATATGTTCCTGCCCGGCGCTCTCCTGGCGCGTAAATTAGGCCGCCAGGATTGCTTGGGCGTGACAATGGCGCTGAAACGTTCGGTGTTAGCCAAAATTGGCGGATTGCAGGCGCTAGTCAACCATTTGGCTGATGACCAGGTGCTCGGCCGATTGGTGCGTACCTACGGCTACACGTTAACGCTGGCACCCGTGATACCCGCCACCACAGTGCCGGAGGATGATTTCCGTGCGTTATGGAAGCACGAATTGCGTTGGGCGCGGACCATTCGAGCTTTGGTGCCGGTTCCGTATGCGGGGTCCGTTCTGCAGCTTTCCCTCATATGGGCCATGGCAGGATTAGTTGTTTCGGGGTTTCATTTGTGGGCCTGGGGGTTGTTTCTGGCAGTTCTGCTGGTTCGCTATTATCTGGCTTGCCGGATTGATAAAACCCTTGGGCTTGCCAAAGCGGGTGAGGCGTGGCTTTTCGTGGTGCGGGATGTTGTCTCCCTGGCGGTCTATATTGCCAGCTTCACCGGCAATAAAGTTGATTGGCGCGGCCAGACGATGACAGCCGATGCCGGATTGGTTGCGCTCGCAACAGCCTCAAATTTCGTAAAATCGCCTTTAGTAGAAGAGTAAAACACGATGATGAAAACCCTTTTCTTGCAGCCCCCCTCCTTCGATGGTTTCGACGGCGGCGCCGGTTCACGCTATCAGGCTAAACGCGAGATTAAATCTTTCTGGTTTCCCACATGGCTCGCCCAACCGGCCGCTCTGGTGCCAGACTCCACCTTGATCGACGCGCCACCCGCCCGCCTCACTATGGCCGATGTGCTGCCGCACGCTAAAAAGAACGATCTTCTCATCATTCATACCTCTACCCCATCGTTTGCGAACGACGTGAAGGTTGCTGAAGCCTTCAAGGCGGAAAACCCTCATATTCTCATCGGTTTTGTTGGTGCTAAAGTGGCAGTGCAACCGGAGGAATCTCTAGCCCGCGCCAAAGTAATCGACTTTGTGGCAGGCAATGAGTTCGACTTCACCATCAAGGAAATTGCGGAAGGTAAGCCACTCGCCGATGTTGACGGTATCATGTACCGTGATGCTTCTGGTGCGCTGATAAAAAACAAAGATCGCGCCATTTTGCATGACATGGACCAACTACCGTTCGTCACCGAAGTGTATAAAAAGCATCTGCGGATCGAAGATTATTTCATCGGCTACCTGAAACACCCTTATATTTCTATTTACACGGGCCGTGGTTGCAAATCGCGCTGCACCTTCTGTCTGTGGCCGCAAACCGTCGGTGGCCATACCTACCGCACCCGCTCGGTGGCAAACGTCATCGCCGAAATCAAACAAGCCAAAGCTGATTTTCCGCAAGTGCAGGAATTTATGTTTGATGATGACACCTTCACTGACGACCTTCCCCGTGCGGAAGCTATTGCCATTGAGCTTGGTAAGCTGGGCGTTACCTGGTCATGCAACGCCAAAGCGAACGTGCCGTTTAAATCTCTGAAAATTTTCAAGGAGAACGGCTTACGATTGTTGTTGGTGGGTTATGAGAGCGGCAACCAGCAAATCCTGCATAATATCAAAAAAGGTATGCGCATCGATGTCGCCAAGCAGTTCACCAAGGATTGCCATACGCTCGGTATCAAGATCCACGGTACCTTTATTGTCGGCCTGCCCGGTGAAAATCAGGATACTCTGAAGGAAACCATTGAGTTTGCCAAAGAGATCAATCCACACACCATCCAGGTCTCGCTGGCGGCACCCTACCCGGGGACCTTCCTATACGATCAGGCGGTCCGCGAAGGCTGGCTGGATATCGAACATGCCGAACTGATCGATGACCATGGGGTTCAGATTGCGCCGCTGCACTACCCCCATCTCAGCCACAATGAGATTTTCAAATCGGTTGAAACCATCTACCGCAAATTCTATTTCCGCCCGTCGAAAATCCTCTCCATCCTCAATGAGATGATCCGCAGCCCGGACATGATGAAACGCCGTTTGCGCGAGGGCGTGGAATTCTTCGCCTTCCTGAAGGAGCGTAACGCCGCTTAGGCGGCCATACGTTCTGGTGGGCGGCAGCGTAACGGTCGCAGAATATTTCTTCCCCTCCAGCCGGATATTGGCTAACCTATTGGCAAGAAACGATGAGTGTGAACTTGGCTGTCTTCTTTGGCACACGCATCGTTCGTTAATTGTTTCTGGGTGCGGCATTGGCCGCGTAGGGGGCTCGTTGTGTCATTCCGATTTATGGCGACGCTTGGCATAATCCTCAGTCTCACGATCGGCACGGCTTACGCCGGCAGCACTTACGCGATTGCTCTCAATACCTCGATCGGCGACGGCGACGGCATTGCCCAGAGAATTATTAACGCCTTCCAGTCCGACATCGCCGCGTCGTCGCAATATTCGATGGTGTCCGATGAACGCAATGCCAATTACATCATTGAATTTGCCAGCATTGTTGACGATTCCAACAGCGACAATACCCAGCAGACCAGTGCCTACTCGGTGGTTTTGCTGGATCATAATTGGGGCTATGTTTCGTCGCTGGTCGGTGTCTGCGGTGATCAGAAGGCCGCGTCCTGTGCCGAGCATCTGCTTGAGTCGGTCGATAGCGATATTTCCCACGATCAGTCGTCCTCGAGCAAATAACCTTCTCAACCTTTGAGTATTATTTTTTCTGCCGATGATTTTGGCCTCACCATTCACGTCAACGAAGCGGTGGAACAGGCGCATGTCCACGGCGTTCTGGGGCAAGCCAGCTTGATGGTGGCTGCGCCGGCGACCGCTGATGCTGTAGATCGCGCCAAGCGCTTGCTTAACCTGAATGTCGGGCTTCACCTGGTGTTGGTAGATGGTGATTCGTGTCTCGGCCATGCCCGCCTGCCGCACATCACCACGCCGGACGGAAAATTTGGTCGTAACCAGACGGCCCTGGGATTTCAGTATTTTTTCTCGCCTGCGGCCCGCCATGAGCTGGCCCTTGAAATTCGCGCCCAATTTGAAGCCTACGTGGCGACGGGTCTGCCTCTACACCATGCCGATGCCCATAAGCATATGCATTTGCACCCGACAGTGGCCGATACCATGATCAAAATTGGCCGCGAGTTTGGACTGACCCGCATCAGGGTTCCCGCAGAACCTACAAAAACACTAGAAAAATGCAACGACACTCCTGGTATCGCTGACCGCGCGTTGTTTGCTTGGAGTAACGTTTTACGCACAAAAGTCCGTCGAGCGAACCTTGCTGCAACCGATCAGGTTTTTGGCATCAAATGGTCAGGTCACATGAGCACTAGCCGCGTCCTCCAACTTTTACAAAATTTGCCGTCAGGTTCAACGGAAATCTATTTTCATCCGGCTACCGAACGGGATGCTGCGTTACGTGCGCTGATGCCTGATTACGAACACGTCATGGAGCTAAAAACTTTGCTGGACATTTACCGCGAGAGCCCATTTACTTCATAGCTCGACGATGTGGAGATCGCTGTGCCCGCCTACACCAACGACCACTTGAGCCTGGACCATCTCGAGAAACTGGCGGAGCGCTTCTCGATGTCCACGCAGGATGCGGCCAAGTTCATGCTCTGGTCTCGGCAGATGCCGTGGCTAGCCGACAAACCGATACAGCAACGGATTGCCAAATTCCGCGAGCTGCACCCGCTTGCCTGGCCAGAGTTTTAGGGCCCGACAATAGTATTTTGAATGGCGCGATCATTCAAAATACTTCGAAGGGAATGTTGTTGAACGGCCTCTATACCGGCTGAGTTTATTTGCCGATGATAACGTCGGAAGATTTGACAATTACCGTAACAGCATCGCCAATCTTCAATCCTAAATCATCGGCGGCCTCATTTGTGATCGACGAGGTAACGATATGGCCATTGCCGATATCTACGCGCACATGTGCTGTCGTCTGGCCCTTCATCACGGCGACGATGGTTCCTTTGAACTGATTACGGACACTAAGTTTCATAAAAATTCTCCAAAAAAACCCCGGATCGCTCCGGGGTTTTTGGGGGATTAGCGCTTGGAGAACTGGAAGCTTTGTAAAGCATTGTTTTTGCTTAATTATTTTTGATAAAAATAATCCGTGAACGATCTGTGAAAAAAATTGGATGGCTTGCTTGGCCATTAGGCGCACCTTCCGTATTGCCCCCCCTTATTCTTCCGGATAAGCCGATCCCGCTTTTGAGGACTGGAAGCTTTGCAAGGCATTGTTGTTTGCGTGATTGTTTTTGAACGAAATGACCCTGTGAATGATCTGTGAAAGCCGTCTGGTAGATTTCTTGCTGATCAGGCCACCTTTCGCAAGGAAAAGTCCACACGCACCGGGTCATATGGAAAGATCACGTGTCCGCCCTCAGCGTAGCAAGGTCAATGAAGCGGTATGGCCTCTCGCGTTCCCCGGCATGCTTGTGATCGCCCCGCCGCCGGACCGCATCAAGGTTCCCAGGGGTTGATGATCCTCACGTCGCAGTTCTCAAAATCCGCCACGTTGCGGGTGGCCAGTTCCGCGCCACGGGACTGGGCGATGGCGGCGATCTGCGCATCGAACTGGGAGATCGGCTTGCCCATCTGGCGCCGCCCAGTGGAAATCTCCGCAAAGGCGCTTGCCGCAGGGCTGTCAAACGGCAGGACGCGCCCGGCGAAATCCACAGCCAGCATGGTTTCAATGGCGGTGAGCAGCTCGCTTCTCCGCCGCCCCTCGGGCAGCAGCATAACGCCATAGCGCAACTCCGCCTCGGTGACGGTGGAGAGGAACAGACTTGTTGGGGGCCGTGCTGCCAGCCAGGACATTACCGCCAGGGCAGGGGCGGGGCGCATAAGCTCCGAGACGACATTCGTATCCAACAGGATCATCAGTCGAACGCCGGAGGCTCGGGCATCGGTTCACGCGGCGCTATGGGCAGGTCGGCCCCGCCCAGGGCAGCGAAGCGGGCATGGATGGTTTCGGCCAGGTTGGCGGCGGGCGGAGCTTGGCGGCTGAGAGCCGAGCGAATGATGTCGCGCGCCTCGTCTTCCATGGACCGGCCATGGACCGCCGCCTGCACGCGAAGACGGGATTTCAGCCCGTCTTCAAGATTGCGAATGGTGATGCTGGCCATGAGCTTGCTCCTGACGTTCTGGCGTTGATGACATTCGCAGCAATGATTGCATAAACTAGACCTGCCCGCCAGTGCGATTACGCGATAACGGTTCTTTGTTCGGACCGGCAAAACCCGGTTCTTCGTCCCGTCCCTGGTGGCAGGAACCTGGAAGGCGCGCAGCCAGTCAAAGGATGGCGGCACAGCCGCCACCGCCACAGGCGGCGCGCAGACACGCACAGCCCGTAGGGCGAGCATGGCGAGCGTCCTTGCACGGGCAAGCGCATGGAGGGAGAATCGAGCCTAGAAGGCGGCGTTGGGGGCGGTTGGCAGTGTCGTTACGATAATGCAGTATGCGCTAGCATTCCTTGATCTGTAGAAATTACATAACATATTACCGCTGATAAAGCTGGGAATTATCCACGGATGTGACAGCGGAAACTATCTCGGAGTAATACTCTGACTATACCACTGAATAATTCTCGGAATAATCCACCGAATGATAGTTGGCAGTTGGCACACTGGAGGTGGTTCATCTGCTACCAGGAGGTGCCTTGCGGTAGCCTGTTCTAGATAGATATCGGGCGGCAGCGGTTCCTTGTGCAGCCGCTGGCGGTGGATCGACTGGCCGGTTTCGTGAGCGCTGTAAAAGCGCTTCCATAGGTCCTTGAATTTGAGGTTCCCGGCGATTCTCACATCCACGCTGAGCTTCTGCTCGGCCCGGAGTTCGTAGAACAGGTCCTCGGCCAAGTTGGGGGCGGTGGGAAGGTCGCGGGTCTTGAGGGACCGGATGATGTAGCCGGTGACGCCGGGGATTTTTAAGCGGGCCTGGTAGACCTGCTGGTTGGTGTCGCCTCGCCGGTACACCATGACGGCCCCGTCCCGGAGGCGGTGGGCTTGCTGGTAGAAGCTCTCGACCATGATCCAAATTCCACAATTTCTGTGAAAGTTCTGTGCAAAACGCTAACTGGAAACAGCGTCGGAAACAAGGGTCTGTAAAGCGTCCGTGAATGTAAAAACAGGGACTTGATTTACATCAAGTCCCTGTTTTAATTGAATAAATTGAAGCCTAAGACTTAGCGCTTGGAGAACTGGAAGCTACGGCGGGCCTTCGCTTTGCCGTACTTTTTACGTTCAACCATCCGGCTATCACGGGTCAGGAACCCGGCAACCTTCAGGATACCGCGCAATTCCGGTTCATAGAGTTGCAACGCGCGCGAAATACCATGGCGTACTGCGCCGGCCTGACCGGACAGACCACCACCAACGACCGTGCACATCACGTCGAACTGGTTGTAGCGGTCAGCTACCAGGAATGGCTGGGTGATCAGCATCCGCAACACCGGGCGGGCGAAATACACCGGAGCTTTTTTGCCATTGACCATGATCTCGCCCTTGCCAGGCTTGATCCAAACACGGGCAACGGCGTTTTTGCGGCGGCCCGTGGCGTACGAGCGGCCTTGCGCGTCACGCTTGGGCTCACGTTTTGGGGCAGCGGTTTCAGCGGTGACAACGCCGGCCATGTCTTTCAGGCCGGCAAAGCTGTTGGTTGATTCAGACATGCTCAATCTCTCCGGTTCTTGGCGTTAAGCGCGCCGACATCAAACGGCTTTGGCTGCTGGGCGGCATGCGGGTGCTCAGCGCCAGCATACACATATAAATTTTTCATCTGCTGGCGTTGCAGCGGGCCGCGCGTAATCATGCGCTCAATGGCTTTTTCCACGACGCGCTGCGGGTTAGCGCTGGCCAGACGATCCTTGATGGTCCGTCCCTTGATGCCGCCGGCATAGCCGGTATGGTAATAAAGCACCGACTGTTCCATTTTTTTGCCGGTCAGCTTAATTTTTTCGGCATTCACGATGATGATATTGTCACCACAATCAACATGCGGCGTGAATTGCGGCTTGTGCTTACCACGCAGACGGCTGGCGACGATGGCAGCTAGTCGGCCCAGAATCAGGCCTTCGGCGTCGATCAACACCCAGTCCTTCTTTACATCCGCTGGTTTCAGCGAAACGGTCGTTCTCATGTTCAGGTCCCTTAAATCAGAGGCCGCTCTATCCTGATTTTCCAGCACTAAGTCAAGGGGTTGGGTGTGTGGTATTATAATACCGTACAAAGAGCGGCGGTTTTATCCAGGCTTTCCGCCAGCTTCAATCCAGCCGCGGTTCGGTTCGGCGCACTGGCCGGGGCGGTAATCGCGGGTCATTGCGCGGGTCTGGCGGTTGCACAGGCTGTTGGGCGGATTTCATTCGGCCAAAATGCGGAAAATTTTCGAAATCGTCGTCGGCCGCCAGGATTTTGGTTGCTGGACTGGCTGTTTTATTGGCCAGATATCGAATTTCATCATGCAAGGCGTCAATCTGCGCTTCAATCGCATCCAGCCGGGCTTTCACGCCAAATACTGAGAACGGCATAATCAGGAACACCAGCGCGTAAAGCAGAACGGGCAGGGCAGCCAACAGGAACGCCCAGGCTGGCAGCCATACCGGCAGGGTAAAGGGCATATTCATGGTGATCGACCTACCATAAAACCCTCAGTGCCGGAAATGCCGCATACCGGTAAACACCATGGCAACACCAGCCTCATCGGCAGCGGCGATCACGTCAGCATCGCGAATCGAGCCGCCTGGCTGGATCACGCATTTCGCACCGGCCGCTATGGCGGCCTGCAACCCATCGGCAAACGGGAAGAACGCATCGGAGGCCACCACGCAGTTTTTCATATCCAACCCGGCTGCCTTGCCGCGCCAGGCGGCAATGCGGGCGGAGTCCAACCGGTTCATCTGCCCGGCCCCAATGCCCAGCGTGGCTCCAGCTTTGGCATAGATGATCGCGTTAGACTTCACATGCTTACAAACCTTGAACGCAAATACCATGTCGGCGATCTCGGCAGGCGTGGGGGCACGTTGAGTAACAATTTTCCATTCGGCGGGCTGAGACTGCCCATTATCACGGCTTTGCACCAGAAAGCCGCCGGCGATGGATTTGAAGGTTGTTCCAGATTCATCAGCAGCCGGCACGCCGCCGGTGAGCAGCAACCGCAGGTTTTTCTTTTTGGCCAAAATCTCCTTGGCTTCATCGGTCGCATCTGGCGCAATGATGACCTCGGTGAAGATCGTCGCAATTTTAGCCGCCGTTACGCTGTCCAGCATCCGGTTGAGTGCCACAATGCCGCCGAACGCGGAAACTGGGTCGCAGGCTAATGCCGCGTCCCAGGCATCGGTGACATGAGCCGCCGTTGCAACGCCGCAGGGGTTGGCGTGTTTCACGATCACGATCGTGGGGTACGCGAATTCGGCCACGCACTCAAACGCCGCATCAGTGTCGTTGAGATTGTTGTAGGAGAGTTCCTTACCTTGAACCTGGGTCGCAGTGGCCACGCCAAAGCGGGGCGCCGTGGTATAAAATGCAGCGCTCTGGTGAGGGTTTTCGCCGTAACGCAAGGTTTGCTTCAGGCTTCCACTGATGGTCATGGTGGCTGGGTAGGTCTCACCATTGTGGGCGGCGAACCAGGTGGCGATAGCACTGTCGTAAGCGCTGGTTCGGGCGTAAGCAGCCCCGGCCAGTGCTTGGCGTGTTGCTAATCTGGTGCCGCCGTGGGTGGTGATCTCGGCTAAAACAGTGGCGTAATGTCCAGCGTCCGTCAGCACCGCCACAAAATCGTGGTTCTTGGCGGCGGCGCGGATCAGGGCAGGGCCGCCGATGTCGATGTTCTCTACACAATCCTCAAATGCCGCGCCGCGTGCCACGGTGGCCTCGAACGGATATAAATTGACTGCCACCAGATCAATCGGGGCGATGTTATGCGTTTGCATTTGTGCCAGATGCTCGGGCAAATCCCGCCGCCCCAGAATGCCGCCATGAATTTGCGGTACCAGGGTTTTCACCCGGCCATCCAGAATTTCCGGAAAGCCAGTATGGTCGGAGACATCCTTAACCGGCACCCCGGCATCACGCAGCGCCTTGGCCGAACCACCGGTTGAGAGAATTTCCACATTGTGGTCCACCAGGGCGCGAGCAAATTCCACCAAGCCGGTTTTGTCGGACACCGAAATCAACGCCCGGCGAATGGTCACAATATCAGTCATCGCAAAGTCCTTATGGTTTATCAGGGGCGCCGGTATTGGCCACCGGCACGGCGGAAACGGCGTTGGCGGGGAAGCCATGCAGTAGCTTGGTGCTGATCAGCACATACACCAGGGCGTGTTTATCGGCGTCGACCATGCGGGTCAGAACAAAATGTTTGAATAAAAAAGATGCGGAAATTGCCGCAACTTCTTCTTTTTGTGGTAAACTGGCTGGCAGCGTGACTGGCCCAGCGGCAATGCAGGAGAGCGCAAACTGGCTGGGGTCGGTGGCAACACCAATACCGCCGGCTACACCGCCGGTTTGCGCGAACGAGGCGTAACATTCAATATTCGGAATTTTAGGGTCTTCAAGCCGTTGCACCACCACTTTGTCGTTGGGGCCCACCAGCCGGAAATTGGTGCTCACACTGCCAATCTGCTGGTCAGCCAGCGCTGGTGTAGCAAAACAGGCAAGTAATGCGGCGGCAAACAGGCGTTTCATCGGGCACTCCGGGGTTCGGTCAGTGCGTCATACACCAAAAGCGTTTTTTCACAGATAATTGCATCGGCAAATTCCTGTTCGGTGCGTAACCGCCCGGCAGCGCCCATTTTGACGCGTAAGTCCGGGCTGTCGATCAGTTTTTTTAATGCCGCCGCCAGCGCCGTGGCATTGCGTGGCGGCACAATAAACCCGGTTACCCCGTCCACCACGGCCTCGCGGCAACCAGGAACATCGGTGGTCACCAATGGCTTGCCGGAAGCAGCCGCCTCCAGCGCAGACTTCGGCAGCCCCTCGCGGTAGGTGGACGGCTGGCAGGCGATATGTGCGCCGGCCAGTAATGCGGGAATATCGCGCCGTGGCCCCAGCCATGTCACCAGCCCCTCAGCCTGCCAGCCCAGCAATTCAGCATCGGTCGCACTGTTAGGGTTGCCGGGGTCCGGCGCACCAACCAGCACAAATTCAGCCTGACCGCGCAATATCCGCGCCGCCTCGATGAAGACGGGGATACCTTTTTCCTTGATCATGCGGGCGATCAAAATAATCCGCACCGGCGGTGGCGGCTCAGGCGCCGGGGCAAAATCCGAAATATCCACGCCAGCCCCCCGGATCAGCACGGCGGTCCCAGGCCGGATCATGCCAGCCGCTTCCAATGCCGCCATATCATCAGGGTTTTCAAACACCACCCCCGAGTTCGGCGGCGACAAGGTGAGTTTCAGGGCAAAACTCACCATCGGTTTCAATATTTTTGCCAGAAGTTTGTCGGATGAATACACAAACCCCAGCCCAACCGGCGCATTCAGAACCGCTTTTACCCCCGCCAAGCGCGCCGCCAGTCCGCCCACAATGATCGGTTTTAGTGCCACATGATGCACAAGATCTGGCTGCAAGCGTTTGTATATACGAGAAATATCCCACGCGAACCAAAACTCTGCAAACGGGTTTAACCGCTTGCGGTTAAACGGCACGCCAATCACCTCAATACCTGCCGCCTCAATGACGGCGCTTGCTTCGCTGGTGCGGGCCAACAGCACCACGCGCCAGCCCGCCTTTTTGGCAGCCAAGCCGCGCTTAATAAAATGTGAGAGGAAAAACCAGTCTTCGGTGATTAAAAATGCCAGGATTTTTTGATCTGATGTGCTCATCTCAGAGCCCGATCTTAAACATCATTAATTCCCGCCCGCTTGGCCTGCCATCGCCAGGCATCCCGGCACATGTCGTCAATATCAAGCTCGGCCCGCCAGCCCAATGTCGCCTCGGCCAGCGCCGGGTTGGCATAATAGCTGGCCACATCCCCCGGCCGGCGCGGTGCGATGTTAAGCGGAATTTTCCGTCCGGTGGCGCGCTCAAACGCCTGCACCAGCTCCAGTACCGATATTCCAACGCCGGTTCCCAGATTAACGGTCAGCGACACGTCGTTCGCAATAATATGTTCTACCGCCAGCGCATGGGCGCGGGCCAAGTCCATCACATGGATATAATCACGCACCCCGGTACCGTCGGGCGTGGCATAGTCATTACCAAACACATTTAAATACGGGCGTTCGCCGGTCGCAACCTGGGTGACGTAAGGCATCAAATTATTTGGTATCCCGCTGGGCGTTTCACCGATCATCGCCGACGGATGCGCCCCGACGGGGTTAAAATACCGCAAATTCGCCGCCGCCAGCAATTTGCCGGTGCGGGCGAGGTCACGAACCAAATCCTCCATCACCAGCTTGGTCCGGCCATAGATGTTGCTCACCCGCGTCGGCGCATCCTCTAAAATTGGCGAGCGATCCGGCTGGCCGTACACGGTGGCCGAGGAGCTGAACACCAGCCGCCGCACGTTGGCCTGTTGCATCGCCTCAAACAGCCTGATCGTTCCTACGATGTTCATATCGTAATACAACAAGGGGTCCGCTTCACTGTCCCCCACCGCTTTCAAGGCGGCAAAATGGATGACGGCATCAACCGGAAACGCCATAAGCGCCTCGGTGACGGCCTTTACATCCCTTATATCGGCCTCGATGACCGGAAATAATTTGCCGGTTAACTGCCGCAAACGTCCTGGTACGTCGCGTTCGGCATTACTGAAATTATCGAGCAGCACCACATGATGGCCGCGTTCCACCAGCGCCACGGCGGTATGCGAGGCAATGTAGCCAGCCCCGCCGGTGAGAAGAATATCCGCCATCAAACCCCCTTCAGACGCTAACCGACTTTGGTGATCGCCCATTTTATCTGTTGCGGCCCATCCTGGTGTCCGGTCAACACCACCTGCTCGGCGCGGCGGGGTTCGTTGAGGCCAAAATACACGCTCTCCTCAACCGTCATTCTGGCTTGGTCAGCCCGTAACCGCCACCCCTGGCCAGAGGGTAGCCGCAACAGCACCGCGCCATGGTCCTGTTGCAGGCTGGCGGTTACGTTGGGGTGCAAATGGAACCGCACCACAAACGGTTGCGGCTGCTCGGCTTCAACAATGTCTTCCCCGCGTAAGTCCTCGCCGCTGTCGGAGAGGTATAATTGGCGCCGGTGGACTGCCCCGAATAACTTGCCCCAGCCGTCATGGCTGGCTTCCAGCCAATGTGCGCCCCCGGCTTCATGGCGCTGGGAATGGACATTGAGCGGCCGGCGTCCCAGCCCGTTTTCACGTAATTCCGAGGAGGCGACATCGGCGATGGTCAGTGTAGAATGGGCAGCGGTGGAGCGCAGTGCATCCCGCCATTCCGGGCCTGCCGCGGGTGCCGCGCCGCAATTCACAATCAGCCGTTCCTTGCCGATTGAAAATTCAAATGAGCAGGTCCCGGCATGGGCAAAGCGGTCCAGCCCCGGTGCGGGCGGCGCACCTGCGTCGATGATCACCAGGCTTTTGCCCGCGGCTAGCCGATAAAACCCGCTGGCACCGATGGCCGCTGGCGCCCTCCCACTCCGGCCCGCCTGGCTTAGCACTAAATCCACAAGGCTCGGTAAATCCTCCTTCGAGCCATTGAACAGAGCCAGCCCGCCGTCACCATGCCGTAACGCCCGCAAAGCCAGGGCCATGCGCTCGATAACGCCCGCCATCGCCACCGGGGCGGCGATTTTGCCTACCTGCAACAAGGCGCGGATTTCACATAAATCCTGCAAAGCCGCTAAATGTGCCGCCGGGCTGCGTTCAATATGGCAGCCATCCGATAAAATTTGCCGCTCGACCTCTGCGGTCAGAAATTTTAAGGCCCGCGTCAGATAGTTGGCATGTTCCGGCATCGCCACCGAGGCAGCGAGCAGCCCCTTCAGTGCGGTTAATGCCCGTCCATCTTGCTCCTCGGCCGGGAGAGCGGCTGACAATGTGCGCGCTTCGGCCACCAGTCGGCTCATCAATTGCTGGCGGAAATCATCATTCGCGGACGCTGCAAAAAAATCATAATGGCCGAGCCAGGCTGTGATTCGTGCCCCCGAGACATCGGGCTGGGCGCTCAAGGGGTCAAGCTGCTCTTCGTCCAGAAACTCCGACACCAGGTGCCGGGCTCGGGAACGGGCGGCATCGGTGCCGAGCGCTCGTAAATCACGCAACCAGCTAAAGCCAAGTGTGTGCGTCCGTAACAAAGAAGCACCCGGTAAATGCGAAAATGGCCGTGTGGGCATTGGCTTGCCCGCCCCTAAATACTCCAAGTCTCCCTTGACCAACCTTGCGCCACGGCTGGGGTCCCCTGGCCACGGATCGCGGATCGGCAACGCCGGCGCGTCGGGGAAATTCGCCGCGCGCATGTTTTGCAGTCTGGCGATTAAAAATCTGGCGTTGCGGGAGAAACCGCCCGGCTGTGTCATCCCGCCGAGACCGCGAATTCCGGCATGATTTTCGGTGCCGCCGCGCGGAGATCGGCGATCGCCCCGGCGTAATCGGGCTTGCCGAATACCGCCGTGCCAGCCACCAGGCAATCCGCGCCAACATTCAGAACATCGCGCGCCGTGACAGGCGTAATGCCACCGTCGATCTGCAAATAAATATCGCGCCCGGTGGCGTCGATCATCCTTCGCAGCGTGGCGATTTTTGCCAATTGCGACTCGATGAAGGCTTGTCCGCCAAAACCCGGGTTTACGGTCATCACCATGATGATATCCACGAGGTCCAGCACATGCGCCACGGTATCCACCGGGGTTGCCGGGTTCAATACCACGCCGGCCTTTTTGCCCAGGCTGCGAATAAGCTGCAGGGTACGGTGCAAATGCGGCCCGGCTTCAGGGTGCACGCTGATATGGTCTGCCCCGGCGTCGGCGAAGGCCACGATGTAGGGGTCAACCGGCGCGATCATCAAATGCACATCTAGGGGGATTTTGCTGCGTGACTTCAAAGCTTTCACCACCAGCGGGCCAAATGTGATGTTGGGCACAAAATGTCCGTCCATCACATCAAGATGCAGCCAATCCGCCCCGGCATTTTCAACCGCCTCGGCTTCAGCGCCAAGGCGCAAAAAATCGGCTGCCAGCAGGCTGGGGGCTATAATAAGGGGATTCGTTACAGGTTTCATGGTGCAGTTGTACCTAACCCGCTGTAGCTTTCACAAGGCTAGTTACGATTTGGTCAGCCTTGCGATGAAAAAACCGTCTATCCCGCCTTTTTCAGTCCATAACCCAGGATGTGTGCGGATGTTTTTTTCTGCTGTGACGGCTTCCGGCAGGCTTGCCAGCCCTAGCCGGTCATGACGCAACCCAAGGCGTTTGCAGGCGGCATTCACCCTGGCCTCGCCTTCTTCGGGCTGTAATGAGCACACTGCGTAAACCAGCCGCCCTCCGGGACTCAGCATCTCAAAGGCGGCGTCCAATAGTTGGTCCTGCAGCCGGTTAAGGGCGATAATGTCGCGGGCTTTGCGAATATGCAGCAAATCCGGGTGGCGGCGGATGGTGCCGGTGGCGCTGCACGGGGCGTCCAGTAAAATCGCGGGGAAGGTCTCAGCCGGTTGCCAGGTGGTGGCATCCGCCAGCACGGTTTCAACATCCAACTGCAGCCGCGCCAGATTCCCCTTCAAGGTGCCCATCCGCCCGGCGTCGCGCTCCACGGCTGTCACCTTCGCCCCCGTCGCCGCCAACTGGGCGGTTTTGCCGCCTGGGGCGGCGCATAAATCAAGCACCCGTTCGCCCGGCTGCACGTTCAAAATCAAAGCGGGCAGGGTGGCGGCCACATCCTGCACCCAAAAATCACCTTCGGCGTAGCCCGCAAGCTCGGTAACCGATGTGCCGGCCGGGAACCTGAACGAGCCTGTGGGTAATCTCTCACCATCCATCACGATACCTGGCTTAACGGTCACATCCAGCGGCGCCTCGGTCTGGTGAGCAGTTGCGATGGCACGTGCGTTGGCCCCCCAGCTTGACCACGCCCAGACCGGCGTATCCAACCGGGGCATGTCCAGACCATCCAGAAGCTCTCTCCCACCGGTAGCGACCTTGCGGAGCACTGCGTTGATCAGCCCGGCGAAGGCTTCCAGCTTGTTGGCTTTTGCCAAATCCACAGCCGTCCCCACGGCGGCATGGGGTGGACTGTCCAAAAATAGCGATGCCGCTGCCCCAAGCCACAAAATATACCGTACTGCCTGCGGTGGTTCACGCTGCAAAAACCCTTCCAGCACGGCGTTTAACGTGCCGGTGTGACGTAACACCGTGGCGGTCAGCCGATGTGCTGCGGCCTTGTCGCGCGAATCGATTTTCGGCAAGGAATCCAGAGCTGAGTCCAGCGACATATTGCGGGTTAAAACGGCCTTTAGCAGCTCCAGGGCCGCTTGGCGGGTTGGGTCTTTCATAAAAATTGAACCCTGGTGGAGCTGAGGGGAATCGAACCCCTGACCTCGTCATTGCGAACGACGCGCTCTACCAACTGAGCTACAGCCCCTGTCTGATTGTTGAAATCGAAAGGGTTCATCTGGTGCGTGGCATCGCGTATCGCTGCAACTAAGTCAAGTATTTGCCTCAAAGCCCGCCTCCCGCTACTGCTGCGCAAGGTTTTTTTGGGATGTATCATGGTCAACGCAATCTTCTGGCTCGCTGATGAGCTGATCAGCCTTTATATTTTTGCCGTGATCGCCGCCGTGGTGATCTCAATGTTGATCGCATTCGGTGTCATCAACAGCCGCAACCAAATCGTCTATCAGGTGGCGGATTTTCTGGGTCGGCTCACCGATCCCGCGCTTAATGTGATTCGCCGCTGGCTGCCCAATTTCGGCAGCATCGATATCAGCCCGGTCATTCTCATTCTGCTGCTGGATGCGCTACGCATGGTGCTGGGCGATATTCATTTGCATTTGGCGCTCGTCGGCTTGAACTTTTGATCCACCGCTCCGTCTACAGGTTGGTTGTATTTAAAGGTCAATATAGGTGCTGAGTCTGATTGTGGGCGTTGTCGGCATCTCGCAGCGGCGCGCCGCCTGGGTGGTGGTTTTTGCGCTGGCATTGGCGGCCTTGGGCCTGAATTATTGCACTCATCATCTCAGCGTTGACACCGATACCAGTCATTTGTTCGCCGCCAATCTACCCTGGCGGCAGGCGCAAATGGCTGAGGATGCGAATTTTCCGCAATTTGATAAATTGATCGTCGCGGTGGTGCGTGCAAAAACGCCCGAGGAAGCCGCCGAAACCGCCGCCGCGCTGAATTTGGCGTTGCAGGCCGACAAAGCTAATTTCCTCGACTCTCAATACCCGGCCGGCGACAGTTTTTACACCCGTGAGGGCCTGTTGCTTCTACCCACAGCGGAGCTTGCAAAACTTCTCAACTCCATCGTCGCCGCGCAGCCGTTTTTGGGTCAATTGGCAGCCGACCCCTCTTCACGTGGCTTGTTCAATGGGATTGGCTTGATCGCTCAGGGTGTTGCGCTGGGGCAAGCCAATTTGAAGCCTTATGATACCGCGCTGCGTGGCGTCCAAAATTCCTTGCAAACCGCCGCGGATGGTCATCCGCAACCGCTTTCCTGGCAGTCACTTATCGGCGGCACTATTGGCGGTGACGCCGAATTTGTTCTTGCTCACCCCGTGTTGAATCAGGCCAGTCTGACGCCGGGCGGCATTGCGACGGCCTCGTTAAGGCAGCTTGCCGCGGCTTTGCCGGATGTTAAAAAAGGCCGTGCCACGATTGATTACACCGGACAGATTCCTCTGGCCGACGAGCAATTTGCCTCGCTTACCCACGGGCTGGTATTAGGCAGTTTGATCAGCGTGCTGCTGATCGCGCTATGGCTATTTTTGGCGTTGCGCTCATGGCGGTTGATCTTGCCGATTTTGGCGACTCTGATTTTGGGTCTTGCCTACACCATCACCTTCGCTGCCGTGGCGTTTGGGGTGATGAACCTCATATCTGTCGCCTTTGCTATTTTATTCATCGGCTTAGCCGTCGATTTCGCGATACAATTTTGTGTACGGCTGCGCGATGTGCGCCATGGTGAGCCGGATCTGGCGCTCGCCATCACCGAAACCGCGCGGCAGGCGGGAGGCCAGATTGCCTTGGCGGCCGCAGCCACAGCCTGCGGTTTTTTGGCTTTCGCCCCAACAGACTTCGTCGGCGTGGCGGAGCTTGGGGTGATTGCCGGCGTTGGAATGTTGATTGCGTTTATCTGTACGATCACGTTTTTGCCGGCACTTTTAGCGCTTATCCAGCCGGCCGCCGAGGCTGTCGCCATTGGGTTGCCGATGGCCGTGATGGCTGATACCGGCCTGCGCCGCCACCGAAACATTGTGTTGATCGGAGCGGCCTTATTCGCGGTTGCTGGCGTTTATGGCGCGGTCACGCTGGGCTTTGATGCCAACCCCCTGGATACCCAAGACCCTCACACCGAAAGCATGGTCACCTTAAATAAATTGCTCGATAACCCGGCGACCAATCCGTTTTATGCCGACGCACTGGTGGCGAACCTGCACGATGCCGCCTCGCTCAGTAAAAAACTCAGCGCTTTGCCACAAGTGGCGGGGGTCATCTCGGGCGCAACATTCGTGCCTGCCAATCAGGCGCAGAAACTGGCGATGGTAAACCAGGCGCAAACCATCATGGCGCCAACGATCGAAACCACCAATATCTCTCAAACCGGTGGTGGCAATCCGGTGACTGCCGCTGATATTCGAATTTCGATGGTGGCAGCGCATGATGCGATATTAAAAGTTAAATCGCAATTACCAGCCAATTCGCCGGTTCTGGGTATCGACACCGCGTTAACAAAACTTATCAGCGATGGTGATGCGCAGGTGATGGCGATGAATGCCGCGATCACTAAATTTCTGCCCGGAGAGTTGGAACGGTTAAATCAGTCGCTCAGCCCGCAGCCCATCACGCTGCAAAATCTGCCGAAGTCGATAGCGCGTAGTTGGTTTTTGCCAAATGGCCAGGTCCGCGTTGAGGCCTTCCCAACAGCGGCGGCCCAGACCACGACTGGTTTAAAACAATTTTCGGCAGCCGTACTTTCGGTGGCTCCCAATGCCGGTGGCCCTGCCATATCCACCATCGCGACTGCCGGTACGATTTTGAGCTCGTTTCGAGAGGCGGCGATGCTCGCCAGTATTGCGATCGCTGTCATATTGTTCATCGTGTTCCGCAATCTCCGCGACATGATGCTGGTAATTGCCACGTTAGCGTTATCGGCTTTGTTAACCGCCTTATTTGCTAAGCTTGCCGGGCTTGAAATAAACTATGCGAACATCATCGCCCTGCCACTGTTGTTGGGAGTGGGAGTTTCATTCAATGTTTATTTTGTAATGAATTTTCGCGCCGGGATGCGCAATTTTCTCGCCTCCGCCACCGCGCGGGCCGTGCTGTTTTCGGCCCTCACCACCGGCACCGCGTTCGGCACCCTGGCGGCATCACACGACCGTGGTACCGCCAGTATGGGATATTTGCTGCTTATCAGTTTGCTCGCGGTATTGATCGCTACTTTCGTATTTTTACCGGCTTTGCTGTATGCGCTGCAAGATGCTCGAAAAACGCAGCTTTAGCCTCTCGGGTCATCGCACCAGTATCGCGCTGGAGCCGGAGTTTTGGGTGGTCCTGCAAGCCATGGCGGCCGCGCAATCTCAGTCGCTGACAGGCTTGATCGGGGGCATTGATGCAAACCGCACCCCGGAGCAACCGTTGGCTTCGGCGCTGCGGGTTTTTGCCTTGCGAGGATAAGCACGCGGTAATCAATAATATTCGTCCGGCCAGCCTCAGCCATATTTAGCGATGAAAGCCTCGTCTGACATCGTCAGATACACAATGCCTTCAACAAGCCCAACAATCGAGGGGATGAGGGTCCAGCACAGCAATAAGTAAACCACGCCCCAGCCGACCTTACCCAAATAGAATTTATGAATGCCAAGCCCGCCAAGTAAAATAGCAAATAGCGCGGCGGCTAGCCGGTTTTTACCGGTTGGTGAGGTAGCACCCTGAAACGATGACTGCGGCAGCATTTGCCGAACACCGCATTTTGGACAAATTTCAGCCTTGGCGTTGATGATCGCACCGCATTCGGAACAGAATTTTTCATTATCTGCTTTTTGGACGGCGTTTGTCATGGCAACTCCTGCGTTATTAAAATGATACGATCGGTATGACATCATAACAGATCAAGGCTCTACGGCAATCAGGCCCGCAAAACTCCACCTGTTGCTTTACCAATCGCTGCGATGATTTTAGCTGCCACGGCCTCAAGTTCAATTTCCGTCAGAGTCTTTTCGACTGGCTGAATCGTCACCGCAATCGCCAATGAAATTTGCCCTTCTGGAAGGTTTTTTCCTGCGTAGCGGTCAAATAAAACAACATTCGTGATCAAATTGCGCTCGGCACCTTTGGCGGCCCGCAACAGCACATCGGAGGATGTTTCAGCGGATACCAGAAACGCGAAATCGCGCCTGATTGGCTGCAAGGCCGACAATAAGGGCGCTGCCTTTTTGCGCCGTTTCGGCTCGGGGATGGCATCGAGAAACACCTCAAAAGCCACGCTGCCGAGCGGCAAATCAAGTTTTGCGCAGAGGCTGGGGTGCAAGGTGCCAAAATGTCCAAGTATAATTTTTGGCCCTTGGCGAAGCACACCAGATTGCCCAGGGTGATAGAATTTTGGAGCATCGGCGGTGGCGCTCACCGCGTCTGTGGAAACCCCTAGCGCAACCAATACTGCCATCGCATCAGCCTTGGCATCCATGGCATCATACTTGCGGCTTGGCTGCAACGCCGACAGCGGGGTTTCGCCGGTACGGATGCCGGTGGCCACCAGGCGTTGCTCAGTAGCACTCACATAGCCTGGCCCCACTTCAAAGAAACCCAAGTCGCCATAGCCGCGCGCGATGTTGCGGGCGGCAGCGAGGATGAGGGTTGCCACTGGCGTAGGCCGCATCTCATCGAGATCCGCGGCAATTGGATTGGCAAGGCGTAAATCTGAGGCGTCGCCGAACAGTTTGGCAATGTTGTGGTCGAGAAAACTGAACGTCACACATTCCATCAGCCCACGCGCTGCCAGCACGCGCCGCGCCAGGGCTGTGCGAACTTGCTTTTGCGTGAGCATGGGCGCCGGAATCCCGGAAGGGACCGGCAGTGAAACTGCTACAATCGCATCAAGTCCGCGTAAGCGCAGCACTTCCTCGATCAGATCATGTTCCGGCTCGATCTCCGCGGCACCCGCTGCTGCTTGCGTGGCTTGTGGGGCTTCACGCTGGTCGAGCGCAGGCGGGCTGGCGATGTCATTGCGCCATGACGGTACGTCAAGTTCGACATGCATCGCATCGCGCCGGTAGATGGTGAAGCCAAGTTTTTCGAGCGAGGCTACAGCTTCATCTGGTGCAATATCAGCACCGCCAAAATCTCTCAAACGCTTGAATCGTAAGGCCGCCTTGCGGTTCCAATCTGGCCTTTCACCAGCCTCACTCACTAGGCTTGGGGTGCCACCGCAAAGCTGCAGCACCATCGCCGAGGCGGCATCAAGGGCGGCGGGCAGCAACATGGAATCGATGCCGCGTTCAAACCGCTGCCGCGCATCGGAAAAAATTCCATGACGTTGGCCAGTTTGCGCAATATGCACCCTGTCAAACAACGCACATTCAATGAATACGTTTTTGGTGTTTTCGTCGCATCCTGTTGCCTCGCCACCGACGATTCCGGCCAGTGACTGTACACCGCTGGTATCGGAGATCACGCAATCATCGGGGCCCACGCTGACAGGTTTCCCGTGCAGCCCCTGGAAGGTCTCGTCCGCGCCACGCCGCAGGGTAAGTACACCGCCCGCGACTTTATCGGCATCAAACACATGCAGCGGCCGGCCCAGGTCGATGGTAAAAAAATTGGTGATATCCACCAGCGCGTTGATTGGACGCAATCCGATAGAGGTGAGCCGTGTTTTTAGCCAGTCTGGGCTTTCAATATTTTTAACGCCCGTGATGGTGCGCCCAATAACGTAAGGGCAAGCCTCGGGATAGTCGTTTTTCCACGCCACTGAACCGGCACCACTGCCAATAACCGGCGGCGACGAAAATGGTTTCAGGGTTCCCAGTCCGGCCGCCGCGAGGTCGCGTGCCACGCCGCGCACCGCCAGAGCATCGCCACGATTAGGGGTAACTGAAATATCAATCACAGGGTCATCCATACCCGCCCAAACTGCATAGGGTGTGCCTACCGGCGCATCGGCAGGAAGCTCGATGATCCCGTCATGTTCTTCCCCCAGCCCCAATTCCCGAAAGCTAACCAACATGCCTTCGGATTTAACCCCGCGAATTTCACCAACCTTCAAGGCGATGCCAGAGCCTGGTATGAAGGCTCCTGGCGGCGCAAATACCGCCTTCATACCGGTGCGGGCATTTGGTGCGCCGCACACCACAGATACGTCCCCACCACCGGCATTCACCCGGCAGGCCCGCAGACGGTCGGCGTTCGGGTGGGGCAGGGCCTCGATGACGTCGGCGATGACAAAGGGCGCCAGCGGTGCCGCGCGGTTTTCAACGCTTTCAACTTCCAGACCAATGGCCGAGAGCATCTCTACGATCGCCTCCAGCGGCGCATCGGTCTCCAGCCAGGTTTTTAACCAGGAGAGGGAGAATTTCATCGCTTAAATCCCCTCATGCAGCGTGGCAGGTGCCAGCGGCGAAAATCCATAATGGCGCAACCAGCGCACATCGCTCTCGTAAAACAGTCGCAAATCCGCGATGCCGTGTTTCAGCATGGTAATACGCTCGATGCCCACGCCGAAGGCAAATCCCTGGTACTCGCGCGGGTCGATCCCGCAATTGGCCAGCACATTCGGGTGAACCATGCCGGAACCCAAAATCTCCAGCCAGTCGCTGCCCTTGCCGATTTCACCGGTTTTGCGGTTCCATCCGATATCCACTTCCATCGAAGGCTCGGTGAACGGAAAATAACTGGCACGAAAGCGAACCGGCAACTGCGGCATGTCGAAAAACGCCCGCAGAAAATCGATCAGGCAGCCTTTGAGGTGGCCAAGTGAGATATCCTTACCGATGACCAGCCCTTCGGTTTGGTGAAACATCGGCGAATGGGTGGCGTCATGGTCGGCACGAAAGGTCCGGCCGGGCACAATAATCCGGATCGGCGGAGGCTCCTGCAGTAAGGTTCTGATTTGCACGGGCGACGTGTGCGTGCGCAATACGGGGGGGCGTTCACCCCCGTCGGCCTGCAAATAAAACGTGTCCATCATCGCCCGCGCCGGGTGATGCGCCGGAATGTTCAAAGCACTAAAGTTATACCAGTCATCCTCGATGTCAGGGCCATCCTTGATGCTAAACCCCATGGCAGTGAAAATAGCGGTGATTTCCTCAATCGTCCGGCTGATGGGATGGATCGTGCCCGTGACTTCGGGCCGGGCAGGGGCGGAAATATCAATTTTTTCAGCTTGAAGTCTTAATGATAGTGCGGCTTCATCCAGGATCGCTTTGCGGGCTTCCAGTGCGACGGTGACCGCCGCTTTCAGCTCATTGACCTCGGCGCCTCTCGCTTTGCGGGCTTCAGGTTCCATGCCTCCGAGGGATTTCAACAAAGACGTTATTTGTCCTGCTTTGCCCAACAACCCAATCCGCAGGCTTTCCAGCGTCGCCGGGTCGGCCCGTCCGATCGCCGCTTCCGAGTCGGAACGTAATTGCAGCAGGTCAGGGTCGGTCATCATCAATCCATCAGGTTCGAGGCACCGCTGAATATGCGGTTTCACGGAGGCTTCGCAGACAAGGAGTGGACCAAAATGTCAAGCCGGAGTTTTTTGCCGAATCTTGAAGCTTTCCAGTCATCAAGTGTTACAAATAATCAACAGCAACAAATTTCTGCAATAAATAGCTGGAATCATGGCTCGAACGCACAAAATACATGGGTATGATGCTTGACCCATTACGCACCTGCGCTGTAATCCCCGCATCGAGGCTCGAAACCATGTGGTCGCGAGTCTACTGTATTGTCAATTTCGACACCCATTTTGGACAGGGACGGTTTTTACTATGAATTTCAAAGCATTGGGCGCTTTTGCCGGCCTTGCCCTGCTGGCAGCCTGCTCTTCTTCACCAACCGCGAACACCACCGGCGCATCCGGTGCTGGCAGTGCAATGGTTGCTCCTGGCAGCGAACAGGACCTGGTCGCCAACGTTGGTGATCGTGTGTTCTACGACTTCAACAAGGCAACTCTGAGCTCCGACGCTGACGCCACCCTCGGCCGTCAGGCTGCTTGGCTCGCCAAGTATCCGAATGTTGACGTCCTTGTGGCCGGTAACGCTGACGAGCGCGGCACCGAGACCTACAACTTGGCACTCGGCAAGCACCGCGCCAACGCCGCACGTGACTATCTGGTCGCTCAGGGCGTTGCAGCTTCGCGCATCCAGACCATCTCTTATGGCAAGAATTGCCCGGTTGCCGCTGGTAACGACGAAGCCTCATACCAGCAGAACCGTAATGCCATTACCTCAGTTCAGGGTAACAACCCGCAGAACTGCCACTAATTTTTGGGTCGCCCGGCTTCTGCGGGGCGGACCAGGTTAAGCAACCGGCGGCGTTTCCTTAAAAGGAAGCTCCGCCGGTTTTGTTTTTAGCCTTTGCCTTCTTTTCACCATGGAATTGCGGGACTAAACCAAGCACAGGATTCTCAAGGGTTAGCCAATGCGCCAGAATATTTTTGCGATAGCCGCCTTTACCGTGTTGCTGCCCCTGGGTGCGGCCTATGGTCAGCCGATGGTGCAAAGCCAGGAGGGCATCGCGCTCGAAAATCAAATTCTGCAATTGCAGCAGCAGGTTCAGCAGATGCAATCGGGCGGTGGCAGTAGCGGCGGTTCAGCTTTAGGAGGCTCATCGGCCCCCGCGCCCGTGGCTCAGAGCAGCGGGGCCCCTCCGGATGCAAGTGTGGTGACCAATCTGCTTACTCAGGTCAGCCAGTTGCAAAGCCAGGTGCAGGAGCTACGCGGCAAGGTAGATACGCTGCAAAACCAGATGAACACCCAGAATGCCTCAATGCAAAAGGAAATTGACGATCTGAAATTCCAGATGGCCAATGGCAGTGCTGCTGCGGCCCCCGGTGCGGCTTCTGGCGCAGTCACGCCGCAAAATGCCCCACAATCGCTCAATGCCCCGGCGAGCGATGCGCCAGCCCCGGTAACCGCTCCTGCCGCTGTTGCGGTGGCACCCAAAGTGGCACTGCGCAACGCGCAGGCGGCTCTGGCCAAGCATAATTACGCGGTGGCGGAGCAAAATGCCCGTGGTATTCTGGCAACCGCCAAAAACTCACCAGAGGGTTATCAGGCGCAATATATTCTTGCGCAATCTCTCTACGGCGAGGGCAAAAGTCAGGATGCGGCGATCGCTTTTGATGATGCCTATAACCGCGCTCACACGGGCCCTAACGCCCCTGGCGCTTTGCTCGGTCTTGCTAATTCGCTTACGGCCATTCACCAGGCGTCGGCGGCTTGCGATACGTTGGCCTCGCTGAACAGCCAGTTCCCTGACCCGCCTAAGGGGATGGCCCCGGCCATCGCGGCTGCCAGTCACCGGGCGCGTTGCAATTAGATTTTGCGACTTCAATGGCCCGGCTTGGGCCATTTGGCGGGTCGCCCCGGTTGGCGGTGGCGGTTTCGGGTGGCGCTGACAGTACCGCTTTGGCCTTATTGGCGCAGCAATGGGTAACAGCGCAGGGTGGCTCTGTCGTCGCGTTGATTGTTGACCACGGCTTACGCCTGGAATCCTCGTCGCAAGCGTTACTTACGCAATCGCGTCTGGCAAGTCGCGCGATTCCGGCGCGGGTGCTGAAACTCGCGGGTCTGCCCAAGGGCGCTAAATTACAGCAAGCCGCCCGTGCCGCCCGCTATGAGGCCCTTTTAGAAGCTTGCCGGGCTGAGACCAGCTTGTTTTTGTTGCTCGGACATCACGCAAGTGATCAATCCGAGACCGTGACCATGCGAGCCAGCCGAGGTCCTCACGGGCTGGAAGGCATGGCAGCCTGGACCGCCCGAAGCGATGCTTTGCTTCTACGTCCTTTGTTGGGCACGAAGCCTGAGACTCTGAGGGCGTTTTTGGTCAGGCAAGGCATGGAGTGGGTGGAAGACCCGTCCAACAGCAATGAAAAATTCGAGCGTGTCAGGGTTCGTAATACGGGCACGCAAGCGCTGGCCGCCGATTCGTCACGGCGCCAAGATAACGAACAAGCTGCAGCGGATTTTATTGCCAGACATGTGGTTCTACGCCCGGAAGGTTTTGCGTTGATCCAGGCGCATTCCATGCCCAGTGTCGCGTTGGCGGCGCTGTTGCGGGTGGTTGCCGGGTCGGGTTATCCGCCGGCCCAGGCATCGGTTGCGTCGTTGGCAAATGCTTTAGCCCCGGCCACGTTGGGCGGTGTGCGCATTGCTCGTACTGCGAAACTGGGTGGCGGCTGGCTGGTGGCGCGAGAACCCGCCGCCTGTGCGCCTGCAATTGCGGCGCTGACAAATGCACTGTGGGACAACCGTTTCAGGCTCAACGCCGGGGCCGAAGGCCGGTCTTTTGGCGCTCTCGGCGACAATGCCGCTGATTTTCGTAAATCAAGCCCGCTGCCTGCCCTGGTTTTGCGCGGCATGCCTTGTTTACGCCACCATGGCATGGTCTCATCCTTCCCTGTACCATGCCAGTTTACCCCACCTTACCCGGCCACATCTCACCCGTTTTTTTCCTGAAACGCATTGTGGTTGTATGGGGCTGTCAAATCGTTAGACTATGCCTATGTTGATGTCAGACGTGAAGTTTTAATGGCAACGGCTAATAATGCGTGCCATGTTGAACATGAAGCTACGGGGCTTTGCGAAAGCGGGGCTGCCATTTTTGAAAGAATTGGACAAGGCTAGATGAATAATCTTGGTCGTAATATCGCACTCTGGGTCGTGGTGGCACTTTTTTTAGTGGTGCTTTTCAATGTGTTCCAGCCCTCAACCAGCAGCACCAGCGCGACGCCGGTCGCCTATTCCAGCTTCCTGGATGAGGTGAATAATTCGCAGGTGCAGGATGTCACCATTACCGGACACGACATCACGGGCACTACTAAGGATGGTAAAGCCTTTGAGACCTACACGCCGGATGACCCGGCGCTGGTCGGTAAACTGGTGGCCGCGGGTGTGCATGTGGATGCCAAACCGGTGGGGGACAACATGAACCCTATCCTGAAGGTTCTGATTTCTTGGGCACCTATGCTTCTGTTGATTGGAGTGTGGATTTTCTTCATGCGCCAGATGCAGTCAGGTGGTGGCCGCGCCATGGGTTTTGGTAAGTCTCGTGCCCGGTTGCTGACTGAAAAACAGGGCCGCATCACTTTTGAGGATGTCGCCGGCATTGATGAAGCAAAGGGCGAATTGCAGGAAATTGTGGAATTTTTACGCGACCCGCAGAAGTTCCAGCGCCTCGGTGGTAAAATTCCCAAGGGCTGCTTGCTGGTTGGCCCGCCCGGTACCGGTAAAACCTTGCTGGCCCGTGCCATTGCGGGTGAGGCCAACGTGCCGTTCTTCACCATCTCCGGTTCGGACTTTGTGGAAATGTTCGTCGGTGTCGGTGCCTCGCGCGTTCGTGACATGTTCGAGCAGGGCAAAAAAAATGCGCCTTGCATTATTTTTATCGACGAAATCGACGCTGTGGGCCGCCATCGCGGTGCTGGCCTCGGCGGTGGTAACGATGAGCGCGAGCAAACCCTTAATCAGATGCTGGTCGAGATGGACGGGTTTGAGAGCAATGAAGGCGTGATTTTGATCGCCGCCACCAACCGCCCGGACGTGCTGGACCCGGCGCTGCTGCGCCCGGGCCGGTTTGACCGTCAGGTGGTGGTGCCTAACCCGGACGTACTGGGCCGTGAGAAAATCCTCAAAGTGCATATGCGCAAAGTTCCCTTGGCGTCCGACGTGGATGCCAAAACCATCGCCCGCGGCACGCCCGGGTTCTCCGGTGCTGATCTTGCTAACCTGGTGAATGAGGCCGCGTTGCTGGCTGCGCGCATTGGTAAGCGGGTCGTCGCGATGTCGGAGTTCGAGCATGCCAAGGACAAGGTGATGATGGGTGCTGAGCGTCGCAGCTTGGTGATGTCTGACGATGAGAAGAAGATGACTGCCTATCATGAAGGCGGCCATGCGATCTGTTCAATCACTCTGCCGGAGTGTGATCCGGTGCATAAAGCCACCATCATTCCGCGCGGCCGTGCCCTTGGCATGGTGATGAGTTTGCCGGAGGGCGACCGCTACTCCACCAGCAAGGTGAAGCTGCTGCAGCAACTCATCATGGCGATGGGCGGCCGGGCAGCTGAGGAAATCATCTTCGGCGCTGACCGGGTTTCCAACGGTGCCTCGGGCGATATCAAAATGGCGACCGATACCACGCGGCGGATGGTCACCGAATGGGGCATGTCGGAAAAACTTGGCATGATCTCCTATGGTGATAACGGCCAGGAGGTGTTCCTCGGCCATTCCGTGACGCAGAATAAAAACGTCTCGGAAGCCACGGCGCGTGAGATCGACACGGAAATCAAGGCGATCATCGACCACGCCTACGCTGAAGCCCGCCGAATTCTCACCGAGCGTCTTGCAGATTTGCATGCGCTGGCCAAAGGGCTTCTGGAATATGAAACCCTCTCGGGCGATGAAATCCGGATGGTCATCAACGGCGAGAAAATCATCCGCAAGGTGGTGGACGAGCCGATGCCGGACCAGCGCCGCGCCTCGGTGCCAACCGCCACCCCGCGCCCGGATATGCCAGGCATGGGGCCGGTGCCAGCGCCGGGTTGAAGTTCGTAAGCAACAATTTGTGATGGCCCGGCTTGTCCGGGCCACTCACATATTTCTCCTAGTCTATAAATCCGAAAATTTTGGATGGCCGGGCCTAGCCCGGCCATGACGTTGAATGTGAGTCAGTTAAACGTCTGCGTTTAAGCTGCCTGCACCGCTCCGTACATCGCCCGCATTTTCTTTTTGTCCAGTTTGCCGACAGAGGTCTTTTCCAGCGACTGTGCGAACACCACATGGTCGGGGATGGCGAATTTTGAAAGTTCGCCGGTTTCGGTGCGTGTGCGCACCAGGTTTTTGATATCATCTTCGCTCGCAATGGCATCAGGCTTCAGCACCACCACGGCAATCGGCCGTTCGCCCCAGCGGGAATCCTCGATGCCGATCACCGCGCATTCGCTCACCGCCGGATGGCTGAGAATGACATCTTCCAGCCCGATGGAGGAAATCCATTCGCCGCCGGTCTTGATCACGTCCTTGCTGCGATCAAGCACATGCAGATAGCCGTTTTTGTCGATGGTGCCGATATCGCCGGTATGCAGCCAGCCACCGTTCCACAGAGTATCCGAGGCTTCCTGGTTTTTCACATAGCCGGCGGTCAGGGCTGGTCCGCGCGCCACAACCTCGCCGACCGTGCGCCCATCGCGTGGTTGCGGGTTCATCTCTTCATCCATAATCGCCAGTTCAATCAACGCTCCCGGCAGGCCAGCTGCGACACGATAATCAATCTCGGTTTCGCTGCCGGTGCCTACGTCGTTGACCAGATCGCCTTTCAAATGGCTGAGTGTCAAAATCGGGCAGGTCTCGGACATTCCATAGCCGGTGAAAATATCAATCCCGCGCTCCAGCCCGGCCTTGCACATGGCCCGCGGCATGGCCGAGCCGCCGATAATTACCCGCCAGCCGCGCAGGTCGATATTTGCAGCTTCGGGTGCAGTCAAAATCATGTGCATGATGGTGGGAACACAGTGCGAAACAGTTACCTTCTCGCTCGCCAGCAGCTTCAGCACCACCGGCGGCAGGAACCGCCCGGCATACACCTGCTGCATCCCCATCATGGTGGCCACGTACGGAAATCCCCAGGCATGTACATGGAACATCGGGGTGAGAGGCATATACACATCCTCACGCGAGATGCGGCCATTCAACCCCGCCATCATCATGGTGGACATCAGCATCAGCGTGTGAAGCACAAGTTGCCGGTGGGTGAAGTACACACCCTTCGGGTTGCCAGTGGTGCCGGTGGTATAGAAGGTAGTGGCGATGGTGTTTTCATCGAAATCCGGGAAGTCGAATTGATCGGAAGCCGCCGCCAGTAGTTCCTCATACGCGCCGGCAAACGGGCCTTCAACTTTAACGCCGTCATCGGTAAGCAAAATTACCTTTTGAAGTTTGGGCAATTTTTCGCGGATTTGTTCCAGGACCGGCAGAAAATCCTTGTTGACCAGCAGAATTTCAACTTCTGCATGGTTGATGGTATAGGCAATTTGTTCCGGGCTGAGGCGGATGTTCACCATCATCAGCGTCGCACCCATCATCGGCACGGCGAAGTATGACTCCAAGTACCTATGGCTATCCCAATCCATCACGCCGACGCGGCTGCCCCGCTTGGCGCCCAGTGTCGTGAGCACAGTGGCAAGACGGCTGATGCGTTCAGCGAATTGTGGATAACTGAAGCGCTGCTCACCACGATACACAATCTGCTTTTTAGTCGCTTGCGCCAGCGGCATTTTCAAAATATTTTTGATGAGCAACTGATAGCTTGGTGCTGACATTTTCTGCTGTCTCCGAGACGTATTATTTTAACAATAATGCGCAGAATGGCAGCGCTTGACAACAGGCTCACGCACCTGATCACTTGTCCCGGCAATTATGTGAGGGTTTCAGTGATGCGATATCATTCTGCTGCGGTGCAACAATGAACAATTTGATTGATCGTGCCACGCTGGATTTTTATCTGCATGATTGGTTGCATCTGGAAACGCTGCTGACGCGCCCGCAATTTGCCGAGCATTCGGTGGAGAGTGTGAGCGCCATGCTTGATACGGCGGAGAGGCTCGCCACCAGCCATTTTCTGCCGTTTTATAAAAAGGGTGACGTGCAGGAGCCTTACCAAGACGCTGACGGTGCGCATGTGCTGCCGGAGGTGCAAAACGCCATTACCGCCTATGCTGAGGCTGGATTCCTGGCTGCTGGATTTGCACCTGAGTTGGGCGGCTTAGGTGCGCCGAATTTGGTGCATAGCGCTGCCACCGCCTATTTCATGGCCGCCAACGGGCCGCTCGCGGCGTATTCGTTTCTGACGGTCGGCAATGCCAACCTGATCGCGCATTTTGGCACGCCCCAACAAATTGAAACCTTTGTAACACCCGAGCTGGAGGGCAGATGGACGGGCACGATGTGCCTCTCGGAGCCACAGGCAGGATCGTCACTCGCCGATATTATCACCCGGGCCTTGCCAGATGGCGCGGATGAATTGGGGCCGCGCTATAAAATCACCGGCAATAAAATGTGGATATCAGGCGGGGACCATGATGCGGCGGAGAATATTGTGCATCTGGTGCTGGCAAAAATTCCCGGGCCGGATGGTAAATTGATCGCCGGCAGCAAGGGGATTTCGATTTTTATTGTGCCAAAATTCCTGCCGGGGTCGGGGGCGCGCAACGATGTGCATCTGGCCGGGCTCAACCATAAAATGGGCTGTCGTGCTACCTCCAACTGCCTGCTGAATTTGGGTGAGCATGGCGGTGCTATTGGTTGGCGGGTGGGCGAAATAGGGCAGGGGTTGCCGATCATGTTTCACATGATGAACGAGGCCCGCATCGGCGTGGGACTGGGGGCGACCATGAACGGCTACCGGGGCTACCGCCTGGCACTTGATTACGCCCGCAACCGGCCACAGGGCCGCGCTATCAGCACACGCGACGCAGTGAGCAAACAAATTCCAATTATCGAACATGCAGATGTCAAGCGGATGTTGCTGGCCTGCAAAGCCTATACCGAGGGTGCGTTGGCGCTGATTTTATATTGCGCCAAACTGGTGGATGACGCGGCCACCGCAACCACTGAGGACGCGCGGGCGGAGGCTGAGGCGGTGTTGGGGTTGCTTACCCCAGTTGCGAAAACCTGGCCCTCGGAATGGGCGCTGGCTGCGAATGAACTGGCGATTCAGGTGCATGGCGGTTATGGGTACACGCGCGATTTTGATGTGGAACAATTATACCGCGACAACCGGCTGAACGCGATCCATGAGGGCACCACCGGGATTCAGGCGCTGGATTTATTGGGGCGGAAAATCCTGCGCGATCAGGGCAAAATTCTCGCACAATTCGCACTGCGGGTGCAGGCAACCATCAAGGCGGCACCAGCGGATTTTGCCGGTGAGGCGGCAGCGCTGGGGGCGGCGATGGCGGCGTTGCAGGCGTGCTTGCGCGACATGCAGGCGGCAAATAACGAGACCGAAATGCTGGCGAATGCCACAAATTTCCTCTCTGCCTTCGGCCATGCGGTGCTAGGCTTTGTGTGGCTTGATCTGGTGGCGCACCTTGATACCACGCGGTACGATTTAAATTTCATCGAAGGTAAAAAAGCCGCCGCCCGGTTTTTCTTTGCGTTTGAGATACCGAAAATTGCCGCGTGGCTAGCTCCGGTTTCCACCCGCAACGGGCTGACGGTGGCAATGCAGGATGGCTGGTTTTAGCCACCGCAGCGCTTATCCGCGCTACGTTTTCTTAAATTGTCATCCCCGCGGAAGCGGGGATCCTAGGTTGATAACTGTTGGTTAGGAAGGTTCCCGCTTTCGCGGGAATGACGAGAGTGGGCAACAGGTAGTCGTGATAATTGGCCATCGCCGGCATGACGGTGGTGGAGCCGCTTACCCCACCAACCCACTCGCCTCCGCCAGCGCCCGGCTCTCGGCAATCGCCTTACTCACCGCCAGCGCCGCGGCCAGCGCCCGCTTGCCGGCTTCGGCGTCCACCGCCACGGGTGCACCATCCAGCACTGAGGCAAAAAACGCTTCATGTTCCGCCGCCAGCGCGTCGTGGTCTTCCCAACTGGCCTGCTCGAGGCCAAATTCCTCGAACCCCGGCAGCTTCATCCCAATATCGCGTCCGATCAGCGTTAGTTTCCGTGCCGCGAAATCCACCGTCAAATAGCCGGTGGCGGAAAATATCCGCATCTTGCGCTCGGTCTTCAGTGAAATCCGGCTGGCGGTAATTGTCGCCACCGCGCCATTGCTGAATTTTATCCGCGCGTTGGCGATATCTTCATGCGCGCTGGCCACACTCGCCCCTACCGCATCCACGTGGTCAATCGGCTCATCCACCAGGGCTAATATCAAATCCAGGTCGTGAATCATCAAATCCAGAATCACCGAGACATCAGTGCCGCGTGGCTTAAATGGCGCCACCCGCACCGCCTCGATGTAAAGCGGCTTGCCCATGCGCTTGGTTACTGCCCCGTGGGCAGCAGAAAACCGCTCCAGATGCCCCACCTGCAGCACCAGCCCCTTAGCCTTCGCCAACGCCGCTAGTTCAGTGGCCTGGTCCAAGGTTGCGGCAATTGGCTTTTCCACCAGCACATGCTTGCCGGCGTTCAGCGCCCTGGCCGCCAGCTCGAAATGAAATTCCGCCGGGGCGGCGATAATCACGGCATCCGAGGCCGCCAGCAATTCATCCAGCCCCAGCGGCTGGGAGCCGGCTTCCCAGGCCACGGCCTGGGCACGCTCAGGGTTGGCGTCATAAATGCCGGTGAGGGTGGCGCGACCGGCCGCGGCTAGCTTCAGCGCATGAAACCGCCCAAAATGTCCCGCCCCAATTAGCCCCACTCGTAAGCCTGACATCTGCCACTCCCCTGAAAACCTTGGTAAAGCCGCCTGGGCTTGCACGCAACCAACGGTGCCGCCATACCCCGCTCGCTGCCTTTCGAGCAAATTACCGGAGCCTGGCTGTCGCCCATGTTGTATTTTTCCCGCGCCAAAACCTATGCCATCGCAGGGCTCTGCGCCCTGGGTATTCTGTTCAGCCTGCCCAACCTAGCCCCGCGCCCCAATTTTTGGCCTGGCTTCCTGCCGTGGAACCAGGTGCATCTGGGGTTGGATTTGCGCGGCGGCAGTTATTTGCTGCTGCAGCTCGACCTGGGTGCCGTGGAAAAGCAGGATTTAGCCAATTTGGTGGACAGCGCCCGGCAGGCGATGCGCAAGGCCAACCTTGGCTACACCGGCCTGCATGGCGATGCGAGCCATAACCAGGTCACGCTGCATCTGCTGCACAATGAGGACGCCGCTGCCGCCCAGGCAGCTCTTGGTAAGCTCATTACGTTCAACCAGACCACCGGCGGCGCTAACCTGCTGGTGAACGTCGGCAGCGATGGTACGGTAACCCTGCAGGTGCCGCATCAAGCGCAGGTGGCGCGCGAGTCGCAGGCGGTGGACCAGTCCATCACCATCATCCAGCGCCGGATCGACGGCTCAGGTGTGCTCAACCCGCAAATTGCCCGCCAAGGCTCCGATCAGATCGTGGTGCAACTGCCCGGTGTGTCCGACCCTGAGCGTATTCGCGCCCTGATCGGCACCACCGCCCACATGACGTTCCAGTTGGTGGACACCACTGCCCAGCCCAGCGGCCCGCCGCCGGTGGGTGACGAGGTACTGCCAATGCAGAACGACCCCAACCAGAGCATGGTGGTGAATGCTTCGGTGGCGGTGGATGGCGCCGATTTGCAAAACGCCCAGGCCAGTACCGACCCCCAAAGCGGCAACTGGGTGGTGAATTTCACCCTCAACTCGGTGGGTGCTCGTGAATTCGCCGATGTCACAACCGAAAACGTGGGTAAGCCGTTTGCGATTATTCTTGACGGCAAAATCATCTCGGCCCCGGTCATCCGTGAGCCCATTACCGGCGGCTCTGGTCAGATCACCGGCAATTATTCCGCCCAGCAGGCAACCGACTTTGCGCTGCTGCTAAGGGCAGGGGCATTGCCCGCACCGCTCAGCATTGTTGAAGAACAAAGTGTCGGGCCAGAACTGGGTGCCGATGCCATCAAGGCGGGGGCACTTTCGCTGGGTTTAGGCTTCGTTTTGGTGCTGGTGTTCATGGCCACATTCTATGGCCTGTTCGGCTGGTTCGCGAACATCGCCTTGCTGATGAACTTGTTCATCATGCTGGCGGTGCTCTCGGTCATGGGGGCCACGCTCACGCTGCCAGGTATGGCAGGTATTTTGCTCACGCTCGGCATGGCAGTGGATGCCAATGTGCTGATCAATGAGCGGGTACGTGAAGAGGTAAAAAATGGCCGTAAACCGCTGGCGGCTTTGGAGGCGGGTTATTCGCGCGCCTACGGCACCATCATCGACAGTAACGTCACCACGTTGCTGGCCCACGTAACCCTGTTCATTTTTGGCTCTCCGCCGGTGCGTGGCTTTGCCGTGACCATTTGCGTCGGCATCATCACCACCTTGTTCACGGCCACGGTGCTGGTGCGCCTCATCACCTCGCGTTGGTACATTTCGCGGCGCCCCGCCGCCCTACCTGTTTAAGGTTACCCTACGATGTTTATGAAACCCATGTTCCGCTTCGTTCCGGACGGTACCCGCATCAAATTTATGAAGGGCCGTTTCGCTGGCTTGATCGTCTCGGCGATATTATCCTCCGCATCGATCGGGTTGTTCTTTTATCCAGGGCTGAACCTCGGGCTGGATTTCAAGGGCGGCGTGGTGATCCAGGTCAACACCCCGCAAAAGGCTGATTTTTCCGCTCTGCGGGGCGCACTCGCCAAAGCCGGCCTGACCGATGCGGCTCTGCAGAGCTTCGGCACTGGCGCTGCCGCGGACCATGGGGTGCTGATCAGCCTGGAGTCCCGCCAAACCGCCGGGCAAACCCAAACCGCGATCACCGAGGTTGAAACCGCGCTCGCCAGCGCAGCGCCCGGAGCAAAAATCCTCTCGACCCAGGCCATTGGCGCGTCAGTTTCAGACCAGTTGTTCACCCAGGGTCTGGAAGCGCTGGGCCTCAGCTTTGTGATGATTCTGGCCTACATCTGGTTCCGGTTTGAATGGCAGTTCGCGGTCGGCGCGGTAGCCACCCTGATTCTCGATACCACCAAAACCATCGGTTTCATGGTTATCACCCGTATCCCGTTTGACCTCGTGACCATCGCTGCGATTCTCACGGTGATCGGATACTCCACCAACGACAAAGTGGTGGTGTACGACCGGATGCGCGAGAATTTGCGTAAGTTCAAAACCATGCCTTTGCGTGAGTTGATCGACCTTTCCATTAACGAAACCTTAAACCGCACGCTCGGTACCTCGGGTACGGTGTTTCTGGCAGCCTTGCCGTTGGCGTTGTTCGGTGGCTCTGCGCTCTCTGGTTTTGCCTGGATCATGCTATTCGGCATTGTCGTCGGCACGTCGTCCTCGATCTTCATCGCGGCACCGATTTTGTTATTTTTAGGTGAGCACCGCCTGCGCCGCAGTAGCGCACCACCAAAGGCACCGGCGGACACAAAGCCGGCAAAGTCATGATGTTACAAATAATTTATATGTAGTTGTCGCAATATATATACACGGAATAGAATCATTCGTTTTCATTAACGTTTTTAAGTGATATGAGACACGTATGAAACGTGTCCATACAACACTGTGATGCCGAGGCGGATCCTAACCGTCGCAGACCCAAAATGGCAGGCGGCTTTACAGGCCGCTATTCAACCGAGCGGTTTGCCGGGTTTTATCGATGTTCAAACCGCCTCTGATGCGGTGATCACGTTGGCGACCAATCCTGCTGCCTATCATGCGCTGGCGCTCGACCAATCGGCCTGTGGTGCCTGGTTTGATACGCTGTTGGACCTCACTTTAGGTGACACCGAGCGCTCGGTGAGCCTGTTAATGCTGGGTGCATCTTCGGAGGCCGATGTAAGGCTGGACGGTGCGGCGCGGCTCGAATGGCCGGTTGATCAAAATAGCTTCGCCGATGCGCTCCAACAGGCTGAACGCAACATTGCTAAAACGTCTGCGCCGCAGCGGCCGGAAGTTTTTTCGCAAGTGGAAACCATTCGGGTGCGCTATCAACCGGTCGTGCGGTTCCGCGATATGCGTCCTACCTCGGTCGAGGTGCTGGCCCGCATTGCCACCAAGGGCGGCACACTCATCGGGCCGGAGGCGATCGTGACAGCCATGGTCAGCAGCGAGCACTCAATGTGGCTCAGTGGCTTCATCATGCAGTTGGCGCTGCGCGAGCGGGGTGAAGGGGCCTTTGATCGTCTCGACACCAGATTTGCCTTTAACCTGCCGCTCGATGCCTTGCTGCACCCGCAAATGCCGACCCTACTGGACAATATTCGCCAAGGCGCGGGCATTGCTGCCAATATGCTCAGTTTTGAACTAACCGAGACGCAACCGGTCACCGACCTGCCGGAGTTGGCGGCGGTAATGTCGAAAATGTGCAAATCGGGCTACCGGCTGGCGCTCGATGATATCACGCCTGAAACGCCAAATCTCATTAACTTGCTCGATTTGCCGTTCCGGTGTGTGAAGCTCGACCGCAGCGTTGTGATCAATGCGCAAAGCGATCATCCCGCCATCGCCCAACCCGCGCGCGACTTCATCTCGATGGTCGCGGTCAATGCGCGTAAAACCCACCGGGCGGTGATTGCCGAAGGTATCGAAACCCAAAAAACCATGGAGGTTTTACAAGCGCTCGGCGCCACTCATGGTCAGGGGTTTTACTTTGCGCGCCCGTTACCTGCCAGCGCCCTCAAGCCGTGGCTGGCGCATTGGCATGTCGCCGCCGACCGCATTGGCGAGTAGCGCCCGAAGCCAGCAGCGACGGGCGTTATCGGAAATTAACGTTCGACGTCGTCGCCTTCCGGCTGCACATCGATATCAGCGTCGATGACGGCGTCATCATCTTCCATATCATCAGCATCTTCGAGGATATCCTCGTCGGCATCGTCGTCAGCCACCTCGACATCCACATCGTCAGGGTCGGTTGGTACGGGCTTAATAATCTTCTTGGCTTCGTCGGGCAAAGGCGCCTGACGCTTCAGCCGGGGTTGCTCGGCGGGTTGCTCGGTTGCGCATTTGGGGCAGATAGCGGGCGTTTTGCCCAGGTCGAAAAAGCGTGCGCCGCATGAGACGCAAGTGTGTTTTTCGCCGAGTTCGGGTTTGGCCATGGCAACCTCTTTAAATAACGCTGAATAGTAGGGGCGGCGCGATGCCATGCTCCGAAGCTGCTGTCAAACGCGCCTTGTCATGCTAAGCGCCGTCGCCATGGAGTCACATCACATCAGGCCGCTCAAGGCCGCCCGCCCCAATGGCCCGCTCACGGGCGATATTTCTGTCCCCGGCGATAAATCGATCAGTCACCGTGCCCTGATGTTTGGTGCTTTGGCGGTGGGTCAGACCCGCATTTCCGGGCTGCTTGAGGGCGAGGACGTGCTGCGTACAGCCGCTGCGATGCGGGCTTTGGGCGCTGAGATCAGCCGCGATGGCGCTGACTGGCTGGTGGCTGGCCGTGGCATTGGCGGGCTGACAGCGCCGGAGGATGTGCTGGATATGGGCAATTCCGGCACCGCGGCGCGGCTTTTGGCGGGTATTCTGGCCAGCCATGATATTTTTTCGATCATGACCGGCGATGCGTCGTTGCGCAAACGCCCGATGAAGCGGGTGATCGAGCCGCTGAAGGCCTGTGGGGCGGTGTTCGCGGCCCGTCCGGGGGACCGGCTGCCGCTGTCCATCCAAGGCGCCAGGGACGCCCTGCCGCTCACCTACACGCTGCCGGTGGCCTCCGCGCAGGTGAAGTCGGCGGTGTTGCTGGCCGGGTTGAACGCCCGCGGGATCACCGAGGTCACCGAGCCGGAACCGACTCGTGACCATTCAGAGAACATGCTCCGGCATTTTGGCGCCACCGTGCAGGTGACACATCAGGGCAGGGGGCGGGTGATTCGCCTGACCGGCCAGCCGGAATTGCGCGCGGCTGATGTCACCGTGCCGGGTGACCCTTCCTCAGCGGCGTTCCCGATTGTCGCGGGCTTGCTGGTGCCTGGCTCACGGCTGACCATCAATGCGGTGGGGCTGAACCCGCTGCGCACCGGGCTGTTTGAGTGTTTGCGTGAAATGGGGGCCGAACTGACCATCCGGAATCCGCGCCTGCAGGGCGGTGAGAGGATTGGCGACGTGGTGGTGGAATACACCGCCCTGAACGCCGTGGACGTGCCGCCCGAGCGGGCGCCCAGCATGATCGACGAATACCCCATCCTGGCTATCGCCTGCGCCTTTGCGAAGGGCACCTCGCGCCTGCGCGGCCTTTCGGAACTGCGGGTGAAGGAGAGCGACCGTCTGGCCGCCACCGCCGCCATGCTGCGGGCTGGCGGCGTGCGAGTTGAGATCGAGGGTGATGATCTGATCGTCCATGGCGGCAACCCCGCTGGCGGCGGTCTGGTGGAGACCCATATGGACCACCGGCTTGCCATGAGTGCCCTGGTTTTCGGCCAGGCCACCCAAACCCCGATGCAGATTGACGATGCCAGCTTCATCGACACCAGCTTCCCCGGCTTTGTGAAGCTGATGCGCGGCCTGGGTGCGAGCATGACCGCACCATGATCATCGCCATCGACGGCCCGGCAGCCGCCGGCAAGGGCACGCTGGCAAGGCGCATCGCGGCGGCGCTGGGGCTGCCCTACCTTGATACCGGCCTGCTGTACCGCGCCGTGGGGCGGCGGGTGCTGGATGTCGGCGGCGACCCTGCTGATGTGGAGGCTGCCACGACGGCGGCACGCTCGCTCACTGACGCGGATTTTCAGCGCACCGACTTACGCGGCCCGGAGGCTGACAAGGCCGCCAGCCAGGTGGCGTCGATTCCGGCGGTACGGGCGGCTTTGCTCGACTATCAGCGCCATTATGGCACCACCAAGGGCGCGGTGTTGGATGGCCGGGATATCGGCACCATCGTATTCCCCAACGCCGATGTGAAGCTGTTTGTCACCGCCAGCCTGGAAGCCCGCACCCAGCGCCGGCATGCGGAAATTCTTGGCCGTGGTGAGTTAATCCCCATCGAAGCCGTCCGCGCCGACCTCGCCGCCCGCGACGAAGCCGACCGCACCCGCGCCGCCGCGCCGCTGATCCAAGCCGCCGACGCCACTCTGCTGGATACCAGCAACATGAATGCGGATGAGGCGTTTGCGAAAGCGCTGCGTTTGGTAAAGCAAAAAACTATTTAGCGATAAAAAAGGAATTTGGTGTGACAGTCACAGAAGCCCTCGCCAGCCGGATCTCCGTGAGAGACTTTTTGCCTGACCCAGTTCCCGAAATGCTCCTTCGCGATATATTATGGAAGGCCGCCCGCGCGCCCTCAGGTGGTAACCTGCAGCCGTGGTTTGTCACCGTGCTTACCGGCGAACCGCTAGAGAGGCTGATCGCGCGCGCTTCCGCCAGGGCCCTGGAGGCACCGAAGGGCGAGAGTTTGGAGTATAATGTTTATCCCAACCCGCTGGTGGAGCCATATTATGGCCGCCGCTTTAAAATCGGCGAGGATATGTATCACCTGCTTGGTATTCCGCGCGAGGATAAAGCCGCCCGCCGCGCCTGGTTCGGTAATAATTTCCGATTCTTTGGTGCGCCGGTTGGCTTATTCTGCTTTATTGATCGCGGCATGGAGGCGGCGCAATGGTCCGACCTAGGCATGTTTCTTCAATCAGTCATGCTGCTGCTGCGCGAAGCAGGGTACGATAGTTGCGCCCAGGAATTTTGGGCGATGTTTGCCGCCACAATTTATGCTGAACTTAACGTGCCTGCAAATCTCATGCTGTTTTGTGGCATGGCCATAGGCAAACGTAACCCTGATGCTGCAGTCAACCGCCTGGTGTCAGAGCGGGCTGAGGTTGATGAGTTTGCCAGCTTCAAAGGCTTCCGGGGCGGCGCTGAGCTGTCATAAAAAAATATTTACGAATCAGCGGGTTCCAGCGTAGTATGAAGGCTTATGTCTGTTTCATTCGAAGCCCGCCGGTTTATTTCCCCCAATATGCGGGCGCAATTGCGTCGGCGTATCGCCGAGTTGGCGGCGCTATTTATCGGGCTGGTGGGGCTGACATTGCTAGTTGCGCTCATCTCCTACCACGCACAGGACGCCTCGTTTGACACCGCCAGTACCGCCCGGCCGTTAAATCTGGCCGGCCCGTTTGGCGCGACAACGTCAGATTTTTTGTTGCAAAGCTTTGGTATTGCTGGGTTTTTACCAGTATTGGTGTTGCTGGCTTGGAGCTACCGGCTCGGCACGCGCGGGGCCATCGGCCATTTGAAATGGCGCCTCTTCCTCGGCGCCATCGCCATGCCATTACTGGCGGCGGCGCTTGCGATGGCGGTGGCTATAATCCCCGGTCCCGCTGTTGCTTGGCCGGTGCCCGCTGGCATTGGTGGTGCGGCGGGGTTATTATTGTCCTCGGCATCCGTGGGGGCCGGGCATTCGGCCCTGGGCACGCTCGGCGGCGGTATTGTCATGACGCTCACGCTGGTTTTGGCCCTGGCGTCGGTTGGCTTCGCGCTGGGTTTCACCCCCAGTGAATGGCGTTCGGCCGGCCGCCGTGCCGTGAGTGCTGCGACCGCGTCGGCCAATCATAGTATGCGCGGTGCCGAGGCAGTGTCCTCCTGGTTGACGCCGCTGCTGGCCAGCGCGTCGGCTGGTGGCGGCACGCCCCGCCGCTGGGAGGAAGAGCCGCGCATCAATTCAGCCTTGCCCCGCCCGGTGTTTGAGCGCGAAGTCGGCGAGCCGGAAATCCATATCAAAACCGCCCTGCAGCGCCCCACCATCAAAACGCCAATTTTACCTAAAAAAGCCGCGCCGAAACAGGAGCGCCTACCGCTGCTCGACCCCGGCTGGAGTTTTCCCTCGCTCGATTTGTTGCAGGCGCCGCCTACCCGAACTTCGGTTGGCCCGTCTGCCGATGCGCTTGAGAGCAATGCCCGTCTGTTGGAAAATGTGCTACAGGATTACGGCGTGCAGGGTAAAATCGTCGAAATCCGCCCCGGCCCGGTGGTAACGCTGTACGAGCTTGAACCGGCCCCTGGTATTCGTTCATCGCGTGTCATCGGGCTCGCCGACGATATCGCCCGCAGCCTCTCAGTGGTGGCGGTGCGCATTGCCACGGTCAGTGGCCGCAACGTGATCGGCATTGAGGTGCCAAATGCCAAGCGCGAAACGGTATTTTTTTCAGAACTTCTCAGCGGTGCTGACTGGGAAACTCAAAGCGGCAAATTGATGCTGGCGTTGGGTAAGGATATCTCCGGCGCGCCAATTTTTGCTGACCTCGCGCGAATGCCGCATTTGCTGATCGCGGGTACCACCGGTTCGGGTAAGTCGGTCGGCGTGAATGCCATGATCATGAGCCTGCTGTTCCGGCTCTCTCCTGAACAATGCAGGCTGATCCTCATCGACCCGAAAATGCTCGAACTCTCGGTGTACGACGGTATTCCGCATCTGATGGCGCCGGTGGTGACCGAACCTGCCAAGGCGGTGGCTGCGCTGAAATGGGTGGTGCGCGAAATGGAGCGGCGCTACCGCTCGATGAGCCAGCTCGCTGTCCGTAACATCGGCGGCTACAACGACCGCGTGAACGATGCCCGATCCAAGGGCGAAGTTGTCACCCGCCGCGTGCAAACCGGCTTTGATTCCGAAACCGGCAAGCCGGTGTTTGAGGACCAGCCGCTGGCGCTCGAGCCATTGCCGTTCATCGTCGTGTTCATCGACGAGATGGCCGATTTGATGATGGTGGCCGGCAAGGAAATTGAAATTGCCGTGCAGCGTCTGGCGCAGATGGCCCGTGCCGCTGGGATTCATGTGATTATGGCCACGCAACGGCCGTCGGTGGATGTCATCACCGGCACCATCAAAGCCAACTTCCCAACCCGCATCAGCTTTCAGGTGATTTCGAAATTCGATAGCCGCACCATTTTGGGTGAACAAGGTGCTGAGCAACTGCTGGGTCAGGGCGATTTGCTCTACATGGTGGGCGGTGGCCGCATCACCCGCGTGCACGGCCCGTTTGTGTCAGACCGCGAGGTTGAGGACGTGGTGGCATTCCTGCGTGAACAGGGTGAACCAGCTTACGTGGATGAAGTGACCGAGCCGATGGAGGATGACACCCCAATGCTGTCTGGCAGCGTCGGCGGTAACACCACCGGTGAGAATGCGCTCTATGACCAAGCTGTCTCCCTTGTGGCGCGCGAGGGTAAAGCCAGCACGTCGTTTATCCAGCGGCATTTGCAAATTGGTTATAACCGCGCGGCTAAACTCATCGAGCAGATGGAAAAAGACGGCGTGGTCTCGGTGGCCAACCATGTCGGCAAGCGCGATGTGCTGGTGCGGCGCGAACGCGACGATGATTAAGGCGTAAGCCCAAGGCAGACCTGCAAAATACGGGGGTTTCCGGTGTTTCGGCGTGGGCTTATGTCAAATTGATGCTGGTCCCGATCGTGACAAAAAAATTGCCGCTGCTACTGGGGTTTTTGATCGCGGTTGGGCCACTTTCCACCGACATGTACTTGCCGGCGTTTCCGCAAATTGCCGTGGATTTTCACAATCAGGCGGCGCCGCAAATTTCACTGGCGGCATATTTTGTTGGCCTGGCCTTCGGGCAAATGACGATCGGCGCCCTGTCAGACCGGCTAGGCCGCCGCTCGCCGTTGTTGGTGGGGTTGGTTATCTACACGCTGGCATCAATTGGGTGCGCCTTTTGCTGGAGCGTATCCTCTTTGGCTGTATTTCGCTTTCTGGCGGCCTTGGGCTGTTCGGCAGGCGTCGTGGTTCCACGTGCCATGGTGCGAGACCTGGCAGATGGCCCAGCGGCAGCTAAATTATTCTCCAAATTGGTCCTGGTGATGGGCGTCGCCCCGATTGTAGCCCCGATGCTCGGTGCCATGGTGGTTTTGGTCTCCAACTGGCGGATGATTTTTATCGTGGCGGCCATGTATGGCGTGCTGGCGGTCTTGTTGGTGTGGCGCAAACTGCCAGACACGTTGCCGGCGGAGCGCCGCACCCGCGTTGGTTTAGCTGCGGTGCTGATACGCTATGTGACGATCAGCCGGGAGCGGGCGTTTATCACCCATGCGGCGGTGGGCGCGTTCACCTCCGCCGCCTTATTTGCGTATCTCTCGGCCACGCCGCAGATATTCATCGGCGGCTATGGCTGGAACACCGCTGAATATGCGGCGCTGTTTGGGCTGAACGCTATCGCCTATATTGGCTATAATCAGATGAACCCGGCTTTGGTGAACCGTTTCGGCATCGGGCCCGTGATTGTGTTTGCTGTTTCCGTGCTGGTGATGTCATGCCTTATTTTGGTCGCACTGACGTTGCATCCCATCGGTCCGTTGGGCGTTATGGTGGCCTTACTGATGAGTGAGATTGGTTTTGGCTTAATTAACCCCTGTGCCATGGTGGGTGCCTTATCGCGCCATCAGGCCCACGCCGGCAGCGCCTCGGCGTTGCTTGGCACCATGCAATATACCGGCGGTGCCATTGCCGGGCTGACCATGGGCGTGCTGGGGAATAATACCGTCGGCCCGATGGCGGTGGCGATGCTGGCGTGCGCGCTGGCCGCTGCTGCCGCTGCCTGGGCCCGTCCGCCTTTGATATTTTCGCCTGTGGAGAATTGAACATGTCGCAGATGAGTGTGGTGGGTATTCCCGCCTGTACCAAGTTGATCAGCAATTACATCCAGCACGCCACCCCGGCGCGCTACGGCGCTGCCCTGATGGCGGCTTCCAACGCCATTCCTCTCCTCATCCCACCCGAGGGCGAGCCGATGACCGCGCTGCTGGACCGTCTGGACGGCATTATGTTCAACGGCAGCCCCAGCAATGTGGCCCCGATCCGCTATGGTGCTGACTTTGACGCTACCCCCGATTTCCACGACCCCGACCGCGACGCCACTACCCTGCCGTTGATCCGCGCGGCACTTGACCGCGGCATACCCACTCTATGCATCTGCCGTGGCTTGCAGGAGCTTAACGTGGCCCTGGGTGGCACGTTGTATCAGGAAGTTCATAAGGTTCCCGGCCGCATGGATCACCGGGCGGGCGAGGGCACCCGCGAACAACTATTCGCCATCAAGCATAATGTCAGCCTGTCGGGACGGATGGCGGAAATCTGCGGCGCCACTGAAATTGCGGTGAATTCCCTGCACGGACAGGGCATCGACCAGTTGGCCCCCGGCTTGGCGGTGGAGGCGTTAGCGCCCGACGGCACTATCGAAGCGGTGCGGGTGGAGGGCGCGAAAACCTTTGCCTTGGCAGTCCAATGGCACCCGGAATGGGAGGTAACCCACTTTGAGGACCGCAAGCGCTTGTTTGAGGCGTTCGGCGCCGCCTGCGCTATCTACCGGCAGAGTAAATAATTACCTATATAATCGCTATCTCATCAGGAGGACCGAACCATGGACATCCAAACCATCGATACCCAATACAGCCAGTTGCAAAACCAGGCGCAGCAGACCGTGCAGGAACTCAAAGACCTCGCGACCAAGCTGCAGGCCGCCAACCAGGCCGGCAACCAGGACGCCCGCGAGTGGCTGCTCGACCTCAAGAGCATCGCCCTTGCCATTCAGGCCGAACAGAATCAGGTTTCGAATTTATTGCAGGCGTTGCATGGCTTTGTTGAAAACCAGCAGCAGGCGTTGCAGCAAATGCCGCAGCAGTCCCCATGGGGCCAGCCGCCGCAGCAGCCCATGCCGTACCCGCCGCAGGGCGGTTATGGCGGTGGTTATCCGCAGCAGCAGGGTGCCGGCGGGTTGCTCGGCGGCTTGTTCAATTCCGGCTTTGGCCGCGCCATTGTCACCGGCGCCGGGTTTGGCATTGGCGACGATATCATCAACAAGATTTTTTAAGCATCCACCGTCAAGACGGTGTCATCTGAAGATTGCTAGCATGGCACCGGCTTGTAGGCGATAAATGTTATAATTTCGTCATGCTCGATTTCATTCACAGATGATCGATAGGCGGCCAGATATTCTTGCTTGACAAGCGCAGGCGCTGATGGCGTGTCGGTAGCATAGGGGTCCATCCCGTTTTCAATCATCCAGCTTTGATTGACCGTAAAATATTGGTGGTTGAAATCCTTAATGTTTTTACACGCAACGTTCTGATACCCCTCCGCCGCCAGAGTATTGGCTAAGGATTTTGTGTCGAACATCACGAGATGTCGCGGCGGCTCCAGTAGGCGGGAGTTTTCATTGAACTTCCTCACCGAATACCCCGCAATATTCGGCACCTGTATCCACACACGGCCACCCGGCTTTAAGAGCGTGAAAATTTTGCCGAGTGCTACACGCGGTTCATGAAAATGTTCGAGTACGTGGCTGAGCGTAATCTGGTCAAAATAATTTTGCGGAAGAATGGCGTCCTCAAGACTTCCCTGCAAGACTTTAAACCCATACCCAGAGGCTACGGCGCATGCTGCCGGGTCAAACTCCACCCCCTGAACATCATATCCAATGTCCTGTGCGATTTTCAAAAATTCACCATTTCCGCAACCAATATCAAGAAGCTTGCAAGCCCCGTTTGCAGGGTGGGGTAAATGTCTCACGGTGTTTTCGGTAACGGCGGATTGTGAGGCGAAGAACAAATACGCCATCCACCCAAACGGGAGGACATTTTTTAAATCATACCCATGTTGTTTGTTCAGATAGCTGTTTCGGATCTTGGTTTTCAAACCTGCCAAAATTCGTCTCAAACCTGACTGGGGTGGTAGTTTATGCGTGTAGTAGGCTTCGTAAGCACGGCTAATGGATTTTGGGGTTGGGCGAGGATCAAGGTAAACAACATTGCACGAGTTGCACCGCCAGTTAGACCATGCCCCCGGTGCACAAAAAAATATCTTATCCTTTAATCCTGCAAAAACAGGTTGCCGCGCAGCGGACCCACAAACAGGGCAATGTTCCAACCGCTCAAGATCGCTCTCCGGCCAATCAAGCTCGATCGGTAGTCGGGTGCGGAGAACTGCGCCATGTTCGTTGCTATTCATTTGCCTCGTCCGGTCCAGAGCTGTTTCGTCATATTAGAGCGAGAGAGTTACCGCAGCAAACGTCGTTTTATGCGGGGCACCGGCGGCGAAATCCCAGCTTGGTACTCCGTCTTTCGGTAACGCCACCAGCGATGCACATACGGTCCCAAATCCATGCTGCGGCGGAATACTCAGAGCGCTGTCCTCGGGCGGCCCATAGTCAGCCAGCAATACGCTCCATTTCTTCCATGCTGCCGCTTCAAACTTTGGCAAATGCCGGGCGATACGCGGCAGCTTCAACTCGTTCGGCTCACCTGATGTGATCATCCAGGTACCAAGCCCAAGTTCCGACACCACCGGCACGCCCTGTTCAAGCCCGCTGAGGCAAAACGCCTGCTCACAATCGGCAATCACCAGGTTAAAACTGCGGTAGGCTCCCGCATCAAGCCGCGCGATGGCTGACACCGCCGCTTCGGCTGTGGGGTGCGCCAACGCCTGCAGGGGCAATTCGCCCCGGCTGCGTTTGCCAGGCGCTGGGCCCAGCGAGCCGTGGCGGTTCAGCACCGCCGCCATCACGCCATCGCGGTTCAAGCCCATCCAGGTGCCGCCTGCGGTTTTGTCCTGCCCGGCAATCACGCCGGGCAGTTTCGGCCAATAGGCACCGGGCGCTGCCCAGGGCCGGTTAAGCATTTCATCGCGGTTGGCGGCGATGAAAATACCGCTCTCCTCAATCCGCAGAATGATCGAGCACATCGGGTAAAACCTGCTGGTTAACCAAACACGCGAGCAAACAGAGTATCAATCTCGGCCAGATGCAGTTTGCAATCCATCGCCGCATCGATCACCGCCGGTGAAATCCGCCCGGCCACTTCAGGGTCGGCCAGCAAATTGTCCCGGAAATCCTTGGCGTCGGGCTGGCCGAGTTTGGTCCAGGTGGCCATAGCGTTCCGCTGCACAATTTTGTAGGAATCTTCACGCAAAATTCCCGCCTTGGTCAGCGCCAGCAATACTTCGCCGGAATGCACCACCCCGCCCAGGCTCTCCAAATTCGCCAGCATCTGGTCTGGGTAGATGGTCAGCTTATCGATCATCCCGGCCAGCCGGAACAGGGCAAAATCCAGCGTCACCGTAGCATCGGGGCCAATTCCGCGTTCAACGGAGGAATGGCTGATATCGCGCTCATGCCACAGCGTCACATTCTCCATCGCGGGCACCACCGCGCTGCGCACCAGCCGGGCGAGGCCGGTAAGGTTTTCCGACAGCACCGGGTTGCGCTTATGTGGCATGGCGGACGAGCCCTTTTGTCCGGCATGGAAAAACTCCTCGGCTTCGCGCACTTCCGAGCGCTGCAAATGCCGCACTTCGGTCGCCAACCGCTCAACCCCGCAGGCAATCACGCCCAAGGTGGCAAAAAATGCCGCATGGCGGTCACGCGGGATCACCTGGGTAGAAATCGGTTCGTTGACGAGGCCCAGCTTGCTCGCCACATAATCTTCAACCCGCGGGTCCACATGCGCGAACGTACCCACCGCGCCGGAAATGGAGCAGGTGGCAATCTCAGCCCGTGCCGCCAGCAACCGCACCCGGTTGCGGGCAAATTCGGCATAATGGCCGGCCATTTTCAGCCCAAAACTTGTTGGCTCGGCGTGTATCCCGTGGCTGCGGCCAATGGTGATGGTGTGCTTATGCTCAATTGCCCGCTTCTTCAGTGCTGCCAGCACATCGTCAATATCGGCCAGCAGCAAATCCGCCGCCTGGGTAAGCTGTACGGCCAGGCAGGTATCCAGCACGTCTGATGAAGTGAGCCCCTGATGCACAAACCGGCTGTCCGCGCCGATGCCTTCGGCTAGCCAGGTTAGGAAGGCAATCACGTCATGGCGGGTTTCACGCTCGATCTCGTCAATCCGCTCGATGTCAGCCGGCCCGATGGAGGCCAGCTTGGCACCGCCCAGCTTGCGGATATTGGCAGCGGCCTCGGTGGGCACTGTACCCACAAGCGCCATGCCCTCGGCGGCCAGGGCCTCGATTTCAAACCAAATCCGGTAGCGGTTTTCCGGTGACCAGATGGCTGCGGCCTGCGGCCGTGTATAACGTGGGATCATGACAACTCCTTGAGCTTTGCGCCGGGGTAAGCCGCCCCGCGGGCGTTGACAAGCGGGGCTTGCGCAAGCCACCAGAGTAGATGGATTTAGCCCAGGTCTCCGTTTTACTGCCCATCCTGCTGCAGGTCCTCCTCATCGACCTTGTGCTGGCAGGCGATAACGCCGTGGTGATCGGCCTCGCGGTCAACGGCCTCCCGAAAGCCCAGCGCCGCCGTGCCATTTTAGCGGGTATCGCGGGGGCCACCGTTATCCGCATCCTGTTTGCCCTCGTGGCGGTTAAAATGCTGGCGATCATCGGCCTCACCCTGGCAGGGGGCATTTTGCTGCTCTGGGTGGTTTGGAAGTCCGCTCGCGAGTTCAAACAGGCTGAAACCATCCACCACGCGCCCCCCAAGGCCGGGCGGCTGCGCGGCGCTATCACCCGCATCATCATCGCGGATGTCTCGATGAGCCTCGATAATGTGCTGGCCGTGGCCGGCGCCGCGCATGGCCACCCGGCCTTGCTGGTCATCGGTTTGATCGTCTCGGTCGCCTTAATGGGGTTTGCCGCCACCCTGGTTGCGCGATTATTGCAACGATTCCGCTGGTTGACCTGGGTTGGGCTCGCAATCGTCCTATATGTATCTGTAACCATGATCTACCAAGGCTCCTTCGAGGTCCTCCACCACGCCCTGTTGCCGGCATGAGCAATGCCGTGCTGCGTCAGGACGGCGATGTTCTGGCGTTCTCGGGCGATCTGGTGGCGAAGAATGTGGGTGGCATCTGGAAATCATCGATCGCCGCCGCCAAGCGGGCTCAGGCCGACGTCCTCAGCGTTGATATTTCGGCTTGCCCAATGATCGACACCGCCGGTGCAACCCTGCTGCTCACAATGGAGCAGGCGCACGGCGGGGAAATGCAACTGCAAGGGGCTGAGACGCAAGGTGTGGCGCTGATTGCGCAATTGCGTAAAATTATTCCGCCACCACTTACCTCTCAGGAGGATCAACGCGCTGCCCGTGAAGCTGTGCACGAATCGCGGGCGCCGACAGCCCTGGAAAACCTTAAAATCCGGATTGCGTTTTTTGGTGAAACCATCGTTGCCCTGATGGTATTGCCAGCGAAACTGCGGTTTTTGCGTGGCTCAGACTTTGCTCACATCGCCGATAATGCGGGCCTGAAAGCCTTGCCGTTGGTGGTGATGCTGGGATTCCTGATCGGGATGATTCTGGCCTTCCAATCTGCCATCCCGATGCAGCAATTCGGCGCCGATTTATACGTGGCGGATCTGGTGGCGCTATCTTTGTTTCGTGAGCTTGGCCCGCTGCTGGTGTCGGTGATTCTGGCTGGCCGTACCGGTTCGGCGTTCGCAGCGGAACTCGGCACCATGCAGGTGAATGAGGAAATCGCTGCCCTCACCACCATGGGGATCGACCCTGAAACAATGCTGGTGCTGCCGCGTGTGGCCGCTGCCGTACTGGTGATGCCAGCCTTGGTGGTGGCGATGGATGTCTCGGGGCTCATCGGCATGGGTGTGGTGCTGATGGCATTTGGGTTCCCCGCATCTGCGATCATCGGGCAGATTACGTTCGCTGCCGGGCCATCGGATTTTCTGCTGGGCCTGTGCAAGGCCATGGTCTTCGCTGCCGCCGTCGCCATGATCGGCTGCCGCTCCGGCTTGACCGCTGGCAATGGCCCACGCGCGGTGGGTGAGGCCGCCACTTCGGCGGTGGTGGGCGGCATTGTGGCCACGGTGCTGCTTGATGGTTTGTTTGCCGTGCTGTTTTACCGGTTGGGCCTGTAATGACCAGCATCATTCAGGTTGATGATGTTGCCCAAAGCTTCGGTGACCGGGTAATTTTTAAAAATGTCAGTTTTTCTGTGGAAGAGCGAGAAGTTTTCGTCATCCTTGGTGGCTCAGGCTGCGGTAAATCAACCCTGCTCAAACAAATGATCGGCCTGCTCCCCCCAACAGCGGGTCGTATCAATATTTGCGGTAACGATGTCGCTACTGAAACTGAAGCAGTCCGGCGCAATATTGGTGTGATGTTTCAATCAGGCGCTTTATTCGGTTCAATGAATTTGCTCGACAATGTCACATTGGCGATGGCCGTATTCACCGACCTGCCGGCCTCAGCACGTAATGAGATTGCCCGGATGAAACTTGCGATGGTGGGGTTGGCCGATGCGGCTTTTCGCCTGCCCGCTGAAATTTCAGGCGGCATGGCCAAACGCGCCGCCATCGCCCGCGCCCTGGCGCTCGACCCGCCGGTGTTGTTTCTCGATGAACCTTCCGCCGGATTAGACCCGATCACGTCCGCGGGCCTTGATGAGTTGATCCTCGAGTTGCGCGACACACTGGGTGCAACTTTTGTGGTAGTCACGCATGAACTGCAATCAATTCTCGCCATATCCGATCGTTGCGTGATGCTGGACCGCGAGGCCCAAGGAATGATCGCGATGGGCAAACCGCAAGACCTACAGGCCCACTCCGATGTAAAAATGGTACAGGCGTTTTTTAACCGGGAGAGTGTGTGATGGATCATAAACGAGCCGCATTCCGGGTCGGGCTATTCACGCTGGCGGGCATCGCATCGCTCCTGGCGTTGGTGTTTTTTCTCTCGGGTTCAGCCTTGCATCCCGGTATTCCGTTCGAGACCTATTTTCAGGAATCCGTGCAGGGGCTGGACGTTGGTACCGAAGTGAAGTTTCGTGGTGTGACCATCGGCAAGGTCACTGATGTCGGGTTGGTGACGGCTGAATATCCGCCAGCGAACATCAAGGATGAGAACGAAAAGGTTTATCAGCTAGTGGTTGTGCGGTTCCGTGTGGACCCGAAAAAACTTGGCCACGTCGATGATATTCAACAAGCCGTCAACCGTGGCCTGCGAGTTCAAATTGCACCGCAGGGCATTACCGGGCTGGCTTATGTGGAGTTGAGCTTTGTGAATCCGCAGCAATATCCGGTTACGCCGGTTCCATGGACACCTGATAGTACGGTCATTCCCTCAATGCCAAGCACACTTACCCAGGTACAGGATGCGATCGAAAATCTGATGACATCATTAAGCAAGGTAGATGCTGGAAAAATTGTGACGCAGTTTAGTGATTTACTCGCATCGCTAGACCACGAGGTCACCACCGGCGATGCGCATCAGGCCATCGCCAATGCCAATATATTACTTAATAATTTGAACATTGCGGTTAGCAAGGCCGATTTACCTGCGACGTCGGCGTCCATCCGCAACTTGGCAGGTGGGCCGCAGACGACTCAAATCCTCGTACAACTCAACCAAACTACTGCACAACTCAGCAAGGTCAGCGCTGAGCTTCCTGCTTTGGTGGCGCAGAGCCAGGCCACCATCAATCAGGCTGATGAAACCACCGCCGATCTGCAAGCCTCACTTGGCCCGATTTTGCAGGATTTGAAAACCACCACCGCCAATTTGCGTGAACTTACCGACAGCCTGAAGCACAACCCTGCGCAGGTGCTTGATGGCGCTGCCCCCCCGCCGGAAGGAGATCACTGATGCAACGCCGCCTGATACTCACAGCAACTCTGTGGCTGGCCGGATGTGGCTCACTGTTACCAGCTCAAAAATACGTGCCGCAAGTGAACTGGCCATTGCAGCCCGCGCCACCCATATTAAATTCGCCAAACCCGAACGGGCCGGTTCTTTTGGTGCGCGACCTTGCCGCAGGCCCTGGTCTGCAGGAGCAGGGGTTACAAACATTACGCTCTGATGGCAGTTTGGATATAGCCTATTACAACCGCTGGGCCGTGGCGCCGGCTGATGCTGCCACCGCCGCCTTGACCGCTTGGGCTGAGGCGAGTGGCATATTTTCGGCCGTGGTGAACACCGGCACACGTTTAACCCCGAAGTTGATTGTTGAAGGCGAATTCACGGAGTTTGTTGCCGACCTCGCAAACGGTCAGGCGCGGGCCGTGTTAACGTTGGTGGTCATAGCCAATAGTGACAGCCTCATCGCGAAGTCCCGCCCGCTCACGCAGCAACGCATCATCGGCACAGCACCACTGCACGGTACTGATGCGCCAGCGGAGGTTATGGCACTGCAGGCAGCATTGGCAAATGCCCTTACCCAGGCTGTGGGCTTGCTGACGCGGTTGGCTTGACGAGCCCGATCAAGCCACTACCGCCGCGCGAGATACGCGGCACCGCTCAGCAGGCTGACCGGCAACACCGCGCCCGCCAGAATCGCTGCCGGTGTGTGCAACAAGGCCCCCGCTACAAAAATGCAAATCCCCGCAACACCTAGCGTGTATTTGTCACCGAACAATGTTTTGATAAAACCCTGCATTATGCCACTCCCGATGCGGCAGATTTAAAACTATAGAGCCGGATAAGCGCGAGGCCTCCAAGCACGTAAAACCCGAATAACACCAGTAAGGTAGCATCCCCGAGCGGCCATTTATAGCCGAGTGATTCTAATATCCAAAACGTACCAAAGCTCAAAATACCCGAACCTACAGTAAATTTAATGGTATTTTCAGGAACTTTCGCAAGTGGTTTGCGTGCCAGTATGCCTGCGACGCACACCACGATCAAAGCAACCGCAGCGGCAGCGGAGGCCGCCAGCGTATGATGTGTTTGCACGCCCAATGCCACCACGATCAGCCAAACCTCAAGCCCTTCAAGGAGCGTTCCATTGAACGCAATCCACCAGGCAGCGCGCGCCTCATGAATATCGGCACGAGCACGTAACCCCGCAAATTCGGCATCTTCATCATGGAGTTTTTTCAATCCGGCGCCACGGGCAATGGCTTTGCCTAACCAGCGAACACCGAACAAGGTGAGAAATACCCCGATAATAAACTGCAAGATTGTAAGGTCGTGAATCATGGTGAGGATCAAGCTGCCAATGGTGGTCAGTACCGCAAGAAACAGCAACGCTGAGCCAGCTGCCCCCAATGCTCGCGGCCAGCCAATGGAGAGTGCCACGGCAAGCACGATCGTATAAGCCTCCACCCATTCAACGGTAGCGGTTAGATAAGTTGCAATCAGGGCGCCCATCATGGGTTTTTGTCTCCAGTTTCAGGAAATAAAAATAACTTGTCGGGGTTGATATTAATATAGCCAGGGCCGGTTGGTACCACGTCTGGCTCAAAGCTGACCAGCGGACGGGGCACACCGGCCACTAGCCAACGTACCCTGAAACGGCCAGCATCGAAATGTACTGACATGGCTTCAGCAGGAATACCAATGTTATTTGGGGCGCGCTGGATCCCGCCCTCACGCCAAAATAAGCGGACACGCGGGCTGAGGATGTTACGGTCAACGGGGATGAGCGTCCCGGCGATATCCAGGAATTTGTCGGCAGCAATCGTGGTGACCGCTATGGACACGCCGCCGGCAGCCCCGGTGAAGCGCGCGATGTAGGCCGAGGCAGGCGTGCGCCATAAATCCTGCGGTGCGCCTTGCTGGCGAATAGTTCCGTGTTCCAGCACGGCCACATGGTCGGCCATATGCCAGCAGTCTTCTGGATCATGGCTGACCAGCAGTGCTGAAATTCCAGCATCGCGGACGGTTTCCAGCAGTTCCTCACGCAATTTGTCGCGGGTTTCCATATCGAGGCTGGAAAGTGGTTCATCAAGCAACAGCAAATTTGGTTTGGCGGCAAGCGCACGAGCGATGCCGACCCGCTGTTGCTGTCCACCCGAGAGCAACGCCGGGCGGCGTTGCGCAAATGAGGCAACACCCAAGCGGTCAAGCAAGGCCATGGCGGTTTTATCGCGGTTTCCTACATCGGCGGGTACGGCCAGCGCCACATTTTCCAGGCAGCTTAAATGTGGCCACAACGCAAATTCCTGAAATACCATGCCCAACCGGCGCTTCTCGGAGGGAATGAAAATGGCTCTCGAATCATCAACCAGGTTTCCCTGAATTTTAATCGTTCCGCTGTCCGCGCGATCAAGCCCGGCGGCCATCCGCAGCAGAGTGGTTTTGCCTGAACCAGACTCACCTGCGAGCACAAGAAATTGTCCCTGTTTGAGTTGCAGGGAAATATTTTTAAGCACCATCCGGCCACCAAGTTTGCGGCTTGCGTCGGCAATGTCGAGGCTCGGGATCATGGCGTTACGGCATGTTCGGTGTGCGGGCGAGTCAATAAATGCACGAGACCTGCAAGGCCCAAAGCCAGTGCGCCCAAACTAACCATACCAAGCAACGCCATCCGGGCGGCATCGCTGTAATGTGCCATCATGTCATCGGAGACGATAGCAACACCCAAAGGCATTGCGCCTGGAACATACAGAAGTTCTGAAATCGGCAACTCATACATCACGCCGGCGACCACCAGCAGCCACGCATATAGCCCCGGTTTGGCAAGCAGGGTGGCCTGAATATCGATGAGCCGCGTGACCTGGGGTAAGGCGAAAATGCGGGCTGCTTCATCCAGTTTAGGATCAAGCTGCGCGATAGCCGTGCCCATAAGCCGGATGGCAATAGGTAGGGCTCCCGCTGCATAAGCAATAACCAACAGGAGCACGGTGCCGTACAGCGGTAGATATTGGTTGTTGAACGCAATCACGTAGCCTGCCCCCAATATCAAGCCTGGAACCGCCATATTGGCCGAAAGGAGGCCTTGCAAAATGGCCGGGAACCAGATGCTACGTCCGGCTTGCAGTTTGAGGACGATAACCCCCACCGCGAGCGCGACGCTGGCGGCAAGCATACCGTATCCCAGAGATCTTAGGACGGCGTTGTATGAATCGATCCCCGGACCATCGCTGGTCATGGCGATGGAAACTAACGCCAGCATCGGTGCGGCCACGCCGAAGCCCCAGAGCAACGTGGCGCTTGCTGTAAAAACTAAATTTTCAATACGAGTGCACGGCCTTGGTGCGTTGCGGCGCGCCCGCCCCTGGGTCAAGGCCGCCTGGTGGCGTGCCTGCACGCTGAGTTGTATAACAGCCAACAGTCCTGCTGTGAGTATAAGCCACCAGCATAGTGCGGCGGCCCCTGCAAAATCGGTAGGTGTGGTATTGAGCCGCTGATATATAGCATAGGTAATAACAGGAAATTTGGCAGTGATGCCCAATGTAGCGGGAATTCCGAATTCCTGCATCGTCTCAATCGCCGCGATGGTAAACGAGGCCGCCATCGCTGGAAGGGCTAAACGCAGCGTCAACCAGCGCCGACGCCAAACACTCACGCCGAGCACCAATGCCGCCTCCATCAACGACGAACTGCTTTGTGCAAACGTAGCCCTGGCCACAAAGGTCGCAAACGGAATTGACTTCAGACAATATAAAAATATCAAACCGGCAGGACCGAGAAAAGCATGGCCAAAAAAGCCATTACGGGCGAGCGGATTGGTAAAAATAACGAGCCAACCGGTGGTGAGCACATATCCGGGCGAGAGAAACAGCACCCATAGCACCAAGCCTAATGCCCGAACCACGTTACCCCGCAAGGTTTCCAGCGCATGGGCAAACAAGGCCCCCAACGGGGCGACAATCAGGCCAACAAGTAATGCCATCGCAAGTGAATCGAGGTAAGCACGGGGGTCTGCCGTGGCTGCCATATGGACAAAAAATGGCAGGCTCAACAGCCGAGCCAGCGGATACACAAACAGTAACGCCAGCAGGCCCAACAGCAGGCCGCGCAAAATACTCATGCGCCTGTCATGGCTTTCGCAAACCAGGTGTTGATGGCATTTTCAAGCGTACCCCATTGCACCGGGTCGAGCGTCATGCTGGTGATGCTATCAAGGGCTGGCATAGCAGGCAGCGGTGCCGGGCCATCGGTCGTGATCGGCCAGTAGTCACCGTCGGCCTCACCTTGCGTCTGCCGGAGCCTTTGGATGTCTGGGCGCATGACAAACGCGAGGAACTTGGCAGCCTCTGCTTGTTTATGGCTGTTTAAACCGGCGGCTTCCACTATCACGTTGGGTAAAACAAAGGCAGGGTTGGGAATCATAATTTTCAGGTCCGGGTGCGAACCCGCAAAATAAATCGCGGCTGAAGACTGCACGATTGCAATGCCGATGGCTTGCGATTGCAGTGCCGCTAAAGTGGCATCGTTTTTAGCAAACATGTGCAACCCATTGGCTTTTAGCGCCTCTACATAGTCTTGCCCCTTCGGCCAGCCCCCGGCATTGTTCAACATGCCGGCCAGCATGGGGAAGGTTGGTCCGGAGATCGACGGATCGTTGATGCCGATCAGCCCTTGATACGCAGGATTGGTCAGATCATTCCAGGTTGCTGGCGGAGTATTAACCCGCTTTGGGTCATAGATGTAAACGCCCGCCAGGGTCATTCCCGTCGGCACATAAGCACCCTGCTGGCTCAACAAGGTTTTGCCCGTTGCGGTCAGGTTAGCGGGGGCGGGAAGATCATGCGCGAGCAGTCCTGCCTGGTCCAATGACACCGCAGCGGTCGCGCCATCGAACCATGCGAGGTCCCATGCCGGATGAGTCCCCTGCGAGGCGATGCGTGCCATGAGGCTGCCGGTTGAGAGGCGAACCACCGCTATTTTGATGCCGGTTTCCTTGGTGAAGGCATCGGCGACGGCAGGACCGTAATCGAGTCCTGAATATAAAACGAGCCCGGTATCAGGGCTGGGCCACATCAAAACCACGCCGATAATTACTATAATCGTCGTCACAATACCCGCGAACAGCTTCCGCATGATTCCCACCTGACCTCGTTCTTGGGCGGCATAGGCAGAGAACGCTGGCCGTGCAATCAACCAAGCATCAACGTTTTACAAACTTCATTGAAGATTCCTCGAAAATTCATAAAACTGTCAAATTTCAATAAATGTGGTGACAAACCTCTAAGACAGCTAATCATGCAACCGCGATACGGCGTTACCTGATGAAAGGTTACCCGCCCAGCGAATGTTCCGCAGGCTTGCGTGGCACCCGGGAAAAAACTGTTTTCGGCAGCATCTGCCCGAAGCGTGCAAACAGCCCGAACCAGCCAGGAGACGTAATGTGCGTTTTCCCGGCCGCCAGCCCCGCCAGAATAATTCTTGCGGCATCATCAGCATCCATAAGTCCCGGCATTTTGTAGGGGTTGTGCGCGGTCATCGGGGTGCGGATAAAGCCGGGGCGCACCAGGGTCAGCCCCACGCCGTCCTTAGCAGCATTCGGTGCCGTGGCGGTCACCCAAAAATCCAGGGCGGCTTTGGAGGCGGAATAGGCCGGTGAGGTGGGCAGCGCGATCAACCCCGCGATCGAGCCTATAATCACCGCCCGGCCACGCCAGCCGTTCGTGGCAATCGGCTGCTCTGCCATCAGCGCCATCGCCGGCAGCACGGTGTTGAAGGCGCCGATGACATTGGTGTTGAAAATTGCGTTGATCTGCACGGCGGATTCCGAATTGCTATGGCCCGGCCCGCCGGAAATACCCGCGTTGGCGATGATCAGGTCCAGCCGCCCACAACCTTGTACCCACGCTTGCGTAGCTGCGGCATCGGTCACGTCGAGCACGGTTTCCATGACGCTGGCACCCAGCGCCCGCGCGGTAGTGGCCACCTCACTTAGGCGGGTGGCATCGCGTCCAGCCAGATGCAGGCTGATCCCGGGTTTGGCGTAGTTTAGCGCCAAGGCGCGGCCCAAGCCGCTGGAGGCGCCGGTGATGGCAATGTTTTGGTACGGCATATGGGCAGACTAGCAGCCCGCTGCTAAGACGCCAGCCCATGACCCTGTACCATATTTTAGCCTCTATGACTGGCTTCTCCCGCGCCCAAGGCGCGCTTGCCGATATCTCCTGGGTTTGGGAGTTGCGCAGCGTCAACGGCCGTGGGTTGGATATCAAGCTGCGCCTGCCCGCCGGGCTGGATGCGCTTGATCTGCCTCTGCGCGATGTTGCCGCCAAATCACTCAAACGTGGCAATGTCTCCGGCACGCTGACCATCAAGCGCGATAGCATCGGTGGCTTGACCGCCGACCTCGATGCGCTGGAGCGGGTGAAAGAGCTGGCCATCGAACTGGCCGATAACATTCCCGGTGCCTTGCCGCCACGCGCCGAGTTGCTGCTGGCACTTCCCGGGGTGATGCGTTCGGTCAATGCCCAGGATGACAGTGAGGAATTGAAAGCCGAACTGCAGACCGCCGTGCAAACCGGCTTTGCCGAAGCGCTGGCTGGTTTAGTGGCGGCGCGGGCAGGCGAGGGGACCAGGCTACACGAAATTGCTACCGCCCTGCTTGATGAAATCACCGCGCTGCACGCTGCCGCCGCGCTTGAGGCCGCCACGCAACCCGCCTTGCACATCGCCCGGTTGAAGGCACAATTGGCAGAGATTATCGGCAGCACGCCAAATTTGCCGGATGAGCGAATCGCTCAGGAAGTGGCATTGCTAGCCACCAAATCCGACGTGCGGGAGGAACTCGACCGGCTTTCCGCTCATATCGCGGCGGCGCGGGCCTTGCTGGCGGAAGCCGCCAATGTAGGCCGCAAACTGGATTTTCTGATGCAGGAATTCAACCGCGAAGTGAACACGCTGTGCAGCAAATCCGCCTCGCTGCCGCTCACCGCCATCGGACTGAAGCTGAAAGCCGCGGTTGAGCAGTTGCGCGAGCAGGTCGCCAACATTGAATAACCGGCGCGGCTTATGCCTGGTGCTGGCCGCCCCTTCCGGTGCCGGCAAAACCACGTTGTCGCGCGCCTTGCTGGCTTCCGACCCCGGGTTATCGCTCTCTGTCAGCGTCACCACCCGCGGCCCGCGCACCGGTGAGGTCGATGGCCAGCACTATCATTTTATTAACCAAGCCCGTTTCGAGCAGATGGTGGAACAGGGTGAATTGCTGGAGCACGCCACGGTGTTCGGCCGCTCCTACGGCACGCCGCGTGCCCCGGTGGAAGCCGCTCTCGCGGCGGGCAAGGATATATTGTTCGACATCGACTGGCAGGGCTTCCGCCAGGTGCGTGCTGCCTTGCCGGGCGACGTGGTTGGCGTGTTCATATTGCCGCCCTCACTGCCCGACCTCGCCGCGCGGCTAACAGCGCGCGGTGATTCTCCCGAGGCCGTTAACAGCCGCATGGCCTATGCCGAGGCCGAAATGGCGCACGCGCCGGAGTTCGATTTCCAGGTGGAAAACGGGGATTTTGACAAGGCGCTGGAAGACATCCGCAGCATTCTAACCAGTAGCCGGGCGGCGCGAATAAGCTGAGCCTCCCAAAGTTTAAATGCCGGACCATTTCACCTCATTGCATAGCCAAGTCATCGCCCACAGCATCCAACCCGGCCTGGGCGCATTGCTCGTCAACCGCGCCGCTGGGCGTTCCGCTTACGCCGATGGCGCCATAGACAAAGCCGCCAACATTGATTGGCACGGAGCCGCCGGCGAACAGCAGGCCGGCGTCGGCGGTGCCGAGTGCCTCACGCCCTGGGAATTTCTCCAAATCGGTACCCTTCGATTGAAACATCGCGCTGGTGTAGGCTTTCTCGAAGCTGATCTTCATGGCCACTGGGGCTGCCAGCGTGTCACGCTCGGAGACCTGGGCCGCACCGTCGCGGTCAACCACGGTTACCGCCACCGAATACCCTGCCTTGCGGCAATCCTCGATGGATGCTGCCGCCATCTTCAAGGCCGTTTGCAGCGTCAGCTGCGCTACTTTCACGGTCAGGTGTGGTTGCGGGTCAGCCGCCTGTGCCACACCCATCGTGCCGCTTAGGATGATGAAAGCCGTTATAATGCCGGTCCGCATGCGGAATCCTCACCTTTTTTAGTATTTTCGTACCATGCGCCAGATGGAATCTACAGCCCTAACGCCCGCAACCCCGGGTAATCCGCCGGACGAGGGCCGGGGGCATCCCATAAAAATTTACGTTCTGATTCCTGAATTTTTACGTCGTTAATACTGGCCTGTCGCCACGACATATAGCCGTGCTCGTCGAATTCCCAGTTCTCATTGCCATAGGCCCGCCACCATTGGCCGCTGGCATCATGGAACTCATATTGGAACCGCACGGCAATCCGGTTCTCAGCAAACGCCCATAACTCTTTGATTAAACGATATTCATGCTCTTTAGCATATTTGCGGGCCATGAACGCCACAATTGCCGGACGGCCGGTGAAAAACTCATCGCGGTTCCGCCAGACGCTGGTCTCGGTATAGGCCAGCGACACCCTTACCGGGTCACGGCTGTTCCAGGCATCCTCGGCGGCCCGCACCTTCATCGCGGCGGTTTCAGCACTAAAAGGCGGTAACGGCGGGCGCGGGTCCATCTAACTCTCCAGTTCGGCAGGGGTGGTATGCAGCGTATTTCGTAACATCGCGTTTTCCATGCTGAACGCAATCAGGGTGCCAACCGCCAGCATCACAGAACATATGAAAAACCCAAGCCTAAAGCCATTCATTTGGTCGCTGGCTGCATAAGCCAACACTGCCCCCGCCATGGTCGCCCCGAAGGCGCCACCGAGTGCGCGCACAAGCAGCAAAATGCCGGTGGCGGTCCCTACGTCGCGCTGTGCGGCTTGGCTCTGTACGGTTACGATCGATGTGGGCATCACGCCGCCTATTCCCAGGCCAAACAATCCTGAAACGGAGGCAAACCCCAGAACGCCGCTGGTGAGGGGCAGCGCCGTCATCAGCAAAAACATCGCAGCGGCGCTGCCAAGCGAAGCCGCCATGATATTCTTGGTCTTGCCGGTGCGTTTGGCCATCTGGCCGCCAATAAACGCGCCGACAGTGGTGCTGAACAAAAACGGCATGATCTCCAGGCCGGCAGCGGCGGCGCTTGCGTGCAGTTGGCCTTGCAAGAGCAACGGCAGCATAAATATCGCCCCGAACATGGCAGCCGAATTGAGAAATGAGACAAGGTTGGTCTGCACAAACCCGGTCTTGCCCAGCAATGCCCCAGGAAACAACGGTTCAACGGCCCGCCGTTGCTGGAAAGCCAGGGCACTGAACAACATCAGGCTGAGTGCGAAAGCGCTAAAAATCGGTGCTGATAGCCACGGAAAATCCACCCCGCCCAGGCTAAGCCCTGCCAGCAATACAGTGACGCTGATCAACAGTAATCCGGCCCCAGCATAGTCAATTTGGGTGCGCCGTCCGGTGGGAGCCAGGCCGCTTAGTCCTCGCACGCACAATACCAGAGCTACCAAGCCTAACGGCACATTGGCCCAGAAAATCCACCGCCAAGAGAAATGCTGCACCACGAATCCGCCGGCGATTGGCCCGGCAACCGACGAAACTGCCCAGACGCCCGCCAGCCAGCCCTGATATTTGCCGCGTTCGCGCGGCGGAATCACATCAGCAATGGCTGATTGGCTGACCGATAGCAGCGCCCCACCGCCAATTCCCTGAAAGGCGCGGGCCAGGATCAGCATCGGCACCGAATCGGCTAATGCACAAAATACGCATGCCAGCAGGAAGAGAATAATCGCCGGGACCAGGACTTCGCGCCGCCCTAACTGGTCTGACAATTTGCCATAAATCGGCGTGGTTGCGGTGGTGGTGAGCAAATAGGCTGAGACCACCCAAGATAAATGCGCCCCGCCGTGCAGACTGGTTGCCATTTGTGGCAGCGCTGGCAACACCACGGTTTGGTCGAGGGCGGCCAGTAATATGCAAGTTAAAATACCACCCAGCACCCGCATTTTCTCGGCATGGGTGTAGACGCGGCCCGTCGGGGGTGCCGTAATGGGCATATCAGCCGGGCTTGCATCCATATTGCTGTGCACCAATCCAACCTGTTACCAATACTGACCTGTTTTGCCGTAAGCCCCGCACCAGACAAGCATATATTCTTGAAACCCCGCTATGCAGGGTCCGTTTGAAAGTTTTTTTCTATGCCTTTACCCAGTTCCTCGCCCCGTAAACTCTTGCATCTGCGGGATATCAAGCTCCGGGGTTATGAGCGCGAAGATGGCCTCGTCGATATCGAAGCCCATATGACCGACACCAAAACCTATAGCTGGGGCAACCAGGACCGCGGCGGAATCCATGCCGGCGAGCCACTGCATGATATGTGGCTGCGTGTGACGATCCAGCACGACATGACCATCACCGCTGTTGATGCCGCCATGGACGCGACGCCTCACACCATTTGCCCGGGCGTTTTACCGAACTTCCAGCGTTTGGTGGGGCTGAATATCAGTAAAGGATTTTTGAAATCGGCCATGCAGGTGCTGGGCGGCGTTGAGGGTTGCACCCATTTACGCGAGCTTTTGCAGCAGTTGGGCACCGTGGCATTTCAGACCATGTTCAGCATCCGGGGCCATAAAAAACCTGTAGCTGAGCCCACAAAGTCAGGCATTGCGCCGTTTTTGCTGAACACCTGCTACAGTTATAACGAGCACGGCCCCTTGGCTGCCCCACGTGAAACGGCCGCGCAATAATCGGCTGAGTTAATCTGCCTTTGCCTGACTGACGAAATTTCCTGCCTCATATAGGCCGCTGACCGCGTTGCGCTCCGTGGAACGCTATGTTACTGCCCCGCGGAAGGCCCGTAAGGGCAAGGAATGCTTAGTAAAAACACGAAAGCGACAAAATTGGTCGAGATATCTACCACGGGTGAAACAGGCTTCTCCGCACGTTATGCTGCGGCTCTGTATGCTTTGGCTTTCGAACAGAACGTATTGGACAAGGTTGTTGACGAAATGGCGTCCCTTGGCCGCCTGATGACCGAGAGCTCCCAATTATCGCGGCTGGTCCGTACGCCATTTACGGACACCCTTACCCGCAATATTTTGAATAACGCATTGGCAGCGCAGGGTTTTTCGACCATCGTGTTGAATTTCGTCAATGTCGCCGTGACCAATCGTCGGCTGCACGACCTGCCCGCGTTGGTGGCAGGGTTTGCTGCCTATGTGGCGAACAAGCGAGGTGAGGTGGTTGCCAATGTGGCTACCGCGACTCCGCTGAGCGACCTGCAACGCACCCAACTACGCGCCCGCCTGACCGAAGCCGGTTATGGCAGCGTGAAGCTGTTTGAACACACCGACCCGGAATTACTGGGTGGGATGACACTGAAAATCGGCACCAAGCTCTACGACACGAGCCTGAAGTCGCGCCTTAACCGTTTAAATTATTCTCTAAAGGGAGCCATCTGATATGGAGATCCGCCCAGCCGAAATCTCCGAAATTCTGAAGAGCCAGATCGCGAATTTCGACACTGAAGCCAATGTTGCCGAGACCGGCCAGGTTTTAAGTGTTGGCGATGGCATTGCCCGGATTTTCGGCCTCAGCAACGTCATGGCTGGTGAACTCATCGAGTTCCCCTCCGCTGGCATCAAAGGCATGGCCCTGAACCTCGAGCTCGATAACGTCGGCGCCGTGATTTTCGGCGATGACCGCCAGATCCGTGAAGGTGACATGGTCACCCGGACCGGCGAAATTGTGGACGTGCCGGTTGGCAAGGGTCTGCTCGGCCGCGTGGTGGATGCTCTGGGTAACCCGATCGACGGCAAAGGCCCGATCCAGTTCACCGAACGCAAGCTGGTTGAAACCAAAGCTCCCGGCATCATACCGCGTAAATCGGTGCACGAGCCGATGCAGACGGGTGTGAAATCGATCGACGTGCTGATCCCGATTGGCCGTGGCCAGCGCGAATTGATCATCGGTGACCGCCAGACCGGCAAATCAGCCATCGTGATGGACACCATCATCAACCAAAAGGAAGCCAACGCTGGCACTGATGAGAGCAAAAAGCTCTATTGCATCTATGTCGCCATCGGCCAGAAGCGCTCGACTGTGGCGCAATTGGTTCGCACGCTCGAAGAGCAGGGCGTGATGGAATATTGCACCGTGGTTGCCGCCACCGCCTCCGACCCTGCGCCGATGCAGTTCCTGGCACCTTACACCGGCTGCACCATGGGCGAATATTTCCGTGACAACGGGATGCATGCGGTTATATTCTACGACGATCTTTCCAAGCAGGCTGTGGCGTATCGCCAAATGTCGTTGCTGCTGCGCCGTCCGCCAGGCCGTGAAGCCTATCCGGGTGACGTTTTCTATCTGCATTCGCGCTTGCTGGAACGTGCAGCTAAAATGTCTGACGAATTCGGTGCAGGTAGCTTGACCGCATTGCCGATCATCGAGACCCAGGCTGGTGACGTTTCCGCTTACATTCCTACCAACGTGATCTCAATCACCGATGGTCAGATTTTCCTTGAAACCGAATTATTCTTCAAAGGCATCCGCCCTGCGGTGAACGTGGGTCTTTCGGTGTCGCGCGTTGGCTCTGCGGCGCAGATCAAAGCGATGAAGCAAGTGGCTGGTAAAATTAAACTTGACCTGGCGCAGTATCGCGAAATGGCGGCATTCGCACAGTTCTCTTCCGATCTCGATCCCTCGACCCAGAAGCTGCTGGCCCGTGGTGCGCGTTTGACCGAATTGCTCAAGCAGCCGCAATACCGCCCGCTGCCGGTTGAGGAGCAGGTGATTTCAGTTTTCGCGGGCACCCGTGGCTATCTGGACGGCATCGATGTTTCCAAGGTTGGCAAGTTTGAGGCGCAACTTATCTCCGAGATTAAGGCCCGCGAGCCTGCAATCATCGAGGCGATCCGCAATGACCAGCAGATCAAGCCGGAAACCGAGAAGAGCCTGATCGCGTTTATCGAAGCCTTCGCCAAGAGCTTTGGTTGAGCCATGCCAAGCCTGAAGTCCCTCCGTATTCGGATCAATAGCGTTAAATCAACGCAGAAGATCACGAGTGCCATGAAGATGGTGGCGGCGGCGAAATTGCGCCGTTCGCAATCACAGGCGGAAGCCGCACGGCCTTATGCCAAGCGCATGGGCCAGATGATGAGCGCAATCGCCGCGGGTGCGGCGAGCAACCCGAACGCTCCGGAACTGCTGGTCGGTACGGGAAAGGATAAAGTCCATCTACTGGTGGCGGTGACCGCTGACCGCGGTTTAGCTGGCGCATTTAACTCTAACATTGGCCGTGCTGTCCGCCTCAAGGCCCGAGAGTTGCAAGCGCAAGGCAAGATGGTGAAAATCCTTGCTGTTGGCCGCAAGGGCCATGACTACTTCCGCCGCGAGATGAACGATCTGATCGTCGGCCACAAAAACTTCGTTGGCAAAAAGACCATCGAATTCACTGATGCTGAAGCCATTGCCGACAATATCGTGACGATGTTCCGCGAGGGGCAGTTTGATATCTGCACGCTGGTATTCAACCGCTTCATGTCTGTGATGACCCAGACCGTCACGGAATCCCCGCTGATTCCAGCCGCGACCCCAACCGCCAATGATAATGCCCCGGCAGCAGATTACGAAGTGGAGCCCGATGACGGCACACTGCTTGACCGTCTGTTGCCGCGTAACCTCGCGGTGCAGATTTACTCGGCTCTGTTGGAAAACAGCGCCGGCTTCTATGCCAGCCAGATGACGGCGATGGATAACGCCACCCGTAATGCTGGTGAAATGATCAAGAAGCTCTCGCTGAATTACAACCGCGCCCGGCAGGCGAATATTACATCCGAACTTATCGAGATCATCTCCGGCGCTGAAGCCGTATAAGGTAGATAGAACATGGCAAACAATAATACTGGTCGCGTAACGCAAATCCTCGGCGCTGTTGTCGACGTGCAGTTTGAAGGCGACCTGCCTTTCATTCAAAGCGCTCTCACCACCAAGGTGGGTGAACGTACTCTGGTGCTTGAAGTAGCGCAGGAAATTGGTGAACGTACCGTGCGTTGTATCGCCATGGACACCACTGATGGCATGGTACGCGGCAGTGAAGTTACCGACACCGGCGCGCCGATCAGCGTTCCGGTTGGTCCTGGCACCCTGGGCCGGATTCTCAACGTGATCGGTGACCCGATCGACGAGCGCGGCCCAATCCCGGCGGTAGGCCGTATGCCGATCCATCGCGACGCGCCGAGCTTCGAGGAACAATCAGCTTCTGCTGAAATTCTCGTCACCGGCATCAAGGTGGTTGATTTGCTGGCGCCGTATTTGAAGGGCGGTAAAACTGGTTTGTTCGGCGGCGCCGGCGTGGGCAAGACCGTGCTGATCCAGGAACTTATCAACAACATCGCCAAAGGCCACGGCGGCGTTTCGGTGTTCGCGGGCGTGGGTGAGCGGACCCGTGAAGGTAATGACCTTTACCATGAAATGATCGACGCGGGCGTCATCAAGCTCGGCGAAAACGACACCGAGGGCTCGAAAGTGGCGCTGGTTTATGGTCAGATGAACGAGCCGCCAGGTGCGCGTGCCCGCGTGGCACTCTCGGGCGTGACGATGGCGGAATATTTCCGCGACGTTGAAGGCCAGGACGTACTGTTCTTTGTCGATAACATCTTCCGTTTCACGCAGGCGGGCGCTGAAATGTCCGCTTTGCTGGGACGTATCCCCTCCGCTGTGGGGTATCAGCCCACGCTCGCCACCGACATGGGCGCGCTGCAGGAACGTATCACTTCCACCAAGAAGGGCTCCATCACCTCGGTTCAGGCCATTTATGTTCCCGCCGACGATTTGACCGACCCGGCGCCGGCGACCTCGTTCGCGCATTTGGATGCAACCACCGTGTTGAACCGTGCGATTTCTGAAAAAGGCATTTACCCGGCGGTTGACCCGCTGGACTCCACCTCGCGCTCGCTCGACCCGCGCATTGTGGGTGAGGAACATTATCAGGTGGCACGCGATGTGCAAAAAATTCTGCAAACCTATAAGTCGTTGCAGGACATCATCGCGATTCTGGGCATGGATGAGCTTTCAGAAGACGACAAGCTCACCGTGGCCCGCGCGCGTAAAATCGAGCGCTTCCTCTCGCAGCCTTTCCACGTGGCCGAAGTGTTTACCGGCTCGCCGGGCGTGTTCGTGAAGGTGGAAGATACCATCCGCAGCTTCAAAGGTATCGTGGCCGGCGAGTACGACCATCTGCCGGAAGCGGCGTTCTACATGGTCGGCACGATCGAGGATGCGGTGGCAAAAGCCGAAACCATGTCCGCGAAAGCCTGAAATCATGCCAATCACCTTAGAGATCATCAGCCCAGAAAAACTGCTGCTCTCCAAGCCGGTGGATATGGTTGTTATCCCCGGCACTGAGGGCGATCTCGGTATTCTGCCGGGCCATTCCAAACTTATCACCGGCCTGCGCGGCGGGCTGGTGGATTTATACGAGAACGGCAAAATCACCGAGCGCTTCTTCGTCTCTGGCGGCTTTGCCGAGGTCACCGAGGAGCATTGCTCGATATTGGCTGACACCATCACCCGCCAGTCCGAGCTTGATTCCGGTGTCGCTGCCGAGACGCTGGCGAAGGCGCAGGCCGACTATGACGCCACCGACATGATGGACAGCAACGCCTACCGTGAAGCTAGCGACAAATTAATCTCCGCGCAGGCGATGGTGGATTCGGTCTCAGTGAAACGGGCTGACCACTAAATCACTAGCGAGCAAACGAAAACTCGGCGCTCCTGCCAGCATAGAGGGGAGGATGATCCCCGACCCCCAAACGATGGTATCTTCGCCGCACTGGTTTCTGGTGTCGGCAATGGTGGAAAACCGCTGCGGGCTCCCTAAACCTGTCATTGCCCCCATCACTTCATCCTGATTTGCGGGCGTCATGCCGGTCTGAGCCATGGCAGGTGAAGCTGAAAGCACCGCAGGGACCCGTGCAGCCACGCATTTACGGATTTAATGGCGAGTCAGTAAAATTTCCATCCCCGCCTGCGCGCGCCTGGCATATTGTGGCCATTACATAAACGAAACAGGGTCGACATCCACATCCACCCGCACGTTGCGCGGACTATCGGTTCGCGTCAGCCAGTCGCGCACCAAACTTTGCACATCAATATGCCGCGCCGCTTTTAACAACAGTCGCCGCCGGAAACGGCCGCGCAACAAAGCAAAAGGCGCAGGTGCTGGGCCAAGAATTTCAATGCCAGCCCCCGAAGGTGCCGAGCGGGCCAGGGCGCGAGCGGTCTGGTCGGCCATTCGCTCATCCGGCCCGCTCACAATCAGCGCCACCAACCGGCCAAACGGCGGCCAGTGTCCTGGGCGGCGCTGCACCGCTTCCTGCATCATGAACGCATTCAAATCACCGGAGAGGAGTGCCGCCATCACCGGATGCTCCGGCGCGTAGGTTTGCAACAACACAACCCCCGGCGCTTCGGCGCGTCCGGCGCGCCCCGCCACTTGGTGCAGCATCTGCACCGTGCGTTCACCCGCCCGCAAATCACCACCGGCTAGCCCCAAATCGGCATCCACCACGCCGACCAAAGTGAGTGCCGGAAAATGCCAGCCTTTCGCCACCATCTGGGTGCCGATGATCACATCAATCTCACGGTCCAAAATCAGCCGCGCCGCCTCGGCGGCCTGTTTTGGTCCGGCAATCACATCTGAGGCCATCATCAGCACCCGCGCCTCAGGAAATGCCTCCCGTACTTCTTCGGCAATTCGTTCCACCCCCGGCCCAATCGCGGCAAAGCTGTCCTTGGCAGCACAGGCGGGGCAGGCGATAGGCATAATTGTCGCGTAGTCGCAATGATGGCAGATCAATCTTTTGTGGCTTTTATGCTCTACCAGCCAGGCGGAACAATTCGGGCAGGCCATCCGGTGCCCGCAATGACGGCATAATGTCAGCGGCGCGTAGCCACGGCGGTTGAGAAACAGCATGGCCTGCTCGCCGCGCGCCATGCTGTCGCGCATCGCCTCCAGCAGCACCGGGCTGATGAATTTGCCGCGCTCGGGCGGGTGCGCCCGCATATCCAGCGCCGCCACTTTCGGCAGTTGTGCTCCGCCATGGCGGGCCGGCAAATCCAGTCGCGCATAGCGCCCGCTCGCGGCATTCTCCACGGTCTCCAGGCTTGGCGTGGCAGAACACAGCACGCACAAAGCCGAGGCGAACTTCGCCCGTACCACCGCCATGTCGCGGGCGTGGTACACCACGCCGTCCTCCTGCTTGAAGGCGCTCTCATGCTCCTCATCCACCACAATAAGGCCCAGCGTGGGGAAGGGGAGAAACAACGCCGAGCGCGCCCCCACCACCACATTGGCCCGGCCTTCCGCCACAGCCCGGAATGTCTCGCGCCGCATCGCGGGCGTTAACTCGGAATGCCAGACCGCCGGCGCGACATCAAAACGTTTCTCGAAACGCTGCAAAAACTGCACGGAGAGCGCAATTTCCGGCAGCAGCACCAGTGCCTGCCTGCCTGCTGCCAAACACGCTGCCACCGCTTCCAAATAAACCTCGGTCTTGCCGGAACCCGTCACGCCGTCCAGTAGTATGACGCTGAATTTTTCCGTCGCCACACTGGCTCGCAGGGCCGCCGCCGCCGCCCGCTGGTCGGCTGATAAATCGGGTCCAGCCAGCGAAAAATCCGCGCCGCCAAAGGTGAAATGTTTTGCCCGCCGCTTTGGCGCCACCAGCAAGCTGGCTTTCAACCCTAATGCCAGCACATCGCCACGCTTTGAGAGGGTGTAGTGCGCCACCCAATCCACGAACTGCCGCATCGCCTCCGGCAGTGGTGGAAAATCCAGCACCTCCGCTACCTGTTTGGTGCGGATCTGCGTATCCGGCGCTTCATCCCACACCGCGCCCACCACCATGCGCGGCCCCAGCGGCACCCGCACCAGCGTCCCAGGCACCAGCGGGGCCTCGGCCATGTAGGTGAATGCCGTATCAAACGGGAAAGGCAGCAATACGCTGACGCGGGTGGGACTCGGAGCACTCATGGTTTAAGCAATGTCATACACCTAACCCCTCCGGGAGGAGAAAATATGAAGTTCTTTGTCGATACCGCCGAAATTGCTGAAATCAGAGACCTGGCGGCGACTGGCCTGTTGGATGGCGTAACCACCAACCCCTCCCTGATCGCCAAGTCGGGCCGCAATATTCTGGAAGTTATCGCTGAAATTTGCGCCATCGTGCCCGGCCCGGTGAGTGCCGAGGTGGCTGCCACCGACTATGCCCAAATGCTGAAAGAGGCGGCGGCGCTGAAGGCGATCGCGCCGAATGTCACCATCAAAGTACCGCTGACACCTGATGGCTTGAAAGCCTGTTATGCGCTCTCCCAAGAGGGTACCATGGTAAATGTCACGCTGTGCTTCTCTTCGGCGCAGGCGCTACTGGCCGCTAAGGCCGGTGCCACTTTTATCTCACCTTTCGTGGGCCGGCTCGATGATATCGGCCAGAACGGCATGGACCTGATCGCCGACATCGTCCAAATTTACGCCAACTACCCAGCGATCAAAACTGAGGTGCTGGTGGCCTCCATCCGCAACCCCATCCACCTCATCGAAGCCGCCAAAATTGGTGCTGATGTCGCCACAATCCCGCCCAACGTCATCCGCCAGCTCTACAACCACCCGCTGACCAGCAGTGGCTTGGCTGCCTTCCTGACCGACTGGGCTAAAACCGGCCAGACGATTGGCTGAAGCCGCTGAGGCGCTGCGCGTAAAATTTCTCTCCTGGCTAGGGGGAGAACGCCGCGCGGCGCCGAAAACGGTGGAAACCTATGGGCGCGATATCGCCGCCTTCCTGGGGTTTCTCACCAACCATACCGGCGGTGAACCTACCGCCGCGACGTTGCAAAATCTCCGTGCCGCCGATGTCCGCGCCTGGCTGGCGCAGGAAGCGAAAAACGGAGCCGGTAATGCCACCCGCGCCAAAAAACTATCTGCCACAGCGACGTTTTTCAAATTTTTGCATAAGCGCCATTGCATCGAAACCACGGCACTTTCGCTCATCACCCGGCCACGTCCCAAGCGTCCATTGCCGCGAGCCCTCACTCTGGCCGATGCGGCTCTTGTTACCACTGACATCGGTGATGCTTCGGACATTGCCGCGATCCAGGCGCGTGATGCTGCGTTAATGTGCCTGCTGTATGGCGCTGGCCTGCGGATCAATGAGGCGCTGAGCCTGAATGTCGGGGATGTTCCGCGCGTTGGAAATCCGATGCGCGTCACCGGCAAGGGCAATAAACAGCGCATTGTCCCTATTTTGTCGGTCGTGCATGAGGCACTGGCTACGCATCTGAAACTTCACCCCAACCCGGCGGCAACGGAACCCTTGTTTATCGGGCTGCGCGGTAAGCGCCTGAACGCCGGGGTGGTGCAGAAAACGCTGCGCGATTTCCGACGCCTCAATGGCCTGCCCGAGCACGCCACCCCGCATGCGCTACGCCACTCGTTTGCCACGCACCTACTCTCAGGCGGGGCGGATTTACGCTCGATCCAGGAACTCCTCGGCCACGCCAGCCTCTCCACCACCCAGCGCTATACCGATGTGGATACCGACCAGCTTATGGCAGTTTGGCGCTCAGCCCACCCCCGCGCTTAATCGTTGGCGGGGTATAACGCCATTAAGCGCTTTTGATAGCGCCACAGGCTGAACAGGCGTGACAGGCCGATCGCTTTCAAGCCCTTTGCGCGCATGATCGCCCCAATTTTGAACGATTCCCCATAATGGAAAAACTGCGTTTGATAGGCTTTGCGGATACTCATCGCAGGGTCCCAGATATTAGTGGCTTCCGAACCGCTGCCGTTAAATTCAATGATTTTGAAGTTCTGGCCGGCGCGCAAATCATCAAGGCTATCATAGCGCAGGTCGATCCGGGAGAAGTATAAATCCGGCATATCCTTTGCAATCGCGTCAATCCGCGCGGTCAGGCAGGGGGTAACGATCTCCAGCCCATCCTTAAAAATTGAGCCCCGGCAATGGTTGCCAACAAACACCAACTGCACTGTTTCGCCGGGTGGCGGTATCCGCTCGGCCTTGGCCGCCAATTTTGGCAACAGGAGCTTTGCTACGGCGCGCAGGCGTGGATCAGCGTTGATCAAGGCCCGGATATTTTGCACCCCATCGCCGGTGACGGCGGGTGGGTATTTCAACGTGACTGAGGTGATCCTCCCGGTTGCTTCATCCGGGCGGCGAATATAAAATATTCCAGCCTCACCTGGCTTGGTGACCAAGGTCTGCAATTGTAGTCTGGTGGCTCGCGGAAATGCCGCCAGATAGGCGGCAAGCTCTGCATCGTCTCGTACAATGCGTACGCCCACGCCATTACAGCTCATGTCGGGCTTGGCAACCAGCGGGTAGCTCAGATGGGCCTCTGCCATTGCTATTTTAGCCAGTGCTAAATCATTGGCATCATTGTGGCCGGAGGTCGTGAGCTCGGCGTAATCGGCAATCCACAGTCGGGCGAACGGACCAGCTAACGCCAGAATATCGTTTTTAGACTCGCCGCAAATGCCCCCCGCATCAATTCGCGGGTTGGCGAGGCTCGGTAGCGTGATGCTGCGATATTTAATGGCGTTAAAAATCCAGAACAATACAACCGGTGCGTAGAACAGCCAGCCTGGCCAGAACTCGAAAAATGATACGGGACTTGCGGATGGCTTCCGCCGGCTCCAACTTGCTGGCATGAAACGAGCTCGCAGAGTGGTTGCGAGCGAAGTTTCGCTCATGACGATGTCCTATTGTTATACAGCCTTGCCGCCAAACGCCCTGTAACAATCAACATACCGCAAAAAACCCCCAAACCAGCCCAGCGCCAGGCGCCGAGATAAACCATCATGAAGAGCCCCAGCTTCATACTGATAAAGAACAGTCCGGACGTCCAAATCAAGGTTGCGCCGATGGCGGCTGTTGTGAACTTTTGTAACGGCGCGTGCAAAAACCCCATAGTTGTATAGGTGGGTAGTCGTAAGCCCGGAATAAAGCGACTTACTAAAACAATAGGAATGACGCGCTGACTCACCCATTCGCGTCCCAGATCCTGCCGCCGTGCGGGTACCAGGCGCTGCGCCCAACGATGATGTGCCGAGAGCCTTCCCAGCCCATACAACCCAAGGTCTCCCAATACGATACCAGCATACAGAGCCCCCAGCGCCAGGGGTAATGAGAGAAAACCGGTAGCCACCTGCATGGCGGCCAGCAACGTGGCAGCATCTTCCAGGATAAAGGTACCGCCAATGATAATCGCTGCCTGCATCGGCTTACTGCCGGCCGCGGCGATCAGATAGCTGGTGAATTCTGAGGTTATCATGGTGCCGTCACATACGGGTGCGGCGGATAAAAGCCAAACCGGCGGGGCTTATTAGCCCTCCGAGAGGCTGCGTGAGGCCAAATGGTCCGTTTGCGGCGGAATGATGAAGCACGAGGCGCCGTGCGCCGAAAGTTGCGAGCAGGTGGCGTGCGCAGCATCATGCGAGAGACCAGCGACCTGGGCTGTCCACATTATTTTGCCATGAACTTCCAACCGGGCCACCCGGGCGATCCCCTCGCCACGCATCCGCCGTACGGCATTTGCTTGCGCACGGGCACTGCTAAATAGCTTGAAGCTGCCAACCTGAGCGGTCCAACCAGACGTAACATTATGGGGCTTCGGACGGTTCGCGGCCACCTCAACCGGTTTGGCATGCGGTTTGGTCTTGGTCACAGGAACGTCCACCGGGCGAGTCGTCGCCGCATCTGCTGAAGAGATCAGGGATGGACCGTTTTGTTTGATCGGCTGAACGACCGTCGGCAGATTGCTGGCCATCATCGTGGCGGTGGCGCTGGGGGCTTCAAAACCATTGTCCAGCATGGCGGTCATTTGCTGGTAGGTGGCGCCCCACGAGGGCTCGTGCAATTCAACCCCAATCAGCACGCGGCCATCACGCATGGCGCTGGTGATCAGGTTGTGGCGGGCCAGGGTGGTGTACCCGGTTTTCATGCCGGTGGCCCCCGGGTAGGTTTTTAACATATTGTTATTGCTATAAATTGTATGTCCGTCAAGGTCGAATTTCTGAACTTCAAAAAACGGCTGGTCCTGCGGGAATGTCATCACAATGTCGCGTGCCAGAATAGCAAGGTCGCGGGCGGTGGAAACTTGGTTTGGGTTGGGCAGCCCGGAGGCGTTGTAAAATCGCGTCTGTTCCATGCCCAGCGCATGGGCTCGTTGGGTCATCAGTTCAGCGCAATGCTCTTCCGATCCACCGCCGAGATATTCACCAAGTGCAGTGGCAGCATCGTTGGCTGACATCGTTGTCATCGATAAAATCGCCTGGCGGACCGTAATGGTGGACCCTGGTGCGAGGCCGAGTTTCACGGGTTGCACGCTGGCGGCATGCTCGGAGATCGGGATTCGCGTGTCGAGCGTGATCTGCCCGTCGCGTAGGGCTTCAAACGCCAGGTCAAGGGTCATCAGCTTGGTCAGGCTGGCGGGGTAGCGTGGCGTATCTGCGCCGGATGCTGCCAGCACATGCCCGGTGCTGGCGTCAATTAAAATGGCGCTGACGCCAGAGGCTGTGGGGCCAAAACCACTATCGGCCGGAGCCGGGGCGATATGCCGCGTTTTGTCGGAGCGCGCTTGCGCCGAAGGGGCTGTTAGTAAACTGGCAGCGACCAAACATGAACTGAGCGCAGCAATGGTTACAATAGAAGATTTCACGTATTGTTTTGCCCGTAACATGATGCTCTGTCCAACAAATTTATGAATTGCATTACACAGTGACGCCGTCATCTGTCCAGCCAAAATAACCAAAAGTCGTAAAAAGCCAAAGGCTTAGCGAGCACTTCCTCAGATAAAATTCAGTAATCAGGTTGGTTGTATTTTTTTGTGCGACGCAACAATTTTTCTTGACCTGTTGATTTCATTCAACTATACCAGATTTGCTGCACTGCGGTAAGTACCGTATTCGCTCGACGTGTTGGGGCTGGTGCAGAGGTTTTAATCATGTCCTAACCAGGAGTTTGACTATTATGAGCACCACCAAGTCCAAAGCCACTGCCGCTGTTGTTGATTCCACTGCCGAGACCGTTAACGAAACCGCTGCCGCCGCTGCCAAGGGTTTTGATAAAACCCTGACCGCGATGAAGGATGGTATGGAAAAGGCTTCCAAAGGCTTTGAATCCCAGCAGGTTAAAATGAAGGAAAGCGTTGAAAAAGCCATGAAAACAGCTGAAGAAATGGTTGCGTTTAGCCAGGGTAACGTTGAAGCCTTCATGAAGGCTTCGCAGATTTTCACGACCGGCTTGCAGGACCTTTCCAAGCACCTGACCGCCCAGAGCAAGGCTGCTTTTGAAGAATCCACTTCCTTCACCAAAACCCTTATGGGCGTGAAGTCTGTCAAGGAAGCTGTCGACCTGCAGTCCGGCTTTGCCAAGGCTTCGCTCGAGAAGGCTGTCGCTGAGACCAGCAAGATTACCGACGCTTCCGTGAAGCTGGCCGAACAGGCCGTTGCGCCGCTGACCGCTCGTCTGACCTTGGCTGTCGAAAAGTTCGGCAAGACCCACTAATTCGTTAAATCTTAACGGATAACAAAGGCTCGAACCGCAAGGTTCGGGCCTTTTTGTTTGTGTGCGGTAATTTTTTTGTAAACCTCCGCCTCTCTCCCTTTCACAGGTGGCCGGCGGTTCGATATGATAGTGACTTGCTGTCTGAGGGGTCCCCCCTTGCATTGCCTGAAATAAGAGACAGGATATGGGTATGAGTGACAATGATAAGCGCAAAGGCTCCGACAGTCCGGTTACCGGCGTGGTGGTCAAACCGCGTCCGAAAACGCGCAAACCCACCATGTACAAGGTTTTAATGCTTAACGACGACTACACGCCGATGGAGTTCGTTGTGCATGTGCTCGAGCGGTTTTTCCAGAAGTCGCGCGACCAAGCGACACAGATCATGCTGCATGTGCACCGCCGTGGAGTCGGGGTGTGCGGCGTTTACACTTATGAAGTGGCCGAAACCAAGGTGACCCAGGTGATGGACCTGGCCCGCCAGAACCAGCATCCTCTGCAATGCACCATTGAAAAAGAATGACGTGAAGGTGACCCTGACAAGATCGTTCAGCATCACCACTTATTTTTATTGCGGCGCTATGACAGCACTCTATAGTCTGAACTTGCGGCGGGACATTGAGGTTGGCTTCATATTTGTCGCATAAACTTGGCCGGGCTGGGCAGGCCATTTTGACGCCCGGGGATTAGAGCGCCGTGGTTCGGCGTGAAGGAACGGTTTAGATCCATGCTTTCCAGGAATCTTGAACAAACATTACATCGTGCTCTGACGCTGGCGGCTGACCGCAAGCATGAATACGCAACCCTGGAACATTTGCTGCTTGGCCTTATCGATGATGCCGATGCCATCACCGTGCTGCGTGCCTGTGGCGTCGATATCGATAAAATTAAAAAGGATCTCACTGAGTTTCTCGATAAGGACCTGGCAGGTTTGGCAACCGACCGCTCCGGCGACCCAAAACCCACCGCAGGCTTCCAGCGCGTGGTGCAACGTGCTGCCATCCATGTGCAGTCGTCGGGCCGCGATGAAGTGACCGGCGCCAATGTGCTGGTGGCATTGTTCAGCGAGCGGGAAAGCCACGCGGTATATTTTCTGCAACTGCAGGATATGACCCGTCTGGATGCGGTGAATTTCATTTCGCACGGCATCGCCAAATCGCCGGGTAAATCTGCTCCGCGCACGCCTAGCGGGTCGGCTGACCAACCGGAAGCCGAACGCGAGGAAAAAACTGCCAAGCGTGGCCAGGATGCGCTTTCAACCTATTGTGTGAATTTGAACAAAAAGGCGACCGCCGGAAAGATCGACCCGCTGATCGGGCGCGAGCACGAGATAGAGCGTACCATCCAAATTCTCTGCCGCCGCACCAAGAACAACCCGCTCTATGTCGGTGATCCCGGGGTCGGCAAAACCGCCATTGCTGAGGGTCTGGCAAAACGTATTGTCGATGGCGATGTGCCGGAAGTACTGGCCAAATGCACCATCTATGCGCTCGATATGGGCGCCTTGTTGGCCGGCACGCGTTACCGTGGTGACTTTGAGGAGCGCTTGAAAGCGGTTGTCACCGAGATGGAAAATTCACCCGGGGCTATTTTGTTCATCGATGAAATCCATACTGTTATCGGGGCGGGCGCTACCTCCGGCGGCGCGATGGATGCTTCCAATTTGCTCAAGCCTGCCTTGGCGCAAGGTACACTTCGTTGCATCGGCTCCACCACCTATAAGGAGTTCCGCAATTACTTCGAGAAGGACCGTGCTCTGGTGCGGCGATTCCAGAAAATTGATGTGAACGAGCCATCAGTGGAAGATGCCGTGAAAATCTTGCGTGGCCTTAAAACTGCCTACGAAAAACACCATAAGGTTCGTTACACCGACGATGCGATCAGGGGTGCGGTGGAACTGGCTGCCAAATACATCAACGACCGCAAGCTGCCGGATAAAGCCATCGACGTGATCGATGAAGCCGGAGCCGCCCGGATGCTGCAACCTGAGGGCAAGCGGCGTAAAACCGTGACGCTGAAGGACATCGAGGAGATGGTCTCCAAAATTGCTCGCATTCCGCCCAAATCGGTCTCGGCTGACGATAAGGAAGTGCTGCGGACCCTGGAGCGCGATTTGAAATCGATGGTGTTCGGCCAGAACGCCGCCATCGAGGCGCTCTCGGCTGCGATCAAACTTTCGCGCGCTGGCTTGCGGGATTCCGAAAAGCCGATCGGCAATTACCTGTTCTCCGGCCCCACCGGCGTCGGTAAAACCGAAGTGGCGCGGCAGTTGTCTTCGACTCTCGGCATCGAACTGGTTCGCTTCGATATGAGCGAATATATGGAGCGTCATTCGGTCTCACGCCTGATTGGTGCCCCACCTGGTTATGTAGGGTTCGACCAGGGCGGTATGCTGACCGACGCCATCGACCAGCACCCGCATTGCGTACTGCTGCTTGACGAGATCGAGAAAGCGCATCCGGATTTGTTCAATATCCTGCTGCAAATTATGGATCACGGGAAGCTCACCGATCATAACGGCAAAAAGATCGATTTCCGCAATGTCATTCTCATCATGACCACCAACGCCGGTGCGGCTGACATGGCGAAAGCCGGAATCGGGTTCGGCCGCGAGGTGCGGGTGGGCGAGGATGAAGAGGCAATTAAGCGGATGTTCACACCGGAATTCCGCAACCGTCTTGATGCGGTGATTCCGTTCGCCGCCCTCACGCCTGAAATCGTTGGCCGTGTGGTCGAGAAATTCATCATGCAGCTTGAGGCGCAACTGGCTGACCGTAATGTTACGATCGAGCTATCCTCGGCAGCCAAGGAATATCTGGCCGAACGCGGGTACGAACCACTTTATGGTGCCCGCCCGCTGGCCCGCGTCATCCAGGAACTCATCAAAAAGCCGCTCGCCGAAGAATTATTATTCGGCAAGCTGGTCAAAGGTGGCGCGGTCAAAGTCACGCTCAAGGATGGCAAATTGGCTTTCGACGTTACCCCAGCTGCGGCATCGTCGTTACCCAAGCCAGAGGCTGAAGGTGATGACGGCGCCGGCGAGAAGCTACCCGAGGAAGTTCACTAGAGATTACCCTCCCTTATCCGCTGGTTTGCGCAGCGGGTGAGGGGGCTCTGGCGTTCATTCTGAGGCGGGGATAGTCTTGGTTCATGATTGAAACAGGCTTGTGCCCGTGTGGCAGTGGATTACGGCAGATTAAATGCTGTGCGCTGGATTTAGCGACTCTTAGTCCAGCCAGTGCCACCGACGCCCTCACGCCGATGTTGGCGCAGGCCGAGTTGCTTATCAACGCCGATGATATCGCCGCAGCCAAATTGTTGTTGCAACAATTCCTCGAACTAGCGCCGGGGCGTGAAGACGCACTGGTGCTGTATTATCAGTTACTGCGAAGCCAAAATAATTTACCCGCAGCGGAGGTTGTCATCCGCCGGGTTGTAACGTTGAACCCTAATAATTTTTGGGCCACCAACGAGCTAACGTTGATGTTGATCAATCGGGGGGCGCTGGCGGAAGCCGAAATGCACGCCCGCAATGCCATACGTATTGCTCCGCAAAACGCCCAGGCCCATAATCTCATGGGCCTTGTCCTCACTGAAGCCAATCGGCCGCTGGTGGGTGAATATCATTACCGCAAGGTGCTTGAACTAGCCGGGCCGGACGAGCCGATCACGCTCGCCAATTTGGCTTGGAACCTCAAAAACCAAGGGCGGATTGATGAAGCCCGCAGTCTTTATGAAAAATCGGTGAAATTAAAACCCGATGTGATCCAAACCATATTGGGCTGGGCCCGTATGGAAGAGGCTGATCGTAAATTTGAAGCGGCCTTGATATTGCTGGACCAGGCCGGGGCCATTGCGCCTGACAATCCCAGTGTACAGTTAACCCGCGCCACCGTATTATCGCGCGTAAAACGCACTGATGAAGCATTGGCGATTTTACACGAGCCAGAGGCGGCGGATGGTGCGCCAGCGATCAAACTAGGGCCGGCTGAACTGTCAGAAAAAGGCCGGCTGCTCAATCAGTTAGGCCGCTACGACGAGGCGTTTGAAGCCTTCGATACCGCCAAAAAACGTGCCGTGCAATTTGGTGCGCGCACCTACATGCGCGATGCTGCCCTTGACCTCGTCACCCGGTTGAAAAGTTTTTTTACCAAGCGCCGGGTTGGTACTTTGCCAGTGGCCAGCACCCGCACAGATATACCACAACCAATTTTCATCATCGGCTTTCCACGCTCCGGCACCACGCTGATCGAGCAAACCCTCACTGTGCATCCCAAAATTTCGGCGGGCGATGAACTGCCCTACATCAACGACATCACCACTATTATGCCGCGCCTGCTGGCCAGCCCGCTTTCCTACCCGGAAGCGCTGGTGGAATTATGGATGGGCGACCAGCGCGACGGCTTGAATGAATTGCGCGACTATTACCTCAACCGTGCCGCCAAAAGCGGTATTTTTCGTGAAGGCGCGGATTTCTTCACTGACAAAATGCCGCTGAATGAAACCCACCTCGGCCTCATCTCACTGCTCTTTCCGCAATCGCCGATCATCCATGTCATCCGTCACCCGCTCGATGTTTTGCTATCGGTTTATTCCAACCATCTCACCCATGGGTTTTTCTGCGCTGCCCAGATGGAAACCATTGCCGAGCATTTTGCGCTGATTGCGGATTTGCTTGAGCATTACAAAGCCAATTTGAAAATGCGGTATCTGCCGGTGCGTTATGAGGACATGGTGGTGGATCAGGAAACCAATGTCCGTAAAATTCTAGATTTCATCGGCGTGCCCTTCGACGCCAAATGCCTGAGCTTCGAGAAAAACACCCGCTACGCCCGCACCGCCAGTTACGCCCAGGTGACTGAAAAACTCTACGACCGTTCGCGCTACCGTTACCGGCCCTACTTAAAGCAACTGGAACCCATACTGGAGCGATTGCAGCCGGTTATAAAACGGCTTGGCTATCAAATTGAACCATGAGACCCCATCTATAAAAACATCAGAGGATATTGTTATGCGCCAGCCTTTCACGATCGCCATTTTGCTCAGTGTGGCAGGTCTAATTCCGTTTTTATTGGCCGGCATGGTCATTTTATTTGACCCGCTGCAATCACCCATCGCCACCCAGGTGCTGGTCTCCTACGGCGCGGTGATTTTATCCTTCATCGGTGCGGTGCATTGGGGGTTTGCGCTGCGTGATACAGCGCACCCGGTGCAGGGCACACCACTAACGCCAGCCACTTTAGGGGCGGAGAGGCAATTGCTGACCTTTGGCGTGATCCCAGCGCTAATTGGCTGGATCGCCCTGATCGCCATGATTCACTTCACCGCTCCCGCCTTCGCGGTGTTTTTGCTGCTGGTTGGGTTCTTCATCACGATCGTGGTGGAAACTATCGGCAAGGGCCGCGGCGTGGTAGCCGGCAACTATCTGGCGTTGCGCTGGGTGGTGTCCATCGTAGTGCTGATTATTCTCCTGGTAGTGTTGTTTGCCATATTGTCAGGAATGCGCGTCGGCTAAGCCGGCGTTTTCACGTCGTAGCCAGCCCCCTCGATGGCTGCTTTGATGTCTGACGTGGCAGCAGCACTGCCCACCTCCACCCGCTTCGTTTTCAGGTTTGCGTTTACGGTTGCAGCATTGTCGAGCTTGTGAACCGCGCGCTCGATCGAGGCGACGCAGCCCTCACAATCCATATCGGGGATGTCAAACTGGTGCGGTGTGGCTTGGGTCATGATGTCCTCCTGTATCTAACACCGATAAGGGTTGTCTCCGGGGGAAGGTCAAGCGCTTGACCTTCCCATCATGGGAACCCCATATGATGAGGCATGGTCCAGATCACTGCAGTTAAGACATTCGACCTCGCCATCGGGGGCATGACCTGTGCCAGTTGCGTTCTACGGGTTGAAAAATCCCTGAGTAAGGTGTCTGGCGTGACCTCGGTGGCGGTGAACCTGGGTACCGAAACCGCCCATCTGGAAGCTAGTGCCGCTACCGAGCTTCAGGCATTGATCGCGGCGGTGGAAAAGGCCGGATATATGGCCACGGCCCGTGCCGCCGCCCGACCACGAACCGGCCACCGGGAGCTTTACGAACTTTTCGCAGCAGCGGTTTTGTCGGTCCCTTTACTGTTTGGCATGGTCCTGCACCTGCCGGGCTGGGTGGAATTTGCCTTGGCGACACCGGTGCAATTCTGGCTGGGGGCGCGGTTTTATTGGGCGGGATTCAAGGCCGCCCGGGCTGGCTCCGGCAACATGGATCTGCTGGTCGCCCTCGGTACATCAGCCGCGTATTTCCTGTCAGCTTATGATTTTATCGTCGGCGCCGGGCCATTGTACTTTGAATCGTCGGCGGTGGTTATCACCCTCATCCGGCTCGGCAAATACCTCGAAGGCCGGGCCAAGCGGGATGCAGCAAAGGCGGTATCCGCTTTAACCAAACTGCGCCCTAGCGTGGCCCATATTCTCGGCAAGGCCGATGTACCGCTGGCTGCTGTCCAACGTGGCGATGTTCTTGAATTGCGCCCCGGTGAGCGTGTGCCTGTTGACGGGATTATCCTTGAGGGCATCGGAAGTTTCGATGAAAGCCATATCACCGGCGAGAGCCTGCCCGTGGTCCACGCCGCTGGAGCAACCGTACTGGCCGGAGCGATGAACCTTGATGCTGTGCTGCCGATGCGCGTGACCTCGCAGCCCGGCGAGACCCTGTTGGACCGGATGGCCAGGCTGATTGACGCAGCACAATCCTCCAAGCCCAAAGTGCAACGGCTGGCGGACCAGATTGCTGCGGTGTTTGTACCAATTGTGCTGGTGATCGCGCTGATCACCCTCGGCGGTTGGCTATTTGCGGGGGCCAGCACAGCCACAGCAATCATCAACGCGGTATCGGTGATGGTGATTGCCTGCCCCTGTGCGCTCGGTCTCGCCACTCCGGCCGCGATTCTCGCCGGCACCGGGGTTGCGGCCCGGTACGGGATTCTCATTCGCAATGCCGACGCGCTGGAACATGCCGCCAAGGTGAATTTTGTGGTGTTCGATAAAACCGGCACGCTCACGGAAGGTAAGCCAAAGCTCATTGTTAAGCAGAGTTTTTCTGCGAACAACGATGAACAATTATGTGAAATTGCTGCATCATTGGCTGCTGCTGATACCCACCCGCTCTCCGCTGCCTTGCGCCATGCCGGTGCGAAACCCGCCGAATCTGTCCGTGCCTTGCCTGGCCGTGGCGTGGAAGGGGTGGTGGACGGCGTGCGCTATATTCTGGGTTCGCAAGCCTTGATCGAGGATGCCGGGGGCACGATCCCCGCCTCTACGCTGCCAGCCACCGCCACTATTTCCTATCTCGCCCGGGCGGATGGGCAGGTGTTAGCTGGATTCGCGTTTGCCGACACTGTGCGCTCCGGCGCCAAAGCGGCTATCGCACGGCTGACAAATCTGGGTTGCACGGTGATGCTGCTTTCAGGCGACCGCAGCGCAGCCGCTGCCGCCATCGGGGCTGAACTGGGCATCACCGAAATCATCGCCGAAGCCTCGCCCGAGCAAAAACTCGCCGCCATCGATGCCAAACGCGCCGCCGGCTTGGTGGTGGCGATGGTGGGTGACGGCGTGAACGACGCGCCCGCCCTGGCCGAAGCCGATGTCGGCATCGCCATCGGCACGGGCGCCGATGTTGCGCTGGAAACCGCCGATTTCGCCCTACTGCGGCTCGAGCCGATGTTGGTGGCCGATGCGCTGCATTTGTCCCGCAAAATCTGGTCGACTCTCCGGCAAGGTTTATTCTGGGCGATGATCTATAATCTGGTCGGTATTCCGCTGGCTGCTTTCGGTGTCCTCTCACCGATGGTGGCCGGGGCGGCGATGGCGGCATCATCTGTCTGCGTGCTGGGTAATGCCTTGCGTCTAACTCATTGGAGGCCCTCATGAGTGAGCTTGTGACCATCCGCGACGCCTCAATGACAACGGGCGTTTCGGCCAAAATGATCCGCCATTACGAGAGTATCGGCCTGATCAGCGCCCCGGCCCGCACTGAAAACCGTTACCGGCATTACAGTCAGCGTGATATTCATGAATTAGGATTTATCAGAAAAGCCCGTGATTTGGGGTTTCCGATCGAGGATATTCGCCATCTGCTGGCCTTATGGCGCGACCGCTCGCGCAGCTCGGCGGAGGTCAAGGCGATCGCGTTGCGCCACATCGCCGCCCTTGATGAGAAAGCCGCCGCCTTGCAGGCGATGAGCGCGACGTTGAAGCATCTGGCCTCAAACTGTCATGGTGACAACCGGCCGGATTGCCCGATCATCGATGCTTTAGACCGGCTGGGTTGAGCCTGGCGGTGGCCTGTATTTCTTGACTTTTCTGTAATTTTTCCCGATACGGCAGTTACTAAAGGGCTCTTGCGCCCCCGTACGCACCGCGCGTACGTCATTCCTTTACGAACGGGTTTTTTGATTGTCCGATAGCCAGAACACCGAAGTGGCGCAGTCTGCACCAGCTTCTGTTGACGCCGAGCCTACCTCCGAAGCTGCCATGACGGTTGAAGCCCAGCCTGAAGTCATGTCTGGTGAGGCTGCCTGGTCTGCACATGAGGCGGGTGAGGGGCAGCCCCAGGAGGATGCTGACGATGAAGATGGCTTTGCGCCACTAGGTCTCTCCGAGCCAATTCTGCGGGCTTTGCATGACAAAGGCTATCTGCGCCCCACCCCGATTCAGGCGCAGGCGATTCCCACCGTGCTGATGGGCCGTGACGTTTTGGGTTGTGCCCAGACCGGCACCGGAAAAACCGCAGGCTTTACGTTACCGTTGCTTGACATTCTTTCCGGCTCCCGCGCCCGCGCCCGGATGCCGCGCTCGCTTATTCTCGAACCGACGCGCGAACTGGCATTGCAGGTGGCGGAAAATTTTGTCGCTTACGGCAAATACCTCAAGCTCAATCATGCGCTGCTGATCGGCGGCGAGAGCATGAACGATCAGAAGGACGCGCTGACCAAGGGTGTTGACGTTCTCATTGCCACACCTGGCCGGCTGATCGATTTGTTTGAACGCGGCGGCTTGATGTTGAACGACGTGCGCGTGCTGGTGATCGACGAAGCCGACCGGATGCTGGATATGGGCTTTATTCCGGACATTGAACGCATTGTGGCAATGCTGCCGAAAACCCGCCAGACGCTGTTTTTCTCTGCCACCATGGCACCGGAAATCCGCCGTCTGGCCGATGCATTTTTGCAGAACCCGAAGGAAATCACGGTCTCTAAACCGGCTTCAGTCGCCACCACCATCACCAGCGGGCTGGTGCTGGTGCAAACGCATGACAAACGCGAGGCTCTGCGCCGGTTGATCAAGTCTGAGGACGTGCAGAACGCGCTGATTTTTTGCAACCGCAAGCGCGATGTTGATATCTTGCTGAAATCTCTGGTCAAGCATGGTTTTGACGCTGGTGCCCTGCATGGCGATCTGGCGCAATCAGTGCGGTTTGCCACGCTGGAAAAATTCAAGGCCAATGAAATCCGGCTGCTGGTTTGCTCCGATGTTGCCGCGCGTGGAATCGACATCGGCGGTTTAAGCCATGTTTTCAACTTCGATGTGCCGCATCATGCTGAGGATTACGTGCACCGCATTGGCCGTACCGGCCGCGCCGGGCGTGATGGCCGGGCATTCACCATTGCCACGCCTGACGATAAGCTGGCGGTGGAGGCGGTTGAAAAGCTGATTTCCGCGCCGATCCCGCGGATTGAAATTCCAGGTCTGGATTCTGCTGAATGGTCTGAGGATGACGGCCGGCGTGGCCGTGGTCGCGGCCGTGGCAAGCCTGTTGGCAAGCCCGCTGCTAAATCATCGGCGAAGCCACGCGATGAAGAACCGCGCCGTGAACGCGCCGCTCGCCCGCCGCGTGGTGAAACGCGTGCGCAAGCGCGTGTTGAACCGGCCCGGATTGAGCAACCGGTTGTTGAAACGCCGAAGCGTGAGGAATATCGTCGCCGCGAACCGCGTTATGCTGAGCGTGGTGAACGCCATGAGAGGTTTGATCGTGGCCAGGACAACGGCCCAAGCGTGCGTGGATTTGGCAATGATGTTCCAGCCTTCATGCTTATCCGTAAGCGTGCCGCCTTGAGCAAACTTGCCGAGGCCGAGTTGAATGAGGGCTCGGAGCACGATATATCTTCAGAAGATACCAACAATTCCAGCAATAAGGCTGATATTGCCGCATGAATGTTATTGGAAAAGTCGCTAATACCAGCACCCGCAAGAAGGGTAAATTCACGTCCTTTCAGTGGGACGATGCGTTGCGATTTGACGAGCAACTGACCGAAGAAGAACGCGCCATCCGCGATGCCGCGCATGAGTACGCCCAGGAAAAATTGCAGCCGCGGGTGCTGATGGCGTTCCGCAATGAATCCTATGACCGTTCCATCATGACCGAAATGGGTGCGCTGGGCTTTTTGGGCGCAACTCTTGACTCCCATGGCTGCGCGGATGTTTCCTATGTGTCTTACGGCCTGATCTCACGCGAGATCGAGCGGGTGGACAGCGGCTATCGCAGCGCCTTTTCAGTGCAATCCTCGTTGGTGATGTATCCTATCTGGGCGTTTGGCTCTGAAGCCCAGAAGGATAAATTTCTACCCAAGTTACGCTCCGGCGAATTTGTCGGCTGTTTTGGCCTCACTGAACCCGATGCCGGGTCTGACCCTGCTTCGATGCGCACCCGCGCCAAGGCCGTTGATGGTGGTTTTGTGCTGAATGGCTCAAAGACCTGGATCAGCAATTCCCCGATCGCCGATGTGTTGTTGGTGTGGGCGAAGGATGACGCGGGCGATATCCGCGGCTTTATCGTCGAACGAGGCATGAAGGGTTTGGAAACCCCGAAAATTGAAGGTAAGTTCTCGCTGCGGGCCTCCATCACTGGCATGATTATGTTGCAGGATGTGTTTGTGCCGGCTGAGAACATGCTGCCAAACGTCAAGGGGCTTAAAGGCCCGTTCTCCTGCCTGAATAACGCTCGCTACGGTATTTCATGGGGAGCCATTGGCGCTGCGGAATTCTGTTTCCATGCCGCCCGTAGTTACACTATGGACCGTAAAATGTTTGGCCGTCCGCTCGCGCAAACCCAGTTGGTGCAAAAAAAGCTGGCCGACATGCAAACTGAAATCACCCTGGCCCGGCAAGCGGTTTTGCAACTCGGCCGGTTGATGGATGAGGGTAATGCAGCACTCGAAATGATCTCGCTGTGCAAACGTAATTCATGTGGCAAGGCGCTGGAAATCGCCCGCATGTCGCGTGATATGCACGGTGGTAACGGCATTGTTGATGAATACCACGTCATTCGTCACATGATGAATCTGGAAACCGTGAATACCTATGAAGGCGCGCATGACGTGCACGCCCTGATTTTGGGCCGTGGCATAACGGGTCTGTCAGCCTTCTAACAATGTCCCATTGCATTCATTTTGGCGCCTGCGGCGGTTGTGCTGTCGCAGGTCGCAGCGCTGTTGAAAAATCGGCGTCATTACGAGCGGCTTTGCAACGTGCCAGATTTGTTGATGTAACCGTTGCGGCATTGGTGGAAACCCCCTTACAGACCCGCCGGCGCGTGGATTTAGCGGTTAAACGTTATGCTGGGGTGATTACACTCGGCTTGCATCGGGCCCGCAGCGATGAAATCATCGACATGGCTGAATGTGTGCTGCTCGCACCGCGCATTGTGGCCTTGCTGCCTGATTTCAGGATTTTGTTGCGTAGCATTGAAGCCTTACGCCGCACCGGTACCGTGATCATTAACTGGCTCGATACCGGACCGGATATTCTACTGCGTCTTGATGGCGATTTAACCGGGCCGGACCGTACCAAGCTCATTGCTTTTGCCCGCGCCCATCATGCAGTGCGAATCAGCGTGACCAAAGGCGCTGCTGAGGCGGAACTGGTTGTGATGCTCTCATCGCCGGTCATCACGCTCTCGGGTATTGCCGTGGAGCCACCACCAGGCGCTTTTTTGCAGGCAAGTGCGGCAGGCGAGGCCGCGATCGTCAAGGCTGTGATTGCAGGTTTGCCAAAGCTAACAGCCAGGTCGCGAATCGTGGAATTGTACGCCGGTATCGGAACGCTCAGCTTTGCGCTGGTGCCGCATGGCCGGGTCGAGGCCTATGAAGGCGCCGCTGACGCTGTGGCCGCACATGAACTGGCCTTGCGAAAAGCCAACCTGGCCGGCCGCATGAGTGTTGCCATCCGTGATCTAACCAGACGGCCTCTCATGGTTGCTGAAATGGCCAAAGCTGCGGCTGTCGTGCTTGATCCACCCTACGCCGGTGCTGGGCCGCAAATGAAAAATCTGGTCGCCGCCGCAGTACCTCGCGTTATTTACGTGAGTTGTAACCCAGACGCCTTGGCCACCGACGCATTTTCCTTAAAACGCGCCGGGTATGAGATACTTAGCGCCACGCCTATCGATCAATTCCCATACTCGGAAAATCTCGAGAGCGTGGTGGTATTCGCCAAGCCCTGATTATTCGGCGATACCGCCCAATGCCACGTACTTGATCTCCATGTAATCTTCGATACCGTATTTAGACCCCTCACGGCCCAGCCCTGATGATTTCATGCCCCCAAACGGCGCAACCTCGGTCGATATAATTCCCTCGTTAACGCCCACGATGCCGTATTCCAACGCCTCAAGAACGCGAAAAATCCGACCGATGTCGCGCGCATAAAAATACGAGGCGAGGCCAAACTCGGTATCGTTTGCCAGGGCGATCGCTTCATCTTCCGTTTTGAAACGGAACAAAGGTGCCAGGGGACCGAAGGTCTCTTCAAAAAATACTTTTGCAGTATGTGGCACATCCGCCAAAATCGTGGGTTCAAAATAATTACCGCCGAGTGCATGGCGCTGACCACCGGTAATAACCCGCGCGCCGCCATTTAGCGCATCCTCAATATGCTCCTCAATTTTTTCAACTGCGGCCATGTTGATCATCGGGCCTTGTGTCACCCCGGCATCCATGCCGTTGCCAACCTTCAAAGCCTGTACGGCTACTTTTAGCTTTTCGGCGAATGCATCAAAAACGCCATCCTGCACCAGTAACCGGTTGGCGCACACACAGGTTTGTCCGGCGTTGCGGAATTTGCTGGCAATCGCGCCCTTCACGGCTTCGTCCAGATCAGCATCGTCAAACACAATGAAGGGTGCATTGCCGCCCAACTCCATAGAGAGTTTTTTCACGGTGGGGGCGCATTGCGCGATCAACTTGGCGCCCACTTCGGTGGAGCCGGTGAAGGTAAGTTTGCGCACCATCGGGTTGGCTGTCAGTTCAGCGCCGGTTTCACCGGAAGGCCCGGTAATCACGTTGCATACGCCAGCCGGCATCCCGGCTCGTTCCGCCAAAACTGCCAGGGCAATGGCCGAAAATGGCGTTTGGCTCGCGGGGCGAATGACCCCCGTGCATCCGGCTGCCCAACCAGGCCCAGCTTTGCGCGTAATCATGGCGGATGGAAAATTCCAGGGCGTGATGGCAGCAAATACGCCCACTGGTTCTTTTTGCACCAAAATCCGACGGCCATGGGCGTTTTGCGGAATTGTATCGCCATAAACCCGCTTGGCTTCCTCGGCAAACCACTCAATAAAGCTTGCCGCATAAATAATCTCGCCCTTGGCTTCAGCCAGTGGCTTGCCTTGCTCGGCCGTCATAATCACCGCCAGATCATCGGCGTTTTCAATCATCAAATTGAAAAGTTTACGCAAAATTGCCGAACGTTCCTTGGCCAATAATTTCCGCCAGGGTTTTTGTGCCGCGTATGCCGCCTCGATGGCGCGTTTGGTCTCAGCCTTGCCGAGTGCCGGAACCCGCCCCACCAACTCACCCGTGGCCGGGTTTTTTACCTCGAGCCATTTGCCATTATCCGCCTCAATCCATTGACCACCAACATAATTAGCCTCCCGGAACAGGCTGGGGTCTTTCAGGGGCAGTTTGGTGTTCTGGTTCAACATGACGCGGGTCCTTTGTTTGATAATGCAGTGAACATAGGCAGCCGTGGGCGATAAGTCAGCCTTAAACCTGCTGTTTTTTATGGGCGATCAATGCCATTAGCCGCTCGTCGCGCCATTGGCGCCGTGCTGTCAGGGCTGCAACCGGGAGCGCAGACCGGCATTCTGCCGTCGCCCGGTCGATGGTCTCCTTCGACCAGGCTGCGGTCTCATGACGCAGCGACGCCAAGCGCTGGTACATGCCACTAAATCGCTGGGCGTAATCTTCAATGCCAAGGGGGGCATTCAAATCAATTGTCTCGAACGGCCCCATAAAGGCCCAGCGTAACCCCAAGCCCTCAGAAACCGTGGCGTCGATGTCAGCGGCGCTTGCATATCCTTCCTCAAATAACTTCCATGCTTCATCCAACAACGCGCCTTGCAGCCGGTTTAAAATAAATCCATCAATTTCCTTGTTCAGCACCACTGGCACCTGGCCGACGGCCTGCATGAAGCTGCGCATCTCGTCCACGATCTGCGGTTTGGTCCAGGGTGTTGGCACAATTTCAACAACGGGTATGACTTGCGGCGGGTTTACCGGATGCACCACCAAAAACTGCGTGCGCCGGGTGAGATCGGCCATGAAGGACGAGCCTGAAAATCCTGAAGTGGAACTGCCAACGACCGCCTGCGGTGCCATTGCCTGATCAATTTCCGCCGAAATCGCCTTTTTGAGCTCCAACTGCTCAAAAACCGACTCCTGGATATAATCAGCATCAGCAACAGCTTGCGGCAAAGTCTCGACAATCTGTATCCGGGCCGTGATGGCGGCGGGCGTCTCGGTCACTAAACCATGGCGGTGCAAGGCTTCGAGTGAGGTGCCAAGATGTTCAGGCAGGCCCCGCCGTATGGTCTCGCTCGCATCGTAAACCTTCACCTGTTGTCCAGCACGGGCAAACACCATAGCCCAACCGGCTCCCACCAGCCCGGCCCCCACGATCGCGATATTTTTGGAGTTTTCAGGCATAATATTCATCTTTCATATCAAATGTCCCTCGCTCATAGCCGCGGTGAGATACCAGTTGGCAAACCATAATCCCACCGCAAGGTTCGTTTGCTGCCAGCGGTGTCCTCGGGCCCGAACAATCCAACACAGGAACCATCAGCCGGTAGTATGGCCGCATTATTCCACGGTCACCGACTTGGCCAGGTTCCTGGGTTGGTCAACATCAGTGCCTTTTAATATGGCCACATAATAGGCCAGCATCTGCACTGGTATGGCATGCAAAATCGGCGCGGCAAATGGGTCAGTATCGGGTATAATCACAGTTTCAGCCGCGATGTTGCGCAACTTGGCAGCGCCTTCGGCGTCGCTGAACACGATAATCTGCCCACCCCGTGCGGCCGCTTCCTGCAAATTAGAGGCAGTTTTTTCAAACAACGGGCCGGATGGCGCTATGGCAATGACCGGCACCGACTTATCAATCAACGCAATCGGCCCATGCTTCATCTCGCCCGCCGCGTATCCTTCAGCGTGAATATAGCTGATTTCTTTCAGCTTTAACGCACCTTCCAGCGCAATCGGAAAACATGCACCGCGCCCGAGGTATAACACGTCCCGCGCCTCGGCGATCCGCCGCGCCAGCGCTTTGATCGGCGCGTCATTTGCTAAAACCTCCGCCGCTTTCGCTGGAATTTGCAACAAGGCATCAGTTAGCCGGGCTATCTCGGTATCTGGCAGTATTTTGCGCGCTCGCGCCAATGCCAAGGTAAATGCTGCCAATACCGCTAACTGCGCGGTGAAGGCCTTGGTGCTGGCCACGCCAATTTCTGGGCCGGCAATGGTATCAAGCATCGCATCCGAAGCCCGCGCCATGCTGGATTCGGGCACGTTCAACACCGAGAGAATATTTTGCCGCTGCGATTTCATGTAGCGCAATGCCGCCAACGTATCGGCGGTCTCGCCGTACTGGCTGACCAGCAAGCCCAAACCGCTGGTTTCCAACGGCGGTTCGCGGTAGCGAAATTCGCTGGCCACATCGGCATCGGTTGGTATTTTAGCGAGGCTCTCCAACCAAAACCGCGCTGTCAGACCAGCATAAAATGCCGACCCGCAGGCACTGATGGTGATGCGCGAAATCGCCGCCAGATCAAACGGCATTTCGGGCAGCACCGGCATCCTGGTCCCGGCATCGATCATCCGGTGCAACACATCCCCGATCACCACCGGATGTTCATGCAATTCCTTTTCCATGAAGTGCCGGAAATTGCCTTTGCCGATGGCGGCTCCGGTCAAATTCGTCAACCGCATCTCGCGCACCACCGGCTGATTTTCACGGTCAAAAAATGCCGCCGACTGACGGTTCAAAACCACCCAGTCTCCATCTTGCAAATACGCAATCCGGCGGGTGAGGGGGGCCAAAGCCAACGCATCGGAGCCCAGATACATTTCCTCATCACCAAACCCCACCGCCAAGGGGGCACCTTTTTGGGCGCCAATAATGAGTTCAGGGTGTCCGGCAAATACCAGCGCCAGCGCATAAGCGCCTTCTAAGCGCCCAAACGCCACCGCTGCGGCTTCTATTGGTTCCATGTCCTGCGCCAACAAATAATCCACCAGTTGCGCCACAGTTTCAGTGTCGGTTTCGGTGACGAAGCGCTGCCCCTGGCTCTCCAATTCGGCCCGCAATTCAGCATGGTTTTCAATAATGCCGTTATGCACCACCGCCACCCTTGCCGTGCCGTGCGGGTGGGCGTTGGTCTCAGTGGGTTTGCCATGCGTCGCCCAGCGCGTATGGCCAATACCAGTAACACCGGGCAACGGACTGGCGTTGAGCAAATTCGCCAAATTCACCAGCTTACCCTCGGCCCGCCGCCGCTCGATATGCCCATTTACCAGTGTGGCAATACCCGCGCTATCATAGCCGCGATATTCCAAACGTCGCAGCCCATCTAGTAACAATGGACTCGCTGGTGCGGTGCCGATTACGCCAACAATACCACACATTATTTTGAGCCTTTTTTCGTTTTCTGCACCTGCCTCGCGCGTGCGATCGCCAAACTATCCGCTGCTACATCATCAGTGATCACCGATCCCGCAGCGATCATTGCACCATCGCCCACACTTACCGGTGCTACCATCGCCACATCCGAACCGACAAACGCATTTTTGCCGATTTTAGTTTTATGCTTGTGTTTGCCATCATAATTGCAAGTAATGAAGCCGGCGCCAATATTAGTGCGCTCGCCAATTTCAGCATCGCCGATATAGGTCAGGTGATTGGCCTTTGCCCCTTCACCTAAGCTGGCGGCCTTAATTTCCACAAAATTCCCAACATGCGCATCACGCCCAATATCAGCGCCAGGTCGCAGCCGCGCGTAGGGCCCCACAATCGCGCCCTCGCGCACCACACAACCCTCTAAATGTGAAAAAGCCTTGATCTGCGCACCGGAAGCCACCGTCACGCCAGGGCCAAATACCACATACGGTCCCACACTGACATCTGCGGCCAAAATCGTATCGTACGATAAAAACACCGTATCAGGCGCTTGCATCGCCACGCCGTTGTCCAACGCAGCGGCGCGCAACCGCATCTGCAAAGCCGCCTCGGCGGCTGCCAGTTCCGCGCGCGAGTTCACACCCATGCATTCGGCAAACGGTGCTGTCACAGCCGCCACTTTTGTTCCTTGGGCGCGCGCTATGGCGACAATGTCGGTGAGATAAAATTCGCCTTTGGTGTTATTGTTGGACACCTGTGACAGCCAGTTAGCCAGATCATCCGCTTTCGCCATCATCCCACCAGCATTGCAAAACCCTATGGCGCGTTCAGCCGGTGTTGCATCCGCATACTCGATGATTCGGGCTACATAGCCGTTCTCGCAAATCAGCCGCCCATATTTGCCAGGCTCAGGTGGGGTCATGCCGAGCAACACAAGTCCGGCATCACCTTCATCCAACCGCTGCCCGAGAGCTTGCATGGTAGCAGAGGTCACCAGCGGGTTGTCGGCATATAATATGGCAACCTGACCATCACCGAACGCCTTTAAGGCCTGCAACGCCGCGTGCGCGGTACCCAGGCGCTCGTGCTGAACTACCACCTGATGCGGTGCCGCCAAGGCGGTGAGTTCGGGCATGTCCGGGCCAACCACCACCATAATCCGGTCGAACGCTGCGTCCGCCGCCCGCAATAAATGATTGAGCATCGGTGCCCCGGCCAGTCGATGAGCCGCCTTCGGCAACCCCGACTTCATCCGTGTGCCAAGCCCCGCCGCCAGTAATACCGCCACTCTTTTCATAGTGTGGCGGTAGCGTCCCTACACGGCTTTTGTCAAAGCCCACCCCTGTAACTTCAGGTTTCCAACTATTTCATACCGTTCAGAGTTCCTCGATTTTCCGTGCGACTTCATCAAGCAAATCAGCAATCCGCCGCGCCGTCTCCACGGCCATCGCTTTGCCGGCCAGTTTCAAACGCAACGCGGTTTTAAGGTTTTCGGTAGCGCGGATCAGTGCCGGGGTCGGTTCATACGACTGCGCGGCTGCAATCCTGGTTAATATGGTGGTTACCTCGCCTTGTTGCTCCGCCAAAGCCTGGATACCAGCCTCGGTGATCGAAAAACGCTTACGCGTTCCTTCGGTGGTGCTGGTTACCAAGCCCAGGTCTTCCAGCAGGGTGAGCGTGGGGTAAACAACACCAGGGCTCGGCGCATAGGCGCCCCCCGCCAGATCCTCGATGGCTTTGATGATCTCATAGCCATGCCGGGGCTTTTCATGAATCAGATGCAGGGTCAGCACTTTAAGGTCGCCGTGTTCCAGCAGCCGCGCCATCCGCCCGGGCCCACCAAACGGCCCACCAATTCTGCCACCTCCGCGGCGTTCATGTCGCTCACCAAACCCGTGTCCGGGATGCGCAAAGCGCCGACCCTCACAGTGGTGATCCTTTAAGTGATTGAATAGTCTCATATTTATAAAATTTCCTTATTTGAAAATACCGGCGAGGAATGATTTCACTCAAGTGGTGTATCTTAGATATATCGAAATACAATCTAAGTCAAGGAAAACTTTATTGCCACCCAAACGCATGGACGACCAAGTGTTTAGATAATATCAGTCTCAGGACGTGACATCTGAAAGCTGGGTTGCCGATGTTGAAGATCGCCGTCATCACGCCGTACTACAAAGAGCCCGCCGAGCAGCTCCTGCAATGCCACAACAGCGTGCTGGGTCAGTCATATCCTTGTACGCATTTGCTGGTCGCAGATGGTTTCCCGCGCGAGATCACTACGCCCATGCGCACCCTACATGTGCAACTGCCACAGGGTAATGCCGATTACGGCAACACGCCGCGGATGATCGGTGGATTGCTTGCAAATTCCTATGGGTTTGACGCGGTGGCGTATCTCGATGCTGACAACTGGTTTGCTCCTGACCATCTGGCGAAGTTGGTTGAAGCGCAGGAAGCCTCAGGGGCGCCGCTGGTTTCCTGCAAGCGGACCTTCTGCGATCTGGAAGGGCGCGCACTACCGGTCACTGAACCTGAGGAGGATAAATTCCTGCATGTTGATGCGAACTGCTGGTTGATCATGCGCCCGGCTTTCCAGTTGTTTGATCGTTGGCGGATTCCAAAGCAGATCTCAATTATCGCCGACCGGATATTCTTTCAACATGCTCAGCGTGAGCGTTTCCAGATAACTGAAACCCATCATCGCACTGTATTTTACCGCACTAAATACCCTGACCACTACAAGCGGGCCAATTTACCGATGCCGGAAGGCACCTACGAGACCGACCAGGTCATGAACGCCTATGCATATCTGATGACATTGCCAGGTGCGATCGAATTGACCAGCCTCGCAGGTTTTTTTCCGCGTTTCTAAATTGTTGCAGGCCCATCGACGAGAGATGGCGATGAATTTGATTGTGACTAGTTAATGACAAATAGACATTATCATCTGCTGTGACTTGTGTGACGTGGGCTTAATCATACAATAGCTCAGGTTATAGGATGAGCGGTATTACCATGGAAATGCAGCGAAGTTCCGCCGCAGTAGCGGTGGCCGCTCTGGGGCAATTGCTGCGCTCGAGCCACGGCGAAGCGCCCACAAAGGTGGGGCAGCTGTTTGTTTGGAATGAAGTGGTCAGCCTGTCTGAGACTGCGGGAAGCGTTGAAAAAAAGTTTTTAGACGACCCCACTCTGCCTGGCTTCATCGTTCATGCTGCGGGCAAGGTTGTTGGCATATTGTCGCGGCGTACGTTGCTGACGGCTATCAGCCAGCCGTTTGGGCGCGAAGTTTTCATCAAGCGCCCACTGCATGAATTGGTGCAGCACCTGGACTCTAAACCACTGATCCTGGAAGCCAGCACCACCATTGCTGCGGCGCTCAGGTTCGCAATGGGGCGGCGCGACGATATGCGATTTGAGCCGTGCCTGGTAAAAACCGGTCAGGCTGTGGGCCTGCTGGAAATGCATGTGCTGATGCTGGCGCAGGCAAATTTGCTTGAGGAAGCCATGACCTCGAAAGACACGCTGATTGCAAAAATTAAAATGATCCTCGGCGATAATTAAGCCGTCTAGCCCACCCGCAATGCCGGCGCCGGGCCACCCTTGGCGACAACCACCATGCCAGGGCGCAGCAGGCGGCCGTTAAGTGTCCAGGTCTGGCTCCAGGCATGCAGGATTGTTCCTGCCGGGTAGGTGGTGGTTTCCTGTTCAGCCATCGCTTCATGATAATTTGGATCAAACTGCGCACCGGTCGGGTCCTGGCGGTCAATGCCGTTGCGCTCCAGCAGAGCCACGAACGAGCGCTCGATGCCCTCGAAGCCGTTCCGCATTTTTGTGACAGCTTCAGGTTCATTTGGCTCTTGTTTAGGAAGACTATCAATGCCACGCCTGATGTTCTCTGCGGCCTCAACCACATCGCGGGCGAATTTTTGTACCGCATAAAGGCGCGCCTCATCCACCTCGCGGCGCACGCGAGCCCGCAAATCAGCCATTTCGGCCTCGGTACGTAATGATTTGTCGATCATCTCCTGCAAGGCCGACTTGAACTGGTCCAACAAGGCATCAAACGATTGTTCAATGCCGGCGAACCCACCTCTCAGCCGGGTAACAGCTTCGGATTCAAGTGTTTCAATGCCCGACGGATCACGCCCAATCATAACCTGAATTTAAGTGATCGGCTCACCGAAAACAAGTTACGGTCGTTTACTATCCCGCCGGTTGCGCCATCGACTTCAACTGCCCGCAGGCTGCCAGAATATCCTGCCCACGCGGCGTGCGCACCGGCGATGAGTAACCGGCATCCATGATGATGTCGGCAAATTTACGAATCGCGGCGGGCGATGATGTCTCGTAAGTACTACCTGGCCAGGGGTTGAAGGGGATGAGATTCACCTTTGCCGGCAGCCCGGCAATTAAATAAACCAGCGCCCGCGCGTCGGTCTCGGAATCATTAATTCCCTTGAGCATGACATATTCAAACGTAATCCGCCGGGCGTTTGAAGCTGCCGGATAACGCTTGCAGGCAGCGATTAAATCCTTGATCGGATACTTGCGATTCAGCGGCACCAGTTCATCACGCAGATCATCGCGCACCGCATGCAATGAAACCGCGAGGTTCACGCCTAGCTCCTCACCAGCCCGGTCCATCATCGGCACCACACCGGAAGTGGACAGCGTAATGCGACGGCGGGATAAGCCAATGCCCTCACCATCCATCACAATCTTCATCGCCGTCGCGACATTTTCATAATTATATAATGGTTCGCCCATGCCCATCAGCACGATGGTGGAGAGCAAACGCGGCGTTTCACCCTTCGGGCTGGGCCATTCATTATAGGCATCGCGCGCCGCCATGAACTGCCCGACAATCTCGGCGGAGGACAAATTCCGCGCCAGCCGCTGGGTGCCAGTATGGCAGAACCGGCAGGAGAGGGTGCAACCCACCTGGCTGGAAATGCACACCGCGCCGCGGTCTTCCACCGGGTCGGGAATGTAAACGGTCTCCACAGCCTCATTATCGCGGAACTTGAACAGGAACTTGCGGGTCTCGTCTTTGGAAAGCTGGTCAAGCGAGACCTCCGGGCGGCCCACCACAAAATGCTCGGCCAGCTTTTCCTGCAAAGGCCGGGCGATGCTGCTCATCTTGGAGAAATCGGTCACGCCCTGGTGATAAATCCAGTGCCATAACTGCTTGGCGCGGAATGGTTTTTCACCGGCAGCCGCTACCTCAGCGGCCAGTTCCTCACGCGATAAGCCGACCAAATCGCGCCTACCATCCGCCAGCACATTGCTGGGCGGGGCAAAAATAGCGGCTTTGGCAAGAATCCGGTCGCGGTCTGCGGCGGTGAGTTCAGCGTTATAGGGGGATTTTACGGACATGCCTTGGTAATAGCGCCGTACGCCCCGGAAAAGCCAGAGAGCGAGAATGTATCAAGCACATACCCGCTAGGCCCCACGGTCTTTGCCACCGCCTTATCGCCGGTGCGGAACGCCGCCACCGCCTGCGTCCCGCTGGTGGTAAAGGCGGTCTGGCCGGCGGTGTAGAAGTCAATCGCGGTGTCACCCACGGTCAGGGTCACCACCGGCTTGGCTGGATAATCAAACCCCGCCGCCAGCGTCACCTCGTCACGGTTGGCCTTACGCTCGGTCACGGTGAGCATCACCGCACCACGTTTGGCCAAAGCCGGGGTAGAGGTTTGCGCCGTTGTGAAGGCGTAGCAGGCCTTACCCGCCCCGCTGCCATAGGTGGCGGCTGTCCAGTCGCCAAAAGTACCAAGCGAAGTGGGGGCACTATCGGCGAGGGCGCTGGCAGGGGCCAGCAAAGTGAGAGCGATGACTAGGTATTTCATGCGCCATGACATAGCCACGCCCCATGCTCCTCACAAGCTGGAATTTATGACGAATTTAGCCAAGGTGTGCTCTCACAATCTCATTCACCAGCGCCGGGTTGCCTTTGCCCTGCGTGGCCTTCATCACCTGGCCGACGAAGAAGCCGAATAACTTATCCTTGCCAGATTTATATTCCGCCACTTTATCCGGGTTGGCGGCAAGCACAGCAGCCACCGCCGCTTCAATCGCGCCGGTGTCGGTTACCTGCCGCAAACCCTTTTCCTCAACGATGGCAGCGGGCATTTTGCCGGTTTCCACCATGATCTCGAATACATCCTTGGCGATCCGGCCATTGATGGTTTTATCGCCGATCAGATCGAGCAATTCTCCCAAAGCCGCTGCCGAAACCGGCGAGGTTTCAATGGTGCTGCCGGTGCGGTTCAGTGCCGCGAAAAAATCGCCCGACACCCAATTGGCCGCCAGACGCGCATCGCGGCCTTTTGCCACGGTCTCATAAAAATCTGCGGTGGTTTGGTCGGCCACCAGCACACCGGCATCATAAAAGGTGATGCCATATTGCTCGCAAAAGCGGCGGCGCTTGTCATCCGGCAGTTCCGGCAATTTGGATTTAAGTGCTTCCACCCAGGCTTCATCCAGCACCAAGGGTAGCAAATCAGGCTCCGGAAAATAGCGGTAATCATGCGCGTCTTCCTTCGAACGCATCGAGCGTGTCTCGCCGCGCGCCGGGTCGTACAAGCGGGTTTCCTGCACCACTTCGCCACCGGATTCCCATACGCCGATCTGCCGCTGCGCCTCGGCTTCCACCGCGTGCATCACAAACCGCACCGAGTTGACGTTCTTGATCTCACAACGGGTGCGAAATTCCTCGCCAGGCTTGCGCACCGACACATTCACATCGGCCCGCATCGAGCCTTCTTCCATATTGCCATCGCAGGTGCCGAGATAGCGCAAAATCTGCCGGATTTTCCGCACATACGCTCCAGCTTCTTCTGGTGAGCGAATATCAGGCTCGGAAACAATCTCCATCAGCGCCACGCCGGCCCGGTTGAGGTCAATCACCGATTTCGTCGGGTGCTGATCATGCATCGACTTTCCGGCATCCTGCTCCAGGTGCAACCGCGTGATGCCGATGTGCTTGATGGTGCCATCCTGCAATTCAATTTCAACCACGCCGGTCCCCACAATCGGGTGGGCGAACTGGCTTATCTGATAACCATTCGGCAAATCCGCATAAAAGTAATTCTTGCGGTCAAATCGGCTCATCAAATTAATCTGCGCCTGCAACCCCAACCCGGTGCGCACGGCCTGCGCCACGCACTCCTGGTTGATCACCGGCAACATGCCTGGAAACCCGGCATCCACAAAACTCACATGCGCATTCGGCGCCCCGCCATAAGTGGCAGAAGCGCCCGAGAATAATTTAGACTCTGAAATCACCTGCGCATGAATTTCCAGCCCCACCACAATTTCCCAGGCGCCGGTTGAGCCTTCCAACATATAGCCCATTAGTTTGCTCCTGCCATCAGCGTGGGTTTGGCGGTAAAGTTGACAGCGCGTTCAATCGCCGCTGACACCGTCAGCACCGTTTCTTCATCGAAATGCTTGCCGATGACCTGTAAGCCCAGCGGTAATCCTTCCGCCGACAAGCCAGCCGGAACGCTCATCGCCGGCACACCGGCGAGAGACGCTGGCACGGTGAATACGTCGTTCAGATACATCGTCACCGGGTCATCCATCTTCTCGCCAATCCCGAACGCCGCCGAGGGCGCGGTGGGGGTGAGAATCGCATCCACCTTGTCAAATGCCAAGGTAAAATCACGCAGCATGAGTGCGCGAATTTTCTGCGCCTTCAAATAATACGCATCGTAATAGCCGTGCGAGAGCACATAGGTGCCGATCATAATCCGCCGCTTTACCTCCGCGCCAAAACCGGCGGCGCGGGTGCGCTCATACATATCGATCAGGTCTTCTCCATCCACCCGCTTACCAAACCGCACGCCATCGTAACGGGCGAGATTTGATGAAGCTTCGGCAGGCGCCACGATGTAATAAACCGGCAGACCATATTTGGTATGGGGCAGGGAGATATCGACAATCTCAGCGCCTTGCTCTCGCAGCCAAGCCACGCCCTTTTCCCATAGGGCGGCAATTTCAGCACTCATGCCATCCACGCGGTACTCTGCCGGAATGCCGATGCGTAAGCCCTTCACGCTGCGGGCCGTAGCAGCCCTAAAATCCGGCACCAGACGCTCGGCACTGGTGCTGTCCCTGGCATCAAAGCCAGACATCGCGCCCAGCATAATCGCGCAATCTTCCACCGTGCGCGCCATCGGACCTGCCTGATCCAGCGAGGAGGCAAACGCGATAATCCCGTAGCGCGAGCAGCGGCCATAGGTCGGTTTAATCCCCGCCAACCCGGTAAATGAGGCCGGTTGGCGAATCGAACCGCCGGTATCCGTACCCGTCGCCCCCAGCGCCATCCGCGCCGCCACCGCTGCCGCCGAACCGCCGGACGACCCGCCCGGCACCAATTTGGCGTCCGAACCGTAGCGCTTCCAAGGATTCTCCACCGGGCCGTAGCCCGAGGTGATGTTGGAGGACCCCATGGCGAATTCATCCAAATTCGCCTTGCCCAAGCACACGGCGCCTGCGGCCTTTAGCTGCGCCGTCACGGTGCTCTCATAAGGCGGAATGAACGGCTCCAGAATTTTACTCGCCGCTGTGGTGCGCACACCCTCGGTGCAGAATAAATCTTTGATCGCCAGTGGAATCCCGGTCAGCGGTCCGGCCTTGCCCGCTGCAATCATGGCATCCGCGGCTTTCGCCTGTTCCAGTGCCAGCTCCGGCGTGGTGGTGATAAAGGCATTCAACCGTGGGTTCAGTGCCGCCACCGCCGCATTATGGGCGGCGGTCAGTTCAACAGCAGAAATTTGTTTGGCAGCCAGCTTCGCGCCGGCTTGCGCAATCGTCAGGTCGGTCAGGCTCATTCGACAACTTTCGGTACAGCAAAAAATTCGCCGGCGCGGTCGGGCGCATTGGCAAGGATTTTCTCAGGCATCTCGCCATCGTTACAAATATCGGGGCGCAGCCGCATCGCCATCTGGGCGCCGCCGGAAAGCGGCTCAATTCCGGTCACGTCAACCTCGTTCAACTGGTCGACATAGCCCAAAATAGCGTTCAATTCGGTCTGCAGCGTGGCTATTTCGGCCTCATCCACGCGAATTCTGGCCAGTTTCGCAATACGGCGAACCGTGGCGGTATCAAGCGACATTCATAAAATCCTTGGGGTTACGTGCAAACAGGACCATAAACACTGGTATGGCCCTCTTCAACCTCATGCAACTCCACGCGGCAATGCCCCCCGGCGCAAGGCTGATTGGCCTGGACCCTGGGTCCAAACGTATTGGTGTGGCGCTATCCGACGTCAATCGTCAGATCGCCAGCCCTTATTCCACCATCGTGCGGGCCAAGCTCAAGCATAACGCCGCCGAAATCCGCGCCATTGCGGACGAGGAAGGGGCGGCGGGGCTGGTGATTGGCCTGCCGTTAGGAATCGACGGTGATCTGGTGCCGGCCGCCCAGGCGGCGCGGGACTGGGCGCACGCGCTTTCAGCCGCCACCGGCTTACCCGCCGCGATGATCGATGAAAGCCTGACAACCTCAGAGGTCCAGGCACTTCTCATCAATGCCGATATGACCCGCGCCCGGCGGGCGGCGATGGTCGATAAACTCGCCGCCGCGCAGATACTGCAAATGGCGCTGGATGCGGCAAAATCTGCCGCACCCATCTAACGCTCACTACTTCTTCAGAACATCCCGGGCCGCGTCTTTGACGGTGCCAACCGCATTCTGCACTGAGCCGACGGCCTTCTCTGCCTTGCCCTCGGCTTGCAAATTGGCATCGCCGGTGACCTTACCGACAGCGTCTTTCAACGTCCCCGTGACTTTTTTCACGGTGCCTTCAATTCGGTCTTTATCCATCATCTATCTCCTCGAAGTTACGGGTGTGGTGAGGTTGGCGCGTTGAAATTGGCGCTATTGGTTAGTGCATGTCCACCTTGTGACACATCTTCGCCAACACCGGCTGTGGTGTGGCAAGCGCTGAGGATTGGTGCCACCATAAGCAGTGCCGCCAACGTCATCGCAATCTGAGTTTTTTTTATCTTTTCTCTCCTTATTTCGCTTTTTGTATGTCGGAGAGCGCAACGTTTAATTCAACGCAAATTCCATGATGTGGCTGATTGTTCAGCGTTTGCCCATGAATGGGATTTGCTAAGCCGCGCTTTTTACTTGCGTGAGGGCAAATTCACGCGCCAGCAACGTATAGGAATTCTGACGCGCAGTTGGCTCATACGCCGTGGTGGTAATAGCCAGCTCGGCAATGCCGGTTTGTGCCACCAAGCCGCGCAACCGTGCTGCCACATCAGCCGCCGTGCCCGAAAAAGCCCGCTCCTTCACCTGCGCCATATGTTTGCGCTCCACCTCGGAAACCTCCCACGCCGCGGCCTCCTCGGGAGAGGGCAGGGCGATATACTGTCCCTTATCGCGCATCAGCCGGGCGATGGCGCGGGAGCGGTAATAATAATCCGCCTCCGCCTCAGTCTCACCGGCGAACGCCCAAACGGTCAGCGCCGCATGGGGGGCGGCCAAAATTTCCGAAGGCCGGAAGGTTTCGCGGTAGATATCCAACGCCTGCTGTGCACCTTCGCCGTCGTTGAAAAAATACGCGTAGCAATACGGCAGCCCAAAAAACGCCGCCACTTGCGCCCCGTAATTGGAGCTTCCCAATATCCATATCTCTGGCGCAAACGGTCCGCGCGGTTCGGCGTGCACGCTGCGGAACGGATGCCCCTCCACCAGTGGCCGGCCTGCACTCCAGGCCTGTAAATCGCGCACCATGCTGGGGAACGCATCGGCGGCCGCGGCGGCATTCGGGTTCAGCGCCAGCGCGGTGCGGCCATCCGACCCAGGGGCGCGGCCTACGCCTAAATCAATCCGTCCAGGGGCAATGGCTTCGAGTACCCTGAATTGTTCCGCCACCTTCAGGGCTGAATAATGTGGCAGCATCACCCCCGCACTGCCCACTCGGATGCTGTCCGTGGTGGCGGCAATCGCCGCCATCAATATCTCCGGCGCCGACCCCGCCACCGCGCCCGAACTATGGTGTTCGGATACCCAGTACCTGGCATACCCCAGCGCCTCGCAATGCCTTGCCAGCGCCAGGCTTTCACGGATTGAGACATCGGCGGAAATACCGGAGCGAATCGGGGATTGGTCGAGGACGGAAAGTTTCATCGCTTTGATGTAGGCAGGCAGGGCGGTAATTAGAAGCTACGCGAGCGCAAAGTCATAATTTTCTCATCCGCGACCCAGGCTACCCTGGTGGCGGCATCACCTATGAAGCAGCGGGCGCGCTGCTGCCCGCTGGCGGTGCGTAACTGCACATGAATTTGCCGGTAACGCACTGATTCGTAGTTTTGCAGCCGCACCAGCATATCGGCATTCACCCGCATGATCACGCCATGCACCGCCTCGCCAGGTTCCCGTCGCAACGTGGGGTAGCGTGCCCCGCGCAGCAAAACCCGGCGGTAGCCGTGCAACACGGCCAACAGCGGCTTAGTCTTTATCGGCTTGCCGGCGCAGCGCCCCAGTCCGGCGGGGTCTGCCAGCGTACCATAGAGGAAGATTTTCATCCGAAGATTTTCGTAAAATTGCGCTGCAATGCTTCATCCACCTCAGCCATGGTTACAGTCACACCCAGCGCCGCCAGGCTGGTAACCCCATGCTCGCGAATGCCGCATGGGACAATACCGGAGAAATGCTCCAAATCCGGGTTTACGTTCAGCGCCAGCCCATGCCAGCTGACCCAGCGGCTTACCCGCACCCCGATCGCGCCGATCTTTTCTTCAATACCGTTGCGGGCAATCCATATCCCCACGCGCCCCTCACGAACCTCGCCCGTCACGCCAAAATCCGCCAGCGTGGCAATCATCCAGGCTTCCAGACCTTGCACAAAGGCCCGCACATCCCGGGCGGGAATCGTTCCATGGGGACGCTTCAAATCCAGCATCACGTAGGCTACCCGCTGGCCTGGCCCATGATACGTCCATTGCCCGCCGCGCCCCGCCGCATAGGTGGGAAACCGGCCGGAATCCTGCAAATCCGCCGCATTAGCGGAAGTCCCGGCGGTATAAAGCGGTGGGTGCTCCAGTAGCCAGATGGCCTCGCCCAAAGTGCCGTCATGGATACCTGAAATCTGGTTCTGCATGGCTGAAACCGCCGTTTCATAAGGCGTCAGGCCGGATTTTACCTCCCATGTTGTCGGCGCTTTCAGCATGGTCTATAGCCACCCCGCGCGGTGCTATGGCCCGCGTGTTCGTGCGATGCGGTCGTGGCGAAATGGTAGACGCGCAAGCTTGAGGTGCTTGTGGGGGAAACCCCTTGGAAGTTCGAGTCTTCTCGACCGCACCACGCCCGATAATTCGGGACTCCCTGTAAAAAATTCATAGCAGCCACCGGTTGTCTCACACACCGGCTTGGCGCATGAAAAGACCAAATGAGCGAACTAAAGGGGAGAGACATCATGGATGATGATTTACGCAAAGCAGCGCTGGATTACCATCGCTTCCCCCGCCCCGGCAAATTGGCCATTACCGCCACCAAGCGGATGGAAACCTCCCGCGACCTCGCTTTGGCCTATTCCCCCGGTGTCGCCGCAGCCTGCGATGCGATTGTGGCGGACCCTGATTCCTCCTTCGACTATACCTCCCGCGCCAATCTGGTCGGCGTGATCACCAACGGCACGGCCGTGCTGGGGCTGGGCAACATAGGTGCCCTGGCCGGCAAGCCGGTGATGGAAGGCAAGGCGGTTTTATTCAAAAAATTCGCCGGCATCGACAGTTTTGATATTGAGGTGAATGAATCCGATCCGGAAAAATTCATCGAGATCGTCGCGGCTCTGGAACCGACATTCGGCGGTATCAACCTCGAAGATATTAAAGCCCCGGAATGTTTCCATATCGAGCAAACATTGCGTGCCCGGATGAAAATTCCGGTATTTCATGACGACCAGCACGGCACCGCCATCATCGTGGGCGCTGCGGTTCTGAATGCCATGAAGGTGCAGAAAAAAAACATCAAAGACGTTAAAATCGTCACCTCCGGCGCCGGCGCTGCGGCTCTGTCCTGCGTCAACACCCTCATCGCCCTGGGCGCCGACCCTGAAAATGTTACCATGACCGACATCGACGGCGTGGTATACAAGGGCCGCCCGAAACTGGACCCAACCCTGACCCATGTGGCGCGTGAAACCAACGCCCGCACTTTGAAGGAGGTGCTGGTGGGGGCTGATGTGTTCCTGGGCCTCTCGGCGCCGCGCGTGCTGAAGGAGGAATGGCTGTCGTTGCTAGGCCCGAATCCTTTGATTTTGGCACTGGCAAACCCTGAACCTGAAATTCTACCCGAACTCGTTAAAGCCGCTCGCCCGGATGCGATCATGGCGACGGGCCGCTCAGATTATCCCAACCAGGTCAATAATGTCCTGTGTTTTCCGTTCATATTCCGTGGTGCGCTCGATGTTCGCGCCACTGCCATCACCGAGAGCATGAAGTTGGCCGCCGTCGAGGCCATTGCCGACCTCGCCCGCGTTGAAGCCTCTGACACCGTGGCGGCAGCTTATGGCGGCTTGGCCCCAAGTTTTGGACCAGATTACATTATTCCTAAGCCGTTCGACCCGCGTTTGATCATGCACATCGCCCCCGCCGTGGCACGCGCCGCGATGGAGGCGGGGGTTGCCCGCACGCCGATTCAGGACTGGGACCTTTATAAGCATGAGTTGGAACGCTTCGTGTTCCGTTCCGGCCAACTGCTGCGCCCGGTAATCGAACGCGCTCGCAAGGCCTGCCCGCGCATCGTGTATTCCGAAGGCGAGGACGACCGCACCTTGCGGGCGGTGCAAACTGTTATCGACGATGGTCTAGCGCAGCCCATTCTGGTGGGCCGCGGCATGGCGATCGCCGGAAAAATTGCCGCTCTTGGCCTGCGTATGCGCCCCGGCATTGATGTAAAAATCGTTGATTTTGAACATGATAAAGTCCTTTATTCAACCTTAGTGAAGGACTATGAGCGTCGGGTTGGCCGCCGCGGTGTGCCGCCCTTGGCTGCCGGCCGCCAACTGCTTAAGCGCCCCACTGTCGCCGCCGGCATGTTGCTCGCGGCAGGTGAAGCTGATGCCGCTATTTGTGGCGGCACCGGCGATTGGTGGCGGCACTTTCAGTACGCCATGCCGGTGGTCTCATTACGTCCCGGCGTGAAGCGGATTTCCGCCATGACGGCGCTGATCTTGCAGTCGGGCGTACTGTTCTTCTGCGACACGCATGTGAATGTGGATCCCTCCGCTGAGGAAATCGCTGAGATGACCTCACTGGCGGCTGAAACAGTAACTAATTTTGGGATCACACCCAAAATCGCATTACTCTCGCACTCCAATTTTGGCGGCTCGAACTCGCCTTCAGCCCGCAAAATGCGGCAAGCCGTCGCTTTTATCCGCTCTCAGCACCCTGAGCTTGAGATGGACGGCGAAATGCACGGCGATGCGGCGCTGGTCGAGCAAATCCGCAACCGGATGGTACCTGACAGCACGCTCTCCGGCACCGCTAATCTGCTGGTGATGCCGAATATCGATGCCGCCAATATCGCGTATAATCTCGTCAAGGCGACTGGCGAGGGCGTTACCGTGGGCCCCATTTTGCTCGGTCTCGCCAAGCCTCTCCATATTGCTGTGCAAAGTGTGACCGCACGTGGGTTGGTGAATATCAGCGCGGTTGCAGCGATGCAGGCGGATCTTGTTAAGTAAAAATATAATTTGATTAAGTAAATTTGTAATTTTTGTGGGTCTGTATTTAGTGTTATTTAAGTCTGTCACGCAATAATGGCAGGCCTGGAAACATCCGCTGAAACGGAATTTACAATGAATGGAGCTGATACTTCTGCTGCTACGGCGCGTGGTAACCGCCGAGGTCTAACGCGTGGCATCGGCCTGTCGGTTGGGGGCCGCAGGTCTGACCATACTGGCGGCTAAATCGGCGGTGGCCGATACCACCGCTTCACGCGAAACAGCTTCCGGCGCTGCCTTGCAGGCTTTGACCAAAAAGCTCGACGCCATCCCGCGCCGCTGCGATTTCAAAACCGTCCTGATGATTTTGACTACCAATGATCTGTGGGACAGCGAGGCCCTAAACGCCGTCATTCACTATAAAGGCACGCGCAAGCAGGTGTGGGACAATACCGACATCAACGGTCCCTGGTTGAACCTGATGCGTAATGCCCTGAACGCTCAGGTCTGGTCCTGGAAACATCCGGATTTCCTGGCGGTTTCGGCCACTCACAGTTTAGCTCACCCGCCCCTTATGAAGGCTGGGGCGGCAAGGCTGAAGCGCCACGCTATCAGGGGCAGATTTTCCCGCCGTGGCAGCATGGCGCGAACAATGACACCATCGACAAAGGTTTCGACTTCAGCGTGCCGGAAGCTGACAACATGGCGGATTTCCACGGCAGCGTGAGTCATCCCGAACTGGTGCTATACGTGGCGGGCAATTACGATTTCGCGATGGCGCCGTTGATGAAGAAATTTGAATCCGAAAACCCGCATTATAAAGGCCAGGTTTTCGCCATTACCATTCCGCCCGGTATGTTGGTCAAAGCCATGAAAGCGGGTGGCACCTTCACCTCCGGCAATATGAGTTTTACGGTCAAACCCGATGCGTATCTGGCTGGGCTGAAGGCGGTTAATGCACTGATCAAATCCGGTGAGTTAACCGGCCCTGCGGTACCGTATGTGACCAACGACCTCACCATCATGGTGCCAAAAGGCAACCCCGCGCACATCACCAGCCTGGCTGATCTCGCCAAGCCTGGTGTGAGGTTGGTCATGCCAAACCCGGCGTTTGAAGCTGTGGCCCGCCAGATCGAAGCCTCGCTGAAAAAAGCCGGCGGCGATTCTCTGGTGGATGCGGTGTATAAAACCGGCCCGAAGTAACGAACGGCCCATTTTTCCTACATAAGGGGACAAAGCGGGAACGCTGAATTGGCCGAATCGAGGCTTTCCTTGGCTTTTTTAGATTTGAGGTGGCTGGCACCGGTTTGTTGCGATGACGGAAAACACCTGTTTTCCGTCATGCTGCTGGACCGCTCAAAAGTGGGGGGTTTTTAGGCCAAAAAGATATACGAAAAACTGTGTCGGAATGTGGTAACGTACGGAAGCTGAGTCAGAGGGGTTTTCCGTACATGCTGGTGGGTTACATGCGCGTCTCAACCGACAACGACCGCCAGGTGATGGACTTGCAGCGCGATGCATTAACCGCCGCGGGTGTTGATGGGCGGCATTTGTATGAGGACCGTGCCAGTGGCAGTCGCGGTGATCGCTCTGGCTTGGCCGCAGCTCTTGCTTTTCTCCAGCCCGGGGATTGCCTGGTGGTCTGGAAACTGGACCGGCTGGGGCGCTCGCTGCCGCACCTCCTGACGACCGTGAATGATCTCAAGGCGCGCGGCATCGCATTCCGTTCCCTTGCCGAACAGATGGACACAACAACGCCGCAAGGAGAGTTTCTGTTTCATGTGTTTGGCGCGCTGGCGCAGTTCGAACGGTCTCTGACCCAGGAGCGTGTGAAGGCCGGCCTGGATGCCGCACGCCGGCGTGGCAGACGGGGCGGCCGCCCCAACGGCATCGACGCGGAAAAACTCGCCGCCGTGGTTGTCGCCTTGGATGCCGGCGCCACGAAGGCGTCGGTTTGCCGGACGTTTGGCATAGCGCGCAGCACGCTGGTCGACTCATTGGCGCGGATCGGCTGGTCTGCTGGTATCCACACCCAAGGAGGAACAAGTGGTGCACCGTCGAATGCTGAACGAGGACCAGATATCGCAGCTGTTTGATCCGCCGATTGATCGGCGCGCAATGATCCGCCACTACACATTATCATCAGTCGATCTTGCCTTGATCCGGCGAGGCCGGGGCGATCATCACCGGCTCGGCTACGCTCTGATGCTTTGTTATCTGCGCCATCCCGGCCGGCCATTGCGCGCCGGGGAACCCCCGCCGGCAGAATTGGTTTCGTTTGTTGCCGATCAGATCAATGTTTTTCCGTCTGAGTTCGAGCAATATTCAGAACCAAACCGGCAGCGCCACTCGGTCTCTTTGCAGGGCATTTTGCGGTTACGCCCCTTTGAGATCCGGCACGGAAATAGTCTTTCCAAGTGGCTACTGCCTCAAGCTATCGGGAACGACCGTCTGTTTGACCTGGCGGCTGCGACGGTCGAGGAATGCCGTCGGCGCGGAATTATAATCCCCGCGCCCGCCACCCTGGAACGGATATGCCGCGAGGTGCGCCATAAGGCCCGCCGCGAAATCCAGCGCCGGCTGACGGCGGGATTATCCGCCGAACAGCGCCATGGCCTGGATGCCCTGACCGAGCGCCGTCTGGAAACCAACCAGAGCTGGTTCGCCTGGCTGAACCGCCCCGGGTCTACCGGAGGCTAATTTGTTCAAATATCAGGCGACCATATCGAGTGTATTCAGTTTTGCATAGAACGCCTCCTCGGCTTCTGCGGGTGGGATATATCCGATGGGTGCGAGCAGGCGGCGGTTATTATACCAATCAACCCATTTGAGGGTTTCCCACTCCACCTCACGCATCGATTTCCACGGCCCCATCTGGTGAATGGTTTCGGTTTTGAAGAGGCCGATGACGCATTCGGCCAAGGCATTATCATAGGCGTCTCCCACGGTGCCAACTGAAAGATTGATATCAGCGTCAGCCAAACGTTCAGTGTATTTAATTGATAAATACTGCGACCCGCGGTCCGAGTGATGGGTTAAGCCTTTATTCGCGGGCAGCTTGCGTTGCCAGATCGCCTGCTCCAAAGCATCAAGGACAAATTGGGTCGCCATGGATGTTGAAGCCTTCCAACCCACAATCCGCCGGGCAAACACGTCAATCACGAAGGCGACATAAACCGTCCCGGACCATGTCGGCACGTAGGTAAAATCCGACACCCAGAGCTGATTGGGCCGGCTCGCCGTGAACTGGCGATTTACTTTATCATCAGGGCATGGCTGCGACGTATCGGGGTTGGTGGTGATGATCTTATGGCCCCGCACCACACCTTGCAGGCCCAATCGGCGCATCAACCGCTCCACTGTGCAACGCGCTACGTCCCAGTTTTCTCGGCGCAACGCATGCCAAACCTTGCGCGCCCCATAAACCTTGCGATTTGCCTGCCAGACCCGCTCAATCTCCCTGCAGGTTTCGGCATCAGACTTCGCACGGGCTGAGGCTCGGTCTGGGTTTTTCGTCACGGCCAGCCGATCATAATAGGTTGATGGAGCGAGTGGCAAAACCTTGCAAATCGGCTCGACCCCGAACACATCTCGGTGTTCTTCAATAAAAGCAATCATTTGCGGAACGGGCGGTCGAGCTCCGCCTGCGCAAAATACGCCGATGCCTTCTTCAGTATCTCATTGGCCTGTCTGAGCTCGCGCACCTCGCGTTCAAGCTCCTTGATCCGGGCTAGCTGCGCGGTTGTCGGGCCAGGCCGCTCGCCACCGTCACGCCCGGCCTGCTGGCACCAGGCACGAAGGCTGTCGGCCGAACAGCCCAACTTGCCGGCAATCGCGGCATACGCGGCAGCTTCGCTCCGGTAATCCGCGCGATGCTCCAGGAATAACCGCACCGCCCGCTCGCGAAATTCCGGTGAATAAGGCTTCGAGATCTTTTTCTGTTCCATAAAGACAATCCTCTGAGAGTTTTGCCCTCCGGTAAA
>DAIDEE010000011.1 GCA_027308685.1 Acidocella sp.
GGGCTGGCGTACCTTGGCGCTGGCTTGGCGTCCGGGTAGTCCGAGGGCGGCGGAATACCGGGCTTTGGCACCATTGATTGCCGCAGCGGCGGGGTAGGCGTTTATTATAATCAACAATTTTTGCGTCAGCGGGATAGCTGCGCTCGTTTTGCATGACGATTTACAAAAATTTAGCTTCCCTTTGGTGTTTAGAATTGTAAGCTGAGTTTATCCTTGAGGAGTTTACAAATGAGCGCGTCCGCCCGTATCAGCAACGACCCCCTAATTCACCAGTGGATGCCGTTTACGGCGAACCGACAGTTTATGGAGCAGCCGCGGATTATCGCCCGCGCCGAGGGTGTTTATTATTACGGCACCAACGGCCAGAAAATGCTTGATGGGTCGTCGGGCTTATATTGTATCCCGTTGGGCCATGGCCGCCGGGAAATCCGCGAGGCGGTGGCCAAGCAGATGGAGGAACTGGATTACGCGCCGCCGTTTCAGTACGGCGTGCCGGGTGCGTTCAAGCTGGCGACGGAAGTGGCGCAGATGACCCCGCCGGGGCTGAACCGGATTATGTTCTCAGGCTCAGGCTCAGAAGCGGTGGAAACCGCCATGAAGGTGGCGATTCAGTATCACCGGGTGCGGGGCGAAGGGCAGCGGCAGCGCTTTGTGGGCCGTGAGCGCGGCTATCATGGGGTGAATTTCGGCGGCTGGTCGGTTGGCGGCATGGTGAATAACCGCAAGGCGTTCGGTGTCGGGCTGCCGGGGGTTTCGCATATGCGCCATACCGTGATCCCGGAAAATAAATTTGTCATGGGGCAGGGCGAACATGGCGCTTACCTGGCGGAAGATTTGCAGCGTTTTGTGGATTTGCATGGCGCTGACACCATAGCGGCTTGCATCGTGGAGCCGATTGCAGGTTCCACAGGTATTTTGGTGCCGCCCAAGGGCTACTTGGATCGGTTACGCGAGATTTGCACCCAGCATGGTATTTTGCTGATTTTCGATGAGGTCATTACTGGTTTTGGCCGCACGGGTGAGGCGTTTGCCGCTCAGACGTTCAATGTGACGCCGGATATCATGACGATGGCGAAGGCTATTTCCAACGGCAGCATTCCGATGGCTGCGGTGGCGGTGCGGGAGGATATTCAGCAGACGATTTTGGATGCGTCACCGGAAAATTCTGTGGAATTTTTCCATGGCTATACCTACTCGGCGCATCCGGTAGCGTGCGCGGCGGCTTTGGCGACACTGAAGATTTACCGCGAAGAAAATACATTTGCCCGGGTAAAGGAATTAGCGCCGGCGTTCCTGGAGCAGATCGGCTCATTCAAGGGTTTGCCCGGTATCTCCGACACTCGCGGGTTCGGCCTGCTGGGGGCGGTGGATGTGGAACCGCACGGCAAGCCGGGCGCGCGTGGGTTCAAAATTCTCTGCAAGGCATTTGAGCAGGGGTTGGTGCTGCGGGCGGCGGGTGATGCGATTGTGCTGGCGCCACCGTTTGCGGCGACGGCGGATGAGATCACCCAGATGGTTGATATCATGCGGAAGGTTATTCTAGACAGTTAAGCATGACAAAACCGCTTGAGGGTAAGACCAGCATCATCACCGGCGCCTCGAGCGGCATTGGCCTGGCCATCGCGCAAGCCTTTGCCGAGGCCGGGAGCGATGTGGTTATTGTAGCGCGTGGCGCGGCCAAGCTGCATGAGGTGGCGCAGATGCTGCGGGCCGATGGCGGCAAGGTGACCGAAGTGGTGGCCGATTTGACCAAGGATGATGACATCACCCGGGTTTTTGCGGCAGTGGGGCATTTGGATGTGCTGGTGAATAATGCCGGTGCCTCAATCCGGGCGCGAACTGAAAATGTCACGCCGGCGCAATGGCGCAGCGTGATTGATCTGAATGTGACGGCGGCATTTTTATGCGCGCAGGCGGCGTATCGGAAGATGCTGGAACAGGGCGGCGGGCGGATTATCAATGTTGGTAGTGTGTCGTCGCGGGTGTCGCGGCGGCATTCGGTGGCTTATACAACGTCGAAATTTGCACTTGATGGCATGACGCGGGCGATGGCGCTGGATGGGCGCGGCCATGGTATTGCAGTTTCGATTTTGAACCCGGGCAATACTGATAGTGCCATCTGGACGGGGCAGGAGGAGGCGGTGGCCAAGGAAGGGCTGATGCCGGGGGCGCAAGTGGCGCGGGCGGCGTTGCTGATGGCGACCTTGCCGCCGGATATCAACATGCTGGATGCGACGATTTTGCCGCTGACGATGCCGTTTTTGGGACGGGGTTAAGCGGGCTTTACCGCCGCACGCTTCTGTACGCCCCAACTGCGCTGGCCAGTGAGGAAATATAGCCAGCCCCAACTGGCGCCGAGGTGGCGCAGTAGCTGAAAGCTGAACGGCTCGGCAATGGAGGCCAGGATGGCGAGGCCGAAATTTGCTTTCGTTTGGCCGCCCACCCAGCGGCGATACAGGTGGATCGACCAGAGGTGGAAGGCGAGGTCGATGATGATTTTGGCTGTAATGAAGCCGCCGACCGGGATGAGCAGCGCCAACTGGCCGGTGAACAGGTACCAGAGCAGGAAGCCGAAGGCGCAGAGACCGTAAATGGGCTGGAACGTGTCGATGGCCTTGACCGGCAGCATGGCGCGGCCGAGGCGGTGGTAGCGCGAAGCCCCCACCATGTCGCGGTACCAGAGCTGGGTTTGTAAAAACCCGCCGAACCAGCGGCGGCGCTGGCGCAGAAACCCCAGGATGGATGAAGGGGCGGCGGTGCGGGCGCGGGCGGCACCCAGCACGGTGCTGTGCCAGTTGAGGTTATGGTCGTAGCCGTAGCGGCGCAGGCGGTGGATGAGTTCATAATCCTCGACCAGACAATCGGGGTCGAACCCGCCGGCGGTGAGGACCGCGCTGGTGCGAAACCCGGCAAATGCGCCGGAGATCAGCAGCAGGCTGTCCATTTGCGACCAGGCGTAACGGCCCAGGAAATTGCGGATATATTCATAGGTCTGGAACCACTCGAAGAATTGTCCGCTGAGGCTGGAATCACAAGCGGGTGCCAGCACGCCGGTGGCGGCAACCAGGCCGGGGCTGGCCTGGAAAGCGCTGCGCATGGCATGCAGGGCGTGGGTATCGAGTGCTGTGTCGGCGTCCACGGTGAGGAACATCGTGGTTTCAACATGGGTGAGGGCGAGGTTGAGGGTGGTGGATTTGCCGCCGTGCGGGGCCCGCAGCCAGCGCAGGCCGGGAACCACCGGGCTGGTGGCGCTGATGCAGCCTTCTGGCGGTGGGGAAATGCCGTAGCAGCTGGACAGTAAGGCGGCGGTGCCGTCAGTGGAGCCATCGTCGGCGATGATGATGGCATCGGCGGGGTCGCTTTGCTGGCCGAGGGCGGTGATGGTGCCGGCCAGCACCGCGTCTTCATTGAAGGCGGCGACGATGATGGTCAGGCTGGGGCGCGGGCCGTTTGCTGGCATTTGCGGCGCGGCGCGGCCTAGCGGGAGGGTCTTCCAGAAGGTGAAGGCCAGCAAGGCGGTGTCGTAGGCAATATAGATAATGCCGACTGACCAGGCGCTGATGCCGCGGCCGTGGAAGGCGTGGATGAACAGCAAGACCCAAAGCAGCGCGACGCCGCCGTGAATGAACAGGCTGGGCAACGGGGTTGCAGGCCGGGTGAAGCGCGGCGAATTGGCGTGCAATGCGGTATCGAAAGGGCTGGTCATTGAGGGCGCATATAAAAATACATGCGGCGTTATGTGATGCTGGACATAGCGGTGCCAAGCCGAACATTACCAAAATACAAACAATTCAGAGTGATGTGGTATTATTCACGGCGCACTGACGTCTATATATAGGAGGGGTATGTACAAGGAGATTTTATGAGCCAAGTTGATAAGTACACGAGAACGGCGGTTATTTTGCATTGGCTCATCGCCTTTTTGGTTGGTTTGAATATTTTGCTGGCGCTTACCGTGGATTATTTCCCAGACGCGCTGGTTCGTCCGATTATTGATTTTCATAAATCCGTTGGCATTACCGTGCTTGGGTTGGTGTTTTTGCGGATTCTATGGCGCTTGACGCATCAGCCGCCGCCGCTGCCCGCCACATACAAGCCCTGGGAGGCTTGGTTGGCCAACAGCGCCCATTATGGGCTTTATGCTCTCATTATTGCGATGCCGTTAACCGGTTGGATCAGTGATTCCGGCTGGAAGGGCGCGCCCACGCACCCGATGATGCTGTTCTGGATTATCCCCTGGTTCCGTTTTGGTTTCATCACCAGCATGGATGCGGCCAACCAGAAATATATCCATGATTTGTTCGGCAATTTTCATACGCTGCTCAGCTATGCGCTGTACGGAGTCATCGGACTGCACACGCTGGGGGCGCTCAAGCATCAGTTTATTGACCGGCAGCCGGCGATCCAACGGATGTGGAAATAGTTTTACGTTGGTATTTATTGCGGGAATTTTAAGGCGCGGACGTCTTCAGCGTATTTGGTCAACGCCTCCTGCATGAGTGCCGCACCGTTGATGTAGGTGCGGGCGAAGCCGGGGGCGCGGTCCATGTTCAGGCCCAATACGTCGTGCAGCACCAGCACTTGGGCATCGGTGCCCGGCCCGGCGCCGATGCCGATGGTGGGCACCGGCACGCGGCGGGTGATTTCGGCGGCAAGGTCGGCGGGAATGGCTTCCATCAGCACCATGCGGGCACCGGCTTGTGCCAATGCGATGGCATCCTCGATTAAGCGTGCTGCGGCCTCCGGGGTTTTGCCTTGGCGTCTGAAGCCGCCGAATTGGCGGACGTGCTGCGGGGTTAAGCCGATATGGGCACATACAGGCACCGCACGGGCGGAGAGGAAGGCCACGGTTTCGACCATTGGCGCACCGCCTTCGAGTTTGACGATTTCGGCGCCGGCTTTCATCAGGCGGGCGGCGGCGGCGAATGCCTGCGCCGGGCTTTCCTCGAAGCTGCCGAATGGCAGGTCGGCCATGACCAGGGCGTTTTGGACGGACTTGGCGACGATGGCGGTGTGGTATTCCATTTGTTCGAGTGACACCCCCAAAGTATCTGGGCTGCCGCCGATCATCATGCCAAGTGAATCGCCGACCAGGATGCCGTCCAGCCCGGCGGCGTCGGCCATGCGGGCGAAGGGATGGTCGTAGGCGGTGATGAAGCTGAGTTTGCGGCCTTCGCGCTTGGCTTTGTCCCAGTTGCCGATATTTTTGCTCATAGTCCGGTTGCACCTAGTAAAAGGGTCAGGGCGTAGATGACGCTGGCGGCCCGAATTTCATCGCGGTCGCCGGTAAATTTTACCTGTCGGGTCAGTGTGCCGCCGTGCATGTCTGCCAGACCGAACCACACGGTGCCAACGGGCTTTTCGGGCGTGCCGCCATCGGGGCCGGCGATGCCGGTGATGGACACGGCGACATCGACTCCGGCGCGTTGCTTGGCGCCGGTGGCCATGCGCAGTGCAACGGCCTCGCTCACCGCGCCGACTGATTCGATCAGGTTGGGTGGGACACCTAGGAGTTCGCTTTTGGCAGCGTTGGAATAGGTCACGAAGCCGCGGTCCAGCACCGCCGAGGAGCCTGGAATTTCAGTGATGGCGCCAGCGAGAAGCCCGCCCGTGCAACTTTCGGCAGTGGCGAGCCTGAGGTTGCGAGCGCGGCAGTTCATCACCAGCCGGGCAGCGAGGTTGTGCACAGTGGTCATAGCCAGCCTCCTGGCAGTAGCCATACCAGCAATGTGAGGCAGATCAATCCTATCAATCCGGCAACCCAGTCGTCAGCCATGACGCCGATGGCATCGTGGCGGCGATCTGCCAGACCAACCGGGCCAGGCTTCCAGATGTCGAACAACCTGAATAGCCCGAAAGCCAGCAGCAGGCCGAGCGTACTGATGCGGGGTAGGGCTAGCATGGTGATCATCTGGCCAGCGACTTCGTCAATGACAATCCAGCCGGGGTCATTCTGGCCGCCGACCGCCCATACCGCCCAAAGCCCGATGATGCTGGCGATAATGATGCCCATGACCAGGGGGCCGTGGCCGAGTTGCAGAAGGATGGTACCGATCAGCAGCCCGACCAGTGAGCCGAAGGTTCCCGGGGCCTTGGGCGCATAACCGGCACCGCCAGCACTGGCGATCAGTTCAGCGGTGTTCATGGCGTTATCCATCGGGTGATTGGGTCCTGGGCGCTGCCGGTTTGCAGGGCGCGGTAAACCACGATGCTTTCGGTGACGCGCTGCACGTAGTTGCGGGTTTCACTGAAGGGGATCTCCTC
>DAIDEE010000012.1 GCA_027308685.1 Acidocella sp.
AGCGATCCGGCAAAATCAATACTGGCCGCACTCAGCGTCGCACTGCCCGACAGGCTGACCGGGCCGGTGACCGACAAGGCGGTGGCATCGGTGAGGCTGAGGCCGGCCGCGCTGAAGCTGCCGAGGGCGGCAATCGAATTACCGGCACTGGTGAGCGAAACATCGCCGCCAATACTGCCGGCACTGGAGATAATTCCGGCATTTATGAGCCCGTTGGTTCCCTCGAAAATCGTGCCGGTGCTGCCAAGAGTTAGACCCCCAGAGCCGACGGTAACGCCGGAGTTAATGTTAGTGCCTGCCAAACCGCTGTTCAGCAGGATGTTGGTGGCGCTCAGGCCGCCGTTGATTGCGAGTGAATTGGCAGCGTCGATTTCCAACGAACCATTTATAAAAATTGAACTGCCAACTGAAACATCGTGGCCCGAAGTGATGGTCAGTGCGGTGCCGCTGCCGGTGATGCTGATTGCGCTGAGCACCGAAACCAGCGTGCTGGCCTCCAGAACAATCGTGCCGCTGAGGGTGTCGAGCACCGAGGGCAAGATATAGCTGACCGTTGAACTATCGGTGCCGAAGGTAGCGCTGGAGCCCGAAACCACGGAACCCGCCGCAGTGGTGCCGCTGCCCACGACCAACGTTGCCGGGTCGAGCAGAATTTCACCATCCCGGCCATGCAGCGCGGTGTCTGCCACGGTGCCGCTCAGGTTGATGACATTGCCTGACGAAATTTCCGCGAGACCGCCATTACCGCCATTCGGTCCGCCCGATACACCGATGGCACCAGCGAAATCGGTGTTATCAGCACTGAGCAGCGTAATAGTGCCGCCATCGCCGGAGCCGGTGGCATTGCTCAGCAGAAACGCACCGGGCGCAACAGTGACCGCCTTGGCGCGCGGCGCCATGGTGTCGGCAGCCCCACGCTGGGCGCGGATGATATTGGTGCCAAGCGCGATAACGCCGCCACCGGCATCGCCGGAGGTATTGATGGTGGCACCCGCTTGCACCGCCACCGTGCCATCGCTTAGCACCTCAACCGCGCCGCCCTTGGTCCCGACTTGCGTGCCTTGCGCCAGCAAATTTCCAGCGATGGCAATGTTGCCGCCAACACCCGAAATAGAGATGGTACCGGTTTGTGCCCCCACACTGTTGGCACGGATTGTGCCACCGGCGTTGATCAACTGCGTGACCAGCGCGTCAGCGTCCTGGGCGGTCAGGGTGATCTTGCCACCATCGGCGAGGATCAGCCCGCTATTGGTTACCAGCGCCGGAACCAGTTTGCCGCCAATATCGACGGCCCGCACTGCCTGGGTGACGTCAATCGACATCAACCGGTCACCGTATAAATCCAGCGTGAAGGCACTGGCGCCGGCCAGCACTACCTGGCCCAGCTGCGCGGTAATCACCCCATTATTGGCAACCTGCGGCGCGACCAGCCCGACCAGCCCGGTATCTTTCACGGTGATCTTGCCGTCATTGATAATCGAAGCGCCGGGGCGGGGGGCGCCAGTGAAATTCAGCTTGCCGGCCAGAAACGCCTGATCTGAAACGTCCGAGGTGGTAGCAACCAGGCCCTGGGTATCCACCTCAGAGCCCTTGGTGAAGACAATACCGGATTGATTGACCAGGATCAGTTGGCCATTTGCATCGATTTTACCGGCGATGATGGAAGGCGAGGGGGTAATGACCCGGTTCAGCGCCACGGCGTTCGACGAAGGCTGCACAAAATTAACGGTGGCAGCACTCCCGACATTAAATGTTTGCCAATCGATAATGGTCTTCTGGCTGGTCTGGTTAATCGTGGTGAGATTTGGCACCTGGGTAATGGAGGCGCTGCCGCCGGCCACCACGCCCCCGGTGGGGGTGGTGTTGGAGGCGATTTGTGCTTGGGCCGGAAGAGCCGTGAGAATACCGGAAATGCAGGTGGAGGCCAGCAACGCGCCGCGCCAGAGCTTTTTGCTCTTTATCCCCGGCGACCCTGTTGCTGTGTTACGCTCCATAAAATTCCCGATGTTGCGCCATCTTGCGCATGTTGTTGTTAATAGCGAGCCGTTATACCCCAGTAGATCACATTTTCCGAAAGTGCAGGATTGGTCGGATTGGCGGCATCCAGCTGCGTGGTCAGGCGGTGCACATATTCACCATCGATTTCAACGTGCGGCGTAACCGCCAGCCGCACGCCCGCGCCTGCTGAGGCCAGCTTGTGGTTGAGGTCCGATGATAAATTTTGCCACGTCTCGCCAAAATCATAGAACGTATAGAACTGCGCACCGAAATCGATGGGTAATTTAAAAATTTTAAAGGTTGCACCGGTATTAAATTGCAGCTCCGCGGTTGTGTAGATGGCGCGGTCGCCCGAGACTTGGCCGGAATAAAAGCCACGGGTGTAATGACTGCCGCCTAAATTGAATTCCTCGCCGCCGGGCAGAATATTATTTGTATACTGCCCGCCGGCTTCCAGGCGCAGCGCTACCGTGGCCTCAGGAAACGGCGTGAATAAGGTTTGAGTACGGGAGATTGAGGCGTTGATTTTCCAGTAATCCAGTTTCTCACGATAGCGCCCCCCCAAACCCAATGCCCGACCATCCGGCGAGGCTCCCAGGATGGGAAGACCCTGGGATTGCTGAATATTAAACACGCTGATGGCATCATGAGTCGGCCCCGCCCATAAATCCTGCCAGGCATATTGCACCGCCAGACGTTCAGATCGCAGGCTGTCGGCACTGGTGCGAAGCCCTTGCGTGGTAACCAGATTTTGTACCGCATCGAAATGCAAGGTGGCGGTAAGTGCCTGGTTACGGCGCAACATTAGGGGGTAGCTAAGCTGGCCACCAAACACTTCCAGGTAGCTACGATAATCTGCTTGGCGAAGCGTACCGCCCGGGACCGCCCGGCCAGCACCACCGTAGATTTTCAGACGCAGGCCCCGGCTGCCGAGAAACACGCTTTCAGCTATCTGGCCGAAGTTGTCGGTGCCGCCGCTGGTATGAAACAAGGAAATTTCAGTCTGGTCGCCCAACGAGGTGACGCTGTTCACATCAACTACCGCTAGTCCCTCGGCGGGGCCGGTTGCCTTGAAGCCGCGGTCATCGGCGGTGGCAAGTGCGGAAATCTCCTGCCTGGAAACCTCGGCAATCAGGGTCAGGGCGCCAGGGTCATCGGAGTCGGATTGCAATACCGCATGAACGCTCACGCCGGGAATTTGCTGTGCCAGCAGCAGCCAATGCTCCAGCGAGACCTCGGAGACCGGCCTTTCGGCAGTCAAGTGGTTCAGTATCGCCAGAACCAGGCTGCCGACAGGTCCGATATCATCGGATAACTTGACCGCAACGATATGACCTTCGGTGACAATAAATCTCACGTCGCCTTCGGCATTGATCTCCATGGATACCGTGGAGAGCACAAAGCCATGGTTGCGGTACAGCCCCACCAGGGCCAGCCGGGTCGCCTCGAGCTTCGAGAGTGCCACTTTGCTGCCTGCCAGCCCAGACGTGATTTTGTTCAATTCCGTGGCTTTAAAAGCGGTAGCCCCGATGATGGTGACGCTGCCAACTGCTATGGTGGCGCTGGGTAGCTTGCCCTCGGTCGTGACAGGTTGAAAATTTGGGAGGCCCGCCCCCAGCGTGGGAGGGGCTTGGGGGGCAATATGTGGAAGCGGAGACGCTCCCAAGCTGGTGGGGGCTGACTGTGAAAATGCTCGAAAAGGCAACAAAACGATGCTACCGGCAAGGGCGCCAAAAACGAGAGGTGAAACGAACGCATGGCGCATACATAAAACCCTAAAGCCGGAACCGATCATTCCGCTCGGCGAAGTTATTAGAGTGCATAAAACTGACTGTAAATACTAACAATATAACACATTCAGGCCAACGCCGTTAAGAGTCTACCTGGACGACCACGGCGGTCACATTATCGCGCACCTTATGGCCAAGGGCGGCGGCGATCAGGCTTTGGGGTGTTGTTTCGCCATCGGCGGCGCTCAGCAGCCGGGTAATTTCGGCTTGCGTGAGGGTTTTGCTCAAACCATCGCTGCACAGCAAAAACCGGTCTCCCGGTTTGGCGGCACCGTTCACCCGGTCCAGGTCGAGATGTTCGCTGTCGGAGCCCACCGCGCGGGTGATGATGTTTGCGTGTGGGTGGCTTTCGGCATCGGCGGCGGCCAGCTTGCCGAGGTCCACCAACTCCTGCACCAGGCTATGGTCGCGTGTCAGTTGGCTTAACATGCCATGACGCAACAAATAGGCCCGTGAATCGCCCGCCCATAGGCAAGTGAAATTATACTCCCGCACTACCAGGGCGATGAAGGTGGACGCGATCACCACATCGGTGCCGCGGGTCAGCGCCTTGGTCCGCAGCGCATGATGCACCCTGCTCAGCGTGGTATTTACCAGCATAATCAGGTCGTCGGCGGGCAGGTTGTCAGGCAGGCGGGCAAGTTCCTCGACGATCATGCCCGACGCGACTTCGCCGGAATCATGGCCTCCGGCACCGTCAGCCACGACCCAAAGACCAAGTTCAGGCCGGCTAAGCAGATTGTCTTCGTTGTATTTACGCACACTCCCCGGGTCACTCAGGGCCCAGCTTCTAGTCGCTGTCATGTTGGTTATCCCTATCGCACCGAAGCCAAATTGTGCGCAGCACTTCACCCATCTCCCGCTCCGCCTGCAAGCCCGCCGTCGCGGTAGTTTCGTTATTATCCTTATCACACGCGCCGCCGGGCGTGGATGATCCTTCATATGATTGTTCATAGCTTCAGGAAACCCGGCATTAGCGGGTTTGTTTTGACCAAGATCAAGGACAACGATCAAAGCCTGGGTCTCTGTTGTAGCGAGTTGAGTCGAGGTTAATGCGATGTTGCTGAATTTGAATGCGCTTGAGGAGGCGAAGGCCGAGATCGAGCCGTTTCCGTACCTTACGGCTTCCAATGTGCTGCGCCAGCCGGCGCTGGATCTGTTGGCTGACGACTTCCCTGTGATCAGCAGGCCGGGGATATTTGCGCTCTCAGACCTGCATTACGGCAAAGTGTTCGAGCAATTAGTGACGGAAATTCGTGGCCGCGCGCTTGAAACGCTGTTGGAGCAGAAATTTCAGGTCAGTTTGGCCGACAAGCCGCTGATGGTCACGGTGCGCGGCCAGGCGCAGCGCAAGGACGGCCGGATTCATGCCGATTCCAAGGATAAATTCCTCACCTGCCTGCTCTATCTCAACAGTGCCCACTGGAACCCTGAAGCCGGGCGGTTGCGGTTGTTGCGTAGCCCGGACAATCTGGAGGACATGATCGCTGAAGTTCCGCCGGATGGTGGCACCTTCATCGCATTCAAGCGGACCGACCATTCCTGGCATGGGCATGAGCCATTCGAGGGTGTCCGGCGCGTGGTTATGTTTAATTGGATGGTTTCAAAGGTGGCACTGTTGAAGAACCTGGGCCGCCATACGCTCTCAGCCGCCTTCAAAAAAATCGGCGGCTCCGATGCTTACTGAACCGCAATTAGCCAGCCGGGGTGTTGAGCAGTTTTTATCGTGTCTGGACCATGCCGATGCCCGACGCGAGCCGTTCGCGCACTGGCTGCTGACCGACGTTCTGCCGGCTAATTTGATTAACGCATTGGCTGCTTTGCCGTTTGCTCCGCCGGAAGGGGCTGTTTTCAACGGCCAGCGTGAGAGCAACAACGCACTGAGGGTGTATTTTAATCCCCAAATCCAGAAGCAATTCACGACTTGCCGTGAGATCGTGGATATTTTTAACGAGCCTGCGGTGCTGGAACGCCTGCGGGTTGTGACCGGCACAGATGTGGCGGCCGGGCGATTGCGGATCGAATACTGCCAGGATGTCGATGGATTCTGGCTGGAGCCGCACCGTGACATTGCCGTAAAATTATTCACCATGCTGATCTATGTTTCGGAAGACCCCGCCCTGTTCGATGCCGGGACCGATATATATGACGATACCCCCGCGCATAATCTGGTAGCCTCGGTCCCCTATGAAAAAAACCGTGGGCTGATTTTTATTCCTGGCGCCGCGAGCTGGCATGGGTTCTCGAAGCGCCCGATCAGGGGATTACGCCAGTCACTCATCATTAACTACGTGTCGCCGGATTGGCGGGCGGTGGATGAACTGGCGGTTTCATTGTCATTGCAGGGAGGTGTGTTATGAAAAACTCTGAGCTGGTCGCCCGTTATGATGGCCGGGTGCCGCGTTATACCAGCTACCCCACCGCGCCGTATTTTTCGGCAACCGTCAATTCCGAGACCTATTCGGCCTGGCTGGGAACCCTCAGTCCTGACGCGCCGTTGTCCTTGTACATTCATGTGCCCTTCTGCGACCGGCTGTGCCTGTATTGCGGCTGCAACACCTCAGTGGTGCATCACGAACAGCCGCGCCGCGATTACGCACATCTGCTGGGGCTGGAGATAAACATGCTAGCGGACCGGTTGGGCCATCTGGCAGGCCACCGGGCAGCGGTCTCCCACGTCCACTGGGGTGGCGGCACGCCGACCTGTTTGCCCAATGACTGCTTGACCGGGATTATGGACCTGATCCGTCGGCGTTTTGTGGTGCGTGCCGATGCTGAAATCGCCATCGAGATCGACCCTACATCCTTTACCCCCGACAAAGCCGATGCGCTCATTCTGATGGGGGTCAATCGCGCCAGCTTGGGCGTGCAGGATTTCGATGAAAAAGTGCAGGCCGCCATTGGTCGGATGCAAAGTTACGAGGAAACCAAGGCCTGCGCCGACATGCTGCGGGCGGGGGGAATTCACGCCATTAACCTCGACCTTATTTATGGCCTGCCGCATCAGACAGTGGCGAGCGTGGTGCGCACGGCGCAGCAGGCGCTGACCCTGCAGGCCGGCCGGATTGCAGTGTTTGGCTATGCCCATGTGCCTTGGATGAAGCGCCATCAAGCGCTGATTAAAGATGCCTGGCTGCCCGACGCCCCGGCACGGTTCGCGCAAATGCAGGCGATTGCCGGGGTCTTGGAGGGCGAGGGCTGTTATGTGCCGGTTGGCCTCGACCATTACGCCCAGCCTGATGACGCGATGGCAGTAGCGCTGCGTGATAAATCTCTCCACCGGAGTTTTCAGGGTTATACGACAGACGTCGCACCGACTTTGCTGGCGGTTGGCGCCAGCTCTATTGGTAGCCTGCCGCAAGGCTATGTGCAGAACGCGACTTCGGTTCCAGCCTACGCAACGGCCATTACGGTCGGGAAATTTGCCACTGTGCGGGGAGTGGCGTTGACCGCCGACGATATTTTACGCCGAGTCGTGATCGAAAAAATCATGTGTGATTTGGAAGTTGACCTGGCCGCGGTTGCGCGGTCGATGGACGCGGATCCGGTCGCTTTATTAGCCGCGGCGGATAACCTGCTGCCAATGTGCCATGATGGCTTGGTTATCTGGGATGGGTTACGCCTGTCAGTCACTGAACGTGGACGGCCGTTTGTCCGCAACGTGGCCGCTTTGTTTGACGCATACTTAACCATTGAGGACGCAATGCCAAAATATGCCAAAGCCGTCTGACTCTGCATAATTTTAGCGCATCACGTCGGGTATGAATGAAGCCGCATTTGCTTGGCAATTGCGGCTTCATTCAATGTCGTGCGAATTTTATTGAGCAGCAAACAGTTGGCCAATTTCAGAAACTATAAGATTTTTTCAACAAAAAAAGGCCCTGCCGTTTTTGCAGCAGGGCCAGTTTGGGAAAGTATCCTTGAGCGGATGTAGGCTTATTGCTGATAATTTTTGGTCTAACCTTGATCTAAATCAAAACCGACAATGATTTTACAAAAATCAGAAACGATAGCCGATACCAAAGCCCACAACGGTTGGGCTGAGTGCAGTTTTCGCAATCACCGCGCCGCCATCAAGGCGTGCCGTGGTGTTGAGGAACATCTGCTTAACATCGACGTTGGCGTACCAGTTGCCACCCAGGCTGTAATCAAAACCAGCGTCGAGTGTTGGTCCGACAGCCGTACTGTAACCGGCCTTGGTGACAATGCCGCCGGCCGCGTGGCTGGCATAGAAAAATGCTACGGTCAGACCCACGCCCGCATAGGGTTGGAAGCCGTAAATGGGTGCGAGGTGATATTGCAGAGTAATAGTAGGCGGCAAAACCCACACGCTGCCGACATCAACATGGCCAGCCTTGGTGCCTGAGGCAGAGACATTATGACGGGTTGAGGCAGCAATCGCCTCAATGGAGAAATGATCGGTCAAGAAGTATGAAAGATCGATTTCAGGCGCGACTTGCTGTGAGGCATTCACATGCCCGCCAATTACCGTAACGCTGCTGGTGAAGTTTTCCGGGATCACATCGATGACACGAAGATGAACGAGGATATCGCCCGCCTTAAATCCGGTTGGATTCGCGGCCTGCGCTGCGGCTGGCTGTGCTGCCGCCAAGGCGATGGCCGCCACGCCGAACAAGCCGAGATAGAGAGATTTTTTCATAAAGGACATCCTGTGCCTTGAGGTTTCATACACGTAACGTTGCGTATAGAAAGCCAGTGACCGATATGTTCTTTGATGTAGATCAACAACGCGCGGTGCAGTGCCAAACAAAGCTGGTTGTTGTTTTTAGGCCACAGCTTTGTGAGAGCGGTCGATCAGCCCTTGGCGTTGGCGATCATTTCGAGTTTTTGCGGGCTCATCAATGTCACTGCATGTGCATTACTGAATTCAATCAAGCCATTGCGCTTAAGCTGCGCGAATGAGCGTGACACCGTTTCAATCGTCAACCCCAGATAATCCGCAAGGTCAGCCCGGCTGATCGGTAGTCTCAAGGTGATCGCGGTGCTCGGCAGTTTGTCGGCGGCGCAGGCATCTAGCCGCATCACCTGGTTAAGCAGGTAGCTTGAAACCCGTTCAACCGCACTTTTGCGAGCCAATAACAGCATTTGCTCATGTGCTATCGTCAGCTCGTGCGCGGCAATATTGAGCAGACGCCGTTCGAGGGCTGGGAAATCGGAGAAGACTTGATTGAGCGTGCTTCGGCTGAACCGGCAGAGATGAACCTCCTCCATCGCTTCCGCGCTGAAAGCGCAATGGCCGGAAATCGCCAAGCCGAGGAACTGCCCGGTGCCCATGAAGCCGGTGATGTGACGCCGACCATCTGGCAGCGCCTTGAATACCCGCACCATACCTTGCGTTATATTGTAAAAGTAATTCGCCGGGTCGCCCTCTTCGATGAATACACGCCCTGCGGATATCGTCATGCGCTGCGCAGCCTGAGACAAAGCAGTGAGATCTTCGTCGGATAGCGCATCGCACATACCATGATGCCGGGCACCGCAGTCGGCGCAGCGGTCAGAAGATGGTTGATTTGCCATAATAACTACAGGGCGGCGGATCGACGATCCTTCAAACAACAGGGCAACTCCGAAGTTTATACCTCTGTCTCTACGCCGACCCAGAAATTCCGCAAGTTGAAAGTTTTCAGTGTCTCGGCGTGAGGCGTGTCAATCGAGTCAATTTTACAAAGGAATTTGACTTAAATCAACGCCTTCCAGCCCGTTTTGGTGTGAAGAACGGTGTCCCAAAATAGAAATTATAAATTATATGAACGATTACGTGGTCGAGCCATTAGCACCATCATCCATAGTAAGCGCATATCCGCTTATTCGTATGGTGGCGCCCCATCTAGACCTCAAAGCGTGGAAGTTACAGGCGGGGCTGGCCATCGACCAGCGCAATCGTGGCAACAAGGGTGTGTTGATCGCCAGGGCGGCACAGCGGCAATATATCTGCGGTATGGTATGGTTCCGGACCCAGTTCGACCTCACCAAAGGCAAGATATTACAGGCGAATAATCTGGTCGCCGTCGATTTACTTGATACTGAGCTAGTTGTTGCACAGTTGGTGGCTGAACTTCGCAATGTGGCCCGCCTTAATCATTGCCACAATGTTAAGCTCATTGTTCCTCAAGCCAGCGTCTTGTCTGAGATTCTGCATAATGTCGTGAAGGATCTCGAGCCCGACCCGGCAGTGGAATTGAGCATTGAGGTCGGTGCCCTTGACTGAGCACCGACCGGTTCACTCCGTATTTCAGGCCAGCATCGATCCGGTATCGATAAACCTCTGGTGCCAGGACAATGCCTCCATGAGCAACGAGGGTGATTGCTGGCCGTAGGAATGTTGGCGGGCACGCCGGTAATAGTCTCGTAGCGCCGGTTTATAGCTCGGGTGCGCGCAATTCTCGATAATCACCTCGGCCCGTTGCTTTGGTGATAGCCCCCGCAGATCCGCGAGCCCCTGTTCGGTGACGATAACCTGCACATCCTGGGTAATATGGTCGACATGGGAGGCCTGCGGCACGATGGCTGAGATTTTGCCGCCTTTGGCGGTGGAAGGCGTCATGAAAATGGACACATAGGCGTTGCGGGCAAAATCACCTGAGCCGCCGATGCCGTTCTGGATGCGTGAGCCCATGACATGGGTGGAGTTTACCGCCCCGTAAATATCCGCCTCGATCAGCCCGTTCATCGCCAGGCATCCCAACCGCCGCACCAGTTCAGGGTGATTGCTGATTTCCTGCGGGCGTAGGATCATTTTGTCGCGGAAACGCGGCATGTTTTCATTCAACCGCTCAGCGGCTTCCCGGCTGAGCGAAAATCCGGTGGCCGAGGCCATATCCAGCAGGCCGGCATCGAGCAGGTCGAGCATTCCGTCCTGGATAACTTCGGTGAACGCCGTCATGCCGGAAAACGGGCCGTCGAGCAGGCTAGAAAGTACGGCGTTGGTGATGTTGCCAACCCCCGATTGCAGGGGCAGCAGGGTGGCCGGCAGGCGCCCTTTAGTTACTTCGTGCCGGAAAAACTCGAGCAAATGTGACGCAATGCCAAAGGCGGCGGAATCCGGTGCGGTGAAGGGCAAATTACGGTCGGGCGCATCAGTCTCCACGATAGCGATGATTTTTTCCGAATCGCAACGCAAGTATGGCTCACCAATGCGATCGCGCGGATGTACCAGGGGGATGGGAACGCGGTGGGGCGGCAGTGCCGTGCCATAATAAATATCATGCATGCCATCGAGGGCCGGATTCTGCCAGCGGTTCACCTCGAGGATGACATTTTTGGCACGGTCCAGCCAGGTTTTGTTATTTCCCACCGAGGATGAGGGGGTAAGTGATCCGTCGGGCGTTATCCCGGTAATTTCGATCAGAGCTGTATCCAGGGGCCCCAGAAATCCTTGCCAGGCCATTGGCGCCACCTGGCTGAGATGCATGTCAAAATATTCCATCTCGCCATTGTTGATTTTCTCCCGGGCGATCGGGTCGGAATTATATGGAAGACGAAATTCGATGCCATTGGCGCGGGCTAGCGCACCGTCCAGTTCGGGGCCGGTTGAGGCACCGGTCCAAACCCGTAGGCGGAAGGGATTGCCGGCTGCCGCCTGGGCTTCCATCCGCGCGGCGAGCGCTTGCGGCACCGCCTTAGGGTAGCCGGAGCCCGTGAAGCCGCTCATACCCACCGTGCTGCCGGGCGCGATGAGGGCGGCGGCGGCCTCAGCGGACATTATTTTTTGATGCAATGAAGTGCGTTGGACACGGGAATGATCGTTCACAAGATCTCTCACTAAAGTTATACAAAATGGATTAACGAGGGGCACCGAACGTCCCGCGGTAGGTCGGAGACTTCAGGTTTTGGCGGTGAATGGTTATGCTATTTTATGTAACGCACAGCGAAATCCCCCGGGACCATACGTGTGGGGTTTAGGATCCGTCCCCGCAAGATAACATGACGTAGATCAAAGGCGATGTTATTGATGTCTTAGCTGGCGAAAATACCACCGGATCTGCTGATGACGGTGGTGGTCTCTGCTATGGGCCGTTCACGACTAGCGCGAATGAACGGTATCACCGGTGGGATTTCAAATTTCCATCATTGCAGATTTGCCTCGCTGAAACAGGTTTTTCTACGGCAACAAGCAGTCTTTTCTGAAACGGCAGCATGTCGGCGCTGTTATTCTATTTTTTTGAAGATTTCGCTGGTTTTTCTTGCAGGCGCGGTGGCTTGATAAACAGTTGCGCGAGAATGATATCGTATTGGCCAGTCAGCAGGGCCGGTATCAAACCGCCAAACGATGTACTGACGAATTTTATCTGCATCCCGGTGCGCGACGTGATGACGTTGCGAAGGTCGATATCGGCACCCTGGGGCTGCTGATGATCGCCGAGAAACTCCATGGGAGGCGGTTCATCTGGCTGCAAGCGGTCAGTGTTTTGCTTGCGCTGCCGTCAGTATCAGCGCGGCCAGGCTTTGGTGCCAGGTCGCCGCCCATCACAACCAGCAGCGATGCCATGGCAGTGAAAACCCTGAAATGCAATTTTTAATTCCGCCAACGTTTCAGGTATCGATCAAAGTCTCCACCATGTTTGCTCCAAAGCCGTCGGTGGGGCGATGAACGAGCGTTGAATTGGTCTTGTTTGCAAAAGGCGTTGGTCGTGTCCCCGGTGGTGGTGTAGGTGGCTGGTAATCGGCCTGCCGTAGCGACCCGGCGAGGCTGGGTTTTTATCTATGCGCGGCCGCTCCGATGACGCATTTCTGGCTGGTGACCTCACGATCTTTCCGCCCGAGATTGAGGATGTCATCACCCGCCATCCCGACATCGAGGAGGCCGTCGTGGTTGGGCGGCCTAATAAATCCGGCGGGTCTGACCTCGTGGGGTTTTTGGTGGTGCGCAATGGCTTGAACCACGAGGCGGTGGTGACGCATTGTATGGCTAATTTACCACCTTTAAAACGCCTGCACATGGTATTTTATCTTGATGCCATTCCACGCACTGGCAATGGTAAAATCGACCGCCCCGCTCTTAAACAGAGTGCCACCCGTCTCGTGTAAAATTGAAGGCTTGCAAGGTCGCTTGTGAAATCGAATTCGCCTGATATCTTCGGTAACTCCTTACCTCCGCTTTACCAATTCGTTTGCATTACACGCGTTGAAACAGTATTGAATCGTTTTTGGTTACACACAGGCATGAGGCATTCTATGAAAATCTCCTGGCAGAATATCAGCGATCCAGTTTTTCATTATGCAAGTATGTATCCGGATCGGGTGGCCTTGATCGATGGCACGTTGCAATTTACCTATCAGCAACTCGCACAACGCGTTGCCCAAGCCGCGGTTTATTTAAAAAATCTTGGCATCCGTCAGGGCTTTCCGGTAGGACTGGTGATGGGCAATCATGCGGCTCACATCATTCTCTCGCTGGCAGTCATGCGGATCGGCGCGGTGCTAGTGGAATTGCCAACCGATATCAGTGTCCCGGATCTCAGTGCGCGGGTTACCCGGTTCAAAATCCTCGCAACCTTTCTCGACCCTGACGCGCCGTCATCTTCGGCACCGCTGGCAATTCGCATTGGCCCTGGTTGGATGGATGACATCGCCGAACTGACCGGCGATGCACGGGCCGATGCTGCAGCCGCGGCATTGCAGATGATTGTTGTCAGCTCCGGCAGTACCGGCACGCCGAAAGGCTTGGTCACCACCCAGCAACAGCGAATGTTACGGGCCGAAACCTGGCGGGCCCAGGTGGACCAAGGATGGACCGAAGCAGACCCATGCACACTGATCCTGTTGGCTTCACCGGCGCTGTCGATGTTCGCGCAGACTCTGGTGATTCAAATTTTACTCGGCGGCACGGTTGTTCTGCTTCCAAAATATGAGACCAGCATTGAACTGGTACGGGCGATCCAGTCTTATGAAGCCACCGTTTGTCCGGTTGTCCCGGGCATTGTCAGGGGCTTTCTGGATTGTGCCCCGGTTGAAGGCGTGCTGTTTCCCAAAATGCGCGCTTTGGTGTGTGCCGGCCTGCCGTTGACCGGCCAGGAGAAGTGGGCGTTGGTAAGCCGCGTGACCCCTCACGCGCATGAAATTTATGGCAGCGGCGGGTTTGGCGCCTTCGCGCATTTGGGCCCGCAGGATATCGCCAGTCACAAGAACAGTTGCGGCCGACCGGTGGTGGCGCCGGGCAATGTCATTGAACTGGTCGGGCCGGATGATATGCCGGTTGTGGCCGGTGTTGAGGGTCGGTTGCGGGTTCGTGGCCCCAATACGTCGCTGGGTTTTTTCAACGAAGAGGACAACCAGCGTGGCGCTGAAACATTCATCGACGGCTGGTACTATCCGGGCGACGTGCTGTTGAAGGATGAGGCAGGATATTTCTACCTGCGCGGCCGCAGCGACGATGCGTTTGTAGCTGGCGCATTGACAATTTATCCGCAGGAAATTGAGGATGTCATCGCTCGCCACCCTGATATCAACGAGGCCATTATCGTCGGGCGGCCGGATGGCAAAGGCTTGGTGGAATTGGTTGGTTTTCTGGTGGTGCGCGACGGCCTCGACCATGAGGCGGTGGTGGCACATTGCATGGAAAATTTGCCGCCGATGAAGCGGCCGGTTGCGGTCCGTTACATGGAAGCCTTGCCACGTACCGGTAACGGCAAAATCGATCGGCCGGCTTTGAAACAGGCGGCGCTAAACCTTACGGTGCAGCGCTAACGGGAAGTTGCCAGCGAACGTCTGTATATTCCCGAATTTACGCAGCAATGGCGTCCGGTCTTGCTGTAGCCGCCAGATAAGGCCCTGCCCGTAGAATTTGGATTTCCAGGGAGGCAATTTTGCCGTTAACCAGCTCATCAATCGGCAGCGCCGCCAGCCCATTGGTCCAACGATACCCTGGGCCTTCCACGGCATGCCAGCCGGCCAACTCAGGCGTGCTCAGATGCGCTGTGATGCGTGTTGAAGAACTGCCGACATGCACTGCGATCTCGCCGACTGAAAGCCCAAGCTCACGCCTATCATCGATGTAGGGCGCTGTGACATCGCAAGGCCGCGACGTGCGAGAGGCCAGTAACAAGCCGGTTGCACCGGCGGGTAGGGTGAAAACCACTTTGTCATCTTGTTGGTGCGTTGGGTTAAGCATGGCTCCGGCGGCGGTGATGATATGAATATCAGCATCATGGGTCAGCACCGGCTCGGCTGAAACCTTGACCAGCCCCATTGTAACAGCGCGTTGATTCAGCGCCTCCCACACCGGCTGCAAACCGGCAGGTTCCACCAATAGCGGCAGCACCGGCTGCGCCTGGTTCGTTGGCGTTACCGTAATGCCCAGTTGCGGATGCAAGGCAGCCACCTCTGCATTGACAAAATTGCTGCGGTTGCCGCTGTCCAAATAGCTCTCCACCGCCAGACCTTCGGCCAGCAGAATGCCATGTTCTTCAAGTTCCACATGGTAATAGGTGAAGGTGCTGATACTGGTATCAACAATGATGCTGCGGCCATTTACCAGCAGCCGTACCGGCGTGAGCTGCCCTGCCACCACGATACAGTGCTCGTTGGTGATCAGCAAGTCGCGGGCCGGCGTGTTTTCAGCGAAGGCGCCCGCCTTGATCCGCACCGGGTGCGCGTCATCGCCGCTCAATTCACCGGCTTTGACATGACGATAGCCGACCCATTTGACAGTTTTGGCAACTGTCTGGCCAGCTTCGAGGGCGGTGACCACGTCGCCCACCTGCAAATTTTCTACGGCCACTTCGCCGGATGGCGTGCCAATCAAACTGCCGGTCAGGAAGCAGCCACCAATATCATAGCCGCCTGTGCCTGCCTGGGCCGATACCTGCAACGGGGTTACACCCGGGGCGAGTGTAACGTTGGACAGAACGACGTTGGAGCCAGTGACATTGACTGTATAGGTGCCGTTGCCATTTGATGTCAGCGTGGTGCCACCGGTGCCGGCATTGGCACCATTGTCGAACTGAATGGTATCACCCGGCGCAAACCCATAAATCGGCGTTGTCATCGTGCTGATGTAATTTGTCAGAACGAGCTTATTGCCGTTGCCACTGCCGAAAGTGATAGTCCCTGGCGGATTTTGATTGTTACTATAAACGCTACCACCGTTGGCGATAATGATATTGTTTGTGCCAGCCGCATTAAGGGGGCTGGCTGTTGACCCCAAAGAGCCGCCGTTAACGGTTATTGTCCCGCTGCCGGTCAAGCCGGTACTGCCAAGGATGAGATTACCGTAAACATTTGCTGTTGCGTTGGGGCCCAGAGCCAAACCACTGCCATCCTGCACTGTCGCCGTGGATGCGATGAGGAGTGTGCCGTTAACCGTGATGCCAGCGTTTGTCGAAAGATTTCCGTAAACATTCAGAGTGCTGGCTGCGTCGACCGTAATACCTTGGTCTGCCCCCAGAGTGCCGCCTAGTTCAACATTTATGATTCCGCCATTCTGAACGATGACATTGCCTGAACTTATGCCGGTTAATTTTCCATAGATGTTGAGGTTCGAAGCGCTAACCGTAACGGCAGATATGCTGTTGAATGTCTCCCCCGTGGCCACTGAGACCGTGGCGCCGTTGCTGATAAGCGCATCGACATATCCGCCTGCGCCGCCGGGAGCGCCATTGGGTGTCCAGTCTGCATTGACCGACCAATCGCCATTACCTGCGTTCCAAGTCGCTGTACCCATGGCTCAAACCCCTTTGCAGGACCAAAACCCCATCCGGCAGGAAGCCATTCGGGTCGTGAAACAATATTTCTACATCCTTATTATCCGTTCTAAGCAAGTTTTAGCAACTAGATTCAACAATATTCTTATTTTTTAAGATTATTGTCTCTATTTCATAAACATCACCAAAATTATGTAATTGGCGCTGTCCCAAACAAAAACCCCAGGGAGCAAGGCCCCCTGGGGTTTTTTGGTTTGGCTTGCGTTTAGAACTTAATGCGCAGGCCCGCTTCGCCGGTCTGGTCGCTCCAGTTGCCCGAGATATGGGCGGTGTAGGTGGCGTAGAGTGACCAGTAGTTGCGGCTGGCGGAGATGCCCGCCGAGATCAGCGCATCGCCTGCATCCAGCTTGTTGTAGGCGGTGGCGTAGTTGGTCGGTACACCGCTGGAGAAGGTGATGGTGGTGGGCCGGCCGCGGTCGGCGGCTTCGTATTCGAAGCCCAGCAGCAGGTCGGGGGAGATCACCACATTCGAGGCGGTGACGAAGGTCTCGCTCGCCCGTGCCGAAATGTACGGCAGCACGCTGGTGTAAGATGCCAGGCGGCCCTTAACAGCCAGCGGGCCCAGCAAGCCGCTGGTATTCTCGCTGAAGTTGGTGCCATTCACGCTGGCGACCTTGATGCCAGCCGCCGGGGCGATATCAACCGCGCCTAACTCAACATGGGTGCTGCCCTGCAAGCCGGCGTTGAAGATGCCGACATTGTTGCTCTCACTGAAGCTGTCGCCCAGCCCGTCAGACCGCGTGGTCTTGTTGGAGGCGAAACCATAACCCACCACGCCCGCCAGCGTGAAGCTGCCCAGCGGTTGCGAGGCATATAGCGCGATGCGGGTAGTGCTCAGGTTGCCTGTGCCACCGGCTTTGTCGGACAGGCTGGTCTGGTCGAACCCGACCGCAAAGCCCAACCGCGTTCCGGCGGTGCCCACCGGGGTATCAACCCCCGCCAGGAAGCCGGCGCTGTTGTTGTTGTAAGCCGGTGCGCCGTTCGAGGCATCGACATGGTCGAGCGAGCCGGTGGCTTCGATCCAGCCGCCGCGGCCACAGAACACGCTGGCCAGGGTGTTGGCGATCTGGCTGCCGTTAGAGGTCATGCCGCCCATGGTGCTGCCGGCCATTTGACTTTGCGCCGGCGCCTGCACGTTGCAGGCCGGGTCGGCGTTTGAGCCGCCTTCGGTGGCTTTATCCAAAATGGTGCCGGTGGCGTTCTGGGTGTTCTGCGCCAGCGACTGCTGCTGTTCAGAGAAGATCGATTGATCCGGCAGGCTCACTGAGAACGGCGAGAGGATGCTCAACACCACCGAGGGGTCGACATTATAAAGCGTGGTGAGGTCGTTCACATTCGGCACAGTAGCATACACCACGTTGTTGAAGGTGGTGGGGATGCTGTTGGTCGAGGTCAGGTAGGTATAGGTTTTCACGCCGTAAATACCAGGTGCGAACACGTACTTCACGGTGCCGGTGAGATTAGCCGTGCCGGTAATGTTAAATTGCGAACTGATGGCCGGGGTGACGAGCACAACATAGGTGCTGTTAGGCTCCATGGTGAAGTTGCCGTTCAACGTCAGCGGGGCGCTGGTAGCACCACCGCCAGTGATGAAGCCTGGCTCGAAGGTGCCGTAGTTATACACATTAGGGATTTGCCAGCTACCCGAAGCTGCCCAGTTCGCGCCGCTGGCCACAGTCAGCGTACTACCCGCGCCAAAGTTGGCGATGGTGTTGGACATGCTGTCCATACCCTCGAGCGTGATGCTGTTGTTATAGTTTCCGCCGTAAATAGTACCCACCAGCACCGAGCCGGTATCCAGGATCAGGCTGTTGTAGTTGTTCTCAAGGTCAATCGCATTACCGCCATTGGTGCTGGCGATGGTGCCCATGTTGATGATGGTGGTGCCTTGGTCAGCGATGTAAACGCCGGTGTGACCCGAGATGGTGCCAGAGTTGGTCAGCGTGCCGATAGTGTAATTGCTATTTCCGGAAGACGAGGCATAAACACCGTAGGAACTACCGCTGATGACGCCATTATTGGTCAACTGCGGCATGTTGCCGTAGTTGTAAATGCCGTCGGAGCCACCGATGATTTTGCCGCCTGCATTGTTGGTGAGGCTAAAAATGGTCCCGTTGTCGTTATATATGCCATCATTGAGGCTAGAAATCGTCCCGCTATTGGTCAAAATACCAATCGAGCCGTAGTAGTTATAGATCCCTGAATTGCCGCTACTAATAACACCACCAGCGTTATTCGTCAGCACACCAATGGTGCTAGAATCATTGTAAATGCCATATCTCTGCACACCAATAATGCTGCCGCTATTAGCGAGCGTGCCAATGGTGGCACCGTAGAAATTTTTGATACCATCGTAATGGCCGATGATGGTGCCGCCTGCATTATTGGTCAGCGTGCCGATGCTGGCGCCGTACCAGTTACCCAAACCGGCATCATAACCACTAATCGTACCATTATTGGTTATCTGACCAATGGTCGCGCCGAGGTTGTTATAGAGGCCAGTATAGCTGGTGCCGGTAATCACACCGTTGTTGGCGAGGCTGGCAATCGAGCCAATATAACCACAGCAGCGCGTACTATTCACGACACCATATTCACCGCCGATAATGGTACCGCCAAGGTTATTGGTCAGCGTGTTGATGGTGCCTGCGTTGTAGATACCATCAAATCTGCTGCCAGAGATCGTGCCGCTGTTGGTGAAGCTGGTGATCGAGCCATAGTTATACGCACCGGTGTAACCGCCATGAATGACGGCGCCGGCATTGTTGGTCAATGTACCGATGACAGCGCTGCTATATTCACTGCCGACACCATATTCGCCACCCAAAATGGTACTCGAATTGGTCAGCGTGCCGATGGTGCCGTAGTCATTATAAATACCGGCGTAATTGGTGCCAATAATCGTCCCGCTATTGCTCAGCGTGCCGATGCTCCCACTATAATTGTAAACACCGTAGCTGCCACCAATGATGCTGCCAGTCGTTAGGTTAGCTAATACGCCGATGGTGCCACCATCGTTGTAAATGCCATTGTAATAAGTGAAAAAGTTATTAATCAAACCGCTATTGGAAATCGCCCCGATCGACCCACGATTAGTGATGCCATCAAAGCCACCCGAAATAGTGCCGCTATTGCTGACGGCGTTGATAGAACCAAGGTTGAATACACCGGTATTCCCGCCGTTCACCAAGCCGCTGTTGGTCAGCGTACCAATGCTGCCATACCAAGTGGAAGACGAGCTGAACGAACCATTGGCGATGCCGATGGTGCCACCCGTAATGGTGCCGCCCGCATTATTGGTCAGCGTGTCGATCAGGGCATTCTGGTTGTAAACCCCAGCGAAATATTGTGCCGTGATGGTGCCGCTATTAGTGAGGGTGCCGATGACGCCGCCAAATTCATTATGCACACCGAAGCTGACACCCGAGATGGTGCCCGTGCCAAGGTTGGTCAGCGTGCCAATATTGCCGCCGTAGTTGCGCAACGCGCTGTCCAGCACGGTAGAGTCCGCAATCAGACCGGCATTGGTGAGCTGGCTGATGCTGCCGTAAAAATTATAAACGCCATTTTGCGCGCCAAAAATAGTGCCTCCAGCCTGGTTGCTGAGGGTGCCGATGCTGGCAAAATTATTATTGATGCCAGACACAGTACCAATGATAGTGCCGCCACCGAGGTTGGTGATGGTGCCGATGGTACCGTCATTCTGGATGCCGTTATCACTAAAGCCAATAATGGTGCCACTATTGCTGATGGCGGCAATTGATGACGAATAGGTGTTGTAAACACCGGTATAACCACCGGCGATGGTGCCGGAGTTGCTAAGACTGCCGATATAACCAGGTGAATTACCCGAGGAAGTGCTGCCATTCGCGACACCGTACTTGCCGCCGTAAATACCTCCGGAATTTGACAATACGCTGATTGTTCCTGCAATTCCATGGCTGGTACTGACACCAACGCCGATCGAACCACCATATATTAGGCCGCTACTGGTATTGATTAACGTACCGATGCTGCCAGTGTCATAAACACCGTTGCGGGCTGAACCGATAGTGCCGCTGTTGCTGAGTAGCTTGAGCGATGTATCGTTATTAATGCCGCTGGAACCGCCATAGATCGTACCGCCAGAAAGGTTATTAATGGTCCCGATCAGACCATTATTCGTAATACCTTCATAATAGCCATAAATGGACCCACTATTGGTCAGATTTCCAATGGTGCCGCCATCATTATAAATACCAGTAAATTCAATCCCGACGATGGTGCCGCTGTTGGAGAGCGATGCGATCGTTCCCTGGTTATACACCCCGGTTTGTGCGCCCAGAATGGTTCCGCCATTATTGGCCAGCGAGCCGATGAAATTGGCGTTATACACCCCAGCGATGCTGGAGCCAAAGATGGTGCCGGTATTGGTGAGGCCAAAAATAGTGCCGTTATTGTAAACGCCGCCGGAATTACCGATGATAGTGCCATTGTCGATCAAAGCGACAATGGTGCCATCGTTCAAAATACCAGCGGACTGGACTACGGTGTAATCGCTGTTCACATCGCCGCCCGCGATGATCGAGACCAAGGGGGTTGAGTTACCGGTCAAATTATAAATGGCCGGAGCCCCGGTCAGCAGCGCTCCGTTGTCAATAACTAGGCCAAGGCCAGGCGCGATAATTTCCGGGTTGGGGTAGGTGCCGGCCACCACGGTCACAACCTGCGCCTGTGCCGCTCTGGGCCCCACCAGCACATTTGCTGCGATCAGCGAAACGCCACACAATAAGAATTTTTGAAAATATGCCAGCCCGGCCTTGTTTGTGGCATTATCGGTGGCTTCATAAGACATGGTATTCTCCCAGTTCATTGAAGGCAGTCAACGTAACAACGGTTGTAACTGTTGCTAATGTGAATACAATATTACGTGATCGCACCTTACCTTTCAACATAAAACAGCATGATTTCGGGTACGTTTTGTATTTAGGTTATGAATTTGCAACAAGGAAACACAACAGGTATGAAAAAATCAGCAAATTCAAGGACTTTTTACACGGCCACAACTTATACGTGTACTGTACTGCGTGGTTTCCCGGCCGGTGGATAATATAACAACTCACGATAGGGGCCTGAAATGACGGAACGCCAGCCTGACGAGACGAGGCGCATTGCGGTTCATGGCCATGAGGTGGTGGCTTATAGCTATGGCAGCGGGCCGGAGGTGGTATTTTGCCTCAACGGCGGTCCTGGCTTGCCCTGCGACTATGTAAGGGATTCGCACTCAATGCTGGCGGACCACGGGTACCGGGTGGTGGCGTTCGACCAATTGGGTTGCGGCAAATCCGACCGGCCGAAGGATCCGGCTTTATGGACCCTGGATCGTTACGTTGAAGAGGTGGAAATTGTCCGCAACGCCCTTGGCTTGGGGGTGGTGCACCTGCTCGGGCAATCCTGGGGCACCTGGCTGGGGATTGAATATGCGCTGACCTACCCAAACGCTTTCAAATCCTTGATTTTGGCTGATGGCGCCGCCAACATCCCGCATCTGGTCACCGAGCTGGAACGCCTGCGCGGCGCTCTCGGGGCGGAGACTGTTGCCATGATGCAGCGGCATGAAGCCGAGGGCACCATCGACCACCCGGAATATAAGGGCGCGGTGGATGTGCTGAATTATCGTCATGTTTGCCGGCTGCAAGTATGGCCGGATGCAGTGCAACGCTCATTGAACGACTGGAATATGGACCCCTACATGGCTATCCAGGGTCCCAATGAGTTTTGTTACACCGGCACGATCAAGGACTGGAACCGGGTGGATGACTTGTGCAAAATAACTCAACCGGCGTTAGTTATGTGCGGGTTGCATGACGAACTCACCCCCGCTTGCTCAAGGCTGATCCATCAGGCGTTGCCAGATAGCCGGATCAAGGTCTTTCCCAACAGCTCACACTTGCCATTTTGGGAGGAACCGGGGCCATATTTTGCAACGCTGCGCGGCTTCCTGGATACGCATCGCAGCCCGTAATTATGAGGGCCAACCATAACCCCAAGGAGTACCACCATGCGATTAGCCAGCTTTTATCACGCCGGCCGTGCCAGTTGGGGGACAGTGAACGGTGATGCCGTTTTTGACGCAGGTGCAGTCTTGTCCAGCACGTTGCCCACCCTCAAATCATTGCTTGCAACCGAGCATTATGCGGTGCTGCCGGGCGCTCTGCGCGAGGCGCCGCGGGTACCCCTTACCGAGATTCGTTGGCTGCCCGTGGTCCCGCTACCAGGCAAAATTATATGCGTAGGTGTGAATTACGAAGAGCACCGGCAGGAAACTGGCCGGGCTGCGGTTGCGTACCCCACTCTGTTCGCGCGCTATGCCTCCAGCCAGACCGGACACCGGCAGAATATTACCCAGCCCAAATCATCAATCGAGCTGGATTTTGAAGGTGAGTTGGCGGTGATTATCGGCCGTGCCGGGCGTTATATTAAAAAGTCCGACGCGATGGCGCATATCGCCGGGTTTGCCTGCTATAATGATGTCACCGTGCGGGACTTTCAGCGCCACACGTCGCAATTCACCCCCGGCAAGAATTTTGACGGCACAGGCGCGTTTGGCCCCTGGATGGTCACGCCCGACGAGATGGGGGTCATTGGCCCACAGCGCCTGCAAACCAGGCTGAACGGGCAGGTCGTGCAGCAGGCGCAACTGGATCAGATGATCTTCGATATTCCCGCCCAGATCGAATATATTTCAATGTTCACCCAGCTTGAGCCGGGCGATGTTATCGTAACCGGCACCCCGGGCGGGGTAGGTGCGCGCCGCACCCCGCCACTCTGGATGAAACCCGGTGACGTGGTGGAGGTCGAGATCGAAAATGTCGGCGTGCTGCGCAATCAGGTCATTGCCGAGGTCTGACCCCGGTTAAGCCGCTTGCGCCCACCGCACCGCCTGTCCGTTAATGGCAACCTCCAGCACCGCCCGGCCATGATAGGCGGGCAGGGCGATGCGGGTAGTGCCGTTGGTCCAGCGATGCCCGCTCTCCATGGCGTAAAAGCCCTCGTGGCGGTCATCATCCAGCGCAATGACATGGCGTGTACCATTGGCGACCAGTGTGATGGCGGTCACAGCTAGGCCCAATGCCCGCCGGTCATCGGGTGAGGCTGAAATTTCCGCCGGTACGCCGGTAGCGCTGATGAGATCGACGCTGACAGCATTTGTCGGCAGCACAAACAGCAATTCACCGTCCATGACCTCGGGATTGATCAGCGTGTCGCCCAGCTTCACGGCCACGTCGATGTCGGCAGTGGTGGCAAAGCCAAGCGCTTGGGCACGGTCCAGCAATTTCTGACGGGTAGCGCACACCAATTCACCGTCGGCAAGCATCGGGGCGCAGGCTAGGGCGCGTGATTGCGCGGCGAAATCAGGGTGCAAGGAAACCGGTGCCGCATCGGATGCAAAATTGCCGCGGTTGGCCGAGTCCAGATACGTCTCAACTTCAAGCCCTTCCGCTAAAACCACGTCATGCTGAGCTAATTCGATGTGATGATAGGTCACGAAGCGGGGGGGTTTTTCCTGGATAATCGTTACCCCGTTCACCAAGGTTTTGGCTTCGATCAAATGGCCGTCGATGAACAGCGCATGATCCGGCGAGAGGCGTAAATCGCGCTCAGGTAAACCTTCAGCAAACGCGCCTGCGATAATCCGCACTGGCTGGGCTTTTTCAGGGTTGGCGTGCCGGCTGAGATCAACCGTCCGCTGGCCCACCCAAATGATTTTTTGAGTGCTGCCATCGCGCGTTGTCAGCACGCTGTCGCCTACGCCCAGGCTCTCCACGGCCCGATAGCCGTCGCCGGTGAGAATGCGGGTACCGGCGGCAAAGCAGGGCACATCGGCGATAACAATGCCAGCCGGGCTGTTGGACACGCTGAACGTGCCCGGCGGTGCCGAGGCGAAGGTTAGTTTATCAGTGTGGATGGTGCCGCTGACCGACGAAGTAACGGTGAGTGTCTCAATCCCGCCGCTGACCAGCGTGCTGAACGAGGTTTCAGTGCCGGGCAGCAAATTGGGGGAGAGCACAATTGTATCGAACGTGCCGAAGTTGGCGATGGTGCCGCCAAAACTGGCAGTGCCGGTGCCGGTTAAATCCAGCAGGTTCGGGTGTGCGCTGGTGCCGCCCGTGCCAAAATAGATCAGGTTGGTGTCAACGCCGATGGTGTTGGCAAGCGTAACTTCGCCACCGCCGCTGATGTTCAACGTCCCGGTGCCGGTCAATGCCGCACTATCGATCAACACGCTGTTGGTGCCCGCGATGTTGATGGTGCCGCTATTGATCACGGGGCTGGTGCTGGTGATGGAGGCGGTACCGACCGAAATAATGACAGTCTCACCGGCGACGATGGATGATCCGGGGGCGAGATGCCCGGCATATTTTGTAGGGTCTTCAAAGCTGCTGACAGCCCCGGCGCTACCAGTGAAGGTGAGTGGCGCTTCAATCACGGTCGCTGGGGTTTCGATATTGACCCCGTTGATGCCCAGCAATGCCACGAAGGAGCCAGCTGAATAGCCGGTGCCGACATTCAGTTTGGTGGAAGCGGTAACATTGCCGGCCGCATTAAGCTCGGCAACGGTGAGCAGATTACCGGTATATGAAAGCGAAACCTGTGAGCCGAGCGCCACTGTCGGAAGTACGGCGCTGCCCAGCACAATATCATCGTTCAAACCAAAACCGGTGATAGTGCCGCCAAAGCCCAGTGTTGAGCCGGTAAGATCAAACGTATTAAGTGCCAGCGAGGTGCCGCCAGCACCAAACACCACAACCTGGCCTGCATCTGTGCCGGTGGCGTTCGCCAGCGTGACACGACCGCCATTTTCGATGGTGATAAAACCGTTGCCGACCAGCGAGGTGGAGTCGATCAGCGCCGAATTGGAGACGATGATGGTACCGCTGTTGGTCTCGGTGATGCTGCTGGAAATTGAGGCGGTGCCAGCGGCAATAATAACGGTCTCACCGGCGGGGATGAGCGTTCCGGCAGGGTTATTATAGGCCCACTTGGTACGGTCTTCAAAGCTGCTGATGATTCCAGCGGTACCGGTGAACGTCAGAGCATCGGCCGCGTTGATCGCGGGCACCTGAATATCAAGGCCTCCCGTGCTCAAAACAGAGCCGAAGGAGCTTAATAAATAACCGGTGCCTACATCGATGGTGACGGTGGTGGTCACCGTTCCGCCGCTGTTGAGTTCACCAACCGTCAGCAGGCTGCCCGAATATCCCAGCTTGGTGGCGCCAGTAATTCCAGCGATCTGGATGGTATCGCCAGCACCAAACCCGGCAACAGACCCGGCAAAGCTGTTATGATTGGCGATGGTCAGAAAATTATGCAGCGTGTCTGTAAAAATGACCTGCTGCGAGGCGTTAACCGCGCCGAGTAAAGCCGCCGTGCCGCCGCCGCCGATTTCAATATAGCCATCCGGCGTACCGGCCGGATTGGCGACATTGGCACCATCTGAAATGGTTGAGCTGCTGGTAAATCTCCCCCCATCAACAACGATATAACCGGCATTACCAAAAGTGTTCGTTGAGCCTCTGCCGGGAGTTGCAACCGACACGTTTACCGAAGCGCCTGGCCCGGCCAGAATCTCGCCATAGTTGTAAAGCCCGTTAACGGTTTGCGCGCCACCGGTCTGGATCGTGATGTTGAGAGAATTGCCATTACCGGTGGCTTCGATCAACCCGAAATTATGGTTGACATATTGCGTTACGAGTGTGTCGGCGCCTGTAGCCGACAGCACCATATTCGCATCGTAATTTGTGGTGGGGGAGGAGGCTGCGGTCAGGTTTGCGATGTTGCCGAGCGTGGCGTGGCCCGCGAGATGACCAAATGCGACCCCCTGCACTGTTAATGCAGCACCGCTGGTGAGGGTGATAAACTGACCATCAACCTGTACATCTGTGTAAGCCACACCGTTTTGAGTGACGGTGATTATGTTGTTGGTGGCATTGAGCTCGGACAGCAGCGGTTGTGTGCCGGCGGAGCCAGGGATGGTGACTGATATTGTGCCCGTATTTGAGACAACAGGAACGACCCCGCCTGACCAGTTAGCTGTTGAGAACCAGCTTGAGGTACCCCCGTTTCCAGTCCATTTTGTGCCCGACATCGCTTAAGCCTTGTCTCAATAATGAATAAATTCCCAAACTTTCTGTTAAGTTCTTGTAATTTTTTTAGCAAGTAAAAACCGCGTTAACAGCAACCGATTTCTGATTTTTTCGTGTATTTTTTTGCAATTTTCAGAATAAAAATAAAATCTCAATAAAATTTGTCAAAAAATTCGATAATTTGCATATATAATCGTAAATATATAGATTTATATTTTTGATTGTATAAATTACGACCTGGGCAATTTGCTGAACACACTCACTGCATATGTAAAATATTCATGCAGCACTCTGAGGGCTGATGAACGCTTCGGTAGCCATGACCGATCGATAACTCATTGAAATATAATCCTCAGGCGTCATCTCAAGGTGTCAACCGCACGTTAATATTTTACCGCCGTCGAGCGGTTTGCAGCGCGTACGGCTGAGCTGGCTTCGTTAGGGGCCCTTACTGGCTGGCCCAGATGATCCTGTGCATCCACAAAATCTCGCTCAACGTGAAGCTGAGAACGGGAAATGCCGGGTTCAGGCTGGTGAGTTCAATTTTATTGCTGGTCCGGCGGGTAAGCAGCTTGGCCATCACAGCGCCATCCACCCCGCGCGCTACCACTCGGTCTCCCACCCGCACCGGGGCGGCGGGGGAGACGATGATGGAGTCGCCATCGCGGTATACCGGTTCCATTGACGTTCCGGCCACCGCCAGCGCATAGGCATTCAAATCTGCCGTGGTCGGCAACTCCACCTCATCCCAGCCGGCACCAGCCGGATAGCCACCGTCATCAAAAAATCCGGAGCTGCCTGCCTGTGCCAGACCGATCAGTGGGATTTTACTACGCCCCCGGCTGCGGGTTTCCGGCAAAGCCCGGGCGCCGGTAACTAAGGCGGTGAAGTTGGTCAGGCCGGTGCCGGTGGCTGCCAGAACTTTGGCGATGCTCTCAGTGGAAGGCCAGCGGGCCTTGCCATCAGAAGCGCGGCGCTTGGAGATATTGAAACTGGTCGGGTCCAGCCCGGCCTTACGTGCCAGACCAGACGGCGAGAGCCCATGCTCTGCCGCTAAGGTATCAATGGCCCGCCAGATATCGTCATGCCGCATCGGATGCGCTTCACTTTTGCCGTAAAATCAGTTGTTTGCCTGATTTAGGGCAGCGCGTAAAGAAAAATAGGAATTTTGTCCGTTTTTGCTTGCCAAGATGGCGAGATTTTCTTAATAAGTTCTTGTTATGTTCCATTTAACCGCAACTCATTTGACCGTCGATACAACCTCTGGTAACAAAACCGCAATCACGGGCGGATCACGCCCGCCGTCCGGCACCCCACAGCGTAACGCTCCCAGCGCGTGCGTCAGCCGGATGAAGACCCCAACCCGACCTAAACTTTAAGGGACCTGCCTTAACTGGCCGGTCCCCCTCTTTTATCGAATTCTTGGAAAGGAACAGCCATCATGGCTTTCACGCTGCGCAACTTGTCGGTCCTTGCTTACGCTAACGGCTTTACCCTCTGGCACTATAAATCCGGGGCCGACCCGCTCACCCAGGCCACCCGCGAAGGTTATTTTGCCGACGCCGCCGACCTGCTCGCACCTGGTGATATGGTGATGCTATCAAGCGCCGACGGCGGCAAAATCGCCACCATCGCGGGCCAGGGCAAATCCATCGCCATGGCCCCACTATGTTAGTTTATTTGGGCAAATGCTGCGCGATGTAGGGCGGTAAATGGAACGCGGCGGCGTGGATTTCCGGTGTCCAATACGCCGACTTACCGGTAATACCCGCCGCTTCGGCCCGCGCCTTCAGCACATCGGGTGCCAGCGCGGTCAGCGCGGGGTCCTTGCCGGCCCAGCCGAGTGTCATGTAGCCGCCCACATAGGTCGGCACAGCAGCCACATAAGCCGTCACGTGCGAGAAAAACTGCGCCCGACGCTCAGATGTTTCACGTAGCTCATCAGCCTGCATAAACGGCACGCCGCACTGATTCACAATCACGCCTTTGTCGGTCAGAATCCGCGCGGCGTTTTTGTAAAACGCGTCAGTGAATAAAACTTCGCCCACACCGATCGGGTCCGTGGAGTCAACAATGATCACATCGAATGACGCATCCGGCGCTTTGCGGACATAATCAATGCCGTCACCAACAATCACTTCAGCCCGCGGGTCGGTCCAAGCTCCGGCGCCGATGTTCGGCAAAAATTCCTTGGAGAGGCGGATCACCTCGCCGTCAATCTCCGCCATCACCGCTTTCTCAACGCCTTTGTGCATCAGCACATGTTTTAAAACCCCGCCGTCACCAGCACCGATAATTAAAACATTCCTGGCATTGCCGTGCGCCAGCATCGGCACATGAGTCAGCATCTCCTGATACACAAACTCATCGCGCTCAGTAATCTGCACAATCCCGTCCAGCGTCATCATCCGGCCATGCGAATCCGTCTCAAAAATCGCAATGTCCTGAAACTCACTCTTCACCCGCGCCAACTGCCGGACAAATTTAAACCGCTGACCCCAGTCAGCATACAACGTCTCATTCAACCAAGTATCAGTCATAAACGCGGCTCCTCGTGCAGTTAAGTAAGACTAGGGGACGTTGTCCCCTAGAACCCCAACTAAGGGCACAGCCCTTAGAACCCTTAAGGTTTAAGAAAGGCGCCCGATACCGGTGTTGCACCGCCTCAGGCGGGCGCCTTTCTTAAACCTTAAAAAATGGATTCCTAAGGCTCAGCCTTAGGTGAGGGTCCAGGGAGCAGCGCTCCCTGGCCTTGCTTAACCTACGCGATGAGGCCGCGTTTTTGCTCTGAGACTTGGATATGCGTGGCGCCGAAAGCTGCCTTCAGGAACGGCAGGACTTTGTAGGGGTCACACACGCCGCACATGAAGACGTCGAGTGCGGCGAAGTTGCGTTCCGGCCACGTGTGGATGGAGATGTGCGATTCTGCCAGCACCACCACGCCGCTCACGCCACCATTGGGCGTGAAGTGGTGGAAGTGGCTATGCAGAATGGTGGCACCGGCATCGATGGCGCCGGCGCACAGGGTTTGATCGATCAATTCGGGGCTATCCAGGTTGGAAGCGCCCCACAGGTCGATGAGCAGGTGCATACCGGCGAACTTTACGCCGTCGCGTTCCACGAAATAGTCTTTAGCTGGCTCCAAGGAGACCATGGTCGTCGTCTGGTTTTCGCTCGGAGACTCCGAGACCATCCCCAGTCGGGCAAGTGCGTTCATTTCGAACCCCCTCAACTAGTAGACGGCCTGTAAGCCACGGCACCGCGCCGTGACCCCCTGGGCCAGTAGGGGGGGGCTTATGAGGCCATACCCCCCCGGGTGCAATAGTTTTTTTTGGAAAAAACCGTGAAATTTTGCGCCTGTGCGGGCGCGTATGACGTTGCGGCCCTGAATTTAACGCGTGACGCGCGGCATGAGTTTTGCAAAACTGGATTGCAGCGCTCTGTTGGCGTGATTATGACAAAGCGATAAAGTTTTGGGGAATTGCTGTATGACAGACCTTCTGCCGCCCGCCACTGCCTTGGTTGTTGAGGATATCCACAAGAGTTTCGGGCCGGTTGAGGTTTTGAAGGGGGTCTCGGTGACCGCGCATGAGAAGGATGTGATCGCCATTCTAGGGTCGTCAGGCTCTGGCAAGAGCACATTTTTACGCTGCATCAATTTGCTGGAGATGCCTGACAAGGGGCGGGTAAGCATTAAAGGTGAGCTGATTGAGATGCGGGATGGCAAAAAATCCCGTGGTGCAGCCAACCCTAAACAAATCGAGCGGCTGCGCTCGCGCCTGGCGATGGTGTTTCAGCAGTTTAATCTGTGGGCCCATATGACCGTGCTGCAGAATGTCATCGAGGCGCCGATTCATGTGCTGAAGCTGGACCGCAAAACTGCCATCGCCCGCGGCGAGGCGATGCTTGAGAAAGTTGGCCTGTCTGCCAAGCACCACGCCTACCCGGCGCAACTCTCGGGGGGCCAGCAACAGCGTGTGGCAATTGCGCGCGCATTGGCGATGGAGCCGGATGTTTTGCTGTTCGACGAGCCGACCTCGGCGCTTGACCCGGAGTTGGTGGGCGAGGTGCTGAAGGTGATGCGTGATCTGGCAAAGGAGGGCCGCACCATGCTGGTGGTGACGCACGAGATGGGGTTTGCCCGCGAGGTTGCTAGCCGGGTGATGTTTTTGCACAAGGGGCTGACCGAGGAAGAGGGAGCGCCTGAGGAGATGTTCAAAAATCCCAAGTCGGAGAGGTTTCGGCAGTTTTTATCGAGTACCTTGAAGCATTGACCACGAAGCACATTTCCATCTCGTCATCAGGCGGAGACATCAGGCGGCGTAGGTGGCTGGGCCCGCGAGTTGTGAGTGCGCCGCCGCGCCGTCTTTTACCTTATCGACAATATACGGCCCGGCATGGACAATTTCCACATGCAAGGTTCCGAAGTGGCCGTTGAGGAAGGTGAGGTCTACTGGTAATGCCGCGTTGCCATTGGTCCACCGGAACGACGAATTTGATTCCATTTCATGCCAACCGGCCAGGGATACCGGCGTCAGGTGGGCGGTAATCTCCAGAAGTTCGGCGCCGTTATCAATGGTGATGTCACCCACCAAAACTCCAAGATTACGGCGGTCATCGAGGTAGGGCCCCACGGTGTCTGAGGGCCGTGATGCGCGCGAGGTTAATGTGAGCGTGCCGCTGCCCGGTGGAATCACGAAGCTATGGGTTTGCCCTTCAACCCGGCAGGGCCGCACTTCCCAACCGCTATCGGTGATCAAGCGCAGGTCGGGATCCAGCACCAGCTCAACACTACTGTTGTTGCAAAGTTGCCCGTGCGCATATGCCCGGTCACGCAGCCATTGCCAGATTGGCTTGACCGTGGCCTGATCCACCTTCAGCGGGGCCACCGCGTCTAGGGTCCAATCCTTCGGTGTTTTGGCAGGTTGTAACGTCACCAGAGTTTCGGCGTGAGCGGTGTTGGTGAATTGCCGACGATTGCCGGTATCGAGATAACTCTCAGTGGTAAGATTTTCCGAGAGCAGAATGCCGTGGTGCTCAAGCTCGATGTGATAATAAGTGTAAGCGCGAATACTGCGATCAACGATGATTGAACCACCATTGATCAACATGCGCACGGGGATCAATACCCCTTGGTAAAACACACAATGTTCTGGTGTTACCAACAGGTCGCGCTGCGGTGCGTTGTCATTGAACGCACCGGCACGAATTCGCACGGGGTAGCGTTCGTCAGAGGCTTCTCCGGCGATGACGATATGCTGATAGCCAACCCAGGTGATCGGTTTGGCGACCAGTGTCTCATTGACCAATGTCATCACCAGATCACCGGCCCGCAGCGTTTCAACCCGCCGTTCACCTTCGGGCGTTGCAATATGAGTTCCGGCGAGAAAGCAAACGTTAAGTTCAAGGCTGCCGCTGGGGCCGCTCACCAGTTGTATGGGCCCGCTCCCGACACTGAAGGTGCCGCTGCTGGGGAATGGGGTACCGGTGAATTGTAACGACCCCAGGCTGGTACCGGAACCATTGTCAAACGTGACGGTCTGATTCCCGCCAGAATTCGTGACGATGTAGCTGGCGACCGAGGCAAAGTTGATATTACCGTCAATGATGACATCGCCGGCCGTGTAGCCACTGATTGCGCTTGCACCGCTCAAGTTGAGAAGTGATCCACCTGACGTCAGGTCAAGCGTGCCACCGCCGGCACCAAAGCTGACGCCGCCGCTGTTGAGTAGCCCAACCAGCGTACCGCTTGAGGCGATCAGCGTGCCGCCATTTTCGATCGTCGCCGAGGTGGTGCTCAGAGCGTCAATGCCGGTACCTGTCAGGTCGATGACGCCGTTACTGGCATATAAATTGACCGTACCTAAGACGCCCAGCGCCTCAGACACATATACAACCGCTCCGTTAGAGGATGTTAAATTGATGGTCCCAAGTGCAGGATTGAGAGAAAGATAAGCGGTTGGCTGTTGCCCCGCAGGCGTGTTGGCATCATTTGTAACCGTGATATTATTTGTCGAAAGCAGCCCTGAAGTTTCAAGAATAGGCGTTCCAGCGCTGCCAGTATTGGCATCGATCAAGGATGAGGACATTGCACAGCCTCTCTGAGTTAGTTTAAAAAATACTGGATAGAAATATCACGCGATAAACGATAAAATAGTAAATTCACGTATGATAGTATGATCAACAAAGTTATACTGAACCTAATTGTTAAATGACCGCAAAAAATATTGCGAGATAATTATTCTCACATTTTCTTGAGGTTTATTTACAAAAAATAGAGGATTTTTCTACAAATTATAAGATATAATTGTCCTGTGATTACCCAAATCTGATACGGCCCGCGGCGATACCATTTTTTGATTGAATTGGTTGAGACAAAATAAATCATTCGGCAATAAATTGGGTTGATTAAAGCGATTGCGGTAATGTCGGGATATTCTTTTAGAGCCGACGGCATTTTTAATGTTTTACATGAACAAAATTAACCTTTCGTCTTAAAGTTAAACAGTTATCTGACAGTACAAGTTAAATTATAAAACTGTATTAATTTTTAGAGACGAAATAATTTTCTAAGGATTCGGTAAATTTCATATTGTTATTCCTCATCGATCGTCGTGGATGTGATGGCATGTTTGGTATGCTGGTTGTGTTGCCTGGTGTAAAACTGTAGATTTGAATTGAAGTTTTTCTAAGCGCACCAGCAACAGATTGGATTGGCGAGGCTTCATGTGAAGCGGTGGACGTTTAAATTCGCAGGGCAAATATTGCGGCGGCTTGATCGCAAATATGAAACGGAAATGGCGGTTTTGGGTTAAATTTGGATCTGAGTAGTTTCCGGCCCTGTCGGTCAAGCCGAGGGCGGCGTATGCTATTCACGGCATTACATATCAGAAACTATTATGAGCCATAACGAGCAAGCTGCCCGTCATCACCGTGAAGCCGCCCGGCACTACTAGGTTGTTAAAGGTTACCAGCACGCCGCCATGCCATGCAGGCGCTCAGCCACGAGAACGACGCCACCGCGCATTACCTTGAGCATAATGGCAAGGACGCCCGGCGTACCGAACCCGCTTGAAAAGCGGCCTGATCCGGGTGGTTGCCCCCGTACTTGGCTAAATTGCTGGTTCCGGCTAATCCCGGAGCATGGTCAGTAGTAACGATATCCGCGCGACGTTTTTGAACTATTTTGCTAGGGCTGGGCACGAGGTGGTGCCAAGCTCCTCGTTGGTCCCCAAAAACGACCCCACCCTGCTGTTTGCCAACTCCGGCATGGTGCAGTTCAAAAATGTCTTCACCGGGCAGGAGAAGCGCCCCTACGTGCGGGCCACCACCGCGCAGAAATGCGTGCGGGCCGGCGGCAAGCATAACGACCTCGACAATGTGGGCTACACCGCCCGCCACCATACCTTCTTTGAAATGTTGGGGAACTTCTCCTTCGGCGATTACTTCAAGGAACAGGCCATTACCCACGCCTGGACCCTGCTGACCAAGGATTTTGGCCTCCCCAAGGACAAATTGCTGGTCACGGTTTACCATGAGGACGAGGACGCCGCGAACCTGTGGAAGAAGATCGCGGGGCTGGGCGATGATAAAATCATTCGCATCGCCACCGCCGATAATTTCTGGCGGATGGGCGATACCGGCCCCTGCGGCCCGTGTTCTGAGATTTTCTACGACCATGGCGATAAAATCCCCGGCGGCCCGCCTGGTAGCCCGGATGAGGATGGCGATAGGTTCATCGAGATTTGGAACCTGGTGTTCATGCAGTTCCTCGAGGAGCCCGCCGGCACCCGCAACCCGCTGCCTAAGCCCAGCATCGACACCGGCATGGGGCTGGAGCGTTTCGCCGCTATTTTGCAGGGCAAGCACGATAATTATGACACCGACACGCTGCGGGCACTCATCCTCGCCTCGGCAGAGGAAACCAGCCAGTCGCCTGACGGGTCGTTCAAAACCAGCCACAGGGTGGTGGCGGACCATCTGCGCTCAACCTCCTTCCTGATGGCCGATGGCGTACTGCCCTCCAATGAAGGCCGTGGCTATGTGCTGCGCCGGATTATGCGCCGGGCGATGCGCCATGCCTATTTAATGGGTGCCAAGGAGCCGCTGATGTACCGGCTGGTTCCGGCGTTAACCCGCCAGATGGGCCAGGCCTACCCTGAACTGAACCAGGCCGAAGCGTTGATCATCGAGACGCTGAAGCTGGAGGAAACCCGCTTCCGTGCCATGCTGGAGCGCGGCATTTCGCTGTTGAACGACGAGACTGAACGCTTGGGTGAAGGCGGCGCGTTGCCGGGTGCGGTGGCGTTCAAACTATATGACACTTATGGTTTTCCGCTTGATCTCACCCAGGACGCACTGCGCGAGCAGGGCCGCGAGGTGGACGTGGCTGGTTTTAACGCTGCCATGGACGAACAACGCGCGCGCGCCCGCGCCGCCTGGTCCGGTAGCGGCGAGGCGGCGACCGAGACGGTGTGGTTTGAGCTGAAGGAAAATCTCGGGGTTACCGAATTCCTGGGCTATGCCACCGAGAGTGCTGAGGCGACCATCACCGCGCTGATCGTGGATGGCCAGCCGACCGGTGAGGCGATGCTGGGCCAGGACGTGGCGATATTGTTGAACCAAACGCCGTTTTACGCGGAATCCGGTGGCCAGGTGGGCGACCATGGGTTGATCACCGGGCCGGATAATCTGCGAATTGCGATTACCGATACCCAGAAGAAGCTCGGCGATTTGTTTGTGCATCTAGGCCGCGTGGAAGCCGGTACCGCCCGCGTTGGCGAACCGGTGCTGGCGGTGGTGGACCATGAGCGCCGCAGCGCCATACGGGCGCATCACTCGGCCACGCATTTGCTGCATGAGGCGATGCGCCGGCACTTAGGCACCCATGTGGCACAGAAAGGCAGCTTGAACGCGCCGGACCGGCTGCGGTTCGACGTCTCGCAGCCGCGCCCGATTACGCCGGACGAAATTGCCGCGATTGAGCGCGAGGTTAATGAACGTATCCGCGAAAACGCCGAAGTCACCACCCGGCTGATGACACCCGATGAAGCTGTGAAGCTGGGTGCCATGGCGTTGTTCGGCGAGAAATACGGCGAGGAAGTGCGGGTGGTGGCGATGGGCGCCTCCGATCATCCCGCCGAAAAATCCGCCTACTCCATCGAGCTTTGCGGCGGCACCCATGTGGGTCGCACCGGTGATATTGGGCTGTTCCGCATCACCTCAGAAGGCGCTGTTTCGGCTGGCATTCGCCGTATTGAAGCGCTGGCAGGGGCTGCCGCCATTGCGGCGGTTGAACAAGATGCCAAGCTGCTGGCTGAAGCCTCGGCGATCATTAAAGCCCCGCCTGCTGAACTGCCTGCCCGTATTGCCGCTTTGCAGGACGATAAAAAACGCCTGGAACGCCAAATCTCAGAGTTGCAGAAAAAACTCGCCATGGGTTCAGCAGCCAGCGCCGTTGAAGACATTGGCGGGGTAAAATTCTCGGGCCGGAATGTGGGCGAAATTTCGCCAAAGGATTTGAAGACCGTCGCCACCGATGTTTTGAAAAACATGCAAAGCGGCGTTGTGACTCTTATCTCTACATCGGAAGGTAAAGCCGCCATCGTCGTCGGCGTGTCGCCTGATCTCGATGACAAATTCGATGCCGTGGCGCTGGTGCGCATCGCCGCGGCAGCCGTGGGCGGTGCGGGCGGTGGCGGCAACAAATCCATGGCGCAAGCCGGCGGTCCCGATGGTAACAAATGGCAGGCCGCATTGGATTCCGTCAGAGCCGCTTTGGCGGCTTGAGGCAAAGAGGCCAGGGGCGTAACCCCTGGCCTGTCGTATTTCAGAACGCCAACGTGGTGGCTTGCATCACCAATGGCAGTGCTTTGACTTTCTCTAAGACGGCTGTTGGTAAGTCACCATCAACTGAGACGAGGCAGATGGCGTCTGAGCCTTCGGACGCGCGGCCCAGATGGAAGGTGGCGATATTCACACCAGCGTCGGCCAGCAGCATGCCAAACTTGCCGATGAAGCCGGGTTTGTCCTGGTTGGTCACGTACAGCATGTGCGGGGCAAAGTCGGCTTCCACTTTGATGCCTTTGATTTCCACCAGCCGCGGCTTGCCGTTGCCGATTAAAGTACCAGCGACTGAGCGGGTATTTTCATCGGTGGTGATCACCAGCCGTACCAAAGTTTGATATTCGCTAGGCCGGTCATGCGTGGCTTCGGAGACCTCGATGCCGTGGTCGCGCGCGAACACGGGCGCAGAGACCATGTTGACACCTTCCATCACCGGGCCGAGCAGGCCGGCCAAAGCGGCGGCTGAGAGCGGGCGGTGGTTGAGGTCGGCGGCAGCGCCTTCATACTCGATCAGCACACGGCGGATGACGCCATCCTTGGCTTGCGTGAGCTGTCCGGCAAACGCGCCGAGCAGGCGGCAGAGGTCCATATAGGGGCGCAGGCGCGGGGCTTCCTCGGCACTCACGGATGGCATGTTGAGTGCATTGGTGACTGAGCCGGTAAGCAGAAAATCGCTGATCTGTTCAGCAACTTGCAGTGCGACGTTTTCCTGCGCTTCGGAGGTCGCGGCACCCAGGTGCGGGGTGCAGATGACGTTCTCGAGCGTAAATAACGGGCTGTCAGTCGCGGGTTCGGTCTCAAACACATCGAGCGCGGCACCGGCGATGTGGCCGGACTTCAGCCCATCATAAAGTGCCGCTTCATCCAGCAAACCGCCGCGCGCGCAGTTGACGACCCGCACACCCTTTTTGGTTTTCGCCAGGGTTTCGCGGGAGAGAATGTTGCGGGTGGCGTCCGTCAGCGGCGTGTGGATGGTGATGAAATCGGCGCGCGGGATTAAATCCTCCAGTTCCACCTTCTCAACCCCCAAGGCCAGTGCACGGGCTTCGGTGAGGTACGGGTCGTACGCCAGCACTTTCATCTTCAACCCAACAGCGCGGTCAGCCACGATCGAGCCGATATTGCCACAGCCGATCAGGCCAAGATATTTGCCGGTGAGTTCGACACCCATGAAGCGATTCTTCTCCCACTTGCCAGCCTTGGTGGAGGCGGTGGCTTCCGGCAACTGGCGGGCGAGGGCAAACATCATGGCGATGGCGTGCTCGGCGGTGGTGATGGCGTTGCCGAACGGCGTGTTCATCACCACGATGCCGCGTGAGGTGGCGGATTTCACATCGACATTGTCCACACCGATGCCGGCGCGGCCAATAACTTTCAAATTCGTCGCCACGTCCAGCACTTCGCGCGTCACCTTGGTGGCGGAGCGAATGGCCAGGCCGTCGTACTCGCCGATGATGGCGCGCAGTTCGGCAGGGGTCAGGCCGGTTTTAACATCCACCTCGATGCCACGCTCCTTGAAGATGGCGATGGCGGCGGGGGATAATTTATCGCTGATAAGAACCTTAGGCATTTTCAAAAATCCTTAGAAATCTGCTTGAACAACATCAATGGCGTAGTCGATCCAGGGCAGCAGGGCCGCGATGTCCGACGTCTCAATGGTGGCGCCACCCCAAATCCGCAGGCCCGGTGGGGCATCGCGGTAGGCGGCGGCATCCAGCCCGGCGCCGTTTTTCTCCAGGATACCGGCCACCGCCTTGGCTGCCTTTTGCTGCGCCTCGGCGGGCAGGGCGGTGAACCAGGGGGCGGTGATGCTAAGGCAGATTGAGGTGCAGGAGCGCGTGGCGGGGTCTGCCGCCAAAAATTCAACGCGCGGGTTGCCTTCGACCCATTTCGCCATGGCCGCCAAATTGGCTTCAGAACGAGCAATCAAGCCCTTCAGCCCGCCCACGGACTGCGCCCAGCGCAGACCATCCAGCGCATCCTCCACGGCCAGCATCGAGGGGGTGTTGATGGTCTCGCCCACAAACAAACCTTCGGTCAGCTTGCCGCCGGAGGTCATGCGGAAGATTTTTGGCAGCGGCCAGGCGGGCTTGTAAGTTAACAGGCGTTCAACGGCCCGCGGCGAGAGCGCCAGCATACCGTGCGCGGCTTCGCCGCCCAGCACTTTCTGCCAGGACCAGGTGACGACATCGAGTTTATCAAACGGCAGTTCCATGGCGAACGCCGCGGAGGTGGAATCCGCAATCACGAGGCCTTCGCGGTCGGCGGGGATAAAGTCGCCGTTTGGAAAGCGCACGCCCGAGGTCGTGCCGTTCCAGGCCAGCACCACGTCATGGCTGAAATCAATTTGGGTGACATCCGGCAGCTTGCCGTAAGGCGCACTCAGCACCCGTGCGTCGGGAAGTTTCAACTGCTTGATCACATCAGTGGCCCAGGCTTCGGAGAAGCTCTCATGGGCCAGAACGTCCACGGGCCGCGCCCCCAGCATCGACCACAGCACCATCTCAACCGCGCCGGTATCGGAGGCAGGAACAATGCCGAGGCGCCAATCAGCCGGCAGGCCGAGAATATCGCGTGATAGGGTGATAACCTCAGCCAGCTTGGCTTTCGGCTCCTTGGCACGATGGCTGCGGCCCAGCATAGCGCCTTCAAGGGCGGCCAGCGTAAAGCCGGGGCGCTTGGCGCAGGGGCCAGAGGAAAAATTTGGATTTTGGGGTGTGCGCGCGGGTTTCACCGGTGCGGCGACGTTTACCATATTCAGTCTCCCTTTCAGAAGATAAAGCGCTCCATTGGGGGAGCGTGACCCGGGGAGGGCTTTAGCGGCAAACCGTGCTTGCCGCAATAGTGGGCGTTTTAGTGGGCGAGGGGAACCAAACCGGCCACACCGGTCACCGGGCGGTCGCTTGCCACCCGCAGCGCCGTGCCGGGAAATTGGTAGCTAAACTTCAAATCATTTTGTTTGATCACAGCGTCGATGACCCCGATCTGATAACTGGCCGGAAAATAGATAACGGTATCGGCGGTGGCAATCGTAGGTGACTGCAAAAGCTGTGACGGCACATAATCTGCGGGGTCGAGCGCTGCAACGCCGCTATCAACGGCAATCTGTCCGAATGAGGCCTTTTGGCTTACAAAATCCGCCAGAGCGGTGTCGGTTTTATGTTGCCACTGCAATGAAGGGGCACGGAAAAAACTTATCGGAAAATCGAGATGGCCTGGATTAGCTTGGAGCCGAATATCGGTAAGACTGGAGAGCAATATGATGCTGAAAACGACGGCAGGGTGCCAGTGCTTTTTTCCGGGTTCACGAGACGGCGCAAATTGTAACCCGATAAGGGGCCAGAACGCGGCAAACATAAATGGAAAACAGTAATAACCCGATAGTGTGTTCGCCCAGTCACTCACTGCAATCAAATTCAGCAGCGCCCAGGGAATAACCGATATATACCCCGCCGCAATGACTGGATTGCGGGCGCGTGCCGCCCAGAACACCGTAAGATACAGCGGAAGGAAAATATAAAGGCGCGCTGCCGCATAAAAATCTAGATTATTGAGAATACCCCTCCAGCTTAGGTTGCTGAAAGGGGGCGAGCCCAGGTAAACATGCCCCAAAACATTATAGCCATCGGAAAAATATTTTTGTATCGCAATGACAAATACGCTATAAAAAATCCCACTCGCAATGAACCACATAATAGTCTGGTAGCGTCTCAAAGGCACGCCCTGCAGTTTTTGAATTGCGATGAAAATAGTAAAAATAGCCGCCAAATGCAGCCCGGCATCTTCACGTGTGGTGATGCAGAGACAAAAAAATAATGTTGCCAGCCGATAATGTTGTCGAACCAGCGCTGCCATGAACATCATGCCGGTTCCGACAATGAACATTTCAAAATGCGGGTTGCGGGCGCTTGCCAATGCCATACCATTGTAGGCAAATAACAGGCTTACAAATACGGCACTGAGCAGAGCGATGCCCTGCCGCATGCGGTAAGATGTCACCAGCAACCAATAAACCGCAACGGCCGGCAGGGCGAATGATATGCCGCAAAATAACCCGAAATATTGAATTTCTGATAACGGCACCAGCCAACTCATCAAGGTAATTGGTACAAATACCGGGCTGATATGAATTTGCCAGAACGGCAGTGGTGAATTGACTGAAAGAAGCTCGAGTCGCCAGCTATTATGCCAGAGCAGCGATGCAATCGCCCCTGAATCGCTCCAGAACCCCCCGAGCACATAAAAATGCCGAAGGACCAAAATCATGTTTGTTACGAGAGGAACGGCCACCACAACGACCAGTCCGAGCCACACAGCTAAGCGGTTCTTGGCAACCTTATCAGTGTTCGTCATCCATCTACTCGCATTTTGGCTGGTAGCCCGGTTGCCTGCGCACTGTTTAACCGCCGCAACCCAGGCTTTCAACGGCTCGCTAGCCAGACCCCGCAGGTTCGTGGCAGTGTGAAGCTTATGACCGAACTTGACGCCATAGACCGCGCCATTCTGCGCCTGATTGCCAGTGATTCATCACTCTCTCTAAACGATATCGCCGACAAGGTAGGGCTGACCGCTACCCCTTGCTGGAAGCGGATCAAGCGGATGGAGGAAGCCGGTATCATCCTGGGCCGGGTGGCGGTGCTAGATGCTGATAAGCTCGGTCTGCCGGTATCGGTCTTCGTCTCCATTGAAACCTCTGACCATTCAGCCGAATGGCTGGAAGCCTTCGCGACGACCATAGCAACCACCCCTGAAATCGTCGGGGCCTGGCGGATGTCGGGTGACGTGGATTACCTGCTGCACGTGATTGTTCCGGATATCAACGCTTACGACGCCTTTTATAAAAAACTCATCAATGCCGTGAAACTGCGCAACGTGTCTTCGCGTTTTGCAATGGAACGCATGAAAAACGGGGCCTTGCCGATCTGAGGTCTGGCAGGTCAGATGAATTTGGTGCGTTTGACCACGAGACGGACGCCGATGTTGATGCACAGCACCACCAGCATCACGATGAAGGCGGCGGCAAATGCCAAAGCGTGTGACTCATCGGAAGGCTGGTTGATGAAGCTCCAGATCACGTAGGTCAGATAGCCGATGGGTGAATGGGTCAGTTGGCCGTTCCACATATAGTTCGACCACCCTGCGGTGTAGATCAGCGGTGCGGTTTCGCCGACCGAGATAGCGAGGGCCAGCAGGACGCCGGTAATCACGCCGGAGAGTGCGCCAGGCAAAACGACTTTGAACACCACCACCGGATCGTTGGCACCCAGCGCATAGGCGGCTTCGCGCATGGAAACGGGCACCTGTCGTAACGCCAACTCACTGATCCGGGCTAAATACGGTACGATGAGAATGGCCAGCGTGATCGAACCGGCCAGGGTGGAGAATTGCCAGCCGAGGGTTGTCACGAACACAATATAAGAAAAATAGCCCAGCACGATGGATGGCGTTCCCGTCAGCACGTCCGATAGAAAGCGGATCAAACTGCCAATTTTATTGCTGCCGTACTCCGATAGATAAATTCCCGCCCCCACGCCGATCGGTACAGCGATTAATAACGCTCCGCCCGAGAGGACGAGCGTGCCCTCGATGGCATTGGCCAAACCGCCGCCGGTGCCGTTGGTGACTGTGGTGAAAAGTCCGATGGAGAAAACCGAAATACCGCGCGATGCGACAACCCATACCACGTCAAGCAGCGGGCCAATGACCATAAACAGGGCCAGACCACACACCGTCCACCCAGCCATGCTGACCGCGACGCGCCGCAGTTCCTGCTGGCTGCGTTTGGGGCTCGAGCTCTTAGCGCTTGTTGTTGCGGACATTGAGAACCCCTGAGGAGAGTAGCTTGGCGCCGGCATTCACAGCCAGTGTGATAATGAACAAAACCAGCGCGATTTCAGCGAGTGAGCGCACGGCCATGTTGGTGGGGTCTTGCTCGGCGCTGTCAAGCTGGCTGACGATGAAGGAGGCGATGGTCGACACCGGGCTGAAGATCGTAGCGGGCATGATATTGATGGCACCGCCCGAGACCATCAGCACTGCCATGGTTTCTCCAAGGGCGCGGCCAAGCGCCAGCACAATGCCGCCCACCAGCGTTGAGCGGACCATTGGCATCATGGCTTTCGAGACCACTTCAAAATGGGTGGCGCCAAGTGCGAAGGCGGATTCGCGATTCTCTTTCGGCACCTGCAAAAGCGCGTCCAGCAGCGTGGTCGCGATAATCGGTGTGATCATCAAGGCCAGCACCATTGAGGTCGCAAGCAGGCCATAGCCGCCGCCAGCGTTGCCGCCGGCGAAAAATGGAATGAACCCGAGCATGGCCGACAGGCCGGGGCCAATATATTTGGCAATCAGCGGGATCAGCACCGCGATACCCCAAAGACCAAACACCACGCTGGGCACCACGGCCACGAGCTCAACGAGCATTGAAAGCAACGGGCGGATTTTGGCTGGAACCGCTTCGGCGAGAAAAATTGCGGCACCGACGCTGAGTGGCACGGCGATCAGGATGGCGATGAAGGAGCTGAGTAAAGTGCCAACGATGAACACCAAAATGCCATAGTTGGCTCCCGGGGGCACTTGCACGCCGCGAACGGTCACCGGGTCGCCGTATAGATTGCCGAGATCCCAGGTAATGCCGGAGATAAAGTCCAAGCCGTTGAAGCTGACCGCCTGGGCAGAATAAACCGCTAAAAACAAAACAACCGCGCCAAGCGCGGCAGGGATCAGCAGGCTGAGACCCAGAACGGAAAGACGGAACGGCTTCAATTTCATATGTTAAAAGACCCTAGAGGGTTCCACCCCCCAGCGAAAGCTGGAGGGTGGAATTTAGGCTTACTGAATGCGAGCGATCTGTGACTTGGAGAGCTCCACAACCGCTGGCGGCAGCGGCAGGAAGTTCACCTGGCTCACATATTTCGGATCGTTACCAGTCGTCAAAGCCCAGGTCAGGAAGGTCTGGATGGCTTTGGCGGTGGTCGCATCCGGCTGCGAGGCGTTGATGATCGCATACTCATAGTTGATAATCGGGTAGGCTTCCGGGCCCTTTGCAAAGATCAGGCTGATGCGTTCATCGGTCGGGGTGTCGGTGGCCAGCGAGCTGGCGGCCGCATTGACGGTTGCAATGGTCGGCAGCACGTATTTGCCGTCGGCATTCTTCAGTTCGGCAGTGCCGAGACCGGCCTTGTCGATCTGCGCTTTGAAGCTGACGCCAATATAAGCGATCGAGTATGGGTTGGAGGCTGAGGCCGAAACCATGCCCGGGTTGCCGTTGGCGCCCAGGCCACCCTGTACGGCCGGCCACGAAATGGTGGTGCCATAGCCGAGCGCGGCGTGCCAGGCCGGGGTGGATTTATCAAGATACTGGCTGAAGATGAAGGTATCACCGGAGCCGTCAACACGGTGGATCGGGATGATCACATGGGCAGGCAGAGCAACGCCTGGGTTGATCGCTTTGATCTTCGGGTCGTTCCACATGGTGATTTTGCCCATGTAGATGTCGGCCAGAACCGGGCCGGAGAGGCGCAGGTGCTTACCAGCCATGCCCGGTAGGTTGTAGTTGACCGACTGAGCCGAAATGGCGAGCGGGATGCTCAGCATGTTCGGGTTCTTGGCGACGATGGAATCGGACAGATACGCATCGGACGCACCGATCTGAACCAGACCCTTCATGGACTGAGCAATGCCAGCGCCGGAACCGGTTGAGGTGGTGGTCACTTGGATGCCGGGGTTAGCGGCGGTGAAATCGGGTACCCAGATGTTGAACAGCGGGTAAAGCAGGCTTGAGCCAGTTTCAACCAAAGTGGTTGCAGCCTGGGCGGAGCCAGCCGAAACAGCGGCGAGCGCCAGAGCAGCGACGCCAGAGCGCAGCAAGGTCGAGCGACGAAGGTTTTTAAAAATGTGCACGTGCAGTCCCCTTTTTTGAGATGGTTATAGAGATCGCATCATCATTGAGCCGACCCCAAAACAAGGCAGTCTCTAATTCATCAATGTGACAAACGCGACGGGTATTCAGTTGCAGTTTTGTGACATTTAAGGGTTTGTGACAGTCGCCAGCGTTACATTTTGTGCGCGTTTTGACGGATTGCACAGCGCCGGGTTGGCGTTTAGCAGGTTCATATGACAACGGATGTGACCCGAAAGCTCGATAATCGCTCGCTATTTATCGGTTTTTTCCAGATCGGTATCGTGGGGTTCGGCGGGGTTCTGGCGGTTGCGCGGCGCGCGGTGGTTGAAGAGCGTAAATGGCTTACGGCAACTGAATTTAGCGAGCTGTTCAGTCTTTGCCAATTCATGCCGGGCGCAAACATTACCAATTTTGCCTTTGCGTTTGGTAGCCGCCATGGCGGGCTGCGTGGCGCTGCCGCCGCAGTCTCCGGCCTGCTGGCGGCACCGTTGGTGATCGTGCTGATTATGGGGGCATTGTTCCAGCAATACGCGACTGTCCCCTTGGTTCAGCATTCCGTGCGGGGCATGGCCGCGGCGGCGGCCGGGCTGATTGCTGCGACGGCAATCAAAATGGCGCTACCTTCGGTCAAGCAATTACGGTCAGTTTTGGTTTTGGCGGCGGCGGTGGGGTTGGTGGTTGGGTTTCACCTTTCGCTGCCGGTCACCATGCTTGCACTATTGCCGGTTTCGGTGGCTTTGGCGTGGCGCCCATGAACCTGCTGGGCGATTTGTTCACGCTGTTTGCAAAATTATCGCTCCTGGCAGTTGGCGGCGTGAATTCGACGGTCCCGGCAATCATCCGGATGGTGGTCGATCAGCGTCATTGGATAACAACCCGGCAATTTTCCCAGCTTTTCGCCATTGCCCAGGCGGCTCCGGGGCCAAACATGCTGATTGTCGCGCTGATCGGGCAGCATGTGGCAGGCGTCGCCGGTGCTCTGGCTGCAACAGTCGGCACTGTGCTGCCATCGGGCATTTTGGTCTTGTATGTCTCGAACATCTGGCACCGCTTTCAGCATGCGCGGTGGCGACGGATTTTGCAGGCAGCAATTATCCCAATTACCGGCGGGTTGATATTGTCAGCCGCTTACGTTTTGGTGCGCGCCGCTGATACCGGCTGGGTGTTGGCTCTGGTAACCGTAACTTCAACTTTGTTGTGCCTGACAACCAGGCTGCACCCGTTGTGGCTACTGGCGGGTGGGCTGCTGGCTGGCCTGATTTTCACTTAACGTAAATGCTCCGCGAGGAAGGCCAGGCTGCGTAGTTCAGCTAGTTCGCAATCGCGCGCGCTGTAGCTGGCGCGTTCCTCGCAGCCGAAGCCATGCTGGGCACCAGGATACACCAATACCGGCATGTGAGGGTGCGCAGCCTTAATGGACTCGACATCCGACATCGGGATGCCTTTGTCGTTTTCGCCAAAGTGCAGTTGCACGGGGCAATGCGGCTTTTCATCGCGAGTCCCGGCAATCGCACCGCCGTACCAGCCAACGGCAGCTTTGAATTTCCGGCTGCGGGTTGCACCCAGCCAGGCCAGCGAACCACCCCAGCAATAGCCAATAATCCCCACTGGTTTGTCGCCAAAGGCGGTGGCAGTGGCTTCAATGTCGGCCAGCGCATCGGAGTCGGAAATTTTGGCTTTCAACAATTTGCCGGCCTCAACATCCTCCGCCGTATAGCCTAGTTCAGCGTTTCTCTCGACGCGGTCGAACAATGCGGGGGACAGCACCCGGTAGCCGTAACCAGCCAGCCGCTCGCTGACCGCCCGCATGTGGCGGTTCACTCCGAAGATCTCCTGCACCACCACCAGCCCGCGCGGCGCGTTGAGATTTCCTGCTTCAAACGCGGAAAACTGATGACCATCGGCGGCGGTGAGAGAGATCATGCACGCGGCTCCTCGGGACTGTTGGGGCTCAATTTTGGGCTGCAAATCTGGCGAAGTCATGTGCCAGAATTTCGTAGATGGGGCGCTTGAACGAGACGGCAATGGCGGGAAGCTCGGCAAGTGCCGCCCATCGCCAGGCATCGAACTCGGGGTGCGGGTCAGCATCGAGCCGGATTTCGTCGTCTGACCCCAGGAATTTGAGGGCAAACCATTTTTGTCGTTGGCCGCGGTAACGGCCCTTAAAGGCCACGCCGATCAAATGATGTGGCAGGTCATATTGCAGCCAGTCCGGGTGGACACCGATGATTTTGGCATTGGCGGTGCCGATTTCCTCGGATAACTCGCGCAAGATGGCGACCGAGGGGTCCTCGTCGGAATCAATCCCCCCTTGTGGCAATTGCCAGCCGCCGGACGGGCCTTCAGCGTGAGGAAAATGCGCCCGGCGAGCCACCAGCACCTGACCCGCCGGGTTGAACAATACCGCGCCGACATTCAGCCGGTAGGGCAGGCTCTCTGGTGGCGTCATACGTTAATTAGAAGCCGTGGAGGGTCCCGGCGCGCTCATCGCAGCGGCCAGCTTAATCGCCATCTGCAACTGGAAGTCAGTTTCCGGCTTGGTGGCATCAAACGCTGGCCAGCTTGTCGGCGGTTTGTCGGGGATAGTTTTGGCTGCTGCCGGCAGTGGAATTGGCGATGGTAAGGTGGGCGCCGGTACACCTGTCGGGTTTTTGAATGAATTCTGCAGATCGCTCTCGCGCAGGTCAGCGAACTGGTCCTGCGGCTTGCTGGTGTCCGAGACCTTCACATCCGGGGTGACGCCGAAATCCTGGATCGATTTACCAGACGGTGTGTAATACAGTGCGGTGGTGAGGCGCAGCGCCCCGTTGCCCGGGATCGGCACCACGGTCTGCACTGAGCCTTTCCCGAAGCTGCGGGTGCCCAGTACCACGGCGCGGCGGTTTTGCTGCAACGCGGCGGTGACAATTTCCGCGGCCGAGGCGGTGCCTTCGTTGGTCATAACCACAATGGGCGCGCCATTGGTGATGTCGCCCGGCTGGGCGTACCAAACCTGGTCATCCTGGGTATGCCGGCCATGGGTGGAGACGATTTCACCGGAGTTGAGGAAGTCATCCGAGACCGCCACCGCCTGGTCGAGCAGGCCGCCCGGGTTACCACGCATGTCGAGAATGTAAGCATGGATATGGCCGCCGGATTGTTTCTGCAACGCGGCAACTGCCTTGCGGATATCCTCATCAGCCTTCTCCGAGAAGCTGGCGAGACGGATATAGCCGATATCGCCAGCCGCTGAGGTAATCAGCCGGCTCTTCACGGCCTGGATGGAGATGATCTCGCGGGTTATGGTAGCCACCACCGGCGTATTCACCCCCGAGCGCTTCAGGGTAAGAGTGATTTTGGTGCCGACCGCGCCACGCATTTTATCAACCGCATCGTTCAGTGCCAGGCCTTCCGTGGAATGACCGTCGATATCGACGATGATATCACCGGGCTTGATACCGGCCTTGAAGGCGGGCGTGTCGTCGATCGGGCTGATGACTTTCAGCAAGCCGCCGGCTTCAGTGACCTCCAGGCCTAAACCACCGAACTGGCCGGTGGTTTCCACCTGCATATCGGCATATTGTTTGGCATTCATGTAGCTGCTGTGCGGGTCCAGGCCAGAGAGCATACCGTTGATGGCATTATACACTAATTTGTCGGATGGCGGGTCCACCACATAATTTGCCTTGATGCGCTCGAAAATATCGCCGAACAGGGAGAGTTGCTGGTAGGTGCTGTCGTTGCCAGCCTCCTGGCCCCAGGCATGACGGATGGGCGAGGTGGTGGTGCCGATCACCAGCCCGGACAGGAAAACGCCGCTCAACAATAATCCGTTCCGCAACTTCATTTTATCATCCCTAAGTTAGCCAAGGCTGGTAGCATGGACCCATCGATTAGAAAACATAGTCCGTAAATTATCCAGAGCTAGCCGGAGGTTAACGTGAGTTCGGGTTAACCGGCGTGCCGTCCTGGCGGAGTTCGACGTATAGTTGGGGCTGCTTGGCCGGATTTTTAGGGTCGAAGCTCGCCATTTCTCCCACCGGCTGGCCGCGTGCCACATGCTGACCGGCGCTGACATCGAGCTTGGCCATGCCGGAGAGCACAAACAGGTTGTTCTGCCCACAATCTAGAATGACCAGTTCGCCGTATGACTGAAAAATATCGGCAAACTGCACCGGCCCGGCACAAGGTGCTATTACCCGTGCGCCGGGTGCTGCATTGTACGTGACCCCGGTAGCCGGCCCGGCTAGGGTGGTGGCGCCAAACGACTGAATAACATGGCCCGCCACCGGGGCGTTGCCAGCGATGCTCGGCTTAGCCGAGGGACTAGCCGAGGGATTAGCCGGGGCGGCGGCGGTACTGGCATTGGCTATTTTTGCCACCACTGCTGCGAGATCACGGACATTGGCATCGGCGGTAATGGCGGCGGCGTTCTCCTTGGCTTCGGTGTCGGCGTCGGCAGTCTCAGCTGCCTTGGCTGCGGCAATTTGGGCGGTCAGAGCGTCCTCTGCCTTTTGCTGGTCGGCGACTGCGGCAAGCAGAAGTTTTTGCTGGTCGGTCATCATGGTCAGCAGATGAGTGACGGCCTGGGTTTGGGCCTGAACAGCATTGGCACGGCGCTGAATATCAGCGGCGATGCCCTGCATGATGATGATACCGCGCACGGAATCCTGGGGGCGGGCCGGGTTGGCAAGTAGGGTCGCCGCGGGCTGCGCGCTGATCCGCTGCATCACGGGTAGCAAAGCAGCAAGTGCGGCTTCGTTTTGCTTTAGCGCAATGGCAGCCTGCTGCTGTTGGGTTTGCAGGTCGGCGTAGGTCTCAGTGTCACCGCCGGTCTGGTCTTCCAGTCGCCGTAACTGCATTGCTGCCTGAATTTGAGCTTCGGCAAGCTGTGCTGCGTTGGCGGCATCAGCGGCTTGTTGAGCATGGGCCGCGGCCGCGGCCGCCCGGTGCGCGGCTTCAGCTTGTTGAGCCGCCTGCAGAGCTGCTTGTGCTTTGGTAGTGCTGGCTGAATCCGCCAGCGCGGTGGCTGGGGCGAAGGCCAAGACAAGCAGCAGGACAGCGGCGGTCTTCATTCAGGTGAAAAGCACTTTGCCGGTCATCAGCGCTGGTTGTGGAATATGCAGCAAGGCCAGGATGGTGGGGGCTAGGTCAGCCAGAATACCGTCGTGCAGTTTGGCGTTCGCCGGACCTCCGGCCAGTAGCACCGGCACCGGGTTGAGCGTGTGGGCGGTGTGCGGTTCGCCGGTAGCGGCATCGCGCATCAGTTCGCAGTTACCATGATCAGCGGTGACCAGCAGCGCCCCCCCCTGCGCGGCAATCGCATCGGCAATCTCGCCGAGCCCGGCGTCAACCGTCTCCACGGCCTTGATGGCGGCCGGCAGGCTGCCGGTGTGGCCCACCATGTCAGGGTTGGCGAAGTTCAGAATGATCAAGTCGTATTTGCCGGTGTTGATGGCTGCGACAGCTTTTTCGGTAAGCTCAGGCGCCGACATTTCCGGTTGCAGGTCGTATGTCGCCACCTTGGGTGATGCCACCATGATCCGGCTTTCACCTTCATAGGGGTTTTCGCGGCCACCGTTGAGAAAATATGTGACATGCGGGTATTTCTCGGTTTCCGCCATTCGCAACTGCGTCAGCCCGGCGGCGGAAACCACCTCGCCCAGCAGGTCATCCATACGTTGCGGCGCGAATAAGGTTTGCATGAAAGGGGCCAGCACGTCGCTGTAGGCTGTCATGCCGATGGCGGTCGTGATGTGCACAATTTTATCGCGCGCAAAACCATCGAACCCGGGGTCAAGCAGGGCGGTGAGAATTTCGCGCACCCGGTCGGCGCGGAAATTGAAGCAGATAATCGCATCGCCGTCGGTCATGCCGGGATAGCCACCGATGCAGGCCGCAGGGACGAATTCATCGGTAATATGTTCAGCATAGCTGGCCGTGACGGCATCGGCGGCTTTGTTAAAATGCTTTCCCTGGCCTGCAACGATCAAATGATAGGCTTGGCTGACGCGCTCCCAGCGCTGGTCGCGGTCCATCGCGTAATAGCGGCCGACCAGCGTGCCGATGCGGGCGTTGGTGGGCAGCGCGGCCTCGAAGGCGGCGACGTATTCATGGGCGCTCTGGGGCGGCGTGTCACGGCCATCGAGCCAGGCATGAACGACAACGGGAATGCCGGCGGCGGTGAGAATACCGGCCAATGCAATCGCCTGGCCCTGGTGTGAGTGGACGCCGCCGGGTGAGATAAGGCCCATCAAGTGACAGGTTTTTCCAGAGGTTTTTAATATCGAAATCATGCTGGTTAGCGCGGGGTTTTTGGCCAGCGAGCCGGCTTCGATCGCGGCATCGATGCGGGGCAATTCCTGCATCACCACCCGCCCGGCGCCGATGTTCAGGTGCCCCACCTCGGAATTGCCCATTTGGCCAGCCGGCAGCCCCACCACCCGCCCGCAGGTGGTGAGCAGCGCATGCGGTGATGCGGCCCAGAGACGGTCGAAATTCGGGGTATGGGCCTGCGCGACGGCGTTATCAGCGCTGTCCTCGCGGTAGCCAAAGCCATCGAGGATAACCAGCATGACAGGCTTTTTAGACATTATGACTTCTCTCTTATGGTCGGCCAGCGCGATGGTAGGGATGGCCGGTGTTGATCATTTGGGCACGATAAATTTGTTCTGCCAGCAGGGGCCGCACGATCATGTGCGGCCAGGTGAGCCGGCCAAGCGATAAAACAGCATTGGCACGGGCGATGATGCTGGCATCCAACCCTTCGGCGCCGCCGATGACAAAGGTGAGGAGTTTACCCGAGTCGGTCCAGCCATTCAGCATTTTGGCTAGTTCCAGGCTGTCGGGCGACTTACCGGCGGTATCCATCGCGATAACGAAATCCTGTGGTGCGATGGCGGCGCTCAAGGTTTCGGCCTCGCGGCGTTTGATTTCAACCGGAGCGCCAACGCCGTCGTTGAACTCCTGGAGGGTCATTTTTGGCTTGATGCGGGCGGCGTAGCGGGTAAAAATTTCAGCCTCGGGGCCGGGTTTGCCGCGTCCGATGGCTAGCAGACGCATCGAAAGCTCCCCGCTTTCGCGGGGGTGGCCGTATGGTAACTGTATATTTGAACAATCATTCTTCGAGCGTGGAGGGTTCGTCGAGGTCGGCACCCCACATTTTTTCAAGCCCATACAAAATTCGGGAGTCCGGCTTGAATAAATGCACGATAATATCGCCAGCGTCGATCAGCACCCAATCAGTGCCGTTGGCGCCTTCCAGGCGGACCTTCTTGAAGCCGGCTTCCACCAGTTTTTCATTTAAATGCATAGCCATGGCAGAAATCTGGCGGTCAGCGAGGCCGGTGGCGATTACCATACGGTCAGCAAAGCTGGCGCGGCCCGCGAGGTCGATGGCAACGATATCTTCCGCTTTATCCTCATCCAGGCTCTCCCAGATAACGGCCTGCATCCGGTCAAGCTCGGCAACCGAGGTTTTGACAACGGCTTTTTTGGTGCGTGGCCCAGCGATGGTGGCTTTTTTGCGCGGCGTACCAGGCATGGCGGGCAACGCATCAGCGGCGGCGGTGGCTGGTTTGGCAGCGCGTTTGCGAGATGCGGAAGAAGTGCTGGCGGTGGCGGCTCGCGGGGCGGCGGTCCGGGACGGTGGACGAGAGATGGCGAAAACTCCTTAAAACGATGGCCGGGACAAGCGAGCCCGAAGTGCGGTGGCTGAGGTCGAATTTTCCTTCACGGGCAGCAATATCCAGGCTGGCGCTTTGGCTGCGGCAAGACATAGCCCAGAGCGCGCCGGAAGGCGATGGTGGGCCAGTCGTTTGACAGCCTGACCCGCCAAAGCCGGGCGAGTTTGCCCCGGGCGGGGCAGAATCAGCATCGGCATGGCGTGCACAATTTGCTGCCAACGCCCCCATTTTGGCAGTTGGGCGAGGTTGTCTGCCCCCATCAGCCAGATGAACTGCGTCCGGGGGAAGCGTTTTTTAAGCGCTGCCATGGTGTCGGCGGTGTAAATCGTCCCGAGTTTTTGTTCGATATCGGTGGCGATGATCCGCCTGCCGTCGACAATTTTGCGGGCCGAAGCCAGCCGGTCGGCAAATGGGGCCATGCCGAGCGCTGGTTTCAGCGGGTTGCCTGGGGAGACCATGAGCCAGAGCTGGTTGAGCCCGCAGTGCACCATCGCCTGCCGGGCCACATGCAGATGCCCTGCGTGAGCTGGATTGAACGAGCCGCCCAGCACGCCGATTCGTAACGCCGCGCGATGGCCGGGTGTGAAATGGCCGGATGTAAATTTCAGGGCCGAACCTGACCGGTGCCGCGCACGACATAGCGGAACGTGGTGAGTTGCTCGAGACCGACCGGGCCGCGTGCATGAATACGTCCGGTGGCAATACCGATTTCGCCGCCGAAACCAAACTCGCCGCCGTCGCAAAACTGCGTAGAGGCGTTCCATAACCCTACCGCGCTGGCGATGTGGCTTAAAAAATACGCGGCGGCGGCGGCATCTTCGGTGATGATGGCGTCGGTGTGCTCGCTGCCATGGGCGGCGATGAAGGCCAAAGCGTCGTCAATATTTTCAACGATTTTGATGTTCAAAATCGCATCCAGCCACTCGGTGGAAAAATCGGCGCCAGTGGCGGCGGGCAGTTCGGGTAAAATGGCACGGGCGGCGGCATCCGCCTTAAATGTGCAGCCGAGCGAGCCCAAGTCTGCTACCAGTTCGGGCAGCAGGGTGGGGGCGATGGCGGCATCCAGCAGCAAAGTTTCGGTGGCGCCACACACGCCGGTGCGCCGCATTTTGGCGTTCGCCAGAATCCGCCGCGCCATATCCGGGTTGGCTTTAGTGTGCACATAGGTGTGGTTCATGCCCTCGGCGTGCGCCAGGACTGGCACGCGGGCTTCGCGCTGCACCCGTTCCACCAGTGACTTACCGCCACGCGGGATGATCAGGTCGATTAGCCCGGAAGCCGAGAGCATGGCCGCTACAAAGGCGCGGTCGGTGCTGGGGGCGATTTGCACGCAGGCATCGGGCAGACCGGCGGCACGCAGGCCGGTGAGGATGGCGTTGTGGATGGCAGCGGCGGAATGAAAACTTTCCGAGCCGCCGCGCAATATAATGGCGTTGCCGGATTTGATCGCCAGCGCCGCCGCATCGGCACCCACGTTCGGGCGGCTCTCATAAATCATCCCGATGACGCCAAGCGGTTGCGGGATGCGGCTAATCATCAGCCCGTTTGGGCGTGTCCATTCGGCCAGGGTGCGCGCCAGCGGATCTGGCAGGGCGGCGACATCGCGTAGCCCTTTGGCCATGGCGGCGAGGCGGCCGGCATCGAGCCGCAGGCGGTCCTGGAAGGCGGAGGTGCCGGTGGCGCTGCGCAAATCCTGGCTATTTGCCTGCAGAATGGCAGCCTCGCCGGCGGCCAGCGCGTCCGCGGCGGCTGTCAAAGCATGGTTGCGCATGGCGGCGGAGGAGTGGGCGAGAGATGGTAATGCTGCCCGGGCCGCCCGGGCAGAATGGGTGAGGGCCGAAATGTTCGTATCAGGTTGGGCATCCATGGGTCGTATCGTTGCCAAGTCCTGGCGGGAAGATCAACAGCACGCTATCCAGAGTCTGCTCATGGATGATCTGTTCGATTCGCTGGTCGGAACCGTAAATGCTGCCGAAGATACGGCGGCGACACTGGTTCTGCGCACCTCACGGCTGGAGCTTAGGCCCCTGGAACCTTCGGATGCGCCAAATTTTCATCGACTGATCAATGATTGGGAAATTTGTCGAAAATTGCCCGATGCGCCGTTTCCGTATCCGGCGGATCTGGCGGTCGACTGGATTGCGGCGGCTGCGACGGACCGGGCAGCGGGCAAGGCGGCGCAGTTTGCAGTGGTGGATGCCAGCAGCGGGGCGCTGATCGGCTGTGCTGGCTTGCGGCTCTCCAAGGATAAAAAAACTGCCGACCTCGGCTATTGGCTCGGCCGGGCGTTTTGGCGGCAAGGCTATGGCATGGAAGTGGCCCTGCGGCTGACCAGTTGGGCGTTCGCAACACTCTCCGTATTGAAAATTACCGCGACCGTGGCGGCGGACAACGATGGTTCGGTGGCGGTGCTGAGCCGGGCCGGTTTCCTGCCAACCGGTAAAGGGGCACAGGAGTTTCAGTGCCGGCCTGGCGCTAAATTGCCGGTGCGGCACTTTGCGTTGACCCGGGAGACGAGTTTAGTTGAAGTGACGGCAACCCCTTCAGTGCTGCTGGTGGTGGCGTGTGCGTTGATTGACGCACAGGGGCGGATATTGCTGGCGCGGCGGCCAGAGGGCAAAAAGCTCGCTGGGTTATGGGAATTTCCGGGCGGTAAAATGAACCCTGGTGAAACGCCTGAAGCTGCTCTGGCACGTGAACTGCACGAGGAGTTGGGCATCGAGGTTTCGCCGAAACATTTGGCGCCGTTTGTATTTGCCTCACATGCCTATGAGAGTTTTCATTTATTGATGCCGGTGTTTTTATGCCGCAAATGGCGAGGTGTGCCCAAGCCGCGCGAAGGGCAGGCGCTGGCGTGGGTGGCGCCTGATCGACTGGTGGAATACCCAATGCCGCCGGCTGACCGGCCATTGATTCCAATGTTACGTGATTTTTTGTGAGGCTTTGATGACAAACCCGACCGCTGCGATTTTGATTATTGGTAACGAAATTCTGTCTGGCCGGACCCAGGATGTGAATGTCAATTTCCTCGCCAAGCGGCTGGCCGCACGCGGCATACAATTGCTGGAGGTGCGGGTCATCCCCGATGTACCAAACCGGATCATCAGCGCGGTGAACGAATTGCGGGCATCATATGATGAATTATTCACCACTGGCGGCATAGGCCCGACCCATGACGACATTACCAGCGAATGTGTGGCGGCGGCGTTTGGTATACCATGGGAGCCACACGCCGAAACCTTTGCGATGATGGAAAAAGCCATGGCGCCGGGCGCGTTTAACGCGGCCCGTCAGCGGATGGCAACGATGCCGCGCGGCGCTGTGCCGATTCCAAACTCGGTTTCGATGGCACCGGGTTTTTCCATCAGCAACGTCCATGTGATGGCGGGCGTGCCGCGCATCATGCAGTCGATGTACGATGCGCTGGAACCAAGCCTGCCGAAAGGCACGCCAATTGCCATGCGTGCGGTGCACGGCATGGGGATTATGGAGGGCGCCATTGCCGCCGGGCTTTCAGCCATTCAGGATAAATATCCCCATGTTGATTTAGGCAGCTATCCGTTTCGCCGTGATTCTGCAGGCGGGGTAGCGATCGTTGCAAAGGGTACCGACACGGACTCATTGGAGCAAGCAATTGCCGAGGCGGCGCAATTGATTGTCTCGCATGGAATTGATCCGATCCAAGGGGAGCCAGTTTAAGCTAAACTATGCGGACCATTGACAAAAGCGTTACCAGGCGAGAGTAAATGGTTCGTGAGGCGGCTCCAACCGTCCGAAGTGGCTTTGCGAAAAAATAGGGGATGTGTCAATTTTTAGAATGATGCTGGCTTATCCCCAGAATTTTTGTTGCATTGCAGTATCTTCGGTCACTCTGAAGCGTCTCCTGAAGAAACATTTGGGAGTGAACAAAGATGTCGGATCAAAATAAATCTGGTGGCCTGATCGATCGTCGCGGGTTGATTAAAACGGGTGCCGCGCTGGGTGCTGCTTCATTGCTCTACCCGCCGAAGCCAAGCTGGGGCGCTAGTGAAACGCCGATTAAAATTGGCATGGTGGATTCCACCACCGGCAATTTCGCGGTGCTGGGCCAAAGCGCCATCAAGGGTGCTCAATTCGCTGCTGCAGAGCTAAATAAAAAAGGCGGAATTTTAAGTCGTCCGGTGCAGGTTTTGGTAGAAGACGACGCCGGCAGCCCGGGTACGGGTGTTGATAAGGCGAGCCGTCTGCTGGATCAGAGCCAAGTCGATTTTTTCACGGGCACGACCAACTCAGCTGTTTCCTTGTCGATCAGTCAATTTGCCGCAGCGCACAATAAACTTTTCGTCTGCTCTGGTGGTCACGTTGATAAATTGACCGGCCCCGCCTGTAACTGGGCCACCTTCCGGACCTGCTCGACCACCTGGATCATGACCTCCGGGAACTCCGGCACGCTGGTCGAGAAATTTGGTAAAAAATGGTACTTCCTTACAACCGATTATGCGTTCGGCCATTCTGAGCAAGATGACTACACTAAGCAGGTAACAGCGCTCGGTGGTACGATTGTTGGCGGCGCCCTGGTGCCGGTTGGTACGCCGGATTTCTCCTCGTATCTGATCCAGGCACGGGCGGCCAAGCCAGATGTGCTGTGCCTGTTGCTGGCGGGTGATGACCAGATCAACGCGATGAAACAGATCACCCAGTTCGGTATTAACAAGGATATGCATATCGCAGGCGCCTTGTTTGAGCTGGAACAGATCGCGGCGTTGCCGGAAGAGGCTCGTTACGGCTCGTGGTCGTTTGAATGGTATTGGAACCAGCCGAAAGTTCCGCATGTGTTGGATTTTGCCAAGCGCTTTGCGGCAGCCAACAAGGGCCAGTATCCTTCTGCCCGTGTATGGTTCGGCTATGCTTCCGTGCATGCCATCGCACTCGCTGCAACGGCAGCTAAATCCACTGATTCGGTGAAAGTCGCGAAAGCCATGGAAGGCCTCACGCTGCCGCCGGAAGTCGCCTTGCAACCAACGTTGCCGACATACCGCCCGGAAGACCACCAGCTTATGCTGGGTATGTTCCCCGGCACAGTTAATCAGCACGGCAAATATCCCGACCTGATCAACGTGCAGGCTTACGTGCCGGGCGCCACTATCGCCCAAACTCCGGCGCAAACTGCGTGTTCGATTTCCTATCCGACCTGAGGCTATAAAACTTTTGACGAGACAATTCCGCCGCCCTCGTGCGGCGGAATTTTTTAAGTGGAGATGCCTGTAGTGCTGGTAATATTATTCAACGCCTTTAATGGGCTGATCCAGGGCGCGTTTTATGCGTTAATGGCGGTGGGGCTGTCGCTCATATTGGGCCTCAATGGGGTGATCAATTTTGCCCACGGCGGCTTCATGGCAATGGCCGCGTATTTTGCTTACACGCTGGTACCCTATGTGGGGTTCTGGGGGGCATTGATCATCGCGCCGATTATGGCCGGCGGTGTTGGCTATGTTGTGGAGCAATTGATCGTACGTCGGTTATATTTGCGCGACCCGCTGTATTCGTTGCTGGCGACCTTTGGTCTGGCGCTGATCATTCAGGATTTATTGCGCACTATTTGGGGCGCGCAGGGCGTACCGCTGGCGATACCAGATTTCCTAAACCAGCCGCTAAGCCAGGTGTATTTTTTCCTAACCGGTTACCGGTTGTTTGTGGTTGCACTTGCGATTATCTCGACGACCGGGCTGTTTGCTGTGCTGCGGTTTACCCGCTTGGGTATTCGTATCCGCGCCGGTAATTCCGACCTTGAAACCATCGCGGCGGTCGGGGTTAATATATATTTGTTGCGGTCGGCCAATTTTGTGCTCGGTATCATGTTCGCTGGTCTTGCCGGGATTTTGGCAGCGGGACAAATTGGTCTCACCCCCACGATGGGTGATCAGTTGATCATGCCAAGCTTCGTGGCCATCGTGGTGGGCGGCGTTGGTAGTTTATTGGGTAGCCTGGTGGGTGGCCTGATCATCGGGGTGGCCAGCGGCGTAACGGCAGCGGTTTATCCTGCGGCTACCGAGGTGATTATTTATGTGATTATGGGAATTATGCTGGTTGCCCGGCCGCGAGGTCTGTTTGGCCAGGAAGGGTTGCTGGAATGAATACGGAGACCTCAACGATACCGCGTGAGAGCGCGGTACCTACAAAATCTGCCCTTCAACAGCGCCTTCCGATGGCGATCCTGGGTATCGCCCTGCTGACGGTGCCGTTCTGGCTGCCATTGCTCGGCGGCTATACTGACTTGGCATCGCGGGTGCTGATATTTGCCCTGGCCGCCATGGGTTTGAATTTGCTGCTTGGTTTTACGGGTGGCTTGTCATTCGGCCATGCGGCTTATTTTGGCCTGGGGTCTTATGGCACAGGGTTGATGCTGGCGAATTATACGCATTCAACCGTGCTGGCGATTCTTGTCGGCACCTTGATTGGCGGCGCGGCGGCAACGTTGCTCGGGCCGATTGCGGTTCGGCGGCGTGGAATTTACTTTTCGATGATCACGATTGCCATCGGCCAGATGTTCTATTTCATCGCAGTGCGCTGGAATTCTTTTACCGGTGGTGAAGATGGTTTGACCGGTTTTTCCCGCCAACCGATCAACTTTCCAGGCTACACGCTCGACCTGCACTCTTCGCAATTTTATTACCTGGTGCTGGTTTGTTTTAGCGGTGGCGCATGGTTGCTTTGGACCATTTTGAACTCGCCGCTGGGGCATCTTTTCGTGGCGATCCGGGAAAATCAGAAGCGGCTGACATTTTTGGGGATAAGGGTGGAACTGTATATCGCCATCTCGTTTGCCATCTCAGGATTTGTGGTGGCACTAGCTGGTAGTTTGGATTCATTGCTCGATAATTTCACGTCTCCCGATAATCTTCGCTACACGTTGTCTGGTAATCTGCTGATTATTTGCGTGCTGGGCGGGATGCGTAATTTCTGGGGGCCGCTGATTGGTGCGTTTATTTTCGTGCTGGTTCAGGATTATATCAGCTCGATCACCCAGAACTGGATGACCGTAATCGGTTTGATCTTCGTGTTGTCAGTGATTTTTTTCCCGCTCGGCGTGATGGGCTTTTTCCGCAAGAGGAGCCGCACATGAGTTTATTGACCTTACAAAACGTCTCGCGCCGGTTTGGTGCGGTTACGGCACTGAATAATATATCTCTGTCGGTAGAGCCTGGGGAGTTGCGGGCGGTGATCGGGCCGAACGGAGCCGGCAAAACCACCTTGTTTAATTTGATCACCGGATTTTTTCCGCCGAGTGACGGTAGCATTATTTTTGATGGTGAGCCGATTACGGCGGTGAACCCTGCAGTGCTGGTGAAGAAAGGGATTATTCGTACCTTTCAGATTACCGAAATTTTTCTGGATCTGACGGTGTATGAAAATATTCGCGTCGCCGTGGAAGTGGCGATGGGCATTAGTCTGCGGCCATGGGTCAGTGCCGCGATGCGCGCAAAGGTGAATGCCAGGGTCGAGGAATTGATGGAGATCGTGAAAATCTCGCACAAGGCCAATAAAGTGGCTGGTGAGATGAGCCACGGCGACCAGCGGGTGGTCGAGGTTGGCATTGCGCTGTCACGGCACCCCAAACTACTGATGCTGGATGAGCCGACTGCCGGGATGGGCGATGAAGAGACCAACCACATGACCGGGTTGATCCGTAGTTTGAATAAAGAGCAGAAGATTACAATGTTATTCATTGAGCACGACATGAGTATCGTGTTTGGCGTCGCTGACCGCATTACCGTGCTGGATAACGGCACGATGCTAGCAGAGGGCAACGCACGAGAGATTGCCGATAACCCGCGGGTGCAGGCAGCGTATTTGGGACAAGCAGCATGAGCGTGGTATTCCGGGCTGAAAATATCCATACCTATTACGGCAAAAGCCATATTTTGCATGGCGTTTCTATGGAAGTTCGTGAGGGCGAACTGGTGGCGCTGCTGGGCCGCAATGGCGCCGGCAAAACCACGACCATGCGCTCGATCATGGGCCTAACGCCCCCGCGTGAAGGCACGATCAATATATTCGGCAATAACACCTCCAGATGGGCGCCTTATCGCATTGCGCAGTCCGGCGTGGGGTATGTGCCGGAGGGCCGGAAAATTTTTGGGCATTTAACGGTGCATGAAAACTTGCTGGTGCCGCCTGTCACAAAAGGCAAATGGCAGATTGATACCGTGTATAAATTATTCCCGCGCCTGGATGAGCGCCGTGCCAGCAAGGGCGGCAAACTCTCAGGTGGCGAGCAGGAGATGCTCTCGATTGCGCGGGCTTTGTTGCTGAACCCGAAATTCCTGATCCTCGATGAACCAAGCCAGGGTTTGGCACCGGTGATTGTGCAGGAGGTGATGCGCACGGTCGGGAAAATGAAGGAAGAGGGCATTGCGGTGCTGCTGGTCGAGCAAAACGTCTTCCTGGCGTTGCAGTTGGCTGACCGCGCCTATGTGCTCAGCGACGGCGAGATTGTGTACGATGGTACGGCAGCGGATTTAGATTCAGACCGTGAGCGGATGGAATCTCTGGCCGGAATTTCGCACGCTTAACCTGGTTATAGCAGCGATGCGGCGATGTTGACGGACAGCGCCAGAATCACCGTGTTGAATAAAAATCCAATGATTCCATGCAGAGTTGCCATGCGGCGGAATTTTTTTGAGGTGAGGTTGGTGTCTGAGACCTGGAAGGTCATGCCAAGGACAAACGAAAAGTAAATGAAATCCAGATAATCTGGATTATCCTCGCCTGGGAATACCACCCCACGCTCGAAGTCGCCGGGTAGCTGGCCACGGCTGACCGAATAATATTCATGCGCATAGCGGTAGGCGAAGGTGACATGCGTGGTCAGCCACGAGAGAATAAGTGTGGTGATGACAAATCCCAGATAGAAGGCCTTTTGGGTTTTATGCTCAGACCCCGAGCCCGAAAATAAAAAAATCGCAGCGAAGCTCATCACGGCCCCGACCAAAGTCAGGGCGAACACACTCCATTCGCCCTCCTCCTGGCGGGCCGCCTGATAACTGATGTTGGTATGGTCAGCGCGGATGAAAAGCTGCGCGGTGAGGAGTAAAAAAATGGCGCTGCCGATATTCCAGGCCATCACACCGCGAATGGCCAGTGGGTTGACCGGCGTGAGGATGAAGAAGCTGAGTAGCCCTATCCCATAGCCGATAAACAAGCGCGGCCGGGCGGTGATGATCCGAAGCAGGCGAAATTTCAGCACGTCAGGGTCCTAAAAAGGTTGCCCTGCTATTAAGCGGCGCGGGTCAGTCCGAGCAATGGGGCGGCATCGCTGCTACCTGGGAAGACGCGTGCCAGGGCGGCCCCGCTGAGGCCAAGGTGCGCTGAGAGTGCGCCTTTGGCAACCGAGCGGATGTCCAGGGTTGGGGCAAGATCGCGGTTTTCAAATAACTGGCTACCGGAAAGTCCGGGCCATGTTGCCAGTACCCTGCCGCCATTGACGTTGCCGCCGAGGATGAAGGCGGCGGTGGCGGTGCCATGGTCGGTGCCCCGGGTGCCGTTCATGGCGGCGGTGCGGCCAAATTCGGTCATCACCAGCACCATGGTGCTGTTCCAATGCGGACCCAGCGCACTTTTCAGTGCGGCGAGACCTGTGTCCAATCCACCAAGCGGCGTTTTCAAGCCGTTGACCTGGTTGCCATGGGTATCCCAGCCCTCCAGTTGGAAAGCTGCGATGCGCGGTCCATCATCGGCGGCCAGCAAACTGCCCGCTTGGCGCGCCAAGGCTGCAAAATTGCCGTTCAATTTAACACCGCCTGGTTGTAGGCTTGGGTCGTCGCTCATGATGCTGGCATCGAACGCCTGGCCGCGCAGGCCGTTGGCGATGGATGGCCCGGTTAGCGGGTCGGCGGCATTCAGGGCGGCAATGCGGGCATAAAGGTCGGGTGAGGGGGTCGCAAAATGGTCGGGCGCGTAGGAACCCACGCGCACCGGGCCTTGTAATAGTAAAGGTGTGCCGATGCCAACCGACAGGCCAAGCTCAGTAGGGCTGTTGCGGGCCGGCAGTTCGGCTAGCACCCGGTTCAGCCAGCCCGATGTGATGCCGGTGTTTTCGGTGCCGAGTTGCAGTAAATCCTGCGCTTCAAAATGGCTGCGGGTGCGGTAAGGGCCGGCCACAGCATGCACCGGCAGAACCTCGCCGGCCTGATACATGGCGTAAACATTTGGTAGCGCCGGGTTCAGGCCAAAAAACCCGCCCAGGTCATACATCCCGTCATTTTGGCCAGGGCTGGGGGGGATCAATGGCGCACGCAGGCCGCTCAGGTTGGTATCGCCGTAAGGCACAACCGAGGACAAGCCATCCAGAGCACCGCGCAGCAGCACCACCACAAAACGCTGGTCTGTGGGAGCGCTGGCCAAGGCCAGTTTGACCCGCGAGGTGGTGGCGATGGCGGAGAGGCCAAGCAATGTCGCACGGCGGGAAATTGTGAAGGCCATGATTTATCTCCGCTGAAATTCGGGTGAGGCAAATACCAAAGTCACGGCTTCCCGCCGAGAACCGGCCAGCGCCATGGCGCTGGCGGTGGCGGGCTTGAGCAGCGGGCCGAGTGAATTGGCGGCAATATCGTCCGGCTGCAACCCGTTGGCACCGCCTTCAAAGCGTGCGGCGTAGCCATAGGCCCAGTTGATGCGGGTGAGGATGGCATCGCTACCGTCCCAGTTGGCGGCCACATCCGGCCAGCCATTCGGCAGTGGGGCCCCCCAGATCGGTTGACCAAGCTGGGTGCTGACGCCGATGTAATTCACCGGGGGCTGACGCGGCGGCGGCGGGGCGGCGCGGACGGTGGAGATGACATATTCCAGCGGGGTCTTCAGCTTGGTCAGCGGTGTCCAGGCTTCTGGCAGGTCAAGCAGCGCGGCCGCGGCCGCACCAAGATCGCCGCCGGTTTCGGATAACACATAGGCAATGCGCTTGATGCTGTGCGGTGGCGGATGATCGGCAATGAAGTGGGTGGCAAGCTTGGTGGCGATGAGCTGGTAGGTGGTTGGGTACTTGGAAAGATAGGTCAGCGCGTCGATGCCTGCTTGCTCGCCGCCCTCATAATTTTTGCCCATCACTGTCTGCGGCCCAGGTTCATGCGTAAACGGCCGGTATTTGAAGCCGGTATTGTCGCCGCCGCCCTCCGAACCCGCCACTGACCAGCCGGTGAGGATTTTGGCCATGCTGGTCACGTCGGCTTGGCTATACCCCGCCTTCAGCCCCACCGTATGCAACTCCATGCACTCGCGGCCAAGGTTCTCATTCAGGCCACGATGGCTGCGCCGGCCGGCCTTGCTGTCTGGGCCCACTGAGACGTCATTGGCCAGGTAACGCAGCATGGCGGGGTGGCGCTCGGCAGCCAGCACCATGTTGGTAAAATGGCCTGTAACATGGGGGCGGATGGCCTCGCGGATCATCGGGCCGACCAGAGCGGCGGTCTGGCCCTGATAAATGCTGACGGTAAAATGGTTGGTCCAGAACCAGACCAGCCGCTCGCGGAAGCTGGCGGCGGTGGTGACGGCCCAGCCCATTTGGGCGGCCACGTCTGCCTCATACATCCGGCGTGATTTTGGTTTGAAATTGCCTTTCAGCGGCGTGCCGTCGGCCAGCATGGCCTTACGGGTCGCGGCATCGTCCCGCAGGGCGTCGACCCCGTCGATGCCGCGCGGCAAATTGGCGAAGGCACCGGAGGCCAGAGCGGGGTCTGGCCCTTGGAGCTGGGCTTTCAAAGCGCCTTTGGGGTCGGATTCGTCCGGCTGCCCTGGGGTCAGCCCCAGGCCAAAGCGGATTTCAGCGAGTGCGGCCATTCTATTCATGGGTCTGATATAGCGCGGGGAATTGTATTTGCGTGTTGCAAAGCGCAACGCGATGGTGGCGGTCATTCACTCTGTGCCACCTGACCACTTGCAAAACCCCGCCAGAAGCCGCAAAAGCCGCTCGACATGCGCTACCTTACCGGTGGCGCTGCACCCTTTTGTGTTTTTGTGCCCCGTGGAGGCTAGAATGGCTGATTTCGACTTAGGCAAGATCCGGAATATCGGGATCACCGCGCATATTGATGCCGGTAAAACCACCACCACGGAGCGCATCCTGTACTACACCGGCGTGTCGCACCGCATCGGCGAAGTGCATGACGGCAACACCACCACCGATTACATGGACCAGGAGCGTGAGCGCGGCATCACCATCACCTCCGCCGCCGTGACCTGCGAGTGGAAAGACCACCGCATCAACATCATCGACACCCCCGGCCATATCGACTTCAACATCGAAGTGAACCGGTCCTTGCGCGTGCTCGACGGCGCGATCTTCATCATCGAAGGTGTGGCCGGCGTGCAGCCGCAGTCCGAGACCAACTGGCGCCTGGCTGACCGCTATAACGTGCCGCGCATCATTTTCATCAACAAGCTGGACCGTACCGGCGCCGACTTCTTCCGCGCCTTCGCCACCTTGAAGGAAAAGCTCGACATCGTGGCACTGCCGCTGCAGTTGCCGATCGGCATTGAGGATACCTTCCTCGGCGTGGTTGATCTGGTGGAAATGAAAGCCATCATCTGGGAAGGCGGCGAGCTGGGTGCGAAGTTCCATGATGAGGAAATTCCCGAAGCCCTGAAGGAACAGGCCGCCGAATACCGTCAGCTCCTGCTCGACACCGCGCTTTCGGTCGATAATGCCGCCATGGAAGAATATTTCGACAAAGGCGATGTCTCGGTCGAGACCCTAAAGCGCTGCATCAAAGCTGGCGCCATTTCCGGCGCCTTCCGCCCGGTTCTCTGCGGTACGGCCTTCAAGAACAAAGGCGTGCAGCCTTTGCTCGATGCCGTGCTTGACTATCTGCCGTCGCCGGTTGACGTGCCGGGCATCAAGGTCGCGGCACCGGAAGGTGAGGACGAAGACCCGAACGCGCGCCGGATCAAGGCTGATGTCACCGCCCCGTTCTCGGGCTTGGCGTTCAAAATCATCAACGACAAATACGGCACCCTGACCTTCGTGCGGGTGTATTCCGGTACGCTGAAATCATCCGACACCGTGATGAACACCACCAAAGGCCACCGTGAGCGCATTGGCCGGATGTTCCAGATGCACGCTGACAAGCGCGCGGAAATCAAGGAGGTTCATGCCGGTGATATCGCCGCATTCGTGGGGCTAAAGGATACCGGCACTGGCGATACGTTGGCGGCTGCTGAAGACCCGGTGGTGCTGGAGCGTATGGCGTTTCCGGTCCCTGTGATCGATATTTCGGTTGAGCCGAAGACCAAGGAAGGCGTTGAGAAAATGACGCTTGGCCTGCAGAAGCTGGCCGGCGAAGACCCCTCGTTGCGCCTGAAAACTGACCAGGAAACCGGCCAGACCATTCTTTCGGGCATGGGCGAGCTGCATCTGGAAATCATCATCGACCGGCTGAAGCGCGAATACGGCGTGGACGCGAACATCGGTGCACCGCAGGTGGCGTACCGCGAAACCATCTCGAAGGAACACACAGAAACCTACACCCACAAAAAGCAATCCGGTGGATCGGGTCAGTACGCCGAAGTCAAGATCGTGTTCTCGCCGCAGGACCGCAACCAAGGCGTGCTGTTCGAGAACAAGGTTGTAGGTGGAACCGTGCCGAAGGAATATATCCCGGCGGTTGAAAAGGGCATTCGCAACCAGGCCGATACCGGCGTGCTCGCGGGCTTCCCGACCGTTGACTTCAAATACACGCTGGTTGACGGCAAGTACCATGACGTGGATTCGAGCGCCCTGGCCTTCGAAATCGCTGCCAAGGCTTGTTTCCGAGAAGGCATGAAGAAAGCCGGCCCGATTATCCTCGAGCCGATCATGGATGTCGAAATCACCACCCCGCAGGACCATGTGGGCGACGTTGTGGGCGACTTGAACCGTCGCCGCGGCATGATCCAGAACCAGGAATCATCGGGTTCCACCATCATCGTGCGTGCTCATGTGCCGTTGAAGGAAATGTTCGGCTACATCTCGCACCTGCGCAGCATGACCAAGGGCCGTGCGTCCTTCACTATGCAGTTCCATCATTACGACCCCGTGCCGCGCAACATTGCGGATGAGATCATGGCAAAGAGCGCGTAAGTCACTCTTCAAACAGGCTACGAGAAAAACGGCGTCCTTCCGGGCGCCGTTTTTTTAATCGTAATCCGGATCAAACGATGATCAAAAAAATTTGGAATTTGTTCGTAACGTCATCTCTGGCGTTATTGCCTGATTATGCGGTTGTCAATTTGCAATATTTTCGGATTTTTCGACGATTCCCAAATCTCGTAACGCCGCAGACGCTGACCGAAAAACTCATCTGGAGAAAATTATATCAGAGGGATGCGCGTTTCACGGTGTTTTCTGACAAGCTGCTGGTTAAGCCGGAGATTGCCAAGATTGCCGGACCGGCGTGCATCATTGAAACTATGTGGTCCGGGCACGATCCTGCAAATATTCCATTCAGCCAACTTGAGCCACCATATGTTATCAAGGTGAATCATGCCTGCGGTGATCATATCTTTATACATCAGCATGAAGATATCGACCGCGACATGATCGTCAGGGTTTTGCGCAAACAGCTTATGTCCTCGTTTGCACGGCGTTATCGGGAGTGGGGGTATGTAAACATTCCACGTCAGGTTTTAGTCGAACGTATGCTTAAAATGCCCGACGGTGCTATGCCCGAAGATTGTAAATTCTTTGTTTATCATGGTCGCGTGCGTTTCATCGAGGTCACCTTGAACCGGTTTACCCGTGAGGAGTTGCATTATTACGACCGCGACTGGAATCTTCTGCCTGTTGAACTGGCGTGGGCCTCGCGCATATCGCCACCTGTCCCGATGCCAGAGACTTTACCAGCGATGATGGATATCGCTGAAAAAATTGGCGAGCAATTTGATTTTGTCCGGGTGGATTTATATTCTATCGATGGTGTCATCAAGTTTGGCGAGGTGGCGTTTTATCCCGGGGCCGGAATGGTAAAATTCGAGCCGCGGGAGTGGGATACGATATTCGGTGCGCCCTGGTTAATTGCGGCATGATCGTTGATATCGCCGTGCCCACCCATAATTGTGCACGCTGGTTTGATGAATTTATGCAATCAGTCATGGTGCAGGCGCACCAGGACTGGCGGGTTGTGACCTATGACGATCAATCTACTGACGGTACGCGTGATTATGTTGCGCGATGGGCGCAGCAGCTTGGTTCGCGCATGATTATTTTGCCAAATGTGACGGAAGTGAACCTCGGCCCGGCGGGTAGCTATAATCGTATCCTGCAGGCTTGCTCGGCCGCGTGGATTATGCTGGCGGACCCGGACGATGTTTGGAAGCCAGGGAAAATGGCAATTTCCCTTGCCGCGATGAAAGCTCTGGAGACGAAATACGGCGCAAACCAACCGGCGATTGTCATCACGGATGCTGAAATCATTGATGATAACGGTGAGCGGGTGGCGCCATCGTACTGGCAATGGTTGAAGGTGAGGTCGCGCCACGTCAACCAGTTTCATCGCCTGTTGATGGAAAGCCCAGCTATCAGCTCGACGATGACCCTGAATCGAGTGGCCGTGGCCCGTGCGCTGCCGATATCGGGACTGTATTCGTCGCAAGATTGGTGGCTGATGCTGGTTGCCTGCGCTTTTGGGAGGGTGCAAGCGCTCACTGACGTAACGGTGAAGCATCGCCGGCACAATTCAAATTTTTCTAAAATGCCGCTTTTGGCGAGCCAGCGGTCTGTACTTGGCAAAATCCGCTCAGCCCGCGACCGGCTGGTTTTTTTGTTGGCCAAGAACAAGTCCATCGCGGAGGTGTTTCTGTCGAGATTTGTCGACGAACTCACGGAACCGCAGCGTCGTGCCGCGCAATCAGTGGTAACCCTGGCGGGAAGCAATGCGGTGCAGCGGCGCATTTTAATTGTCCGGGAGCGGCTTTGGTTTTGCCACTGGTTGAAAAATGCGGCCCTGCTGCTATTGCCTTGAACCAAGGTTATCTCACCGATGCTTTTTGATCAGGCCGTTAGGATGGGCGCGCCATTGCAGTGGGCCTTGCCTTCTCGCCTTACTTCCCTAAAACCGCTGATGTAAGCCCGGCAGGGGGGAAACGGGTACATGAGTCTGGCCAGGGGCGCGGCGCGGGGGACAGTTTGGAACTTTGCCACTGTGCTGTTCGAGCGCGGTTTTGGCTTCCTTATTCTGGGCGTTCTATTGCGTTACATTCCGGCATCGGCCGTGGGCGTGGTAGCCATCGGCTCCGCTATCTCAGACCTTGTGCGGATGCTCTCAGTTGGCGGTGCCGGCGAGCAGGTTCAGGCGGCGCCAGGCGACAAGGAGGTGGAGGCAGGGGCTTTTTGGTCGCAGTTTTTAGCCTCGGTGGTGTTTGTCGCGTTTTTGATTGTGAGCGCGCCGGCGTTTGGCCGGTTATATACCCAGCCCGTGTTGGCTTTGGTGTTGCGCATGCTGGCCTTGAATATTTTGCTCACCAGCTTTTTGGTGGTGCCGGGGGCAATTTTATCAACCAATTTCAAGTTTCGGACATTGGGGTTGATTGCGTTTGGCAGTACCGTCACCGGCGGGCTGGTGGCATTGCCATTTGCGTTTAGCGGCCACGGCGTTGAGGCGTTGATTTACCAACGGCTTGTTAGTGTTATGTTCTATGCCATTTGCGTTTGCAGCGTGACGCGCTGGCTGCCACCACGGCCGCCGCGCTGGGCGGTACTGCGCCGGTCATTTCAATTCTCATTACCATTGATGCAGGCCTCGCTTGTCGATTTTGTCTCATACACCGCATACGTGATGGTGGTGGGTCTGCGCGTATCGGTGGCGGACGTAGGGCGGTTCCGGATCGCGCAGCGGCTGGTCGAGGTGTTGCAGGAAATTGCTTTTGCCCCAGCCCGGAATGTATTTTTACCAGTGTTTGTGGCGGTGCGGGATGATGCAGAACGGCGGTTCGATGCTGCCATGCTGATGCTCGATGTGCTGGCCATGGTGATATTTTTTGTCTCCGCGGTGGCAGGTGCTGCGGCTCATCCGGTAGTGTTGCTGATGTTTGGACAGCGCTGGGCTTCGGCGGTGCCGGTATTTGCCATCATGACGCTGATGGTACCGGTTTCGTCCCTGTACAGCATCATCAACCCGGTACTCACCGCTGCCGGGCGCGTTCATATGGTGTCGCTATTTTCTCTGGCCAATGTAACAACCGTACTGCTCGTTGCGTGGTTTGCCTCTGCCTATGGGCTGGTGGCGCTGGCTTGGGCATTGGCCGCGCGCGGCTTACTCTCGATTGTGTTTTTCATTCCGGCGATGAAAATCGGGTTGGGGCGGCCGGTAATGCCATTGATACGCTTGCTGATACTACCAGCCTGTGCCCTGGCGGCGGCCCGGGCAGTAGCCTGGCTGGTGCTGGCGCATGTGCCGGGTATAAATTTGTTTGGCCAATTGGTTATCTCGGTTGGTGTTTCGGGGTTAACCTTTGGCTCCATAGTGCTGGTTTTCGCGCGTCATAGGGTGCATCGGCTGCTGGTGCGGGTCCGTGAGGCGTTGCGCCGCGCTCCTGGCTCATAACTCTGTCACTGCGGTGTGATGGAAATTCTCTTTCAATCGTTGCCCACTACTGGTTGAATAGCGGCGATGGAATTGAGCCAAACCCCTTTCATGTCGGTGGTGCCGCTGCAACAAAAAGCGCCTGTCCTGCTGACATCGCCGCACTCCGGGCGATATTACCCACCGGCGTTTCTGGCTGCCTCGCGTCTGGATGCCACAGCGATTCGCCGCAGTGAAGATAGTTTCGTCGATGATTTGTTTGCTGCCGCCCCAGCTTTGGGCGTGCCGCTGCTGGCCGCAAACTTCCCCCGCGCCTACTGTGACGTAAACCGGGAAGCGTGGGAGCTGGACCCAGCGATGTTCGAGGACGCGCTTCCCGATTTCGTCAATGCCGCGAGCCCTCGGGTCAGCGCTGGACTGGGCACGATTGCACGGATTGTAGGAACCGGCGAGCCGATTTACCGCCGCAAGCTGAAATTTGCCGAGGCACAGGCGCGGATCGCGATGTGCTGGGAGCCCTACCACGGCGAACTGCAAAGGCTTATTGCCACCACCCTGCAACGTTTTGGCGTGTGCCTGCTCATCGATTGTCATTCCATGCCAACGTTGCCCTCCTACCGGGGAGGCAGCAGGTTGGCCGACATTGTGCTTGGGGACGTGCATGGCACCAGTTGTGCGGCAGCCATGACCCATTTCGTGGAGTCGAGGCTTACAGGGTTGGGGCTAAGGGTCCGCCGCAATGACCCCTATGCCGGAGGCTACATTACCCGCTTTTACGGCCGCCCGCGCGATGGGGTGCATGTTTTGCAAATCGAGATTTCCCGAGCTCTGTATATGAATGAGGCAAAATTTACCAAAACTGAGGGTTTTGTGCGCCTGAACACTATATTCAGCGATTTGATCGCGGAATTGGTCGAGCATACGGCGGCTTTGCTGCCGTCTCGCGATCAGCGCTTAGCACCAGCTGCTGAGTAATTGAGCGAAAAAAAAGGCGGCACCGAAGTGCCGCCAAGTTTAGGGAGGAAACGTCCAAGAAAACAGAGGAGTAAACTCACTCTGTAGCCTGACGTATAAGACATATCAGGGTGCAATGCAACATAAATTTTGCAATGCAGCATAAATTTCCTAAACGATTATAAAAATTCAATAATATCATAATGTTGTTAAAAAACTTCCAAAATCGACTGCGCGGCAGTCGTAGATTGGCCCTCAGGGCTTTACGGCGAAAGCTGTGCCGCCTAAAACGCTCAAGCGTCGGCCCTACGGGGCATGCGACTGCGGAGGGGTGGCCGAGAGGCTGAAGGCGGCGGTTTGCTAAACCGTTATACGCTGTCAAGGTGTATCGTGGGTTCGAATCCCATCCCCTCCGCCATAATTTATTTTGCAATTTCATCGTGAAGCCATTTGTTGATCGGTGCCTGTCAATGAGATTTCTATCGCGAATTTTGTGGTAAAATTATTTTTTATTTTGGTACCGTTGGCGTTGGTTGGTGGCAGCACACTTCCGACGATTCTTTTGAATTTCGATTTGATTTAGATCATATTGCGTAATCATTGAAGCCGCTACTCCAATGAGGACTTGTTGTTTTTGCTTTGATGACCTTGACTTATTTTTCATGTATTTAAGCGTGATTTTATAAAAATGATCGCTGGTTGATAAGTCAATTATCCTGGTAAAAAATATCGATACGCAATGATGATCTGACTTAGAAAAATTTCATTTTATGTTCCGCCAAACAGCTTGAGGTGCCCATGCGTGAAGATCAAATAAAGACGGTGCTGACAGATCTCAACGGAAGGTCTGCCAGCATCGAAGCGTCGGCCCTCATTTCGATTGATGGTCTTATACTTTCCTCGGCGCTGCCTTCCATGATGGATGAAGACCGTGTTAGCGCCATGGTGGCGGCCATGCTGTCCCTTGGTGATCGTACGACGGCCGAGCTTGCTTGTGGTACGTTGGAGCAGGTGCTTATCACTGGGTCGCATGGGCATATTCTGATCATCCATGCGGGTCAGGAGGCGGTTTTGTGCACAATTGCCAATAAAACTGCGAAGCTGGGGCTGCTATTCCTCGACGCAAAATATGCCGCTCAGGCTGTTACAAGTCTGTTGTAAATTCATGGTCATGGCTAAGGAGACTCATTTTATGCATGTTGATCATCATGACCGCAATTTAGAAATTTTTTGCCAGGTTGGCGGGTTAAGCCGCGAAGATCAGGCCGTTTTGACGGCGGTTCATCAATATATCCATCCGCTGATACCATCACTTACCGACCGTTTTTACGAAGTTCTCGGTGAAGAGCCTGAAATCGCGCCTTACATTGCAGGCCGAGTTGATCAGCTTAAAAAAACCCATATCGTGTGGTTGGAAAGCCTGTTTGCAGGTGATTACGGAATCGAATTTATTAAGCGGCAGGAAAAAATTGGTGAGACCCACGTGCGGGTTCGTGTGCCACCGCTGTTTGTTGCAGCCAGCATGGCATTTTTACGCGGCGCTTTGCCGCCGGTTCTGGCCGCAAAAATACCCGATCCGGCTGAAGCGGTTTCCGCCACGGCTTCGTTGCTCCGCCTATTTGACCTATGTCAGTATCTGATTGATCGCAAATATGCTGAGGTTCTGATGGATAATCTGGGGATCAGTCCAGCCTTGTTGACCCGCTTGCAAACAGTGGGCAGAGGGTCGCCCCATCAGGGCTAGGGAGCAATTCCAAATTATATCATGCGGCCTCATTTGCCTGCCGAGCCAGATGTTGCCAGGCATTTTGTTTTTTAACTTGTTCAAACGGTGAAAAAACCTCTGCATATTTGGGGTCTGTCAGATATTGGCAGAGGTCGAGCAGCCGTAACAAAGTTGCCGTGATAGCAGGTGCGGCTTCGCTGCGGGACGTATTCGCAATCACCATGGGGGGCATAGCGCCGCGCAAAAACGCGATGCTGGTGGCGATAAAAACCGGAGGAATCGTTTGTAATTTTTTAAATTCGTTGGCATTGCGCTGCATGAGACTATACGCTGGTCCATAATCGCCATCAAATACCCGGTGTAGCCAGGCTAGGTGAATTTTTTGCAAATTCTCGATCGAGCCGGACACGGACTGAACGGCACGCCGTTCTGCCAGAACGACTTCATAAAACTGACTGATCAATTTCGGCAGCAGCGCGGGGATCATGGGTTGAATCGAGGCCATGATTTTTTGATCATCGGGCCCAAGCCCGCCATCATGGCGGAATGTCTCTAGGCTGGGATCATTTAATATCGTGCGCGCCTTATTGCCCGTGCCAGGTAAAATGATGCTAGCGGCGTAACTGGCATCCAGTAGCAGTGGCCCCAGTTTTACCCCCGGTCCAGCGATGGTGCTGAGCACAGCCTCTGGCCCGGCTTGCACGATCAGCAGATGGCGGTCAGGCCCGCTGATCATGACTTGCTCCATGGTCCCGCACGCCAGGGCTGCTGCGGTGTGCTCACCCAATGACAATACGGCGGTCGCTAACGCTCCTAAGCGGTCTTCATCAAGCCCAGGTGCCAAGGCGGAAGCAATAATCAGCCCATCAGTTGAAACCAATGCTGAAGCCTCGATGCAGTCTTGGCTGGCATTTAGTTTCAGTAATACGCTTTTAATCTCATCTTCACGCATCGGCTTCTCCCGGAACTAGACAGCTTTGGTATCAAACGCCAGTCTGGTAAAGTTTACCAGAGGCGTGTTCGGCTGCGTACTGAAAAGCAGGGCGGTTATGTTCGTTTGCCGTTTCAAAGTCATGGGGCCTGCACCTATGTTCTGCTCGAAAGTGGGAATGAGCGATATGCAGCCAACGATGTTTTTGAGCCACGGCTCTCCGATGACGGCCCTGATGGATACCCCGGCGCGGGATTTTCTGGCCGGGGTGGCGGCCCTTGTGCCGGAACGGCCGAAAGCTATTCTGGTGGTTTCGGCGCATTGGGAAACTGGTGAGCCGATGCTAAATGCCGTGGCGCAGAACGCCACGATTCACGATTTTTATGGCTTTCCGCAACCGCTTTATCAGCTGCAGTATAACCCGCCGGGGGCACCCGCCCTGGCTGCCGACATCGCCGAGCTTTTGCAAATCGCCGGCTACAAGCCAGGGCTTGATACCGCCCGCGGCCTTGACCACGGTGCCTGGGTGCCACTGCTGCTGGCCTATCCGGCGGCTGACATTCCGGTACTGCAGTTGTCGGTGCAAACCGCAATGGGGCCGCAACATCATGTCCGGTTGGGTGAAGCCCTGGCGGTTATACGCGAGCAAGGCGTGCTGATTTTGGGTAGCGGCAGTTTTACCCACGACCTGCGCCGATTCCGGGGCGGCAGGGCCGCGCTCGATTCACCGGAAACCCCGGATGTGACGGCGTTTTCTGACTGGATGGATGAGAAGCTGCGGGCGCATGATGTGGCGGCGCTGGTCGATTACCGAAAGCTGGCGCCCCACGCCGCTGACGAGCACCCCACCGAGGAGCATCTACTGCCGCTTTACGTTGCCTTGGGCGCGGCAGGAGCGACCGCGAAAACCACCCGGCTGCATCAATCGGTCGAGTTTGGGTTTTTGCGGATGGATAGCTACGCGTTCCAGTAAGCGGGGGTTTATAAAACCTGCCGTGGTTGGTTCACAAACTCTCTGAGAGCCGTAGCGACGTTATTGAGCAGCCCCGGCCAGTCACCGCGTTTGGGCTGGCGGAAAATCCGGTGGTGCGGGTACCAGGGGGTGTCGCTGCGGTTGATCAGCCAGCGCCAGTCAGGCACGAACGGCAGCATCACCCAGGCCGGCCGGCCTAGGGCGCCGGCCAGATGGGTGGGCGAGGAATCCACCGAAATCAGTAAATCGGTCAGGCAGAAAATCGCGGCGGTATCGTCAAAATCGCGGATTTCATCACTGAGCGACATCGAAGACATGCCCGGAGGTGTGATGTTGGCCTGCGCCGCCGCCGGGCCTTGCTGAACCGGCAAGAAATGTGCCCCGGTGCCGGCGAATGGGGCCAGCATATCGAAGCTGATCGAGCGGTTGGCATCGTTGGGGTGTACCGGGCGGCCGGCCCAGGCAAGCGTCACCAGCGGGCGCGGCAGCCCGGCCAGCCGGTTACGCCAATGCGCCAGCCGCGCCGGGTCGGGTTGCAAATACGGGATTGGCCCAGGCAGATCGGAGAGTTTTAGCCCCAATGCCATCGGCAGGCTCATCATCTCGCAATGCACATCAAATCGGGGGGGCAAGGTGCCACGGGCGGTAATCTCAAACTCTGGCAGGCTGCGCCGCGCCAGCGCCAGGGCTTCGTGGTTCACTTCCAATATAACCCGTGCCTTGCTGCGGCGTGCCGCCTCGCGCGTCAGGCGGATGAACTGGAAGGTATCCCCGTAGCCTTGTTCATCGTGGATCAGCAGAGTTTTGCCCGGCATGGCTTCCCCGCTCCAGCGCGGCAACTGTACTTTGCGCTCGATGGCGACGGTGTGAGCCAGACTGTAGCGATACTGATATTCCCGCCAGCCGCGCTCATATTCGCCCAGCATCAGTAAGGTTTCTGAAAGATCAAAGCGGGCGGTCAAATCGCCGGGGTTATGCTCCACCAACATCAGTTGGATTTGCTTGACCTCGCCCATGCGCCCCTGCCTACGCAGGGCCACCGCCATTTGCCGCCACAACGGAATTGGCCCCACGCCACCCGCCAGATGCGGACGGAGTAAAGCCTCAGCCTTCTCAGGCTGATCGGTCTGGATCAGGTTGTGAACTTCAACTTGCAGGGCTTCGAGGTTCATTCAGCGGCAATGTCCAGGGCTTGCAGTAACGGCCCCAACTGCGCGGCGTGTTTGCGCCAGCGGCCCGCAGAGGTTTTATACACTGGTTTGCGTACCTGGTTCACACTGGCGGTGCGCACTGTGCGCTTGGTTTCATGGAAGTTCAGGCAGTTCGGGTCCCATGGCAGGCCGAGGAATTTCAACATGCGCTTGGCCTGGGTTTCCAAATCTTCCACCATCGCCTCGTAATCCACCTCCAGAAAGAACTTCGCGGGCAGCACCTTGCGCCAGTGTGCGGTGAGGTTTTGATAGTCGCGGTGGAATTGCCCCAGCTCAGCCATATCATATGAAAACGACTGCTCTGCGGTGAATAATTTGCTGTAGCATGAGAGGCAGGTATCCACCGGGTCACGGCGCGAATGGATGATGTGGGCGCCAGGAAGCATTAAGCGGATCAACCCGGCGAAGGCAAAGTTGATCGGCATTTTATCGACAACATAGGGCTTGCCGTGCGCGATTTTGGTGATATCGGCGACATAGCTGTCACCGAATTGTTTTAAGGCTTCAGGCGAGAGATCCGGCACGTTACCCGGGAAATCACCAATTTTATTGATGATCGCCTGCATCAGCCCCAATTCGCCGGCGCCATGGATGGAAGGATGCGAGGCCAGCACTTGCTCGGTCAGCGTGGTACCCGAGCGCGGCATGCCGAGCACAAAAATCGGCATCGGTGAGGCGTTACCTTGCCCCGCCCGCTCCTTCAGGAATTTGGCGCTGAACTGCTTGGCGATGGATTCCATCCAGCCGGTGGTGGCGGCGGCATTATAATCGAGGGTCTGGCGCTTCATTTTGCTGCCGGAATTTAAATGCTGAAATGCTGCCTCGGAGTTGCCGATGTCGAGATAGGCTTTGCCCAGCGCATAATGCAGCAGCATTTTATCGTTTGACGAGGTTTCCGCCCCCGCATTCAACAACCGGTGCATCGTTTCGATCAGCGGATCGCCCTCGCTGAACTTGCGTAAATCCGCGCTGTTGAACAGCGCCATGGCAGAGCCGGGGTAAAGCTGGATCACCTTGTCAAACTCGGCCTTGGCAGGTTCGCTCTGGCCTTGTTCCATCAGCAGAATGGCGCGGTTGATCAGGGCCTGCTCGGTCGCGGTGCCGGGCAGGGTGGCGGCGCGGTCATAGGCGGCCATCGCTTCCTCTGTCCGGCCCAGCGCCTGTAAAATCTGGCCGTGGGCATTATGCGCCTCGGCATTTTCGGGCGAAGCCACCAGAGCGCGGTCAACCGCCGCCAGGGCTTCCTCAAGCTGGTCGAGCTTCTTCAGGGTCAGGGCGCGCGAGGCCAGCGCCACGGCGTGCTGGGGGGCAAAGCTGAGCAGTGAATCAATCCAGCGCAGAGCTTCGCCATGGCGGTTGCGGGCGGTTTCTACCCCGGCGAGGTTGATGTAGGCGTCGGCAAAGCGCGGGTTCAGCTCAATGGCGCGTTTGGCGTGCGCGGCGGCGCTGTCAAACTCACCCTGGGACGATAGCAAATTCGCAAGGTTGCTGTGCGGCTCGGCGTAATTAGGCCGCAGTGACAGCGCACGGTTCCAATGGCGCTGGGCGGCGGTCAATTCGCCCAAGCGTTTGCAGGTGTTGCCGAGGTTGTTATGGGCCTCGGCATTATGCGGCTGCAGGGTAAGCACGCGCTCCAGGCAGCGCTTGCTCTCCTCGTACTGGCCCATTTCCTGCAAAATAATGCCCAGATTATTCCAGGCGCCGGCATGGGTGGTGTCCATCTGCACAGCGCGGCGGGCGTGGGTTTCGCCCTCGGGCAGCAGGCCGCGCTGGCGGCACATCTCAGCGAGGTTGGCGGAATACACCGCCGGAGCGCGTGGCGCCGCGCAGGCTTGCCGCAGATAATTGATGGCAACATCCAGGTTCCCATAGGCGTGGGCCATCAGCCCCAGCAGGTGTAGCGCATCAGGGTGGCCCGGCCAGGCGGCCAGCACACGCTGGCACAGCATCTCGGCGATATCGGCCTGTCCAGCGTTCCAGTGGGCGTTCGCCTTGGCCAGCGCCTCCGGGATCGACATGTTCTGGTTGGCTGATTCGTTCGCGACGTTCGGGCTGCGGCTCATTTTCACCATTCACTTTTGCAACGGGACCAGACCTCCGCGCTTAGAGCGATCATGCCCGAAAGGCAATGTTTAAGCCACGTTAATCGGAATCCACGCTGGTTGCGACCGGGTGGAAGATCACGTCTACCTGCACGCTATCGGCATGGCCCGACATATCGGGCGGTACCGGCGGGTAGTGTGCATCACGCACGGCCTGCATAGCGGCATCATCGAGCATCGGGTAGCCGCTCGAATTCACCACGGCGATGTTCGAGATTGCGCCGTCCAGGAAGGTAAAGCTAACCCTGGTCACGCCGAATTCATGCGCCATTGCGGCAGAATTGGGCGTGCGGGCCGCTTGGCGAACAGCGGCGCGCATGGCGGCGCGGAACAGGTCCAGCTCACCGGCGCTGGGTGCCGCCGGGG
>DAIDEE010000015.1 GCA_027308685.1 Acidocella sp.
GGGTGGTGCGGCTGTCGGGTGGGGCGGCGTTGCCGATTGTGGCGGCGATGGTGGGGCGGTTGCCGGGCGTAAGGCGGGCCTCGTTACGTGATTTGCGCGATGCCCGGGGCCAGCTGCTGGACCATGCGCTGGTCACGGTATTTGCGGCACCCCATAGTTATACCGGCGAAGATTGCGTGGAGCTTGCGCTGCATGGCGGCCGGGCGGTGCTGGCGGCGGTTAGTGCGGCGCTCGTGGCGGCAGGGGCGAGGCCTGCGGAGGCAGGGGAGTTTTCCCGGCGGGCGTTTTTGAATGGCCGGATGGATTTGCTGCAGGCCGAAGCGATCGCCGATCTGGTGGCCGCCGAGACCGAAGCGCAGCGGCGGCTGGCGGTAGATGGCGCGGATGTGCTGCACGCAGCGTGCGCTGCCTGGCGCGAGGCGCTGCGGCTGATGATGGCGCAGCAGGAGGCGCTGATCGATTTTCCTGATGAGGATTTGCCGCCGGAGGTGGACGCCAAACTGCTGGGAAATATCAAGCGGCTGCACGATGAAATGCGGGCCGTGCTGGAAGCCTCGCCACGAGCTGAGCGGCTACGGGAAGGTTTGGAGTTTGTGATTTTGGGTAGCCCGAATGCCGGCAAATCAACCTTGCTGAATGCGTTGGCGGGTGAGGATGTGGCGATCGTTTCGGAAATTCCCGGCACCACCCGTGATGCGATCGGGGTGCGCGTCGATTTGGGTGGCGTGCCAGTGCATATCACCGATACGGCGGGGTTGCGCGCGACGGATGATGTGGTGGAGGCTGAGGGCGTGCGCCGCGCCAGGCTGCGTGGTGCGAAGGCTGATTTGGTGATTGCGGTGGCGGGTGCAGATGCGCCGGTGTTTCCAGAAATTCCGCAAAACGTTGAAAATATATATGTGTTTACAAAATCTGATCTGGTTGATTTTATGCCGTTAGGGTTTTTGCATGTCAGTGCCAAAACGGGCGAGGGTATGGCAAAGCTGGTTGAGCAACTGACTGAGGCAGCCATAAAGCTTACTGATACGCGCGGTGCTGCCGCATTGGCACGGCCCCGCCAAATAGCTTGTGTGCAAGATACCGTAGAGGCTTTACGTGCTGCGTTGGAAGCCAAGGCACCGGAGGTGCGCGGTGAGGAGTTGCGAATTGCGGCGAGCGCGCTGGGCCGGCTGATGGGAACAATCGGCGTCGAGGAAATTCTCGACGCCGTGTTCAGCGGATTTTGTATCGGAAAATAGTCAGCTGGCGGCCGTCTCATTGCGGTCAGCCAAAATCATCCGGGCGGCTTTCTCGCCGATAACCATCACCGGGGCGTTGGTGTTACCGCCAATGACGCGCGGCATGATCGAGGCATCAACCACGCGTAAATTGGCGATGCCATGAACCCGCAACCGGTCATCAACCACGGCCATGTTATCGTGACCCATTTTGCAGGTGCCGACCGGGTGGTAAATTGTTTCGGCATGGTTACGGATATACTCGATGAGTTGCGCATCGGACGTGGCCGCCGGGCCGGGTTCCACTTCAACGCCGCCGCCAGTTGATTTCATGAGTGCGGTGTTCATGATGCGACGGCCCATTTTATAACCGGCCAGCAGTTCAGCGAGGTCGTCGTCGTGGCTGAGGTAATTTGGTTGGATCAGCGGGTCGGCGTACGGGTCGTTAGATTTCAGACCAATATAGCCGCGGCTTTTGGGGCGAAGCTGACAGCAATGCAGGGTCATGCCATAACCGGGCGAGAGTGTGCGGCCATGGTTGCGCAGCATGGTGGGCAGGAAATGAAATTGAATTTCCGGGCGTGTGGACTCTGGTGTGAGACGGGCAAAGCCGCCGGATTCAGCGGCGTTGGAGGCAAACATGCCGGAGCCCGATTTGCGATATTCGAGGAAAGCCTTGAACATGGTGATGGCTGAGCCAGGGCCGATGCCGATTGAGCGTTTTGTTTTATCCTTGATCATAACGGTGGCATCGAGATGGTCCTGAAGGTTCTGGCCGACGCCAGGGAGTTCATGGACTTGCTGAATACCGTGCTTGGCGAGCTCCGCTTGCGGGCCGATGCCCGAGAGCAGGAGCAGCTGCGGCGAGTTGATGGCACCACCAGCCAGAATCACTTCGCGCCGGGCCATCAGGCGTTGCAGGCCGGCGGGGGTTTTTACTTCCACACCGGTGGCGTGTTTGCCGTCCAGCAAAATTTTTGCGACATGGGCTTCGGTTAGAATGGTCAGATTAGTGCGGGTTTTGGCGGTATCGAGGAAAGCCCGGGCGGCGGAGAACCGGCGGCCATTTTTTTGGGTAACCTGATAGTGCCCTGCGCCCTCCTGGTTGGCACCGTTGAAGTCATGGTTGGTTGCAAGCCCCGCCTCAGCGGCGGCTTGAACGAATAGTTCGGACAATGGGTTGGGGTTACGTAAATCTGCGACATTGAGTTCACCGCCGCTGCCGTGGAAATTGTCAGCGCCGCGCTCATTGTTTTCCAGTTGCTTGAAGATGGGAAAAAGCGAAGCCCAGCCCCAGCCAGGTGCGCCGAGGGCTTCCCATTCGTCATAGTCGGCAGGGACGCCGCGCATATAAATCATGGCGTTCATGGAGGAGGAACCGCCGAGGGTTTTTCCGCGCGGCCAATAGAGCCGGCGGTTATTGAGGTTAACTTGCGGTGCGGTGTTGAAATACCAGTTATAGGTTTTCGAGGTGAGCAGGCCGACGATACCGAACGGCACATTGATGAGAACGGAATTGTCTGGCTTGCCGGCCTCCAGCAGGCAAACCTTCGTGGTGCCATCGGCGGAGAGGCGGTTGGCCAGGACGGAACCGGCTGAGCCGGCACCTACGATGATGTAATCATAATCGGGCATGGGGTTCCTCGGATTTTTGGTTGCCGTAATGGGAAGGCTAAAGCAGGGCGGGTGGCTTGTCAGCCTATTTTATTGCGGCGACACTCGCGGTTATGGCACCCAAACCCCCTGACGAAAGCAAGCTTTATGAGGCTGCGCTGAACCATTTGGCGCGCTATGCGGCGACCGAGATGAGTATGGGGCAGGTATTATCCCGTAAAATTGATCGTTGGCGGCGGTTATACGCCGGGGAGGATGCCGACCCTGAGGACGTGGCGGTGGCGGTGCGCCGAGCCAAGGCGGCAATTCCGGGGGTGATAGCCAAACTTAAGGCGGCCAATGTGTTGAATGATGCAGCGTTTGCGGCGTCTCGCGGCAAGCGGCTCACACGGGAGGGAAAGTCCCGGCGGTTTGCGCTGGCGCATCTGGCGGCCAAGGGGGTGTCTCCGGCGGCGGCGCGTGCGGCGGTGGCCGATGACCCGGAGCGCGAATTGGCTGCGGCCTGTGCCTATTTGCGCCGCAAACGGGCCGGGCCATTTGGCGAGGCGCCGGAATTAAAGGTGCTGGCGGCGATGGCGCGCCTGGGGTTCACGCAAGAGGTGGCCAGACGCGCCCTTCGGTTAGAGCCCGACGAGGCCGAGGCGCTGATAAAATCGCTACATGAATGAAGCGCCTGTGTGGGGCGCATGGTTGTCAAAACCGATGAGTGATGCCACCTCCCGGACATGAATACTACAACACGAAACGCACATTATGCTGTCGGCAGTTGGTTACTGGTGGTGGCGTTCATGATTTGGGTGATGGTGGGGATCGGCGGTTATACGCGTGATACCGGTTCCGGGCTGTCGATTATGAACTGGGACCCGGTGATCGGCACGTTGCCGCCGTTGACCACGGCAGGGTGGGACAAGATGTTCGCGCTCTATCAGACCATCCCGCAGGCGCAGATTCTGCATCCGGGGATTGATCTGGCCGTATTTAAGACCTTGTTCTGGCCCGAGTATTTCCACCGGCTTTGGGGGCGGCTGATCGGGCTGGTGTTTTTTGTGCCGCTGGTGGTGTTTATTTTCACCAAGCGCGTGCAAAAGCGGCTGGTGCCATGGCTGGGGCTGTTGTTCGTGCTGGGCGGCCTGCAAGGGGCGATTGGCTGGTTCATGGTGGCCTCGGGTTTTGACCCCGACAGCGTGGCGGTGCAGCCCTGGCGCCTGAGTTTGCATTTTTCGGCGGCGATGTTTTTGTTTGTGGCGGTGCTGTGGACTGGCTTGAGCGTGCTGCGGCCGCAGGTGGTGATGGCGCCGGGTGCTCTGGGGTTGCGGCGCTGGGCCATCGCGGCGGCGGTTTTGCTGGTGGTGACGATGTTCGCCGGCACATTTGTTTCGGGCACCCATGCGATTGATGTGTTTAATGCCAAAACCGGAGCCGGCATGGGTGCACCGCCGCCCGATTATTTTGCGTTGCAGCCGTGGTGGCTGAATATGTTCGCCAATAAGGCGGCGGTGCTGTTTGATCACCAGATGCTGGCGAGTGTAACGGCTTTGGTGGTGCTGGTGGCGGCGGTCATGGCGCTGCGCAGTGGTGTGAATGGTGCTGTGCGCGATGCAGCCTTGGCCGTTGGCGCTTTGGTGCTGTTGCAGTACGCTCTGGGCGTGACAGCATTAGTCTCCAGGATGTTGGATATCGGTGTGGCGCATCAGATGAACGCCGTGCTGCTACTGGCGGCGTTTGTGTACATGCTGCACGGTCTGCGGGGAGCCACCAGGTGATGAAATCCGGCGACCGGCTGGTGGGCAACTGGCTGCTGCTGTTGGCATTTATGGTGTTCGGCATGGTGGCGGGCGGTGGTCATGCGCGCATGATCGGGGCCGGATATATTATTCAGGTGTGGCTGCCATTTACCGGCTTTATGCCGCCGCGCACTGATGCTGACTGGGCGCATTTATTTGGGCTCTATCAGCAGACCAGCCAGTATCAGGCGATGCACCCGCCGATGGATATGGCGCAGTTCAAGGCGCTGTTCTGGCCGATGTTTCTCGACCGGGTGTGGGGCCGGGTGATGGCGCTGGTGTTCATGGTGCCGTTGGTGGTTTTTTGGGCACGCAAGCGGGTTTCAAATAAATTGGCTTTGTGGTTGCTGGCGCTGTTTGGTGCTGGTGGAGCGCAGGCGGTTTATGGCTGGTTGATGGTGCGTACCGGCACGCAACCGGGTGTGCTGACCCCGCCGCCGGAATGGCTGGCACCGCATTTTGTCTCGGGCATGTTGATTTTCATTGGATTGTTGTGGACGGCTTTGAGCGTGCGCAACCCGCAGCCAGTTGTGATTGCAGGTGCAGCGCATTTGAAAGCTCTACTCACTGTTTGTATTGTTTTGATTTTGGCGACCATGGGACTGGGGGCTTTGGTGGCTGCCACCAATGCGATTTCAGTATTTAACACCTTCCCGATGATGGATGGGCAATGGGTGCCCAAAGGGTTTGACCGGCTGCATCCGGTGTGGCTGAATTTCATCGCCAACCAAGCGACTGTGCAATTTGACCATCGGGTGATGGCGACGTTGACCGCGTTAAGCGTGCTGGTGACGGCCGTCATGGGATTGCGTGAGCCATTGCCGGCTGCGCCGCGTGATGCGTTTTTATTGTTGGCCGGGTTGGTGGGCCTGCAATACCTGCTGGGCATGGTGACGATTGTTTCCGGCTCGGTAGAGTTGGGGTTTGTGCATGAGCTGAACGCGGTGTTGTTGCTGGCAGCGGCGGTGATGGCACGGCATGGTTTGCGCGGGGCGGCCAGAGGCCCCATGTTACGGTCTGATGTAGCTGCTGCGGAGTGAACTGATGAGCGAAGCCCTCAATATTGCCCAAAAACTTTTTCACAGTGATGGTGGGTTAGACCCGGTGGTGGCGGCGCGGCACATTGCGGCGGCGCTCGAGGGTACTGATGATGGTGAGATGTTCCTGGAATACCGCGAGTCCGAAGGCATCAGCCTGGAGGATGGGCGCATACGTTCAGCGAGTTTCGATACCCGCCGCGGGTTTGGGCTGCGCGCCGTGCTGGGCGAAGCAAGTTATTATGCCCATGCCGGGGATTTAAGCGAGGCGGCATTGGCGCGGGCGGCGGAAACCATCCGCGTCGCCAAGTCGGCTGAGCAATCCATGGTGGCGGCCGGGCCGGTGGGTGGTGCGGCACCGCTTTACGCCGGGCTGAACCCCCTGGCCGAAATGCCGTTCGCCACCCGTGCGGCGTTGTTGAGCGAAATTGATGCTTATGCGCGCGCCGCAGATTCACGCGTGACGCAGGTGATGGCCAGCATGATGGGCGAGTGGCAGGTGGTGGAAATTTTGCGGGCTGATGGTACGCGCGCCGCCGATGTGCGCCCGCTGGTGCGGCTGAATGTCTCGGTGGTGATGGAGGAAAATGGCCGCCGTGAGTCTGGTGGCCATGGTGCCGGTGGCCGGACCTCCTATGCGTCTTACATGGTGCCTTCCTATTGGCAGGGCGCGGTGCATGAGGCGATCCGCCAGGCTTCAGTGAATTTGACCAGCATTGCAGCGCCAGCGGGCGAAATGCCGGTGGTGTTGGGCTCCGGCTGGCCGGGCATTTTGCTGCATGAGGCGATTGGGCATGGTCTGGAAGGCGATTTCAACCGCAAACAAACCTCGGCGTTCGCCGGGCTGATGGGCAGCCGGATCGCTGCCAAGGGCGTAACCGTGGTGGATGATGGCACTCTGCCAGGCCGGCGTGGGTCTTTGACGATAGACGACGAAGGCACGCCGACCTCGCGCACCACCCTGATCGAGGACGGTATTCTGGTTGGCTTTATCCAGGACCGCCAGAACGCCCGGCTGATGAACATGCGCGCCACCGGTAACGGCCGGCGGCAATCCTATGCCCACTCGCCGATGCCGCGGATGACCAACACCATCATGCTGAACGGCGAGGCGACCACCGAGGAGATGATCAAATCGGTGAAACGTGGTCTTTATGCGGTGAATTTTGCTGGCGGGCAGGTCGATATCACCTCCGGCAAGTTCGTGTTCTCGGCGGCGGAAGCCTACATGATCGAGGACGGCAAAATCGGTGCGCCGGTCAAAGGCGCCACGTTGATTGGCAATGGTCCTGATGCGCTGACCAAAATTGAGATGATCGGCAATGATTTCGCGCTCGACCCCGGCGTGGGAACCTGTGGCAAAAACGGCCAGGGCGTGCCGGTGGGCGTGGGGCAGCCGACGATGAAGATGTCGGGGCTGACGGTCGGTGGGACTGCCGCATAACAGTCATGAAGCTGTTGCTTCTCTGTCACGCCGCAATCTGCGATATTAGACTTCATGGATCAATTCTCCATTGATGACCGGCATGACACGATGCTGAACGTGACCGCGAGGCGCGCCGTCGTGGATTTAGGCTCCAATTCAGTCCGGCTGGTGATTTACGAGGGTGATTCCCGTAACCCAGTACAGATTTTCAATGAAAAAGCCGTGCTGCGTCTGGCCAAGGGCATGACCAAAACCGGCAAGATGGACAAGGCGGCCCTGGTGCAGGCCGAAACCGTGCTGCGCCGCTATGCGGCCGTGGCGCGGGCAATGGGAGCGCAGATTCTTGAGGTGCTGGCCACCTCGGCGGTGCGTGATGCCGAAAACGGCCCCGAGTTTGTGAAGCATTTGCAGAAAAACATCCCCGAGATGCGCATCAATGTGCTCTCGGGCAATGCCGAAGCCTCATTATCCGCCGAGGGCGTGCTGTGCGGCATTCCAGCCGCTGATGGTATTCTGGCAGATTTAGGCGGCGGCTCGCTGGAGCTGGTGCGGCTCGATGCCGGGCGCGTTGGCACTTCAGTCACCTTACCGATTGGCGTCATCCGCCTGGCCGACCGCGCTGGCGGCGATTTGATGAAAGCCCGCCAGATTGTGACGACCGCGCTGGAGGACGCGCCGTTTGTGGCCGAAGCGGCGGGGCGGGATTTATACCTCTCCGGCGGCGCCTTCCGGGCTCTGGCGCGAATTCACATCATGCAAACCGGCTACCCGCTCAACATGGTGCATCACTACACCATCGGGCGCGAGGAAGCGCGGGATCTGGCGGGGGTGATCAGCGAGGCGGGCCGCAAGCTGATCGAGCGGATGCCCGGCGTGCCGAAGCGCCGGATTGAGGATTTGCCCTACGCCGCACTGATTTTGCGGCGACTGCTGCGGGCGTCAGGCGTCGAGCGGGTGGTGTTCAGCGCCAACGGCATGCGTGAAGGCTGGTTCGCCCGGCTGATGCCCCCTGAAATCCGTGCCGAGGACCCGTTACTGGCCGCAGGGCGTGATTTGACGCGCGGGACCTTACGAGACGCGGCGTTACCGCCAGCCTTGGTGGCATGGACCAACCCGATATTCCCGCAGGAAACCGGCTCGCAGCGGCGATTGCGCGAAGCCGCCTGCTGGCTCTCCGACATCGGCAGCCACGAACACCCCGAATACCGCGCTGAACAGGCATTTTTGCGGGTATTGCGGCAATCAGGCATCGGGCTTGACCATCACGCGCGGGCATTTTTGGCGCTGACCATGGCGCTGCGGTATGAAGCTGAGGCCGACAGCCCGTTTCTCACGCCGGCGCGGTCGTTGCTGGATATGCACGCGAATCGCCGGGCGGAAACATTGGGGGCGGCGCTCCGGCTGGCCTACACGCTCTCCGCCGGTACGCCGCAACTGCTGGCTGGCACCGCGCTGACGATGGCGCCGGGCCGGTTGATTCTGGGGCTTGCTGAAGCCAACGGCGTATTTGCCGGAGACTCCGTGCTACGGCGATTGGACCGGCTGGCGCAACTACTTGGTCTTGAAGCCGAAACGGAGCGGCATTAGGGGTAATTACCTATACAGTCCTCTACTTGCGTTTACGTCAAGGCGGCGCAATAATTGCTGATAAATTTGGAGGGATGCCATGACTCAGGTTGAAAATCGCCAATTCCGTTTGGCTGCGCGGCCGGTTGGCCTGCCGAAAGCGAGCGATTGGAACTATGTGAAGGAGCCTGCGCGGCAGCCTGAGGATGGCGAAGTGCTGGTGGCGGTAGAATATCTCTCGCTCGACCCCGCCATGCGCGGCTGGATGAATGAAGGCAAATCCTACATCGCGCCGGTGAAACTTGGCGACGTGATGCGGGCCGGCGGCGTCGGCAAGGTGCTGGAAAGCAAAGCGGCTGGGTTCACGGCGGGGGATTTTGTCTCCGGCAGCTTAGGTGTTCAGGCATACGCCACCTGTAAGGCGAGGGATTTAATTAAAATTGACCCCAGGCTGGCGCCGCTGCCGGTTTATTTGAATGTGCTGGGGATGACCGGCATGACCGCGTATTTTGGCCTGCTGGAAGTGGGCGAACCAAAGGAAGGCGAAACCGTGGTGGTTTCCGGTGCCGCTGGGGCGGTGGGGGCCACGGTCGGTCAGATTGCCAAGATCAAAGGTTGCCGGGTGGTGGGAATCGCCGGGGGAGCCGAAAAATGTGCGTTTTTAAACAATGAGCTCGGGTTCGATGCCGCCATTGATTATAAGGCAGGCGATATCCGTAAAGCGCTGAAGGAAGCCTGCCCGAACGGCATTGATGTTTACTTCGATAACGTTGGCGGTGAGATTTTGGATGCGTGTCTGGCGTTGATCAATCTGCGGGCGCGGATTGTGATCTGTGGCGCGATTTCACAATATAACAACACCACGCCCATCAAAGGGCCTTCAAATTATCTATCTTTGCTGGTGAACCGGGCGCGGATGCAGGGGATGGTGGTGTTTGATTATGCTGACCGCTACGGGTTGGCTGCGCGCGAGATGGCGGGCTGGATGGCGGCGGGCAAGCTGAAGGGCAAGGAAGATATTGTTGAGGGATTGGAGAGTTTTCCTGAGACTTTGTTGAAACTGTTTTCCGGCGAGAATTTTGGGAAGCTGGTGCTGAAGGTTACCTGAGCCACACCAAAAGACGTGCAGGATCGCCTATCAGACGGAATTTTTTGTCGCGGGATATGCTGCCGGTTTCCAGCGTTATGGCGGCTGGTTTGATCTGAAAATATTTGGCCAGGGCTGCGAGGATGGCCTCGTTGGCGCGGCCGTCCTCGGGTGGGGCTGAGACCGCCACCTTGAGGCGGCCCGGAGGCCACCCAGGTGCAGGTGCACTTTCGATGATTGCGCCGACGGCAGTTCGCTTAGCACCAGGTTGGGCTTTGACGGCTAAAATGATGCCATCGGCGGTGACGAACCAGCATTGCGGGGTGAGGCTTTGCGGATTGGTCGGCATTCGCTATCACCCGCCTCTCATTTAGGACTGGACTCATTATGACTCGGCAAAAGCGTGGCCGCAAAATTGACGGCTGGCTGATTCTCGATAAACCGCAAAGCATCACCAGCACGCAGGCGGTAAATAAGGTAAAGCGTGCGCTCGATGCCCAGAAAGCCGGGCATGGCGGAACATTAGATCCGCTGGCGACCGGGATTTTGCCGATTGCGATGGGGGCGGCGACCAAAACCGTACCTTACGTAATGGATGGAACCAAACTCTATCATTTCACCATCCGCTTCGGCGAAGGCCGGGATACTGATGATGCTGAAGGTGCGGTGACGCAGACCAGCGCGCATCGGCCCACTGACGCTGAGATCAATGCAGCGCTACCGGCTTTCCGGGGGGCGATTATGCAAATCCCGCCGTCGTTCTCGGCGATTAAGGTGGAAGGTGAGCGGGCTTATGACCTCGCGCGCGCTGGCGCACCGCCGGCTTTGCCGCCACGCCCGGCCCAGGTGGATCGTTTTGAATTAATCGGCCGGCCTGATGCGGACACCGCCGAGTTTGAGGTTTCCTCAGGCAAAGGCGTTTATATGCGCTCGCTGGCGCGGGATTTATCACGGGCTTGTGGGACGGTGGGGCATATTATCGTGCTGCGGCGCCTCCGAGTTGGACCTTTTACCATGGATATGGCGGTTCCTATGGACACGATCCTGGATTCAGCGCATACGCCCGCCACTCTTGCTGAACTTATCTTGCCGATCGAGACCGCGCTGGACGACATCCCGGCACTGGCCCTGACGGCAGTTGAGGCACATGCCCTCTCAAATGGTCAACCGATCAGTTTGGTTGATCTGATGGGGCGGATTCCAGAGGTCGCCAACCCCGATAATGGGCTGGTGCGCGTGCTGGCCGCAGGACGCGTTCTGGCCTTGGCCCGCCTTTCAGACGGCTGGCTGAAATCAGAGCGTCTCATTCAACATTTTTCGTGAAGGATATCACGATGTCGATTACACCAGAACGCCGTACTGAAGTTATTGCCGAATACGCCACCGCCGCCAATGATACTGGCAGCCCCGAAGTGCAGATTGCTCTTCTCTCTGAGCGTATCGTCAACTTGACCGAACACCTCAAAACCCACGCGAAAGACTTCCATTCGCGCCGTGGTTTGTTGGTGCTCGTCGGTCAGCGCCGCTCGTTGCTTGATTATTTGAAGCGCAAGAGCCTCAAACGCTACCAAGACCTCATCGCGCGCCTCAACCTGCGCCGCTAGTTGAGGAAGGCCAGGGGCTCTGCCCCTGGACTCCGCCAAAGGCTCGCCTTTGGAATCCATTTTGGACTTAAAAAAAAACCGTCGCCCGTAGATGCTGAAACATCTGGGAGCGACGGTTTTTTCTTAAGTCCAGGGTTCTAAAGGCTAGCCCTTAGTGGGGGTCTAGGGAGCCAAGCCCCCCTAGCCTTACTTAAATTAGGACGGCGAGGCTTTGGCTTCGTTGGCGGGGATTTTCATCATGGTGCCGGTCATGGGGATGAAGAAGCAGCCCATGTCGCGGCGGGAGTGGATTTTGCCACTTTCGTCTTTTGAGTAGACGTAGAAAACCTGGCCTTGTTTGAAGGGCTGGCCGATGGGGATGATCATGCGGCCTCCGGGCTTGAGCTGCGCGAACAAAGCGGGCGGGGCGTATTGGGCGGCGCAGGTGACGATGATGATGTCGAAACCGTCTTTTTGTTCGGGCCAGCCGTAATATCCGTCGCCGACGCGGGTGGTGATGTTGTCATAGCCGAGTGGCGTGAAGATTTTATGGACGGCGTTGCCGAGCGGCTCGATGATCTCGATGGAGTAGGCGGCTTTGACGATGCGCGAGAGCAGCGAGCTTTGGAAGCCGCTGCCGGTGCCGATTTCAAGCGAGACATCGTTGGGGCCGGGTTTGCAGACCTGGGTCATGTAGGCCTGACCGAGGTAGTCTGAGAGAGCTGAGCCGTAACCGAGTGCCCAGGGTTTGGGGGGTTGGTCGTACGCATCGCCGCAGGTGGAGCGGTGTTCGGGGTAGATATAGTGGTAATATTCGCGCGGCAGGGCCTGGAAGGCGGCGAGCACCAGCGGGTCGGCAGCACCGAGGCGCATTTTCAGGTAATCGGCAATGGCTTTCATCGCGGCTGGTTTACGGGCCTGGATGGCGTTGAATTGGTCGTCAGTCAGGGTGACCGGACGGCCGGAAGCCGCCATGGCGGTTTGGAAGGCGTCACGCGTCCAGGGCTGGCCGTTCGGGGTGGCGGGGGTGGTGAGCAGCGGTGCCGCAGCCGCGGGGGCGGCGCTGTCGGCGAAGCTGAGGCTGGGGGCGGCGGCGAGAGCGGCGGCGCTGCCGATTAGTCCGCGACGGGATAGGCGGTGGGATTGGGTACGCAAATGGGTTGTCTCCTGGTCGCGGGAAAAGATGCTGCAGCTGCGATATACAGGAGAATGGCGGCGGCTAAAACAGCGTGCAGGCCGAAATTTCGGGCGATGAGGTTGGCGAGCGGGGTGGCGACGACTGAGAAGGCGCCGTTCAGCCCCCAGGCCCAGGGCAGGAAGCTGCCGGAGGAGACGCGCTCCAGGCCAAGCGGGAAGGGTAGGCCGAGCGCGATGGAGACCGGCGCGATGGTGAGAATGACCAAAGTGGCGCGGATGAGGAAGGGCCAGGCATTGGCGGTGAGCATTGCGGCGGGCAGGAATAGTAAAGCGAGCGTGGCCCAAACGGTGAGGGTGAGGCAGGCGAGCCAGACGCCCTTCAGGGGTGTGGCCTCGAGGCGGGAGCTGATGAGGCTGCCGAGGCCGGAGAAAATTAACATGAAGCTGAGGACCAGGGCGAAGCCGACGGCGCGGTCGTTGAGGAAGGCGCTGGCTTTTTCGATGGCGTAGATTTCGATGAAGAGAAAACCCAAGGCCAAGGCTGGGAAATAGATGATGGGTTTGATCAGGCCGGTGGTGTGGGATTGCGCCTCGGCGATGCTGCGGGAGAATAGTGGCACTAACAACACGAAAGCGGCGATAATGATGGCTTGGGCCAGGACGGCAAGGTTCACCAAAGCGCCGATTTCGGCTTGCGGCAGGATTTGCAGGCGGGCCAGCAGCACGCTGAGATTGGCGAGACGCAAGACGGAATAAAATACCGGGCGGTCGTTGGTGACGGGCGCCAGGTTAAAGGCTTGCGAAGAGACGCTGGGCTGGCCTTGCAGAATTTGAACGGCTTCGTCGGCGATGGAGTCATCGGCGCCGGTGGAGGTGACGGTACCGTCGTTAAATGAGACGGCAGGCAGGTCGTTATAGAGATTGTTGCGGGCGGCGATGAAGTTGAAGCCTTTGTAGAAGGAAATATCGAAGGAGCGGTCGTCGGCCCATTTAGCGGCAGTTTTGATGTCGGCGGCCGTGAAAGCGGTGCGGCTGACCAGGATGCGGGCGTTCCAGGCGGAGCGGTAGATGATGACGTGGGCCAGGGGGTCGGGCGTGCTGGTGGCGGCGAGGGCGGCGCGGACGGTGGCTAACATGCGCAGCGCATAGACCGGGAAATCCTGGATCGAGACCGGGATGGAAATGATGCCGTGGGGGGAGAGCGCGTTCAGATAGGTGGTGAAGGCTTGAACGGTGTAGGCGTTGACGTTGGCGGGGGAAGAATCAAGGAAGTCGGCGGAAAGGTCGATAACGTCAAACGGGCCGGTGGTTTGGGCGGCGGCGATGGGGCTGAGGTTGCTGATGGTGACGTGAGGGTTGGTGGGGAAGGCCGGTGACGTGCCGAGGCCGTGCTTTAGGGCGGCATAGAGGACGGGTTCGGGTTCGAGCGCGCTGATGTGGGCTGCGCCAAGCGAGAGGGTTTCGCTGATGCGGAAGCCGCCGGACGCGCCTGCTAACAGAATGTTAGAATTAGGGCGAAGCGTGTAGGGCAGGGCGTCGAGCGCGCCTTTGGCGTAGCCGGTGTTGATCGTGGCACTGCTGGGCAGGCTGGCGATGCGGATGCCGTCGCGGTACAGGCCGAAGCTGCGCGGTGGGTCGGTGTAGCCGAGCATGCCGGCATCGTTGGAGATGTCAGTGTTTACCCGTTCGGTGAAATCATCGAGCAATAAATAGTCGCCGTGCGGGGAGCGGATTTGGGCGAGGATTTTGGCGCTGGGCGTGTGCAGCGGCGGGTAGATGGGTTTGTATTGGCTGACGGTGGCTTGCGGGCCGAGGAGAAGCAGGGCTTCGGACAGGAGTAATGCGAAACTTGCAGCGGTGATGGCGCGTTTTCGGAATTTCGGCGTGAAGGCGGCGGCGATGGCGAGGGCGGGGAGTAGGGCCGGGATGAGATCGAATGGACTGAGCAGGTACATCAACCCGAGGACGATGATGGAGCCGAGGCCGGCGCCGGTGAGGTCGGCGGCATAGACGCGGCCGATGTTTTGGGAATTCACTACGAAGGTGAGGCTGATGAACAGGCCGGCAAGGAAGAAGAACGGCAGCAGGGCGAGGTAATACAGCGCGATGTTGCCGAGTTGCGGTAAGTAGGTGACCTGGTTTTGTAGTTGCAACGGGTTGAAGGGGTTGAGGATGGTGCAACTGAAACCCAAGGCTGCGCTGACGGTGAGCAAGGCCGGTAGAGTTGCTAATAATATGTTGGCGTGGCGGAGCAGGGCGTCGCGGGCGAGGGCTAAGGTGACGCCGCTGAAGGCGAAGCCGACCATCACGATGGAGATGACCCAGTAGCCGTAGTCGGACCAGTTGGCGACGGCGAAATAGCGGGTGAGGGCGGTCTCGATGCCGACCGCTGCAAGTGAGACCAGGAAGAGCGGGATGAGTTTCATCGGCTCAAAACCTTGGTTTTTAGGAAATTCATGACCAGCGTGTTGAATTTGGCTGGTTCGTCGACGAACAGAGCGTGGCCGGCTTTGGGGAATAGGGCGGTTTGAGAGTTGGGGCGGTCGAGAGCCAGGTTTTGCGCCTGGCCGTTGAGGTGCGGGCGGACGACGTAGAGGACCGGGACGCTGGTGGAGAAGAGGGCGTCGCGCCAATAGGTGCGGGGGACCGGGTAGGCCAGCAGGGCGCGGGCATCGTTGGCGGGGACGCGCAGACAGGCGTTGATGAGACGGTTGAGATAGGCCGGCGATTGGGGAGTGCGGAACATGCCGGGGATGAAGGCGTGCATGAAGGCGGCATGTTCAGTGGGGTAGTGATGATGCTGGCCCACCGGCGTGGGAGGCGGGTTTTCACCGACGGAATTATCGACCAGCACCAGCGCGGCGATGTGGGAGTCTCCGGAGTTATGGATGTAGGCCAACGTATCGAGCACGCCGAGTGACCAGCCGATGATGGTGACTTTTGGGGTGCCCAGATGGGTGATGAGTTCGGCGATGTCCTGGCCCCGGCGGTCCTGGTTGTAGCCGCCGGGAGCGATTTGGGAGGCGCCTTGGGCGCGAGGGTCGAAGGCGATGACATGGTAATGCGCCGAGAAGGCGCGAATTTGCGGGGCGAAAATCCAGGCGGGGATGGTCCAGCCGGGGACCAGGACGATGGTGGGGGCGGATTTTGGGCCGGCTTCATCGTAATGCAGGCGCACGTTGTCGGAGGTGGTGAAATAATGGTCGGTGGTGCCGGGCAGGCTTTGCGCCGAGGCCGAAGGGGCGGTGAGGATGCAGGCGAGGACCAGCGCGTAGGCGAGCAGTTTCATAAGCCACCTTGGCCTTTTGAATCGCCGCCATGTCAATTGTTGGCGTGTGATATTTTCAACCTGCAGGTTGCGGATCGGCGGGTGGGGCCGACATCAGGAGCATGGAACAGATAAATACAGATTTTTCAGCCTTTCCGGTAGGCGGTACCGCTGTGGTAATAGGCGCGCAGGGCGGCGTGGGACGGGCTTTGCTGGCGGCTCTGCAGAATGTGCCGGCGTTTGCCAATGTGCTGGGGTTTTCGCGTAGCGGGGTGCTGCCCGTGGATATTGTCTCGGAGGTGACGATTGCCGCGGCGGCGCAGAGTTTGGCGGGGCAGGCGGTGCGTCTGGTGATCGATGCCACCGGGTTTTTGCATGGTGATGGGTTTATGCCGGAGAAGAGTTTTCGGGAATTGAGTGCTGACCATCTGGCGCGGTCGTTTGCGGTGAACGCAATGGGGCCAGCTTTGCTGATGAAGCATTTTTTGCCGCTGTTGCCGCGGCAGGGACGGGCGGTGTTTGCGACGTTGTCGGCCAAAGTGGGGAGCATTGGGGATAATCAGATTGGCGGCTGGTATAGTTACCGGGCGGCAAAGGCGGCGTTGAATCAGTTGGTGCATACGGCAGCGATTGAAGTGAGGCGGAGCAAGCCGGAGGCGGTGTGTGTGGCATTGCATCCGGGAACGGTGGAATCCCGGCTTTCGGCTCCGTTTGCGAAAACGGGGTTGAACGTGCGGTCGCCGGATGAGGCGGCGGGGGATTTGCTGGCGGTGATCAGCCGACTGGAACCCGCGCAGACGGGTGGGTTTTTTGATTATCGGGGTGAGGTCGTGGCGTGGTGAAGGGGTCCCCGCTTGCGCGGGGATGATCTGTTACGAATTTAGTGGCCGGCGTTGTTGCCGGAGAAGTCGGGGGCGAGGCCGGAGGCGGAGAGTTGGCCGGCCAGAATGGATTTCAGGCGGGATAGGCCAGCGGGCGAGTTTGCCTCGGCGCGGGCGACAAGGACCGCTTGGGTATTAGAGGCGCGTAGCAGCCACCAGCCGTCTTCGGTGTTCACGCGCACGCCGTCAGTGTCGCAGACGGTTTCACCTGAGGCTTTCAGGCGTTCGGCGACTTCCTCCACGACGGCGAATTTGCGGTCTTCGGCGCAGTCGAACCGGATTTCCGGGGTGTTGACGACTTGGGGGAGGCTTTCGCGGAAGGCAGCGAGAGTTTCGGTGCCGCGGGCGATGATGCCTAGGACGCGGATGGCCGCGTAGAGCGCGTCGTCGAAGCCGAACCATTTGTCGTTAAAGAAAATATGGCCGGACATTTCACCGGCCAGCGGGGCGTTGGTTTCAGCCATTTTGGATTTGATCAGGCTATGGCCGGTTTTCCACATCAGGGGCGTGCCACCGGCTTTGGCGATTTCGTCGAACAGCACCTGGCTGGCTTTCACATCGGCGATGATGGTGGCTTTGGGGTGGGATTTGAGGATGTCGCGCGCCATTAAAATGAGGAATTGGTCGCCGAATAGGATTTCGCCGGAGTTGTCGACGAGGCCGATGCGGTCGGCGTCACCGTCGAAGGCGATACCGATGTCGGCGTGTTGTTTGCGGACGGCGGTGACCAGTTGCTCAAGGTTTTTGGCGACGGTTGGGTCGGGATGGTGGGCTGGGAAGGTGCCGTCGATCTCGCCGTTCAGGATGGTGTGATCGCCAGGGAGTTTTTTGATCAGTTGTTTGAGGACGTCACCGGCGGCGCCGTTGCCGTTGTCCCAGATAATTTTGAGTTTTTTGGTGCCGCCGTCCCAATCCTGCATCAGGCGGGCGAGATAGGCTTCGTGCACGTCGATTTTGGTGATGGTGCCGGTGGTGGCGGGCACGACATCGCCTGCCGCGGCGCGTTTGCCGAGGGTGAGAATGTCCTGGCCGAAGAAGGGCTTTTTGCCCAGCATCATTTTGAACCCGTTATAGTTGGACGGGTTGTGGCTGCCGGTGACCATGACGGCGCCATCAGTATGTTCGGTGAAGGCGGCGAAATACAGCATGGGGGTGGGGCCGCAGCCGACAGTGATGACGTCCATGCCGCTGGCGGTGAGGCCTTCGATGAGTTTGGCTTCCAGCGCTGGGGAGGAGAGGCGGCCATCGTAGCCGACGGCGACTTTTTTGCCGCCGGACTTGGCGACGATGGAGCCAAAGGTGCGGCCGATCGCGAAGGCGTCGGCCTCATTCAAAGTTTCGCCGACGATGCCGCGGATGTCGTACTCGCGCAGCGAGCTGGCGTCGAATTTATGGGAAAAGGTCATAATGATCTCAGTTGTTGGCATAAAGTTTAAGGAAATCGCGCACCGCCGGGGCGAGGTCGGGGCGGGAGAGTGCGAAGGCGATCTGGGCTTCGAGGAAGCCGATTTTGTCGCCGCAGTCGAAGCGTTTGCCTTCAAACTTCAGGCCGTGAAAGGGGGCGTGGCCGATCATTTTGGCCATGGCGTCAGTGAGTTGCACCTCATTGCCGGCCCCGCGTTCCATTTGGCTGAGGAAGGTGACGACTTCGGGCAACAATATATAGCGGCCGATAACCGAGAGATTGGAGGGCGCGTCCTTGGGGGCGGGCTTTTCAACCAGGCCCTTGACCTCGACGCGGTTACCCTCGGTGTGGCCGATATCGAGGATGCCGTAGCGGTTGGTTTGCTCGTGCGGGACTTCAGCGACCGCGACGACGTTGCCGCCGGTTTCGTGATAGACGTCGGCGAGTTGTTGCATACAGGGCGTTTGGCTGAGCACCAGGTCATCGGGTAGCAGGATAGCGAAAGCGTCGTCGCCAATGAAGGCGCGGGCGCACCAGATCGCGTGGCCGAGGCCGAGCGGAACCTGCTGACGCACTGTGGTAATGGAGCCGGGCGGCATGGCTTCCTCGCGCAGCAGCACCAGAGCGTCCCGCTTGCCGCGTTCGGCCAGGGTGGCTTCGAGTTCAAAGGCGATGTCAAAATGGTCGATGAGGGCGGTTTTGCCGCGACCGGTGACCATACAGAATTGCTCGATGCCTGCCGCGCGGGCTTCATCGACGGCATATTGGATCAAGGGTTTATCAACAACGGGGAGCATTTCCTTGGGCATGGCCTTGGTGGCGGGCAGGAAGCGGGTACCCAGGCCGGCAACCGGCAGGACAGCTTTACGCAGCGGCTTGATCAAAAAACGCTCTCCTTAAAAATGCACGCGGTGTGAAATTATGGTGCTTCAATACGGCTTGTACGGCAGAATTGCGGCGGCGGAAAACCAGTGCCATGGGAGGTAAAACCGGGCAAGCCGGGGGCGGTTACGATGGAGAGATGTTCATGGCGGGGTTGAGTATTGGTGAGCGGTTTGAGCAAGTGGTGACATTTGATGAGGCGGGGGCGCGGGCGTTTGCGGCTTTGGTGGGAGATTTTAACCCGGCGCATCATGATGAAGATTTTGCGTCAAAAGGCCGGTTTGGTGGCTTAATTATCAGCGGTACGCAATCCACCGGGATGATGATGGCGATGACGGCGACGTATCTGGCCAAGAAAGGCACGGCGCTGGGGCTGGATTATAGTTTTAGGTTTCGTAAGGCGGTACGGATGGGGGAGCGTGTGACGATGGCCTGGGAGGTGACGAGCGTGACAGCCAAGCCGGAGTTGGGGGATATTATTGAGATGACCGGGACACTGACGGTGCATTCGACCGGTGAGGTGGCAGTAACCGGGGTAGGGAAGGCGGTTTTGCTGGCGGGTTAGACGGCAGGTTTTCCAATTGCAGGGGCTTCGAGGCCGGCCAGGACTTCGGCAATGTGCCGGACTTCGATGTTGGAGCCTTGGCGAGACAGGCGGCCTGCAATGTTGAGGAGGCAGCCGAGGTCGCCCGCCAGGAGGAGTTCAGCGCCGGTGGACTCAATATCGGCGCATTTGTCGCTGGCCATGCGGGTCGAGATTTCGGGGTATTTGATACAGAAGGTGCCGCCGAAGCCACAGCACAGTTCGGGGTCGGACATTTCAGTCAGCTTTAGGCCTGGAACCGAGGCCAGCAAGGCGCGGGGTTGCGATTTGACGCCCAACTCGCGCAGGCCCGCACAACTGTCATGATAGGTGGCGGTGGAGGGAAGCGGTGGCGGGGTAGGGGTGAAGTGCAGGATATCGGTGAGGAAGGCGGTGAGTTCGAAGGTTTTGGCGGCCAGGGCGTCGGCCTTGGCGCGGAGATTCGGGTCGTCGTCAAACAAATGCGGCAGATGTTTTGAGAGCATGCCGGTGCAGGAACCGGAGGGGAGGATGATATAATCATAGGCTGAGAAGGCAGTGATGATGCCGAGGCCGAGCTCGCGGGCGGTGGCGCGGTCACCGGAGTTATAGGCGGGTTGGCCGCAGCAGGTTTGGGCACCTGGAACTTCGACCAGGCAGCCGGCGGCTTCCAGGAGCGTGATGGCGGCGAAGCCAACGCTGGGACGGTGGAGATCAACCAGACAGGTGACGAAGAGGGCAACTCGGATTTGGCTCATGAGGTAGGGGTCGGCCTTGGCAGGAGAATGAATAATTTACCTTGCTGTTGCATACGCCCGGCGGTGGCTTCGGCATCTGGGCCTGAGCCGAAGAAGAGATCGGCGGCGCTGGCGCCATGGATGCCGCCGCCGGTGTCCTGGGCGATGGTCAGCCGGTCCAACGGGTTGCCCGAGATGGGGTCGGTGGTGCTGACAAAGACGGGTGTGCCGAGGGGGATGTCAGCTTTATCAACGGCCAGTGAACGCCCGGCTGTGACCGGGACGCCGAGGGCGCCTGGCGCACCTTGATCGTCGGGCAACGGGCCCAAGGGGCGCAGGAATACGTAGCGGGGGTTTTCTTCCATGATGGCGGTGGCTTGAACAGGGTTGGCTTTCAGCCACGCGCTGATGGTTTGGTAGCTGACCTGATCGGCGGGGATGTCTCCGGCTTGTACCAATATATGCCCGATGGGGACGTAGGGCTGGCCGTTTTGGCCGTCGAACCCGACGCGTAAAATTGTGCCATTTTGCAGCAAGATGCGGCCGGAGCCCTGGATTTGCAGCATGAAGGCATCGACCGGGTCGGCGAGGTAGGCGGTGACAGGCGTTTTGCGCGTCAGGGCGCCGTGGTCGATATCGGCGCGGGACAGGCTGGCCAAGGCCGGGTCAGCTGGTTTGGCGTAAAGCGGGACTGTGAAGCCGGGTTTGAGGTTTTTGGAGCCGGGATATTGCGGTTCGAAATAGCCGGTGATGAGCGCATTATCGCCGATCTGGTAGGCGGTGAAATAGGCGGTGAAGTAGGCGCGGGCGGCGGCATCGTCGTTGGGGGGCACCGCTTGCGCGCCGTTGCAGGCATTTTGCCAGAGGCCGGCCTGACCAGCGGTTTGTTGGGCATAGGGGTTGTTGCTGCCGCCGAGGGTTTGGTCGGCCGGCATAACCTGGATGGTTTTGCAACTGCGTACGAAGGTGGTGAGGGCGGCGGCGATATTATCGTCGGCCCAACCTGGAAGCGAAGTTAAGGGGATGGCAGTGAGTGAAGGCGTGCCGGGCGGCTGTTGAATGGCACCGGATTGGGGTTGCGCGCAGCCTGCGAGGCAGAGCAATAACGCAGCAGCGGTGCAGGGTTTAAGGCCTGTGAGTTGGACCATGTCAGCCGCTCCGGGCGGCGGCCAGACGCCATACCGGGTCGGCGCTTTTTAGGGTGCGCTCGAAGGTCCAGAGATCGACGATTTCGGTGACGGCCTCGGAGCCGGTGGTGGGTTTGCCGGAGGAATCGAGGGTGACGTTCACCTGGTCGGAGACAAAGCGGACGATGATGGCGGCCTGGTTGGAGATAAGCTGGGCGTCTTCAATGGTGGCGGCGATGATGGATTTGATTTCGGTGCGGTGGCGCTCGCCGGCTGTCTCGCGGGCGGCAATGGCGGAGTCGAAGGTTTGATAGACTGAAGGGCTGAGGAGGCCTTGCAGGGTGGGGCGGTCGCCGGCGGCGAAGGCGGTGACGATCATGCGGAAGGCGTTTTCGGCCCCGGCGAGGAAAACCGGGGGATCGAAATTGGGGTCAGCGTTGACGATTTCCATCAGTCGTTCGCCGAGGGCTGAACGGGGGTCGGGGACAGCACGGGTGCCGGGC
>DAIDEE010000017.1 GCA_027308685.1 Acidocella sp.
GGTGTTGGCAGCTTCGGCGCGGTTTCGGGCCGGCGGCGGTAGCGGTGGCGGTGGTGGCGGCGCCACGATCGGCTGCGGCTTGGGCTGCTTTTCGGCCATATTGGCGGCACTTACCGTCGGTGTGTTGGCCGGTGCCGCCACCTTGCCGGGCGCCTTGGCTTGCTGCGGCTGGTTCGGGGCTTCAAAATCAACACTTACCGTATCGTCAGCCGACGTCTCAAGCGGCCTGGTCGGCAGCGCAATCAGCAGACTACCGATCAGCAATACGTGAAGCGCTAATGAGATGGTTGCGCCGCGGCGCATGCCCCTATTCATGATATTCTAGCGTCCGTCAGACTATTTTCCGGGCGCGGCAGTGCCGGGCTGTTGCGCCAGCAAAGCCACTTTGGTGAAGCCACCTTGGGTAATTGTGGCCATCACCTGCAGCATATCACCATAAGTGACTGACTGATCTCCGCGCACGAAAATCCGCCGGTCCTGATTATTCTGCGAAATTTGTTGCAGCGTGGAGACCAGATTAGGCAACGCCACCTGCGTGTTTTGCAGGAAAATCTGGTTCTGCGCATTCACCGTGATGGTGATCGGCGTTGAGTCAGACTGCACCGGCGTCGCCGAGGCCTGCGGCAAATTCACATTCACGCCCGAGGTGATCATTGGCGCGGTGATCATGAACACGATCAGCAGCACCAGCATCACGTCCACCAAAGGTGTCACGTTGATTTCCGCCATCGGCTTATAGCGGCCACGGCCTTTGCCGTTACCGCCGATCATGCCGCCGGCCATTTAGGCCTTCTCCTCGGTCTGGCGCGACAAGATAGCGCTGAATTCCGAACCGAAGCCCTCCAGGCGTGAGGCGAAGCGGGCCAGGTCGTTGCTGATTTTATTGAACGCGAGCACGGCGGGAATGGCGGCCACCAGGCCGATAGCGGTGGCAAACAGGGCTTCGGCGATGCCGGGTGCGACCACGGCGAGGTCGGTGTTGTGCATGGCGGCGATGGCGGAGAAGGAGTGCATGATGCCCCAAACCGTACCGAAAAGACCGATAAACGGCGCGGTTGAGCCCACGGATGCCAGGAAGATCATGTAGCGCTCCAACCGGTCCATCTCGCGCATTAACGTCACGTTCATCGCGCGGTCGATGCGCTCACGCACAGCTGTGCGGCCAATATCGACGCCCGAAATACGCACCGAACGGCGCCATTCGCTCATCGCGGCGCCAAACATGGCGGCCATCGGGTTGCTGGGGTCGGCGCCCTCGCGCTCGAACAGATCATCGAGGCTGCCGCCGGACCAGAACTGGTCCTCGAACTGGTTAGCCTCCTTATTGACCCGCTTCAGGGTGATGGTTTTTTCGATGATGATCGCCCAGACCCAGACACTGGCCAGGAGCAAGATGAGCATCACCAGCTTCACCACGATGTCAGCTTCCAGGAACAAGCCCCAGAGCGACAAATTGGTTGAAGGCGCAGCCAGCGCTGCCGTGTTAACCGCCTGATCCACTAAAAAACCCTTTCCTCAAACTTCACTCATGCCTGCCCGCAAGCCAGCCGCCCACGCCGCCGGTATTCGTGCAGCCCGGCCATTATCACGGCTGACGCAGCCAAGCGACACCTCAAGCACGCCCAGAGAGTCGCTGTCTCGGCAAAATTCCTGACGAAGTTGTAAGGAAGCGCCGCTTATTGTGAGGATATGTGTCTTCACCGAGATTACGTCATCCAGCCGTGCGGGGCGGTGATAGACGAGATTGATGCGGTGCACCACAAACATCCGGCCATGCTGGGCGATCATCTCGGCATGGGGCACGCCCAGGTCGCGCATGGCTTCAGTGCGGGCGCGTTCGGCAAAGCGCAGGTAGTTGGCGTAATACACGATGCCGCCGGCGTCGGTGTCCTCGATGTAAATGCGCAGATTAAAGACATGCGGGGCGCTCAAAAATCATCACCCAGTAAGTCTGCCTGAGGCGGGCTTTTTTGTGGCGGTTTCAGGCCGAGATGACGCCAACCGGGGTCGCCGAGCATCCGGCCGCGGCTGGTGCGGACCAAAAATCCTTCCTGGATTAAATAGGGTTCAACCACGTCTTCCAGCGTGTCGCGGGCTTCGGCCAAGGCAGCAGCCAGGGTTTCCACCCCGACCGGGCCGCCACCGTGATGTTCGGCGAGACGCATGAGGTAGCGGCGGTCCATGGCGTCCAGGCCCAGATGATCCACATCCAGCCGGGTGAGCGCGGCGTCGGCCTCCTTGGCGCCGATGACATCCGTTCCGGCGACAGCGGCGAAATCGCGAATGCGGCGGGTCAAGCGTCCGGCGATGCGGGGGGTACCTCGGGCGCGGCGGGCAATTTCGGTGGCACCGGCGTCGGTAAGGTTCATGGCAAGTTTGCCAGCCAGGCGACCAACAATTTTGGTGAGTTCGGCGGTGGTGTAAAACACCAGCCGGAGCGGAATACCGAAACGATCACGCAACGGGGTGGCGAGTAAGCCGGAACGCGTGGTGGCGCCGACCAGGGTGAAGGGCGGCAGGTCGATTCGCACGGTGCGGGCACCTGGGCCTTCACCGATGATGAGATCGAGCTGGAAATCTTCCATCGCCGGGTACAGAATTTCCTCGATAGCCGGTTGCAGACGATGAATTTCGTCGATGAACAGCACATCCTTGGGGTTCAGGTTGGTAAGGATGGCGGCGAGGTCTCCGGATTTTTGAATCACCGGGCCGGAGGTGGCGCGAAACCCGACACCCATTTCACGCGCGACAATTTGCGCCAGGGTGGTTTTACCGAGGCCTGGCGGGCCGTGCAGCAGCACATGGTCAAGCGCCTCATTACGGGATTTTGCGGCGGCCACAAAAATTTTAAGATTTTCGCGGCTGGCCTGCTGGCCGGTGAAATCATCGAGCGATTCCGGGCGTAACGAGGCTTCGGCGTTGTCGTCCCATGATTTTTCACCGGAGAGAATCCGGTCTTCTTCACCACTCATTTGGCCAGCGCCTTCAAGCCGGCGCGGATCAATACATCTAGCGGCGCATCGGCACCAAGCTCCGTGACGCTGCGGGCCAGGGCAGCTTCGGCTTCGGCACGGCGGTAGCCAAGATTTTGCAAGGCGGAGAGCGCGTCGGCAGCGTTGCTGCTGAGGGTTGACGTGCTGGAAAATACCACCCCGCCTGCCCCGCCGCCGCCTGGCATGGCGCCGGCTTTCTCGCGCAATTCAGAGAGCAGCCGGATGGCAAGTTTCGGCCCTACGCCGGGTGATTTTGTGAGTGCGCCACGGTCGCCGGTGGCGATGGCGGCGATCAACTGGTCGGGGGATAGTGATGAGAGCAATGCCAATGCGACTTTGGCACCGACGGCTTGCACGGTGGTGAGCAGGCGAAACCAGTCGCGCTCAGCGCTGCTGCCGAATCCGTACAGCGAAATAGCATCCTCGCGCACCTGGGTCTCAATCAGCAGCGAGGCAATACCGGGCGGGTTGGGCAAGGCGGCCAGCGTGCGGCTGGAGCAGAACACCAGATAACCCACGCCGTTGACATCGACGATACATTTGCCGTCTTCAAAAGTGTCGATGAGGCCGCGCAACTTTGCAATCATGCGGGCTTTTTCCAGATATTCAGGCTGGCGCGGTGATGGGCGTGGCAGATCGCCACGGCCAGTGCATCCGCTGCATCGGCGCGTTTCAGCGTGGCGCTGGGCAGCAAGCGGCGCACCATTAAACTCACTTGCGATTTATCGGCATTGCCGGTGCCGACCACCGAAAGTTTGACAGTTTTGGCACCATATTCAAACACCGGGATATTGCGCCGTGCCGGTGCCAGCAACGCCACGCCGCGGGCGTACCCAAGCTTCAGCGTGGCGGTGGCATCGCGGTTGACGTAGGTTTCCTCAACCGCAGCTTCAGCGGGTTGAAAATTTTCCAGTAATTCCGCCAGCGCATCATCGAGGGCTTTCAGACGCAGTGGCACATTCTCGGTAGAGTCGGTTGAGATAACACCGTCAGCGATATGGCGAAGCCGGCTGCCGTCGGACTCCACGATGCCCCAACCGGTGAAACGCAAACCCGGATCAATGCCGAGCAAACGGATCATCCGACAGATAATTTTTGCATGATGTCATCGGAAATCTCGAAGTTGGCGTACACATGCTGTACGTCGTCGTCGTCTTCCAGAACATCCAAAAGCTTCAGCACTGACTTGGCTTTATCTTCATCGAGCGGCACGGTCAGATTAGGACGCCATTCGATTTTAGCTTCTGTCGGGGCACCAAATTTATGCTCCAGCGCATCACGCACCGCGAAAAAACCCTCAACACTGACGGTGATTTCATGAGCTTCTGCATCGCTCACCACGTCATCGGCGCCGGCGTCGATGGCGGCATCGAGCATCGCATCGGCGCTGGCGGCCTTGGATTCATAGCGCACCACACCGAGGCGGTTGAACATGAAGGAGACCGAATTACTCTCGCCCATCGCGCCGCCGGATTTGCTGAAAGCGGCGCGGATGACCGGCGCGGTGCGGTTGCGGTTGTCGGTCAGGGCTTCCACGATCACCGCCACGCCGCCTGGGCCATAGCCTTCATAACGAACGTTCTCGTAATGGTCCCCTGCCCCGGCGCTACTGGCTTTTTTAATCGCCCGGTCGATGGTGTCGCGGGTCATGTTGGCCTTCAGCGCCGCCGAAATGGCCGATCGCAGGCGCGGGTTGGTGGCGGGGTCAGGTAAACCTTCCTTGGCGGAAACCGTGATTTCCCGAATGATCTTGGCGAAAATACGCGCACGCTTGGCATCCTGAGCGCCCTTGCGATGCATGATGTTCTTGAACTGCGAATGCCCGGCCAACGCACAACCTCATAAAAGCTAAAGATTGACGCTTGTACCACCCCCGGCCGCGCCGCCGCTAGGTGTCACAAAAAACCCCCGGCAGTGGCCCGCCGGGGGTTGGCTTTGGGGTTTGGCAAATTAGTTGAGGACGATTTCCACACGGCGGTTCTGTGGCTCACGCACGCCTGGGCCGGTTGGCACCAGAAGGTGAGTTTCACCGAAACCATGGATGGAAATTTCCGCTGCAGGAACGCCATCTGCCATCAGCTTGACTGCCACCGCTTTGGCGCGGCGGATAGACAATCCTTGGTTGTAGGTAGGGGTGCCAGACGTATCGGTGTAGCCGGACACATTGATGGTGGTGACCTTGGTGGTTTTAGAGTCGGACGCGGCTTCGGCAATGATCTGTGTGGCGCGTGGTGTTAGGTCGTATTTGTTCCAGTCGAAGAATACCAGATAGGTTTTAGCTGGCGCTGGAGCCGGGGCCGCGAGCGGGGCTGGCGCCGGAGCCGGAGCCATAACAGGCGCGTTAAATAGCTGATAACGCAGGCCAATGAGGAAGGTATGCGACGATTCCTGACCGATTTTCACATGAGCGCCAAATTGCGAGGCGGGAATAAGCGTTACAGCCGGGCGATTGAGCGTATAGTTGCGGCTCTGTACCAGCTGCATAAAGCGGTATTCGCCGGTCAGCGATAAACCCGGCACCATCGGAATTGGGTACGACAACCCAGCGATCACGTCATAAGCAAAACTACCTTGGGTGCCGCCATATGAGTAGGAGTTATTGTTAATGCTGGTATAGGGGGTTTTGAAATCAGAGTTCAAAGACACCCATTGATAACCGACACCGGCGCCAATGTATGGATAAACCGGCAGCCCCACTGAGAAATCGTAATATCCATTCACCATCGGGCCATATTTGTTTTCCCCGCCGGTCGCAACGTTATGAAACGAGCCGGAGCTGGGCGACGTGGCATCAACCGAATGACGCGTGTTGCGCATAAAGTCACCACCAAGTTCAACCCGGAAGCCATTGCCAAACCCAAAGCCTACCGCGCCAACGCCGGCATATGACGGGCGAAATTGGTTTTTTCCGGTATAGGTGCCGCTCCTTGACTTAAAAAAACCCGGCTGCACTGAACTTGCGTTTGTGGGGTTTTCAATGCTCGTACCAAAACCAAGGCTCACATAAGGGCCAGTGACAGGTTGCGCGTGGGCGGCCATTGGGAGGGAAAGACAAGTGGCCGCAGCGAGAGCAAGGCGTAGTTTCATGAAGTGTTATCCTGAAAAAAAGTTATAAAGTTAATTTGATTAACTTCGCGTCATTCTTCAAGCTGCTTTAGGTTGCGCTGCACAAACTTTAAATAATGTTGCTGAAAAAGCACATTAATCAGCGGCGGTCACATAAAAATCCCCGGCAGTTGCCTACCGGGGATTTTTTATGTGAGATCATTTGAAAATTAATCGAGGACGATTTCAACCCGGCGATTCTGCGGTTCACGCACACCGGGGCCAGTTGGCACCAGCAAATGCGTTTCACCAAACGCGTGGATGGAGATTTCCGAAGCCGGCACACCGTCGGAGACCAGTTTGGCAGCAACGGTTTTGGCCCGGCGCTGCGACAGGCCCATGTTGTAGGCCGAAGTGCCGGATGTGTCAGTATAGCCGGATACGTTGATGACAGTGGTTTTGACAGCCTGGCTATCGATAGCTGCCTGAGCGATCACCTGCTCAGCACGCGGTGTCAGGTTCGACTTATCCCAGTCAAAGAACACCAGGTAAGTTTTGGCCGGGGCGGGTGCCGGGGCTGCTGCAGGCGCAGGCGCAGGCGCCGGCGCCATCGGGGCCGCAACACCAAAGGCATAACGTGCGCCCAGGGTAAAGGTGTGGGAAGATTCCTGACCAAATTTTACAGCGCCCGGTACGGGAGAACCAGGTGGGAAACCGCCATAAATGCTGAAATTGCTTTTCTCGGTGCCGGTGATCTGCATGAAGCGGTATTCAGCTGTCAGGGAAAGGCCCGGAATGCTGGATACAGGATAGGACATGCCCGCGATGGCGTCATAGGCGAAGCTGCCTCGGGTCACGCTGGAACGGGCATTACCGGCACCAGGAATGGTTATGGAGTAATCAGAGTTAAATATCTGATAGCCAACACCGGCACCGACATAAGGAATGATCGGCAGGCCGACCGGAATATCGTAGAGCAGATTGATCATAGGGCCGAATTTATTGTCGTAGCGGCCGGCTTTCGCGCTGAAGCCCGCAGCCTCGCCCTTGCTGGGGGTATTATGGATGTAGTCCATATCAAGTTGGACGCGCAAACCGTCGCCAAACCCGTAACCTACACTGGCGATGCCGGTATAGCCAGGGCGATATTGTGCTTTGCCCGAGCCAGAAACACCAGCGATCGAGCCGCTAACATTAACTGAGTTCTGCAGTGTGGTCCCGGCTTCACCCGCTATGTAAAGCCCTGTGACTGGTTGGGCGTGAGCGGCCAGCGGCAGAGACAGGCAGGTTGCGGCGGCAAGAATGAGGCGCAGTTTCATGAAAGCAGGCTCCAAGAATTACTTTAAAACATAAGTCGTTATACCATCCCATGACGCTCACTTAACAACAAGCGTATGCTCCGATTGCTATTAAATTGAAAAACTGTGGCAAATACGCCACAGATTCAAGCAATTACGACAATTATGACAAAAAACCCCGGCAGATACCTGCCGGGGTTTTGCGTTGCACAAGGCTTATTGCGCGTTAGTTCAGCACAATTTCAACCCGGCGGTTTTGCGGCTCCCGAACGTTTGGGCCGGTTGGCACGAGCAGATGGGTTTCACCGAAACCGTGGATGGAAATTTCCGCTGCCGGAACACCATCAGCCATCAGCTTCACAGCCACGGCCTTAGCCCGGCGGATTGAAAGCCCCTGATTATAAGTGGGAGTGCCGGATGTGTCAGTATAACCCGAAACATCGATGGTGGTGACCTTGGTGGTTTTTGAGTCGGACGCGGCTTGCGCAATGATCTGGGTGGCGCGCGGCGTCAGGTCGTATTTGTTCCAGTCAAAGAACACCAAGTAGGTTTTGGCCGGAGCCGGAGCCGGAGCCGCCATTGGGGCGGGTGCTGGCGCCGGGGCCATGGCGGGCGGCGGGAACAGCTGATACCTTAGGCCCAGCAGGAAGGTGTGCGACATTTGCGAGCCGAGCTTCACCGAAGCTCCAGCTTCGTCATCTCCGGAAATCTTAAAGTTATGACTGCCGACGAGATCCATAAAGCGATAGTCAGCCGTCAAGGAAAGACCAGGGACCATGGAGATGGGGTAAGACACACCAGCGATCGCCTGGAATACGAAACTACCCTGTGTGGAGTTCACATAGCCCTCTCCAGCATCAAAGTTATTATAAAGTCTCGAAACATTAGCAAACTGATAGCCGACGCCGGCTCCCAGATAAGGGAAAATCGAGGAGTTAATATCAAAGTCGTATAGCACATTGAACATCGCGCCATAGGTCGTTTGGGCACCCGTTTGTTTGCCAGGATTGGGGGCGCCGTTAACTGATGGATTAGCCGTTATGTTATGGGCGGTGTTTTTGTAATAGTTACCCTCTATTTCAGCACGGAAACCATTTCCAAGCCCATATCCAATGCTACCCTCGACGGCATAATCGGCGCTGAATTGCAGCTTGCCAGTTTGCTGTTCACCCGGAAAAGCATAGTTATAATTCGTATCACTGAGCAAGCTGGTGCCTAAACCCAGGCTAACATACGGGCCTGTGACTGCTTGGGCGTGTGCCGCGACGGGCAATGCAAGGCATGTGGCGGCGGCTAGTAGAGCTCGGAACTTCATCATGATCTCCCCAAGGTGAATGTGGAAAGATTTTAACATGTTAGCCTCGAGTTTGTGTAACAATCCTTGAAACAAAACAAAAAGCCTGCTATATGTGATAAAATTGCCACTATTTTAGCTCCGCCTGAAAAAAAGGCAAATTCATCGCGTGTTTGGGCGGTGATAGGGATTAAAATGCTGGCAATTACGTCCCTGACAGAAGGATATTTTCACCCGAATGGAACGGCGGCATTATTCGGCGGAGTGCACCTGCCAAACACAAAAACGGCGCCGCATTGCTGCGACGCCGTTTGTGAAATGCCCTTAAAGCGCCGAATTAGGCAGCTTGCAGGTTTTCCGCTGAGAGCTTGCCTTGCTGGCCGCTCTGAATTTCATAACGGATCTTTTGGCCCTCATTGAGGGTGCCAAGGCTGGAGCGCTCGACAGCCGAAATATGCACGAATACATCTTTCGAACCATCGTCGGGCTGAATGAAGCCATAGCCCTTTTGAGCGTTAAACCACTTAACTGTACCTGATGCCATAACGCATCTCCTAAACAACAGCGACCCACAACGCGCGGGCCGAAATACTCTTCAATTGTCGGGAAGCGCCGAAGCCGTAAAGCCAGAAAGCACGTAACAACCAGAAACGAAAAGCGCCGTATGCAGTCTATACACAATTTTGAAGGGAAAGACCAGTGCATTATCCTTTCGGTAAATCGCTGGTCTGCCAACCGCCCCCCAGAGCCTGAATTAGCAAAATACTGGCTAAAAGACGGCTTTGCTGAACGTTAAGGGCGGTTTGCTGGTCATTGAATAAGGTGGCTTGGGCTGAAACGACCGTGGTGTATGACTGCGTGCCTGCCTGGTATTCATTTAACGCAATTTGCACGGCCCGGCCGGCGTCATTGACCGCGGCTTGCTCCACCTGTGCCTGCTGCGCCAAAATCCGCAGATTTGATAGGTCGTCCTCAACTTGCTGAAACGCGGTGAGCACGCTCTGGCGGTAGGTGGCAACACTATCCTGATATCCGAATTTAGCGGCGGCCACGGTGGCGCTGCGGGTGCCGCCATTGAACAAGGTTTCGCTGGCGCTACTGCCGAGGGACCACAAAGCATTGCTGGCGGAAAACAGGCCGGAAATGGGGTTTGCCGAAAAGCCACCTAAAGCGGAAAGGCTGATGGTGGGGTAAAATGCGCCGATGGCAACGCCAATTTGCGCGTTGTTCTCGGCCATCACCCGCTCGGCGGCGGCGATATCGGGCCGGCGCTGTAATAATGTTGAGGGCACGCCGACTGGAATTTCCGGCATCTCGGCGATTTGCAGCCCGGCCGGGAGCGATAAATCAGCCGGGGCATGGCCAATGAGCACCGCAATGGCGTGCTCGTACTGGGCACGCGCCTCTCCGGCGCTGATAAGTTGCGCCTGTGCGCCTTCAAATTGGGTGCGCGCCGTGATGACGTCGAGCGGTGGTGCCACCCCGGCGTTAAACTGGTTTTGAGCAATTTGCAGGCTGCGCTGATAAGCAGCGACAGTCTGTTGTAGCAAAGAGATTTGAGCATCCGAGCCGCGCAGGTCAACGTAATCAGTTGCAAGCAACGCTTGTTCGGAGAGCGTTGCGTTGGCAAGGTCAGCCGCACTGGCCTGAGCAGCCGCGTTATTTACCTCGATCTGGCGGCGGATTTTACCCCATATGTCAGGTGACCAACTGACCGAGCCCTCAAACGTGCCGCTGGTATGCGGGCCACTGGCAGCCCCCGCGCCACCGGTGGCTGCACGGGTCGCGCTGCCATTGAGGCCGATGTTGGGGAATAATTGCCCGCGCACCTCATCGGTTATCGCTTCAGCTTGCTCAAAGGCGGCGTAATCAGCCGCCAGGGTTTGATTGTTAATGGCAACCAGGGGCTCGAGTTGGTTAAGGTCGGGGTCATTGAAAACCACCCACCACTCACCCTTTGGCGCGGCATCAGAAGGTTGGGCCTGCACCCAGCCGGGCGCTTCCTTGTACGCAGCCGGGGCAGTCATGAGAGGTTGTTTGTAGTCTGGCCCCACCATGCAGCCACTCAGCGCGACACTCAGTGTCAAAACGAAAACTCGCTTCATTCGGCCTCCAACAGTCTTACCGCGCGCGGTGCCGCTTTGGTTGTCCGGCCCCAACGGTCCAGAAAGAGATACACCACGGGCGTGGTGTAGAGCGTTAGCGCCTGACTGACGATCAGGCCGCCGATGATGGTAATGCCTAGCGGTTGCCGGAGAGAGGCCCCCTGCCCCAACCCGATGGCCAGCGGCAAGGCACCCAGAATGGCCGCACAGGTGGTCATCATGATCGGACGAAACCGCAGAACAGCGGCTTTGAAAATGGCTTCATGGGCGGGGAGATTATCGCTGCGCTCCAACTGTAGCGCGAAATCAATCATCAGGATCGCGTTTTTTTTCACGATACCGATCAGCAGAATAACACCGATCAAGGCTATAATGGTAAGTGGTATATTCAATATGAGCAGAAGCAGCAGAGCGCCAACGCCAGCCGAGGGAATGGTGGAGATAATGGTGATCGGGTGAATGGTGCTTTCATATAATATACCCAACACGGTATAAACGGCGGCTAGTGCTGCGAGAATTAACAGTGGTTCGGTGCTCATGGATGATTGAAAAGCGGCAGCAGTGCCGGCAAAACTGCCTTGAATGGAAATGGGAACATCCAAATCACTCATGGTTTTAGTGATTTGCGCCGCCGCGGTACCAAGCGCCACACCGGCGGGTAGGCTGAACGAGATGGTGCTGGCGAGTTCACCGTTTTGGTGATTGATCGCAACGGGCGTTGTGCCCGGCTTATACGATGCCACCGCTGCCAAGGGGATCATGGTTTCGGGGTTGGTACTCAGCGAGGTGCCGCTGGAGGCGCTTGATTTGCCGCTGCTGGCGATGCTGTTGGTGGCTTGGTTGGTTGCAGAATCTAACGCCACCGAAGCGACATTACTGGCTTTGCTGGCAGTACTGCCGGGCGCGATGATGGTGCCGGCGGGGAAATTGGTTTGCGAAGCGCCGCTGGCCGCCCCCCCCGCGGTGCTGATGTAAATTTGGCTTAGCATATCAGGGGTTTGCAGATATTGCGGTGCCAACTCCATGATAACTTTATATTGGTTCAGCGGATTATAGATGGTGGACACGGCGCGCTGCCCGTAAGCATCGTATAATGTGTTGTCGATTTCGGCGGGTGTAATATTATAGGCCGACGCGACAGTGCGGTTAATGACCACATCTGTTTCAAGCCCGCCCTGCTGTAAATCAGAATTCACGTCTAATAATGTTTTATCTAGCTTCAACGCGGCGACGATTTTAGGCATCCATGCGTATAAAGTCGCGGGGTCATCGCACAGCAAAGTATATTGATATTCGGCATTGCTCTGCCGTCCGCCAACCCGCAAGTCCTGTGCAGGGACCATGAAAGTTTGGGTGCCCGCAATGGCGGCCAGCGGTTTGCGCAGGCGGGCAACGATAGCCGTAGCCGAAACTTTACGCACCGATAATGGCTTCAACTGAATGAACAAAAAACCGCTGTTGGTGGCGCGCCCGCCGGTGAAACCGGAAACCGTAGCTACGCCGGGGTCATTCTGCACGATAGTTTGCAGCTCAGTAAGTTTTCGGCTCATCAAGGCAAACGAGATGCTTTGATCGGCCCGGATATTACCAATAATCAGGCCGTTATCCTGCTCGGGGAAAAATCCCTTCGGCACCACAATGAATAAAAATATATTAAGACCTACTGTACAAAACAAAATAAAACCCACAAACCTGGCGTGGCGCAAGGCCCAGGCAAGAGAACGCTCGTAGCGGCGCTCCAGCCAGTTGAAGCCGGATTCCAAAGCCTGTTTGAACCGGCTTGGCTGCTTCGCGGCTTCAACATCATGCCGTAAAAACATTGCACACAGCATCGGCGTGGTGGTGAGCGAGATGGCGAGCGAGATAAGAATGGTAATGGATAATGTTTCAGCAAACTCGCGGAACAGCCGGCCCATAATGCCGGGCATCAGCAATATGGGCAAAAATACAGCGATCAACGAGAGGCTCATGGATAGTACCGTGAAGCTGACTTCGGCGCTGCCACGCAGGGCGGCAGCCAATGGCTCCATACCATCTTCAAGATGACGTTGGGTGTTCTCAACAACAACAACAGCATCATCCACCACGAAGCCGGTAGCGATGGTTAGGGCCATGAGAGATAAATTATCTAGGCTGAAGCCCAACAGATACATCGGCCCAAAGGTGCCGATGATGGAAACTGGTACGGCGATGCCTGGAATAATCGTTGAACGAACCGAACGAAGAAACAGAAATACCACGCCCACCACTAACAAAATAGCGATAAACAATGTGCGCTCGGTTTCGGATAACGCGCCGCGGATAGATTGCGAACGGTCCAGCGCCACCTGCATATGGATACTGGGGGGTAAGGCGGCAGCCAGACGGGGCAGCATGGCATTTATTTCATCGACTGTTTGAATCACGTTTGCCGAAGGGCTCGGATGCAAAATAACAAGCACTGCGCGCTTACCGTTGAACAAACCCGCGTTATTGACGTTTTCAACCGAATTGGAGACTTTAGCGATATCTTGCAGATGCACAGCGGCACCATTGCGATAAGCGATGGTCAGATCACGGTATTGCTCGGCCACCGTCGCCTGGTCGTTGGTATAGATTTGAAACCGCTGGTTACCCTGATTTAAGTAGCCCTTTGGGCTATCAGCATTGGTAGCGGCGAGGGCGGCACGGACGTCTTCCAAGCCGATTCCATATTTATTTAACGGGCCGGGCTGGAGATCCACCCGCACAGCCGGCAATGCGGCGCCGCCCAACTCAACTTGGCCAATGCCATTAACCTGAGAGAATTGTTGCATCAGGATGGTATCGGCAGAATCGTATAATTGTCCTGGCGTCAGTGTGTCGGATGTCAAAGCCAGAATCATGATCGGCGCGTCGGCAGGATTGACCTTCTCGTACGTGGGGTTGGCGCGTAGCGTGCTGGGTAGGTCTGCCCGGGCCGCCTGGATGGCAGCCTCAACATCGCGCGCGGCACCATCGATATTGCGGTCAAGCCCAAATTGTAAGGAAATGCGTGTGATGCCGACACCACTCTGCGAGGTCATTTCAGTGACATCAGAAATAACGCCGAGATGCCGCTCCAGAGGCCCAGCCACCGAAGATGCCATGGTGCTCGGGCTGGCGCCGGCCTGAGAGGCAGTGACCTGAATGGTGGGAAACGAGATATTAGGCAGCGGCGCCACCGGCAACTTGAAAAAAGCCAACGCACCGCTGAGCGCGATTCCCACTGTCAGCAGCGTTGTCGCAACGGGCCGCTTGATGAATAGGGCGCTCAGATTCATAAGGCACGCTGCTTCATACGCTGTGCCAGGGTGTCAAACGCCAGATAAATCACCGGTGTGGTAAACAAGGTGAGAACCTGGCTGACCATCAGGCCACCGATGATGGCCAGACCCAAAGGAGCACGCAATTCAGCACCCTGCCCGCCACCCAGCCACAACGGTACGGCAGCCAGCATGGCAGCGACAGTGGTCATGAGAATTGGGCGAAACCGCAGCATACTGGCTTCATAAATGGCATCGCGCGGAGATTTTCCTTCATGGCGTTCGGCGTGCAACGCAAAATCGATCATCATGATCGCATTCTTTTTTACGATACCGATGAGCAGGACGATGCCTATGATGCCGATAACATCAAGCCCATCCCCCGCAATCCACAAAAACAACAACGCGCCAATGCCGGCTGAGGGCAAGGTTGAAAGAATGGTGACAGGATGAATGAAACTCTCATAAAGTACGCCAAGCACAATATAAACCGCAATAAGGGCAGCCAGTACCAGAAACACCTCGTTGCTGAGGGAGCTTTGAAAGGCCAGGGCTGCGCCTTCAAATGTCGTCGTGATTTGCGGTGGAAAGTTGAGGCTCTTCTCAGCGGTTGTGATATTATTGACCGCCGTTCCCAACGAGGCACCCGGCGCCAGGTTGAATGAAACCGTGGTTGCGGGAAACTGTCCCAGATGCTCGATTACCAAAGGCTCAGGCTGCGTTGTGAATGTTGCGATCTCACGCAACGGCACTTGTCCGCCGCTGGCCGATGAAGATGGCAGATACATGTTTTCAAGCGCCGCTAGCCCATTAGCCATATCAGGATCGACGGTCATGATCACGCGGTACTGATTGGTCTGGGTGAAAATCGTCGAGATTATCCGCTGGCCAAACGCATCGTATAAGGCGCTATCCACGGTAGCAGGCGTTATACCAAACTGCGCGGCATTCGCGCGGTTGATGTTGATGTAAACCGAGAGACCACGATTAGCCAGATCAGAGGCGAGATCCGTCAGTTGCGGGACTGTTGATAATTTTGCCATCAACAGTGGCACGTATTTGGTGAAATCGGCCTGGTTGATGTCCTCAAGTGAGAACTGATACTGTGTGGGGCTGACGACGGTGTTGAGCGTGAGACTTTGCACGGGCTGCATGTATAATTTAATGCCCGGCACATTTTCGACTTCCTGATTCAACCTGATAATGATGGCACTGGCGGAATCACGGCGTTGATTGAGTGGCTTGAGATTTATCAGGAAGCGGCCCTGGTTGAGCGTATTATTGGTGCCGTCGATCCCGATATACGATGACAGACTGACAACATCCTTATCCTTCAAAATGACGTTGGCAAGCTGTTGCTGATGCAGCGCCATAGCCGCGTAGGAAGTGGATTGTGACGCCTGGGTGATCCCTTCGATCACGCCATTGTCTTGCACCGGAAAAAAGCCCTTTGGAATATAAACATACATCGCCACTGTCAGAAAAAGTGCTGCCACGGCTACCGTGAGTGTGAGGCGTGAATGCACCAGCACCCAGGTCAGGCCACGGCCGTAGGCGGCGATCAGGCGATTGAAAATCTCCTCGCTTTTTTGCTCAAACTTATTAGGGTGCTGATCAGCTTTATCTTTGAGGATTCGAGCGCATAACATCGGCACCAGGGTTAATGCCGTGATCGCCGAAATGATGATGGTCACAGCGAGGGTGATGGCAAATTCGCTGAATAGCCGTCCCACCACGTCGCCCATGAACAACAAGGGGATCAATACGGCGATCAGAGACACCGTCAGAGAGATAATGGTGAAACCGATCTGCCCGGCACCTTTGAGGGCCGCTTGCATCGGCGGCTCGCCCATGTCGATAAAGCGCGAGATGTTTTCAATCATCACGATGGAGTCATCCACCACGAAGCCGGTGGCGACGATCAGCGCCATGAGTGAAAGGTTATCGATTGAAAAGCCAAACATATACATCGCAGCCAGCGTTCCGATTAACGAGACGGGCACCGAGATGCTGGGGATAAGGGTGGCGCGGAAATTGCGCAAAAACAGGAAAATAACCAGCACCACCAATGACACACTCAACATCAATTCAAATTCGGCATCCGAGACAGAGGCGCGAATGGCGGTGGTGCCGTCGGAGAGTACCGTCACGGTCATGGAGGCGGGCAAGCCAGCCTGCAGCGTGGCGAGTTGCTTTTTGATTGCATCAACAGTTTGAATGACGTTGGCGTTGGGTTGACGGTCAACATTGAGGATGATCGCCGGCGTGCGATTCATCCAGGCCCCCAGCTCCTCATTTTGTGGTGCTGAGATAACGGTGGCGACGTCCTTCAAGCGCACTGGCGCACCATTTTTGTAGGCTATGACAAGGTTATTATACTGCGCCGGATCGGTAATCTGGTCGTTGGCATTGATGGTGTAGGTTTGTGCTGGGCCCGAAAAGCTGCCCTTGGGCGTATTGACGTTAAGGTTGTTCACGATGGTGCGAATATTGTCGATGCTCAGGCCATATGAAGCCAATGCAAGCGGGTTAACCTGTACCCGTACCGCGAGCTTATTGCCACCACTGATGGTGACCAGACCCACGCCCGAAATCTCGGATATCTTCGACGCGAGTTGGGAGTCCGCCAACGCCTCGAGATCGGTGAGCGCCAATGTTTTTGATGTCACTGCCAGAGTCAAAATCGGCGCGTCGGCGGGATTCACTTTTGCATAAATCGGCGGCGCCGGCAGGTCGCTGGGCAGTAGGTTGCCGGCCGCATTGATGGCAGCCTGAACTTCCTGCTCGGCGACATCGAGGCTGAGAGCGAGGCTGAATTGCAGCGTGATCACCGAGGCTCCGGCGGAACTGGCCGAGGACATCTGCTGCAAGCCTTCCATCTCGCCAAGTTGGCGTTCCAGTGGCGCGGTGACTGAGGATGTCATCACTTGCGGACTGGCGCCGGGGTAAAATGTCTGCACCTGGATGGTGGGGTAATCGACATCGGGCAACGCCGAAACAGGTAAAAATTTATAGGCCAGTAAGCCCAACAGCACCACCGCAATCATCAACAGCGAAGTTGCAACCGGCCTGAGGATAAATAGTTTAGAGGGGTTCATGGGTGCGCAGGAATTACTGCGCTACCGCTGGCGGCAGATGTTTTTTATGCGGCGTGGCGCTGGAGCCGGGTGCGCCAGCGGCGGTAGCTATGGTTACCTTCATGCCGTTGGTCAGCCGGTCCACACCGTCGGTCACCACCACCTGTCCTGGTGTTAGCCCTTTACGAATAACGGTATTGATGCCGTCGGTTATTCCTGGAGTGATGGTTTGAACGGACACCGTGTTATCAGCGCCTACCACATACACATAATTGCCTGGTGCGCCGCTTTGCACGGCTTGCGCGGGCACTAACGGAACATTCCGCAAAGTTTTGACTGTTAAATGAAGATTGACAAATTCGTTCGGAAATAAAACGGCGTTTGCATTAGCGAAAGTGGCTCGCAATTTTACCGTGCCGGTACTGGTGTTGACCTGGTTATCAACGGCGGTCAGCGTGCCATCGGCAATTTTCGTCGTGTCATCGCTGGTATAAGCGCTGGCGGTTAACGTGGCACCGGATTGAATCTGCGCCAGTACCGGCGCCAGTTCGGTTTGCGGAATGCTGAAAATAACCGTGATGGGAGAGATGGTCGTGATGACTCCTATACCGGTACTACTGCCAGAGGTGACGTAATTACCAGGATCGACCAGACGCAACCCCACAGTGCCCGCGACCGGCGCAATGATATGGCAATAGGTGAGATCGAGCTTGGCAGTGTCAATCTGGGCTTGATCCACCTGAACTGTGGCGGTCTCCTGCGCGACCAGGAATTTCTGGTCGGCCACCTGCTGAGCCGAAATGGAGTCCTGTTTTTGAAGTATTTCATAGCGGGCGAGGTCGGACTTCGCTTGCGCCAGGGTAGCGCTGTCCTTGGCCTGCTGGGCGGTATATTGTTCCAGTTGTACCTGATAAGGCCGCGGGTCGATTTGGGCGAGGTATTGACCCTTCGTGACGGTTTCGCCTTCGCTGAACGCGACGTCAGTCAAGTAGCCACTTAGTTGCGGGAGCACCGTGACAGTGGCGGTGGGCGTTACGGTTCCCAGGGCGGTTAGCGTTTCGGGCATTGCGCCAGATACGACTTTTGCCACACCCACCGCCTGCGCAGACGCCACATGGGTAGTGGCTGACGACCCAGCATGACGCCAGTAGGTGAAAATCCCGATAAGAAAAATAATGATCAGCAGGAAAATCGGCCAGCGCCAACGCTGCTTCGGTTTTGCTACGCCGTCGACTACCTGTTCAACCACGCCTAACTCCATTCGTTTTAGACTACATGGCGATAACTAGCCGGTATTCCCACATCATTCATGTTTGTCGTGTTACTGGGGTATGACAAAACGTAACACGCAAAATTCAGATGGGACGTATAACCGTCAGACCGCCCATGTAAGGGCGCAGAACCTCAGGCACGCTAACCGTTCCGTCCTCGTTCTGATAGGTCTCGAGCACTGCAATCAAGGCGCGGCCAACGGCCACACCCGAGCCATTCAGTGTGTGCACAAAGCTCAGGGTTTTGCCGTCTGCTTCTCGGTAGCGGGCATTCATCCGGCGGGCCTGGAAGGCGCGGGTGTTCGAGCAGGAGGAAATTTCCCGGTACATGCCCTGCCCCGGCAGCCACACCTCAAGGTCATATGTTTTTGCCGCTGAAAACCCGGTGTCGCCCGCGCATAGCAGCACCCGGCGGTAAGCCAGGCCGAGGCGCTCCAGAATGGTTTCAGCACAGTGCGTCATGCGTTCATGTTCGGCATCGCTATCATTGGGATGCGTGATGCTGACCATTTCCACTTTGGGAAACTGATGCTGCCGCAACATGCCGCGCACATCTCGCCCGGCCGATCCGGCTTCTGAGCGAAAGCATGGGGTCAGCGCGGTGACACGTATGGGCAGTTGGGCTACCGGCAAAATCTCGTTGGCCGCCAGATTGGTCAACGAGACTTCGGCGGTGGGGATCAGCCAGCGGCCATCGGTGGTTTTGAACAAATCCTCGGCGAATTTTGGAAGCTGGCCAGTGCCGAACATGCTGGTGTCGTTCACCAGCAACGGGACTGTGGTTTCCGTATAACAATGTTCATTGGTGTGAACATCGAGCATGAATTGCCCGAGGGCGCGCTCCAACCGGGCGAGTCCGCCGCGCAACACGGTAAAGCGCGCGCCGGCCAGTTTGGCGGCCATCGCAAAATCCATCTGGCCGAGGGTCTCGCCGAGTTCGAAATGCTGCTTTGGCGCAAACGAAAATTCTTTGATTTCACCAACAAATTTTACAATCACGTTGTCAGCCTCATCGCGGCCATCGGGAACGTCATTGTCTAAAATATTAGGAAGAGAACTTAGCCAATCTCGAAGTGCCTTATCAGTTTCCGGCAAACTTTTTTTTGCCTCACTGATGGCAAAACTGGCATTCTTGGCTTCGCTCTCAAGAACTGTGGTGTCCTCCTTCGCCCGTTTGGCTATGCCAACGCGCTTGGAGATTTCATTCAACTGCGCCTGCGCAGTTTCTGCAGTTGTGACGATGTGCCGGCGATGTGTATCGATGTCGAGAATTCTACGTGCCACCGGTTCCATCCGACGACGGGCCATGGCAGCATCGAAGGCTGCGGCATCCTCACGAATGCTACGGATATCATGCATCGGTTTCGTCCACACTGGCTTCATCGGTGGTCTTTGGCTCGACCATCTTTACCGAAAACACTGAAATTTCATAAAGTAATATAAGAGGTATCGCGAGACCGGACTGGGTCAGCACATCCGGCGGCGTTAAAATCGCTGCCACAATAAAGCACCCAACATACGCGTAACGCCGGTATTTTTTCAAACCAGCTGAGGTAACGATACCAACTTTGCCCAGCAGCGTGAGCAGCACCGGCAACTCAAACGAAAGCCCGAACGCAAAGATCAGCTTCATGACCAAATTGAGATAATCAGAAACCTTAGCCATCAGATCGATCTGAACATCAGCGCCGGGGGCGGTGTTCTGAAAGCTCAGGAAAAACTTCCAGGCGGTGGGAAAAATCACGTAATAGGCCAGCGCCCCACCGGCGAAAAACAAGATCGGGGTGACGACCAAAAACGGCAGCATTGCCCGCTTTTCCTTGCGGTACAAGCCAGGCGCGATGAACAGCCATAATTGCGAGGCGATCACCGGGAACGACAAAAACAGGGCGCCGAACATCGCAACCTTGATGTAAGTGAAAAACGCCTCGTAGAGCGCCGTGTAAATCAGTTGCGGCTTCTGGCCTCGGGCTTCAAGCGCGTGCGCCAGCGGGGCTGCCAAAAAATCATAAATCTGCGGGGCAAAATGGTAGCAGATGCCAAACGCTGCGAGAAACGCGATGCCCGACCACATCAGCCGGCGCCGTAACTCGGCTAAATGGTCGAGCAATGGCATCTCTTTGTCATTGATCTCGTCGGTCGTCGGTTCAGCATCCGCCATCGTTTAATATCCCCAGCGCTTGGTGCCGGGCGGGATGAACGCCGGGACAGGCTGTTTGCGTACCGCTTCCGGCGGAATAAAGGCTGGAGCTTCCGGCATATCCTCAGTCACTTCCACGACCGGGGCACTGTAAATGCTATTGGGTACCGGTTGAATTGCGTTATCGCCAAATTCGGCTTCGGCCAGTGCCGACTTGATGGAGCCATCGGGGTCGATGGTTTGTTCGGCGGCGGCCTTAAAATCGAACCGCCGCAATTTATTGATCTCGGTCTTCACTTCGGAGAGATTGGCGTCACGCATCATCTCATCGATGTGCCCCTGGAACTCAGCGGCCATGCCCCGCGCCTTCTTCATCAGGCCGGTGACGGTTTTAATAGCGACAGGCAAATCCTTCGGGCCAATGGCGATCAGCGCCACTGCCATAATCAGACCGATCTCTGCCCATGAAAAACCAAACATGCGCCGCTTGCTAGCAGCCTAAAGCCGCTTCGGCAAAGCCCTGGCAATTCGCTCCAGCCCAGAATCGCGCAAGCCAAGCTCGGCGAGGTGGGCGATGGTGTTTTCGAGGTACTCGCGGCAGGTGCCGAGGTCTCCACAGCCGGTCGCAATCAGGGCGGCGGTCTGCTCGACACTAATTTCCGGCAGGTAGCGGGGATGCTTGCGGTTGATGATGAAGGTCAAGGCCCTGACCTGCCCCTGCGGCGTGGTCAGACGCACCCAGCGGGCCAGATAGGCACCACCAAACATTTCACGCTGCCACAACAGGGCAAGCTCACTTTGAATTTTATCAGCCGCAATGCGGAACGCCACACCTTTGCAGGCGCCGCCGTGGTCAAGCGCCAGCATCAACCCGGGGGTTTCCAGGGTACCCCGACCCATCAGCATTTTGAGGCAAAACCGGCGATGATAGCCATGCAGCAGAGCCGCCCGCTTCTCCACATAGTCAAAGGCCGGGTTCCAGATGAGCGATCCATAGCCAAAAATATATAAATCCTGGCCGGGTTCATGCTGCGCCAGCGCAGCCTCCAGGAGTGCCGCCATCTCGGCCTCACTGCGGAACTTCATGTCGGGGTGGATTTGCGCGTATTCGCGCTGGCGGGCCTTTAGGGTCCCGTCCATCAGAGTTTCGCGAGTTATTTTAAGCGGTCTGGTCAATTTCAGGTTCTGCTTCCTGTTGCATGGTCGCAACTTCGTCCGGTGGCGGTTCTTCAACCGGGCTCGATAGGGTGACCTGCGGGTCGATCAATAATTCCTCACGCTTGGGCAGATCGCGCAGGTCATTCAGGCCAAATTGAGCGAGAAACGCCGGGGTGGTGCCCCAAAGCGTCGGGCGGCCCGGCGATTCGCGGCGGCCTTTGGTGGTGATCAGGCCATTTTCCAGTAGCAGGTCGAGGGTGTTTTGCGACAGGCTGGCACCACGAATTTCTTCGATTTCAGTGCGGGTGACGGGTTGGTGGTAAGCCACGATCGCGAGAGTTTCCATCGCAACACGGGGCAGCCGGCGCGGCAGTTCAACCACTTTACGCAACATTATTGCAAGGTCTGGGGCCGAGCGGAACTGCCAGCCGCCGGCAACCTCCATCAATGTAACACCACGGGTTTCATATTGGCCAACCAGGGCGGCCATCACAGCATCCACATCCACCGTTTCCGGGAGCAAATTGGTAAGCACCCGCGCTGTCACCGGTTCCCGGCTGGCAAAAATCAGCGCCTCGGCCAGTCGCACGGCGCGGGCGAAAATTTCGTCGGTCGCTTCACTCGTCTCGCTCATTCTCACCCTTATGCACCAGAATTGGGCCAAAATTTGTCTCTTGCCGCAAAATCAAATCACCGCTGCGAGCCATTTCCAGCCCGGCCACCAAAGTAGCCGACAAGGCGGCACGCTTTGGCAGCCCGCCCAACAGATTATCAGGTAAAAACGATTCCAGACTGGACCAACTCGGCATCGACCCCAGCAACCTTTGTAACCGTTCCAGCGCATTCTGCACCGAGAAATATGTCATTGGCTTGGGTTTATACTGCACTTTCGCGCCCGCCCGCCGCCGTGCCGCCAAATAGGCACTGAGCAGGCTGCTCATGTCCAAGCGCAGCTTCGAGCGGTCGGTCTCCACCATGTCCTCGGGCGTACCGCGGGCAAATTCGTCCCAGCCGAGTTGCGGGCGCTTGCTCATCCAGGCGGCGGCGGCGCGGACCGCTTGCAAATCAATCAGGCGGGCGGCGAGGATTTCCGCGGCGGTCTCGGCGTCCTCGGGCTCGCCGGTGGCGGGCAGCAGCAGGCGCGACTTCAACCAGGTGAGCCAGGCGGCCATCACCAGCCAGTCGGCGGCGAGTTCGAGCCGCACCCGGCGGGCCCCCTCAATGACGCCGAGGAATTGTTCCACCAAAGCCAAAATTGAGATTTTATGGAGGTCAACTTTTTGCGCACGGGCGAGTTCAAGCAGCAAATCCAGCGGCCCCTCGAAGCCGTCGAGTTGCAGAACCAGCGCATCAGACTCCATTGGCGTGTCCTGTGATCCGCATCACCATATCCATTGCCCACGGCAAAACAGTGTTGAAGGTATCGGTCATGGGGTCAAAATGGACGTTGAATTGTTGCAGCACGGTCGGCAACACAAACAGCAGCAGCATCACCAGCATAATGCCGTATTTTTCAACGCCAGACACCCAGATGGCGGCACGCAGCGGCAGCACCCCCACCAACACCCGGCCACCGTCCATCGGCGGCATCGGGATAAGGTTGAAAAGACCCAGGACGAGGTTCACTGCGATGAAATAAGTAAAAAAATCAGTCGCAAAGCTCAGTGAGAGCAATTCCGCGCCCAGAATCGCCAAGGCAAAATTCATCGCTGGGCCCGCCAGCGCCACCAGCACCATCAGACGGCGCGGGTTATGACTAGCACCGATATGCAGCGCCTGGGCGTTGACCGGCACCGGCTTGGCCCAGCCGAACATAAAAGCCACCCTGCCAATGGTGGCAAGCTGCGAGACAACCAGAAAAATCGGCAAAAACACCGTGCCGATTTTATCGACATGCTTGAGCGGGTTGAGTGACAGCCGTCCGGCGGCTTTGGCAGTGGTATCGCCCATCGCCCAGGCCGCCAGCCCATGCGCTAGTTCGTGTAGAATGATGGCGATGAGGGTCGCCAAAACGCCGTAGATGGCCTCGATGATCATGCGGCAATGGCCCGCAGGATGCTGAGGTTCCCGGCCATGTCGCCGGGACAATAGAGTGCCACGTCGCAACCGGCTTTGAGGGCCGCCGTCGCTCGCTCAGAGGGTGTGCCGCTGAGAGCACCCATCGCCAGATCGTCACTGACCAACGTACCGGAAAAGCCGATTTTGCCGCGGATGATTTCGCTGATCACCTTGGGCGACAGAGTGGCTGGGCGTTCAGCATCATAAGCCTCGTACACAATGTGAGCGGTCATGGCCCAGGGTAGCGCGTTGTTGGCGATGAAGGGAAAGAAATCAGGGGCAAGATCAACATTCCTGGCAATCTTCGGCAGGCCGAGGTGTGAGTCAATTTGCGCGCGGCCATGGCCCGGAATGTGTTTGATGACGGGGGTGACGCCGGTTGAGATGATCCCCTCGGCGATTTTGGCCCCGAGGAACGCCACGATTTTGGGGTCATTGGAGATGGCGCGGTCGCCGATGACGTCGCTGGCGCCAGGGTAGCGCAAATCCAGCACCGGGGCGGCGGTCATGGTGAAACCCGCCGTCTTCACCATGGCGCCTAAAGCCTGGCCGTGGGCATAGGCGGCTTCGGCGGTTTTTAAGGTGGCGGCGGGCGGCAATTCCGGCCAATACGGGGCACGCAGACGGGCCACCCGGCCACCTTCCTGGTCGACCATAATGACGGCACCGGGCGGAAGGATGTTTGCTAGAGATTTATTTAATTCAGACAGTTGTTGAGGATTCATAATGTTGCGTGCGAACAAAATGATGCCGTGCGGCGGGTAATCGCGTAGTAATTTAGCTTCGTCGTCACCCAATATGGGTCCGGCAATGCCGAGAATGACCGGAAGGCTCAAAACCCGACCACCGTGCAGGCAGCACCCTTGGCCGCGAGGTCAGCGCAAAATGTCCGGGCCGCTTGCTGGTCGGCGAACCCGCCGACACGCAGACGCCAGACATTGTTGCCGTTAACGATAGCGGGGATGAAAATTGGGGTTTTATCCTTCAGAAGCGGTGGATATTTGGCGAGCAGATGCGCCCATACCTGATGCGCGCCGGCGGAGTTAGCCGTGGCGGCCAATTGCACCTGCGCCGGCCCGGAGGGCGCAGCGGATAGTGGTGCGGCTGGTGCGGCATTTGGCAAAGCCGCGGACGGTGCGGTGGTCGCAACCGATGCCGGTGGCGGCGCTGCCGGGGCGATCGGCTGGAATTGCTGGATATCAGGCTGCGGTGCTTCTGGGGCCAATGTGGCAGGGCCAGAACTGACGTTGCCGGACATGATGGGTTCGTTGGCACCCGGAACGGTCAGCCCACCGGGATCCAACGGCGCGACTCGTAACGGCACATCAGGCGCGGCGATTTCAGGTGGCGGGCCAAACCCTATGCGTGGCCTGACACCGCTCCACACCAGCGCCACCCCGATGATCACCACTGAAATGCCACCGGCTGCCAGCACAATGCGACGCATTGCAGGGTCCACAGACTGGCGTTTGCGCGCCTGATAGGAATATTCGGGAATATTCTGGTCGGGGTCGCGGCTCAAACTATCGCATCTCCTCAACCGGTTGCACGCCCAGAACGGCCAGGCCGGAGCGGATGACGATGGCGGTGGCGCTCACCAAAGCAACCCGGGCTTTGGTCTCCGTTGGGCGGTCAGCCTGCAGGAACCGTAACGCCGCATCATCGCGGCCGGCATTCCAAAGCGCATGAAAATCACCGGCCAACTCATACAGGAAAAAAGCAATACGATGCGGTTCGCGCGCTTCGGCGGCAGACTCAACAATGCGCGGCCAGGCAATGAGTTTGCGGATCAGGGCAAGTTCCTCAGGGGCCGTTAGTGAGGTTAAATCGGCATCGGCAAGGCCGCTGATCTCACCGGCGGCACGCAGCACGCTGCGGGCGCGGGCATGAGCATATTGCACGTAAAACACCGGGTTATCGCGGGTCTGGGCGACGGCGGCGTTCAGGTCAAACTCCATCTGCGCGTCGGATTTACGCATCAGCATGATAAAGCGCACCGCATCGGGACCCACTTCATCAATCAGGTCACGTAATTCAACGAAAGTGCCTGCGCGTTTGCTCATCCGCACGGGCGCACCGTCTTTCATCACCCGTACAATCTGGCAAAGCACCACATCGAGGCTGGCTTGGGTGTTACCCGCAAGGGCTTTCACGGCGGCCTGCATACGCTTGACATAGCCGCCATGGTCGGCACCCCAGACGTCGATCATCTGCGTGAAGCCCCGCGCCATTTTGTCGGCATGGTAGGCGATATCGTTCGCGAAATAGGTGTTGCTGCCGTCGGATTTTTGCACCGGGCGGTCGACGTCATCGCCGAATTCGGTGGAGCGGAATAATTTCTGCTCGCGTGGTTCCCAATCCTCCGGGATTTTACCTTTGGGCGGTTCCAGCGTGCCCTGATAAATCAAACCGGCGGATTCCAGAATGGCAAGACCACGTGTGACACCACCCGCCTGCACCAGCGCATCTTCCGAGGAAAACACATCAAAATAGACACGGAGCGCTGCGAGGTCTTCGCGGATCAAATCCAGCATTTTTGAAACGCCGAATTGCCGGGCGGTATCGAGCCAGTCAGACTCTGGCTTGTCAACAAAAGCTGTATCATGTTCAGCCGCAAACGCAGCACCCACAGGTTCCAGATACGCGCCGCCATATTGCATGCCACCTGCAACACTGGCGGCATAAGCATCAGCTTTTTCGGGCAATCCCAACGCCTGCAAGTAGCGGAAATACACTACCCGGCCCAGCGCGATGACCTGCGCCCCGGCATCGTTGATGTAATACTCCTTGGTCACGCCGTAACCGGCTTTGGCGATGAGATTTGCCAGCGCATCACCCACCACCGCCCCCCGGCAATGGCCCACATGCAGCGGGCCGGTGGGATTGGCGGAGACATATTCGACGTTGATTTTCTGGCCCTTATCAGTGCCCTGCCCGTAGGCTTCACTGGCGGATAAAATCACCGGAATTTGCCGCAGCAAAAACGCTGCATCCAGCATGATGTTAACAAAACCCGGCCCGGCTGGCTCAGCTTTGGCAATACCGGTGCGGCGTGCCAGCGCTTCAGACAATGCAGAGGCAATTTCACGCGGGTTTTTACCCGCTGGCTTGGCCACCACCATTGCCGCATTGGTTGCCATGTCACCATGCGCAGCGTCGCGCGTCGGCGTGACTTCAATCTTCGCCAGCACTTCAACCGGCAATTCCGGCAACATCGCCGTAATATCCTCGAGCACCCAGTTTCGCATCGCCGCAAACAAATTCTCAGTCATACAAAATCCATTAAGCTGGCACGGCTGGGTCGGTCAGCCGTGCGTATTCTTCCATCGCGAAGCGGTCGGTCATGCCAGCCACGTAATCGCGCACAATTTCAGCGGCCCGCGCGGTGTTGCCTCTGCCGGCTTCGTCCCGCCATTCGTCGGGCAGTAAATCCGGGCGGTCCAGCAACAAACTACCGAGTGATCTGGTGACCATCTGGGCCTTGCGGCTCATCCGGTTGACGCGCCAATGGCGGTACATGCGGTCAAACAAAAACGCCTTCACGGTGCGGCTGGCCGCTGCCATGGCGGGGGAAAACCCGATGACCGGCGTTTCACAGCCGCGAATCGCTTCAACATCAGCGGGGGCCAGGGTTGCCAAACGGCGTTGGCTTTCAATGATGACATCCTGGATCATCAGATGGATCACCCGGCGCGACATCTCATTGCGAACCCGCTTGTCATCACCGGTCAAAGCCCGTGCGGCGCGCAACGCGTCACCGATAACAGGCAATTCCGCCAGATCATCAAGGTTGAACAACCCAGCACGCAGCCCATCGTCAAGGTCATGGGTATTATAGGCGATATCGTCGGCAAAGGCCGCCACCTGCGCCTCCGCCGAGGGCTGGCGCTCAAGGTCAAGGTCATACTGTTTATTAAACGCCGCAATATAGTCAGACGGTTTTGGCAGCGGGCCATTGTGTTTGGCCAGACCTTCCAGCATCTCCCAGGTTAGATTCAACCCGTCGAACCCGGCGTATTTATGCTCCAGTCGCGTGACCACCCGCAGGCTTTGGGCGTTGTGGTCAAAGCCGCCAAAAGCTTCCAGCGCCTCGTTCAGCCCGGTTTCGCCGGCGTGGCCGAACGGCGGATGGCCGAGGTCGTGCGCCAGGGCCAAGGCTTCGGTGAGGTCTTCATCGAGGCTTAAACGCCGGGCGATGGAGCGGGCGACCTGCGCCACTTCCAGCGAATGGGTGAGCCGGGTGCGATAAAAATCGCCCTCACGGGTTACAAATACCTGGGTTTTATATTGCAGCTTGCGAAACGCCGAGGCGTGAACTACCCGGTCGCGGTCGCGCTGGAAGGGCGAGCGATCCGGCGCTTCGGGCTCGGCGTGCAGCCGGCCGCGCGAGGTTTGGGGCATTACAGCGTAAGGGGCCAAGGTCATGGTACTCAGTCCTACACAGCGCAGCCCTTCAATCCAAGGGCATCCCGCGCTATATGAAGCATATGAGCCAATCTCTTGAGACATTCCGCCTCTCCGACAGTGCCGCCCGCCGGGTGGCCGAAATTCTGGCCAGTGACCCGCAGGCCCAGGCGTTGCGGGTTGAGGTGCTGGCCGGGGGCTGTTCGGGCTTTCAATATAAGTTTGACCTGACCGCCCTGAAAAACCCCGATGATCTGGTGATCGCTGCCGGTGGTGCTACCGTATTTGTGGACCCCGCCAGCCTGGATTTACTGGCTGGTGCCGAGCTAGACTATAAGGACTCCCTGATGGGGGCGCATTTTGCCGTGCAGAACCCCAATGCCACCTCATCCTGCGGCTGCGGCACCTCGTTCTCCATTGACTAAAATAACCACCTGGAACGTCAACTCGGTTCGTATTCGCGAATCGCATGTGGCGGAGTTTCTGGCACGCGAGCAGCCAGACTTGCTGCTGTTGCAGGAGATTAAATGCGAGGAGCATCAGTTCCCTGCCCTTGCCTTCAGCAAGCTTGGCTATAGTTCGGTGATTGTCGGACAAAAATCGTATAATGGCGTGGCGATTCTGCATAAAGCGCCGGTGCGTGTGACCCACCGCAAGCTGCCGGGCATGACCGAGGCTGATAGCCATTCACGCTATATTGAGGTGAGCAGCGGCGATTTGGTCGTTGGCAATTTGTACCTGCCGAACGGCAATTCAAATGGCGATGAAGGCTATGCCTATAAGCTGGAGTGGATGGAAAATCTTCGCAGACACGCTCAGGCGATGCTAGAGGCGGATAAAAATTTTATCCTGGCGGGGGATTATAATGTTTGCCCTACCGACGCTGATTTTGCCCCTGGTGCGATTGGCAAAAACGATGCGCTGGTGCGGCCGCAAACCCGTGCGGCGTTCAACGCGCTGATCTGGCTGGGGCTGACCGAGGCGGTGCGGGCTTTGCACCCCACTGACAAACTTTACACATTCTGGGATTATCAGGCTGGGGCGTGGGATAGAAATTCTGGCCTGAGGATCGACCATGCTTTGCTCTCGCCACGCGTGGCCGAACAACTGAGCGCCGTGACGATTCACAAAGCCGAACGGGAAAAGACCCAGCCTTCAGACCATGTGCCGGTGAGCGTGGCGCTTGCGACCTAGCGCGGCCAACGTCTGTGAACCCAGAACCATTGTTCAGGATGCTCGCGCACCCAGCCTTCCAGAAGGGTATTAAATTGCTGGGTCGTGAGTGCAACGTCGGCCTGCCGGTTTTCGGTTTTAACAATTTTAAATTCGTGGACAAAAATTTTGAAATACGCACCCTGTTGACGCACCACGCGCGCGGCAACAACCGGGACATTTAAGCGGCGAGCCAATGCGGCGGGTGCCGTGGTTGTCATGGCTTTGTGACCAAAAAATAATGCAGGAATGCCCTCATCCTGCTTCTGATCTACCAGCATACCGATATGCGCGTGCTTTTTGAGTAACACCACAGCCTGCCGGGCGCCATCTGAGCCCTTCGGTATAAATCCACCCTGTTGCAACGGGCTTCGTAACTCATTCAACAATGCATCAACATAGGGGTTATTCGGCGCACGATACAAATGATACTGCGTAAAGCCAACACGATAACCCGGCACGGTGCCCAATTCCCAATTTCCGTAATGCATGCCGATCATCAGGGCGCCGATGCCATCATCACGGATTTGAATAGCAAGGTTAGCTGGGTCGATCACTTCGACGCGCTGTGGATCGTCGATCAGTTTGCTCAAATGGGGATATTCCGCCGTGGTGCGGCCTATATTATCCCACATACCTTTGATAATTTTTGCCCGTGCGGCATCACTCAGTTCGGGCATCGCCAAAGCAAGATTTTTGGTGGCGGTTTTGTGGGCAGATGTTAGCGGCCCAAAAGTCCTTGCCAATCTGCTGCCAGTCCAGGAAGCTGCATCCAGCGGCAGGATGCGGAAAAACTGCATGAGCAACCGTGCCGCACCCCCTTGCAGGCGATACGATAAATCCTCGATGGTCATTCGCGCGGACCACGCGCGAGGTCACTGACCACACCATGCAATGTGTTCAATTCCTGGCTTGTTACTTCACCGCGTTGGAAGAGGTGCCGCAGGTTACGCACCATGCCAGGGCGCTTTTGCGGGTTCTTCAAAAACCCGGCTTCATCACACGCTCTAACCAAATGGCCCATGAAATTTTCGAGCTCACCCTTCGTGGCAACATGGGTTTCATTAGTTTGCAGATTTTTCACCGCCGCGTCCTCGTCGCGGGCGATAAACCATTCATAGCCCATGATCATGACGGCCTGCGCAAGATTGAGCGACATGAAACCAGGGTTGAGATCATAGCGGATCAGGCTGTCAGCGCATGCGATATCGTCGTTATCAAGCCCCGCGCGTTCGGGGCCAAATAATATGCCGGCCTTCATATTGCGAGCGCCGATGGCATGAATTTCAGCCGCCGCGCCGCGGGCCGTGAGAACCGGCTTGATGATGTGGCGAGGCCGTGGGCAAGTCGCAAAAACCCGGTGCAGGTCTTTTACAGCATCGGCAACAGTTTCGTGGACTGTGAGTGACTCCAAAATCCGGTGTGCACCCGAGGCCATGCGCCAGGCACGTTCCTGAGGCCAGCCATCACGCGGCGCCACCAGACGTAGATGAAATAAGCCACCATTGCCCATAGCGCGTGCTACCGCACCGATATTCTCAGCAAGTTGGGGGCGCACCAGGATCACGATGGGGGAAGGTTCAATGGGCTGTAGATCGGCCCCACCGTCACGACCGGTCATTTAACATCCCGCCGCCACGTGGTGCCATTCGGGCCATCCTCTAATAAAATTCCATCTGATTCAAGGGATTTACGAATGGCATCGGCCTCGACGAAGCGCCTTTCGGCGCGCGCCAAACGCCGTGCTTCAATCAAGGCTTCAATTTTTGCAGCATCGGCACCAGCATGAAACCATTCATCTGGCATGTGATTGAACAGGCCCAACACAGTGCCAGCGGCCAATAAGCCCGCAGCGCCATTGGCATCACCCGCCAAAGCCGCATCTGCCAAATTATGCAGTCCTGCAATCGCGCCCGGTGTGTTCAAATCATCGCATAGAGGTTCCAGCACAATGGCCGGAATGTCTGCAGCCGCCACCGCTCCAGGATGCGTGGCGATCGCCCGATAAAATCTGTCCAACTCGCGTTTGGCTTCCAACAACGCTGCATCGGAGTAATCCAGTGTCGAGCGGTATTGTGAGCGGATCAGCAAAAATCGCACCGCCTCACCGGGCGCCACCGCCAGTACGTCCCGCACGGTTTTGAAATTGCCGAGCGACTTACTCATCTTTTCACCGTTCACCAGCAGCATGCGGTTATGCACCCATACATTGGCGAAGGTTGAACCCGGAAAGGCGCAGCAGCTTTGCGCGATCTCGTTTTCATGGTGCGGGAAAATCAGATCATCGCCGCCTCCATGGATATCAAAGGACTCGCCGAGATGCTTCCAACTCATCGCCGAACATTCAATATGCCAGCCAGGTCGGCCCCGGCCCCATGGGCTACTCCAACCCGGCAATTCCGGTGTTGAAGGCTTCCACAGCACGAAATCGCCGGGGTCACGTTTATAGGGCGCCACATCCACCCGGGCGCCGGCAATTAAATCCTCCGGCGAGCGGCCCGAAAATTTGCCATACTCGGTGTCGGAACTGACCGCGAACAGCACATGACCCTCGGCCTCATAGGCATGGCCACTGGCGATCAGACGCTCAATAATCATGATGATTTCGGCGATATGGCCGGTGGCGGTGGGCTCGATATCCGGCGGCAACGCGAACAAGGCGGCCATGTCGGTGTGATAATCTGCCGTCGTGCGGGCGGTGATTTCGGCGATCGGCTCACCACTGGTCGCGGCACGTGCGTTAATTTTGTCGTCGATATCCGTGATGTTCCGCGCGTAGGTTACACGCGGGTACATCCGGCGCAGCAACCGTATGAGAATATCAAACACCACCACGTTACGGGCGTTGCCCAGATGCGCGAGGTCGTACACCGTGGGACCGCACAGGTATGCGCGGACATTGCCGGGGTCGATGGGGGTAAACTGCGCTTTGAGGCGCGTTCGGGTGTTATGGAGGGTTAATTTTGGCCAGGTGCTCATGCCTGTTTCTGGGTTAGGCTTTGACACAAATCAAGGCGGTGACTCTGCATCGCAGGGCACCCACCGTTGACGGCCGTGTGGAAGTCAGATAACTAGTTACTGCGATTGCAAATCATTCTCAATTAGGTTGTTTCAATGTTCAATATTTGCCTCCGGTGAATTCTATGCCCCGACTCCCAATTGTTCTAAAAACTAAGTCCGGAGATTTTGATGTTTGATACGGCGACTCATCCCGCTGGGCGCAGCAACCTTGCCAGATTTATGGCCGTCGCCGGTCCTGGCATCGTGGTGATGCTGGCAGACACAGATGTTGGCAGCATCATTACCGCGGGACAGTCTGGGGTGGCATGGGGCTACAAGCTACTGCTGCTGCAATTCCTGCTGATGCCAATTTTGTATGTAGTGCAGGAACTTACCGTCCGGCTGGGCATTCATAGCGGCAAGGGCCATGGCGAGTTGATCCGTGACCATTTCGGCAAAGCCTGGGCTTGGCTTTCCGCCAGCGGGCTGGCGGTTGCCACCACCGGCGCCATTCTGACCGAGTTTTCGGGGGTTGCCGGAGTTGGGGAGCTTTACGGGGTGCCGCGGGCTGTGAGCGTGGTGCTCTCTGCAGCTTTTTTACTTATCGTCGTCCTCACAGGTTCATACCGGCGGGTGGAGCGGGTGGCGATTGTGCTCGGGCTGTTTGAACTGGCGTTTTTTGTGGTCGCCTATCTGGCGCACCCCAACCCCAGCCAGATTTTAACCCAATCGGTGCAGCTGCAACTCGGCAATTCGCAATATGTTTACCTGGTTTCCGCCAATATTGGCGCGGTCATTATGCCTTGGATGGTATTCTACCAGCAATCAGCGGTGGCTGATAAACGCTTGAGACCTGCCGACCTGCCAATGGCCAGGCTTGATACCGCAATTGGTTCTGTTCTGGCACAGTTGGTCATGGCGGCGGTGTTGGTCGCCACCGCCGCGACGATCGGCCTGCACAACCCAACGGCCAGCCTGAACACGGTGGGCGACATGGCCAATGCGCTCATCCCATTTCTTGGCTCGAACGTTGGCAAGCTGGTGTTCAGCGCCGGCGTCATAGGGGCCGGCATGGTGGCCGCCATCGTCTGTTCGCTGGCACTGGCTTGGGGGCTGGGCGAGGTTTCCGGATACCGGCGGTCACTGGAGGATCATCCGCTAGAAGCTAAGTGGTTCTACGGCGTTTACGCCGGCTGCTTGCTGGTGGGGGCGGTTACAGTGGTAGCCGTGCCAAATCTGGTGTTCCTGAACATCGCCGTTGAGGTGATGAACGCGCTACTGCTGCCGATGGTGCTGGGTTTTCTCATCGCGCTGGCCATATTCGCGCTGCCACCAACGGTGCGCCTGCGCGGCTGGTACAAATGGGTGGTGATTTTCCTTGCAACCGTCACCGCCGGTCTAGGCGTGTATGGCGGGATTACGGGAGCTGGCATATTCTAGGGGCATGAAAAATGTCCTGCAGTATATCGACGATCATCTCGATGCATCATTAGCCCGGCTGTTTACGCTTCTGCGTATTCCCAGCATCAGCGCACAACCTGCCCATGCGGCGGATTGTAGGGCCGCAGCGTTGTGGGCGCGTGATACTCTTACTGAAATGGGGTTTTCGGCCAGATTATCCGAAACATCCGGCCTGCCGGGAGTCATTGCCCAAAATCACGCTGCCGGGCCAGATGCGCCGCATGTGCTGTTTTACGGACATTATGATGTTCAGCCCGCCGACCCGCTAAACTTATGGCATTCCGACCCGTTTAACCCGCAGATTATCGAGGGGCCCCGCGGCAAACGAATCGTCGGGCGTGGCGCGGTTGACGACAAAGGCCAAGTGGTCAGTTTTTTTGAAGCCTGCCGGGCGCATCTCGCGGTTAACGGCACGCTGCCGGTTCGTCTCACTATTTTGCTCGAAGGCGAGGAAGAGTGCGGCAGCCCGTCATTGGCGGAGCTGCTGACCAACGAACGCGAGGTTTTGGCTGCCGATTTTGTGCTGGTTGCTGATACAAATATGTGGAATTTCGAGACCCCGGCGATAACCATGTCGTTGCGTGGGTTAGCCGCCTCTGAGGTCACAATTCACGGCCCGTCGCGCGATCTACATTCTGGCTTGTATGGCGGTATCGCTTTGAACCCCATTAACGCCCTTACGCGTATTTTGGGGGATCTGCATGATGATCAAGGCAGCGTAAGGATCCCAGGCTTTTACGATGGCGTCGTGCCGGTAGAAGCGGCCCTGGCTAACGCCTGGCAAAGTCTTGGCTTCGACCCCGACATATTCCTAGGTGAAGTGGGGCTTCATTATCCGGCTGGTGAGCATGGGCAATCACCACTGGCGCAATTATGGGCTCGTCCCACGGCCGAAATTAACGGCATTTTTGGCGGGTATCAGGGGGATGGAACAAAAACCGTGATTCCGGCGCAAGCCACTGCCAAGCTGACGTTCCGGTTGGTTCCCGGCCAAGACCCCACTGCAATTCAGAAAAATTTTGAACGCTTCGTCAATGAGCGGCTGCGTCCCGATGCCAAAGCAAGTTTTAAGCATCTTGGCGCAGCACCGGGGTTTGCGATTAGCTTGGATGCTCCCTTCATGCACGCTGCTCAAAATGCGTTACGGGATGAATTTGGCAAACCAGCAGCCTTGGTTGGCTGCGGTGCCTCAATACCGATTGTCGAAGCGTTCAAAACGCATCTGGGACTTGATACGCTTCTGGCGGGATTTGGTCTTGATGACGACGCGATACATTCCCCTAATGAGAAATTTGAAGTGTCCTGTTTTCATCGTGGCAGCCGTGCTCACGCAAGATTATTGCAAGCTTTTGCAGGCTGACTGTGGCAATTTAGTTATGAAAACATGGGGCGATTAGTGATACCGGATAGCATCCTCGATGAGCTCGATTTTGCCGTTGCAGACCAAAGCCACGTCGAATCGCATTGAGGGACGGTGCCAATTCGAATGTTCCGCTAATACCAAATCAGCGGCATCCAACAGGCGGCGCTGCTGCCGGGGCACAACAGCGTAAGCAGCTTCGGCGAAAGAAGAACGCGATTTTACCTCGACAAAAATAAGTGTTCCGGGGTCAGCAATGATCAGGTCGATTTCACCTGATTTGGTACGCAAACGTTGGGCCAAAATGTCGAAGCCACGCGCCAAACATTTGGCGGCCACTGCATCTTCAGCCTGACGGCCACGAATTTCAGCATTACGACGCTTTGCGATTATCTGAGTATTCATGTTCCAATCATTAAGCGGAAAAAATTAACAAATGATGTTTTTATGGTTGCCGCCAAGCACCTCTTGGCTGTCCGGCAAATTCCTCTACCACGGCCAAGCCAAGGGTCAGCAATACCGGCCCCAAAAAGATCCCGAGTGCTCCAAAACCAATCGCACCGCCAAGGACACCGGCCAAGGTCAGCATGTAGGGCAAGGAGGCCCCGCGGGCAATTAGCCATGGCCGAACGATCGAATCTGCTCCACCTACGACCACGAAGCAGTAAACTGCCAACAATATCGATGTCAGCAAATAACCTTTAGCAAACAAAAACAAGCAAAGCGGGACGTAAATAACCACCGCACCGGCAGGAACGATTGATATAATGCCAGCGAAACTTGCAAGCAGTATTGGTTGTGGCGCCCGCGCAACTTCAAACCCGATTGCGTACAGCACACCCTGCATGGCCGCCGTCCCCACAATTCCGAAGACCACGCCCCTGACTGTTCCTGCAACCAGCCCCAGCAGATGCTCGACCCGGCTTTCAGTCATAATACGCACCAACAACAGGCGAATACGAACAACCACTTGTTGGCCGGACAGATAGAAAAAGAACGAGACAAACAGAGCGACGACGATACCAATCAGCCCGTGAGTCAGCAAAAATAAAAACCTTAGTCCCGAGTGCGCGACTGTTCCAATGAGCGGCTGCAACTCGCCGGCGGCTCCTCCCAGATCGTAAGCCGAGTTGTTCCAGAATTGCACAACCAACGACCCAACAATTGGGATATGGTTGAGAAACTCCGGCGCCGGTGGAAGGCCGTTCTGGATCGCTGCGTGGATCCAATCCTGACTGATGTGAGCCTCTTTTGCCGCCACCAAGCCAATGTTGATGAGCGGCAAAAGACATACCAAAGCCACCAGCAACGTTAGGATTAGAGCCGCCAATCCGGCTGGAAGATAGCGCTTCATCCAAGCGTAAAATGGCCACGTGCTGTAAACCAATATGGCGGCCCATAGCATAGCAGGTACAAACGGGAGAAGAATTAGTAGGCAACCGAACCCGAGAGCGGCCGCTAACGCAAGCAATAAGATACGTTCCGATTTCATGGAGCCCTTGATGGACGAAGGATGGGGCTTGATGCAAGGTCTTCGGTTCGCAATATCAATCTAGTAATATGGGATAATAACCGGCACGGGCGCCGAGTCTCATATTATATGACATTTGATTGTATTATTTGATTTTTTCGGTTATGTATTCAGGGTCAAGGGTTGGTAAAAGTTTCTGAGATTCTCACCCAACTTATGGACATTTGAGACCTTAAAAAGGTTGAGTTTCAAGGAGTCGTCAAATATGCGCTTTAATGAGATCGGTCAGCAACTGCGGGCCTACCGTATGGAATCCGGCCTTAAAGCCGAAGAAATATCGGCTCGCCTTGGGGTCTCGCGCGCTGCACTTTACCGTTATGAAAAAGGCGAAGTCATCAAGCTGGATACGGTCAACCGGTTGGCAGAGCTATTGAAAATTTCTCCTCTGACACTTCTGGGCATCGGGGTAGAATATTACACAAAACCAATAGGTTATATGGAACGTCTGCGGCAAATCGAAGAGACGTCCGACCAGATTTTACAGGTGTTCGGCCCGCTTTGCTATCTGACCACTTCGGACCATTTTGATTCTCTTCTCTCGCAGATTTACGAAGAGCAAGCCGAGTCCGCCGGGGTTGAACGCGCTATGGCCCGTGCGGCGGCCGAACAACTTTTGGGTGTTATGAATGCCCGCAAACGCATGTATGCTGCTCGCAAACCCTCAATTATTGGCATTTTAACCGTAAGCTCGATCCAAAAATTCCTCATGGATGGCGTGGCCGGCCCCGTGCCGACTTCCGAGCGTCTGCGTAATGCTGCCCGTGATGTTGCAATTCGCGAAATGGAACTGGTTGCAAATTTGATGGAAAGCGAACCTATTGGCTTACAACTGGGTTTAATGGCGTCGGGTGAACCGAACGGCCCCTTTACGTTACTTCGCTCACGCGAACGTGCTACGCTGGCCATCAATCCCTTTCCTGCAGACGCTTGCCCTTCCGTACAATCTGGCGTGGCAATGATTACGGGTGCGGAGGACGCCGTCACGGCTCACCAGCGCGTATCAGAAACCGCCTGGCGTGAAGCCATAAAAGGGGCAGCAGCGGCGGAACGGGTGCGCTCAATGATTCTGGCAACGCGTGGCTGAATGAAATGGCAACCTTAATCAGTACGGACGCCCTCGCTGCCAAACTAGGCAGCCCGAACTTGGTGATTTTTGATGCAACTTACTATTTACCCAATGAGAGCCAGGATGCCGTGGCCTTATTTAATGCGGCCCATATTCCGGGAGCTGTTTTTTTCGACATTGACCTGATCGCTGATCGCGCGAGTGAGTTACCCCATATGTTACCCGGCCCTGACGATTTTGGTTCGCTGGTCGGTGCTCTTGGGGTTGGAAATCACTCCGAGGTTATAGTGTATGATCAACGCGGCTTGTTTTCGGCAGCACGGGCGTGGTGGATGTTACGGGTATTCGGCCATAATAATGTTTCAGTGCTTGATGGGGGCTTACCAGCCTGGATAGCCGAGGGACGTGCAATAACCGCTGAAGTGTCGTCTGCCGCACCGCAAAAATTTCGCCCTGATTTTAGACCCGCGATGGTAAAAAGTTGGCGCGATATACACGAAAATATCACATCGAAATCTGTGATCGTTCTCGATGCCCGAGCGGCAGGTCGCTTTAACGGTAGCGTGCCTGAACCCCGGCCCGGTATGCGGAGCGGTCATATTCCGGGTTCCAAGTCACTGCCGTTTAACGAATTGCTGGAGGCAGGGAAAATGCGACCAGCAGACTCACTGCGCAAAATATTTGCGGCTGCGGGGGTTGATGGCGCAACCCCCGTTTTTGCAACTTGTGGCTCCGGTGTTACGGCGGCTGTCCTCATTTTAGGGATGGCGGTTGCCAACCTGCCTGAAGGCGCGCTTTATGATGGGTCCTGGTCTGAGTGGGGCAGCCGCCTAGATTTGCCTGTTGAGGTATAAATGACTGAAAAATTCGAGACTGCTTTGGTTCATGCCGGCCGTGCCGGCACTAAATCCTATGGCTATGTGAATCCAAAACTTACGCGCGGATCGACGGTGCTTTACCCTGACATGGCTACCAAGCTTACACTGGGCAAGCGTTATCTGGAACCAGTTGAGCTATATGGCATTTGTGGGACCGATACTCATTTCGCGCTGGAAGGCGCAATCGCTGAGATTGAAGGAGGTAGTCATTGCCAAGTTGTCGGCTCTGGCCTTGCAGCTATCACAATGCCACTGTTGGCTTACCTGAGTGCGGGCGATCACCTGCTGGTCCCTGATTCAGTCTATGGACCAACACGAACTTTTTGCGGCATCGTTTTGCGTAGGTTTGGCATCGAAACAAGCTATTACAACCCAATGCTTGACGAAGCTGGTTTAGCCGCATTGATCCGCGACAACACCAAAGTGTTGTTTACCGAGAGCCCTGGAAGTCACACGTTTGAAGTGCAGGATATTCCTGCCCTGGCGCGAGCTGCCCACGCCAGTGGTGTTAAGGTATTTATGGATAATACCTGGGGTATCCATCATTTTCAGCCATTTGCACATGGTGTAGATGTTTCTATTCAGGCTTTAACCAAATATGTGGGTGGCCATTCCGATATTATTCTGGGCGCGGTTACGGTAAATTCTGATTCAGATTGGGCTTGGCTGCGCAAGGGATCTCTGGAACTTGGGCAATATGCTTCACCAGACGATTGCTGGTTGGCACTGCGAGGTTTGCGAACATTAAGTGTCCGGTTACGTGCTCAGGAACAGGCAGCATTAAGTGTGGCCAACTGGTTTTCGCAACAAAGTGAAGTTGCAAGAGTGCTCCACCCTGCCCTACCCTCATGCCCTGGACATAATTTTTTTAAGCGCGATTTTACAGGCGCCTGTGGCCTTTTTGGCGTTGTTTTCCAGGAGCGATTCAATGCTGCCGCCGTTGTGAAGATGATTGATGCATTGAAATTATTCGGCATCGGCGCCAGTTGGGGCGGCTATGAGAGTTTGGTGCTGCCCACCACCGGCACGATTTCGCGTAGTGCAGGAACTGGAGTCTTTGAAGGTGAAATCGCAAGATTTCAAATTGGGCTTGAGAATACCGAAGATCTCATCGCCGATCTCACACATGGATTAGCGGCTCTGCGAGCCGGATGAGCGCCTTTATTCCACCGATGCTCTCTGCGTTCCTGGGCACCATCGCCCTAGCCTTTATCATTGGGCTGGAACTGCACGCCTACCGTCGGCGTGATGCTGGCGCGACTGAACAAATCCCACTGGGCTATGGCACCACTCGCACCATCACTCTGATCGCAGCGATTGGTTTTGTATTGTGGAACATCGCTCCGGTGGTTCCATTTTGCGTAGGCTTGATAGTTTTGGCGGTATTTCTCGGTTTGGATTATCGAAAAAAACTTGAGCGAGGTGATTCAGCTTTTTTAGTCAGCCTCATCGCCATTTTGGCTTATTCACTCGGTGCGTTTGTCATCACAGCACCGGTAGTGGTGGTAGCGCTGTTGGTCGTGGTGATATTGTTTGCTTTGGGAGAACAAGCTGGAATTAGACGTTTGTCCGACGCATTTCCGGCACAGGAAGGCGTTACGCTCGCGAAATTTTTTATTCTGGCGGGCCTCATTTTACCGCTTTTGCCGAACAACGAAATTCTAGGACTCTCTGGCATTACCTATACAAAAGTTTGGACGGCAGTTCTGGTTATTTCTGGAATATCCTATCTGGGGTATTTAGCGCATCGTTATCTATTTCCCAGTGCGGGCACATTGCTCACTGGTGTCCTCGGTGGCATGTATTCCAGCACGGCGGCTACCGTGGTGCTGGCCCGCGCCGCCCGCGCCGCACCGGATCAAACCGCACTTGCGCCGGCCGCAGTAGTGATTGCGACAGCGATGATGTATGTTCGCCTTTTGGCGGTCATTTTTCTACTTGGTCATACCGACGCCGCCTTGGCGTTGCTCATTCCATTTGGAGGATTTTTTGTACTCTCTGTTGCCATAGCCGGAATGCTGGCATGGCGCGTACGCAATCAGCCACAAACAACCCACGAAGCTGTTTCCGCCAATCCACTTGATTTACCGATTGCTTTTTTATTCGCTGGTTTATTCGTAGCGTTTGCTGCAGTTACTGACTTTGTAACCAGTCATTATGGCGCGAATGGCTTGCACCTGCTCAGTTTTGTGGTCGGGTTTTCTGATATAGATCCATTTATTCTCTCACTGCTGGATGGCAAATTCCAGGTGAGCCAGAGCGCGATCGTCTCAGCAGTATTGATCGCCAGCGGTAGTAATAATTTATTGAAGGCCGGCTATGCTATGGTGTTATCGCGTCAGAGATCTATGCGCCCGGCAGGAGTATGGTTGGCGCTGACGTTGTTAATTTCGGTAATTTATGCCACTTATGTTTAAGCGCGCCAAAACGTAATCAGTAAGCCACCCGAAATAATTAATGCGCCACCGGCGTAAATGGGCAAGCCGGGCTTCATGCCAAAGGCCAGAAGATTGATTATTTGCGCGACGACAAAAAACAGCGCCACATACACTCCAAGCACCCTGCCAAAATCCCAGGACGGCAGGTTAACACTAACGCCGTAGATGAATAAAACAGCAGCCCCCGCTGCCATGAAGCTAAGTTTCGATGCCAATGACGGTGTATGCAGGCCCATACGCACTAAAGCATCGCCACCAGCTTCCAGTGTTGCTGCTAAAACCAAAATGATAAGAATAATAAAATTATTCATTGAAACTCTCACCAAAACACGAGACGATGGGGGCTCGATATTGAGCTACATGCTTAAGGTAGCTGGTTACAACAGAAGATGATTTGATACACTTGCACACGGCTCAGGACTTCACAATGACATTGAGAACATTTCAAAGCGGCGGATTGGAACTTGTTTATGAGACCCATGGCCGTTTGAACGATGCTGGTGACAATTGTGTAATGTTACCTACTTATTATACTGGCACTCACGCATCGTACATGCGCGTAATAGGCTCGGGCCACGTGCTGGACCCGGCAAAATATTTTATCGTCAGCCCCAATATGCTGGGCAACGGTGTTTCGAGCTCTCCCAGCAAAACACCGATGTTTTTAAATGCGAGCGTCTCCGATAACATACATCTGCAGCACCAGCTACTAAACACTTTGGGTGTCAGGGAAATCCAGCTACTCTATGGCTGGTCGATGGGTGCGATGCAGGGCTATAGTTGGGCGGCGTTGTATCCGGCAATGGTCAAAAATCTTTTAGCGGTATGCGGCTCCGCTCGATGCTGGCCCCTCAACCGGGTGTTCCTCGAAGGCATCGCCGCTGCGATGGGTCACGATGAAGACCGGCGTGCCTTTGGCCGGTGCTATGCCGGTTGGGCTTATTCAGCAGCATTTTACCGCGATGAATTATATAAGCCGATGGGTTTTGAAACGCTCGAAGTATTTTTGAAGTATTGGGAAGATGACCATCTAACTTTCGACGCCCGCGACTTGATGGCAATGCTTTGGACTTGGAAACATGCCGATATAAATGATTCAGCTCTTGCCAGTATAACCGCAAGGACGATCATTATGCCGGCTGATACCGATATGTATTTTACGGTGGATGAAGCGCGTATTGAAGCTGCCGCCATCGGACACGCAGAGGTAAGGGTGATAAACTCGCCCTACGGCCATTGCGCTGGCGCGCCAGGACGGTTTCCGGCGGAAACCGCTCTGGTTGAAGCGGCGATGCGTGAATTGCTCGCCTAACAATCAAGAGTTGCGTGACGCTCCCATTCTGAAAGATGGGCCGCGTAGTCATTCCATTCAGCGTGCTTCATCTTGGCGTATGATGCGACGAATGAGGCACCAAGCGCAGATTTCAAAACCGCTGAGCCTTCAAAGGCTCTGAGCGCATCGAGCATATTCAGCGGCAGGCGCTTGGCATCCTTCACCTGATGCCCGTCGGTGTACATGTTGATATCGAGCCGCTTGCCAGGATTTGTCTTGTGCGCGATGCCGTCCATGCCTGCCGCCAAAATTCCGGCCTGCAACAAATACGGGTTGGCCGCACCGTCCGCGAGACGCATTTCAAAGCGGCCTGGCTCGGGGATCCGAACCATATGGGTGCGGTTATTGCCTGAGTAGGTCACGGTATTTGGCGCCCATGTTGCGCCCGACGTGGTGCGCGGCGCATTGATGCGCTTGTAGGAATTTACCGTTGGGTTCAGCAACGCACATAATGCATCGGCATGCGAGATGACCCCGCCAATGAAATGATACCCCAACGTGGCAACACCAAGCTCACCTTGTGGGTCCTCAAATAAATTGGTTTTACCCTTCCACAGCGAGACGTGCGAATGACAACCCGAACCTGTCAGACCCAAGAATGGTTTGGGCATGAAAGTGGCACGCAAGCCATGTTTTTCGGCGATCGATTTGGTCATAAATTTAAAAAACACGTGGCGGTCAGCGGTAACAAGGGCTTTATCGTAACTCCAATTCATCTCGAACTGGCCGTTGGCGTCTTCGTGATCGTTCTGATAGGCTTCCCAGCCTAGCGCCAGCATCGCATCGCAAATTTCGGTAATCACATCATAGCGGCGCATCAAAGCTGCGGCGTCGTAGCAAGGTTTGGTGGCTGTGTCAGCAGAATCAGCAATCGCAGTGCCATCCGCATTGGTGAGGAAAAATTCGCATTCCACCCCGCTTTTCATCTCAAACCCGGCATCCGCCGCGGCGGCTACCACGCGCTTGAGAACATTGCGCGGCCCCTGCTCGACTGGTTTGCCATCCATCCAGATGTCGGAGGCGAGCCAACCAACTTCAGGCTTCCAGGGTAGCTGGATCAGTGTTTCCGGGTCCGGTAGTGCAAACATATCGGGGTCGGCCGGCGATAAATCCAGCCAGGTGGCAAAACCTGCAAAGCCCGCACCGTTTTTTTGCATCCCCGCGATGGCGGACGCGGGCACCAGTTTGGCGCGCTGACTGCCAAACAAGTCGGTGTAGGAGATCATGAAATATTTTATGCCGCGCTCCGCAGCTATTTTTGCAAGGTCTTTGGCCATTCGTTTTAAATCCCCGTCTTTCCTGGATACCAATCCGTTCCCGCCAGCGGGATTTGCGCCATCGCAGCGGCTTCGATGGTTAACGCTACCAGGTCCTCTGGTTCCAAATTATGCAAATGACTTTTACCACAGGCGCGGGCAATGGCTTGCGCCTCCAATGTCAGCACCGAGAGATAATTCGCCAATCGCCGTCCGGCTTTTATGGGGTCGAGCCGCGCAGCCAGCACCGGGTCTTGCGTGGTGATGCCGGCGGGGTCGCGGCCTTCATGCCAATCATCGTAACTTCCAGCCGTAGTACCAAGCTTTTGATATTCGGTTTCCCATTCTGGGGCGTTATCGCCAATCGCAATCAATGCCGCCGTACCAATCGCCACAGCATCGGCACCAAGGGCTAGCGCTTTTGCCACGTCGGCACCGGAGCGAATTCCGCCTGAGACAATTAATTGCACCTTACGATGTAAACCCAAATCCTGCAGCGCCTTCACAGCCGGGCGAATGGCTGCCAAAATTGGCAGACCGACATGCTCGATGAATACTTCCTGCGTGGCCGCGGTGCCACCTTGCATACCATCGAGCACCACCACGTCAGCACCGGCTTTTACCGCCAGCGCGGTATCGTAATAGGGCCTGCTGGCACCTACCTTAATGTAAATCGGCTTTTCCCAGTTGGTTAATTCCCGCAGTTCCAAAATCTTGATTTCCAGATCATCGGGGCCAGTCCAATCAGGGTGGCGGCAAGCCGAGCGCTGGTCGATGCCTTCGGGTAAATTTCGCATCTGCGCCACCCGAGGAGAAATTTTTTGTCCCAGTAACATGCCGCCGCCGCCTGGCTTGGCGCCCTGGCCGATTACCACCTCAATCGCATCAGCTTTACGTAGATCAGTCAGGTTCATGCCATAGCGCGACGGCAGGTATTGATAGATCAACGTCTGCGAATGACCGCGCTCCTCGGGTGTCATACCGCCATCGCCGGTGGTAGTAGAGGTGCCCGCCAGTGTCGCGCCGCGGCCCAAGGCTTCCTTTGCCTGACCCGACAAGGCACCAAACGACATGCCAGCAATCGTCACGGGAATTTTTAAATGGATCGGCTTACTGGCAAAGCGAGTGCCCAGCACAACGTCTGTGCCACAGCGTTCCCGGTAACCCTCTAGTGGATAACGTGACACCGATGCGCCAAGAAATAACAAATCATCAAAATGCGGCAGCTTGCGCTTGGTGCCACCACCACGAATATCATAAATGCCAGTGGCGGCGGCGCGTTGAATTTCGGCTATAGCGTATTCGTCGAACGTTGCTGATTTGCGTGGCGGGGTGCGCGGAATATGCGGACCAGAGGAGTCGTTCATCAATAAGCCCCTGCGTTATCAACGTGAAAATGATATAAAGTGCGCGCCGAACCATAGAGTTTGAAATCATCTGGGGCAGCTTGCACACCGGCACGCTGCAACAGATCAACCAAAATCGTCTTGTCAGACGGCGTCATGGGCTTCTCTTCGCAATCCGCGCCGAGGCTTGCGGGCGTGCCGGCACAAAAAATGCGCGCTTCATACAGGCTGTCACCCAGCGCTTCGCCGGTATCACCCAAAATCACCAAATTACCCGATTGCGCCATGAACGCACTCATGTGACCCACCGAGCCCTTCACGACGATATCGATCCCCTTCATGGAAATGCCGCAGCGCGCTGAGGCATTGCCATCGATAATCAGTAACCCGCCATGCGCTGTAGCACCCGCCGCCTGGCTGGCATCACCCTTTACATGAACAACACCAGACATCATGTTTTCGGCCACTCCAGGGCCCGCATTGCCTGCAATAGTGATGGCCGCACCATCATTCATGCCAGCACAATAATAGCCGACATGGCCATCAATCTGGATGGTGACCGGCACGGTGACGCCAACCGCCACTGCGTGTTGCCCTCGCGGGTTCAAGATTTGCCATGTTGTCTGGTTGGTCTGTGGTCCCAGCGCGTGCAGCGCGACGCTTAAATCCCGTAATGGTTCAACCGCCAAGTCGAACGTTACGGGCTCAACGCGGGTCATTTGTTTCAACGCGCGGCTCATGCCGCACGCTCCCAAAAATAAACTTTCGCAGGCTCAGGCTCAAATAATTTCGCCTTTGAAATGCCCGGCAAATCCACCAGCGCCCGGTATTCCGAACCGAACGCCACGTAATCAGCAGTTTCGGCCATCACAGCGGGCTTGCAGGCCACCGGGTCGCGCAGCACGCCAAAACCTGACTCCGTGCCGACAACAAACGTATAAAACCCATCCAAAGTGTCAAGCGCGGCCGTCAGCGCCTCATCTAGCTTCGCGCCTTCGCGCAGCTTCCAGCTTAAAAAACCTGCCGCCACTTCGGTGTCGTTTTGAGTCTCAAATCTCATATTTTCACGAATTAGTGTCCGGCGAATGTCATTGTGGTTTGACAATGAGCCATTGTGCACCAAACACTGGTCAGGTCCCGTGGAGAAAGGGTGCGCCCCCTGGGTTGTCACGGCTGATTCGGTGGCCATGCGGGTATGGGCAATGGCATGGCTGCCCGCCATTCCAGCCAGACCAAACCGGGTTGAAACCAACGCCGGTAAACCGACACCCTTAAACAACTCCATCCGTGCCCCGCTGGCAACGATATCAACCGTTGGGTAAGAGGCCAACAATATACGCCGCACTTCGGCTTCACGCACTACCGGGAGGCTTATCACTGCATGATCATCACGCACCGTTAGTGCTACCTGCAGCGCGTGGCCCATTGCTGCGAAATCAAAACCAACCGGCGCTCGCAACGTGAATTTCATGCAGTCGGCGGCACCATCACCATAGATGGCAAATCCGGCGCTATCGGGGCCGCGGTCCGTTAAGACTTCCAACATTGCTGCTGTCATGGCGCCTAGTTCAGGCTCCAAGGCTCGATTTTTGAGAAATAACCCGGCTATGCCGCACATGCGTTAAACCTATCAAATATGACGGTTTGAATGTTACCCAGCATATCGGGCCTCGTCAACTGATAAGAATAATCAATTCTTACCAGGAAATAAATTCAGCTCGGCTCGCGAGCATAGGTGATGATGGAGAGGTAAGTCATCGGTTTTACGATCAATTTCTCCGGGCCATGCGGCGCACCAGAATCAAAAAGCAGCGCATCACCGGGAGTCAGATGATATGATTGGTCGCCATGACGATACATAACCTCGCCAGTAAGCATATAGATAAACTCGGTGCCCTCGTGCTGAAAGGCCGGGTAAGGTGCGGCATCTGCGTGCAGCGTGATTAGATAAGGCTCTACCACAACGGCCCCACCCAGCGCGTGACCAAGCAAGCTATACTGATGACCGGCTTTGGTGCCGCGCCGCTCGATGATGACGCCCGTACCAGCTTTCACGAACGAACAATCACGCTTTTCCTCGAAGGTTGAAAAAAACGTTGTGAGCGGCACATTTAAGGCGGTGGCCAACGCCTGCAAGCTACCCAGCGAGGGCGATATCTGCCCATTTTCAATTTTTGATAACATGCCACCTGACAAGCCGGCCGCCGTTGCCAGCTCAGAGACTGTAATCCCCACGCGACGGCGCAACTGGCGCACCTGTACGCCAATGGCCTGCTCCAACGTCAAGTCGGAAACCGCGGCAGCACTTGAACCGGTCATATAAACGTCAGCCACCACCTCAGGTAATCCGGCTTCGTTCAATGCGTCCGCCAAGGGTGTTTTAAAGATTTTCAATGGGTTAGACTTAGCCTGGGGCCGCGATGACATGCTGCAATCTCCTCAACCTCACGTATTATGACGAAAAAATACAAAAAGCACAGTGTCGATTGCAATTTAGAGACGGAATTAGACTATTATTTAACCAGCGCCCTCAATTCTTTTTGCGGCAGTTAGGGTGTTGCGCAGCAAACAGGCAATGGTCATAGGGCCAACGCCGCCGGGAACCGGGGTGATCAGTCCAGCGACGCCCTGCGCTTCGGCGAAAGCGACATCGCCTACCAGCTTGGTTTTGCCATCACTGGCGGGAACCCGGTTGATCCCCACGTCGATTACAGTCGCACCTGGCTTAATCCAGGCGCCCTTGATGATGTCCGGACGCCCGACAGCGGCGACGAGTATATCGGCTCCCCGGCAAATTTCAGCCAAGTTGCGGCTGCGCGAATGTGCGATGGTGACGGTGCAATTTTGCGCCAGCAAAAGCTGCGCCACGGGCTTGCCGACGATGTTGGAACGCCCCACCACCACCGCGTTCAGCCCGGTCAAATCACCTAGCGCGTCGGTCAGAAGCATCACACACCCCAGCGGCGTGCAGGGCACCAGCCCTGGCAGCCCGATAGCCAGACGCCCGGCGTTGATCACATGAAAACCATCGACATCCTTATCAGGGTTGATGGTATCCAAGACTTTGGTTGAATCGATGTGCCCCGGCAGAGGTAATTGCACCAAAATACCGTGTACTTTGGAGTCAGCATTCAGCCGTTCGACCAAAGCGATCAACTCAGGTTCCGGCGTTTCAACCGGCAACTTGAACTCCAGCGAATGCATCCCCGCCAGCACGGTTTGCTTGGCTTTATTGCGGACATAAACCTGACTGGCCGGGTCTTCTCCCACCAGCACCACGGCGAGGCCCGGTTGCAGGCCGCGTGAGGCTCTCAAACTGGCAACTTCGTTACGGATGCTCTCTACCAGCCCCGCCGCGAACGCCTTGCCGTCGATGATTTTGGTTTCGATTTGACTCACGGCGTGAACACCACCGTTTTTTTGCCGTTCAGAATCACCCGGTCCTCCAGATGGTAGCGCACGGCGCGCGCCAGCACCCGCCGCTCAATATCACGGCCTTTGCGAACCAGATCATCGGGTGTGTCGGCATGGGTAATCCGCTCAACATCCTGTTCAATGATTGGGCCTTCATCAAGGTCGGTGGTGACATAATGCGCGGTGGCGCCAATCAATTTTACACCACGCGAATGCGCCTGATGGTAAGGCTTGGCGCCCTTGAAACCGGGCAGAAACGAATGGTGGATGTTGATACATTTGCCACTCAGCTTGGCGGCCAGCGCATCGGAGAGCACCTGCATGTAACGAGCCAGCACCACCAGTTCGGACTTGGTCTCCTTCACCAGCGCCCAAATCTGGCCTTCCTGTTCCATCTTGGTGTCCTTGGTGATGGGCAGATGGTGAAATGGCAGGCCGGCCATGTCGATGCCGGCGAAATGCTCGATGCCGTGGTTCGAGACAATCGCGGTGGGTGTCATCGCCAGTTCACCGATGCGCCAGCGGTACAGCAGATCAACCAGGCAATGGTCGAACTTTGATACCAATAGCAGCACGCGGCGCGGCGACGTGTGGACGTTGAGGTTCCAGTTGAAGCCGAATTGTGTGGCGATATCGGTAAAGCCAGCCCGGATATCCTCAATCGGCGTCTCACCGTTGATGTCAAACGCGATGCGGGCAAAAAACTTTCCGGTCTCGGCATCATCAAATTGCTGGGCTTCACGAATGTCACCGCCATGCTGAAACAAATAGGTGGCAACGCCGGCCACAATACCGGGGCGGTTCTGGCAGGAGAATGTCAGGACATATTGCGACTTCGACATGGGCATCAATCAACCTTCAAATTCACGGCAGGCTTCAATGAGGGATGCGTATAGGGACTGCGCGAAGCTTCGGAAACAGGCCAGAGCGAATACCTCCCCTTCCCGCCAAAGCTGCACCGGAATATGGCCTGCCAGAGTCAGGGCCGTGCCATTGAGAGGGAATACACTCTCATGCAGGTCGATCGGCACCAGCTTGGCGAGGGCTTCGGTGGCGTGAGGACCGGCGATGTGAAATATCGACCGGCCATCGGTCTGGTCGGTGATGGCGGCATAAGGGCTAACGGCGGCCAGAATCGTAGGTGCTGCGCCGAGCGCAAGCCAGGAGTACGGCCCTGCCCAAAGATACAATACATCGTTGCACGTGATGCCAACCGCAGTTGTCGGCAATGCCACGCCTAAAGCGGCCTCCAAGTCCACGGCGGTGTTTTTAAAAGCGGCAATACTCGTCAGGGGGCGCAACGGCGCAGCGCTTACCATCGGCGTGGCGGAAAACGTGAAACTCTCAGCCTTAAGCATGCAGGCGGCTCCCTTGCACGTCGTAAAATACCGGGCTGACGACTTCCGCCAGGAAATCGCTGTTGCGGATAGGGTCATACACCCGGATGATCTCGCCGTGGCGGGAGGCACCGTGCTTTAAAATTGCCAGCCCGATGGAATGACCCAAGGTTGGTGAATACACCGCCGAGGTGACATGGCCTTGGTCGTTGGCGGCCACTGGCTCGGCGTCATGCGCCAGCAGATGCGCCCCGCCGCGCAACCGATCAGACTCATTCACCGGCTTCAGCCCCACCAGGTTAGGGCGGGCTGAGTCCATCAGTGCCGGGCGTGCTGCGAGCGCCCGGCCGATAAAATCCTTCTTTTTAGATAATAATTTACCAAACCCGAGATCATGGGCGCTGGTCTGGCCGTTCAGCTCATTACCCGCCGGGTGGCCCTTCTCGACCCGCATCACCCCCAGCGCCTCGGTGCCATACGGGGTGATGCCGAATTCCGCACCGGCTGCCATCAAGGCTGCCGCGAGGGCACCACCAAAGCGGGCGGGGACAGCAATTTCGTAGGCCAGTTCGCCGGAAAATGACAGACGGAATAACCGGGCCGAGGTGCCGCCGCAGATGGTTACGTCACCGGCGGCCATATAGCCAAACACGGCGTTTGAAACATCATAGGCTTCATCAACAATTTTTCGTAATACATCGCGTGCGTGCGGGCCCGCCAGGGCGATCTGCGCCCATTGGTCGGTGATGGAAATAAACCGCACATCCAACTCCGGCCACAGCCATTGATGGCAAAATTCCAGATGTTGAAACACCTTACCCGCGTTGGCAGTGGTGGTGGTCATCACGTAGTGCTGCTCACCAATACGCGCGGTGGTGCCGTCATCCATCACGAAACCATCTTCGCGCAACATCAACCCATAGCGGGCGCGGCCAACGGCGAGGTTGGTCCAGCTATTGGTGTAAATACATTCAAGGAATTTGGCGGCATCAGGACCTTGAATATCAATTTTTCCGAGAGTGGTGACATCACAAATACCCACGCGCTGACGCACCGCCAGAACTTCGCGGTTGGTTGCCGCCAGCCAATCCTCGCCGGGTTTGGGGAAATATTGCGCCCGCAGCCACAGGCCAGTTTCCACAAACACGGCGCCGAGGGATTTCGCCCATTCATGCGTGGGAGTGAGACGTGTGGGTTTGAATAATTTGCCGCGATGCGGCCCCGCCAAAGCGCCAAGTGCCACCGGCGTGTAGGGCGGGCGGAACCGGGTTGTGCCAGTCTCAGGCACGGTTTTTCCAGTCGCCATTGCCATCAGAGCCAGGCCATTCACATTGGCGGTTTTGCCTTGGTCGGTCGCCATGCCAAGCGTGGTATAGCGCTTCAAATGCTCGACCGCGATGAAGCCTTCCTGCTTGGCCAAACGAATATCAGCCGCCGTTACGTCGTTTTGGAAATCGACAAAGGCTTTTGCGTCAGCATCAGGCACCGACCATAGCGGGGTGATATTTTGATTGATTTCCTCGCCTGCCGCCGCACCCACGGCTGTCATTCCAGGCGGCAACCCATCCGGCACAAACGCCGCGATGGCATCATCCCACACCGGCTTGTCATCGAGATGTGACGTGAGATGCAGCACCGGATTCCAACCGCCGGACATGGCCACCACGTCACAACCAAATCGCACCACCCCACCATCACGCGTACAGATTTCAACGCCCTCAACGGCCAGTTTGCCGACAGCGCGACGAATCACCGCGCCTGAAAATACCGGCACCGAAAATGCTGCCGCCATATCTCGGATCACGGCCGACGACGCGGGACGGGCATCCACCACCGCCGCCACCGCCATCACACTGGCAGCCATAGCGGCGAGGGCGCTGGCAGCACCATCATGATTGATGAACAGCACGGCCCGCGCGCCGGGGGCCACCGCATAACGAGTGATGTAGGTTTCCACCGCACCAGCGAGCATCACACCGGGGAGGTCGTTATTGGTGAACACCATAGGTCGCTCAATAGCGCCAGTGGCTAATACGCTGCGCTTCGCCACAATCCGCCAGTAACGCTGGCGTGGTTGATGCGGTGCAGGCACCACCAGATGGTCGGCCACACGTTCCACCGCACCATAGGTGCCGCCGTCGTAAACGCCAAATACCGTGGTACGGGGCAGATATTTTACGTTCTGCATATCAACCGCATCACTGGGCGGCTGCTCATCGCATAAAATCACGCGGGCACCGCCGATGGCGGCTTCATGCGCGGCCTTCACCCCCACCGCACCCGCACCGATCACCAGCACGTCGCAAAATAAATGGCCGGATTCATAGGTGTCAGGGTCGGGTAGTGCAGCGTTGCGGCCCAAGCCAGCGGCTTTACGAATCAGCGGCTCGTATAATTTTTCCCAGAACGATGCCGGCCACATAAAGGTTTTATAGTAGAACCCCGCTGCAAAGAACGGCGAGAGCTTGCCGTTGATAGACAATAGATCGTGTTGCAGCGATGGAAACCGGTTCTGGCTATGCGCAACCAGCCCCTCATACAATTCCACCATCGTCGCCCGCGTATTTGGCTCGCGGCGGGCTCCCATTCGCAATTCCACCAACGCATTTGGCTCCTCGGAACCAGCCGACAGAATCCCGCGTGGACGGTGATATTTGAAGCTTCGGCCCACCAGTTTTATATCGTTGGCCAGCAGTGCCGAGGCCAGCGTATCACCTGCATAGCCCTGCAACGATCGGCCATCGAAGGTGAAGTTAATCGGCTTGCTGCGGTCGATGATCCCGCCGTGCGAGAGTCTCATGATGACCGGCCCAGGGCGACGTCATACGCTGATTCCACCGCCATTATTTGATGGTTGCGTAAATTGCGTGTCACCACCAACCAGGCATGGCAGCCGACGTTATGATACCACAACTCACGATGAACTCCATTCGGATTTTCTCTGAAATACACATAATCAGTCCATTCCGGCGTGGGTTCTGCTCCGCCATCACGCGGACGCGTCACCGTGGCATCGCCATGGTAGAGAAATTCCTGCAAACCACGCTCGCCGCAATGCGGACAGTGAATACGCATCAGTGCAAATTCGGCGTGGCACCGACTCCCTTTTCATCGATCACATAGCCTTTGGCAAAGCGGTCCAGCCGGTAGGCGCTGGCCACCTCATGCGGCTCATCGCGTGCGATCAGATGCGCAAAACACCAGCCAGACGCCGGCGTTGCCTTGAAGCCGCCGTAGCACCAGCCGGCATTCAGATAGAGATTTTCGACCGGCGATTTATCGATGATCGGCGAGCCATCCATCGTCATATCCATAATACCGCCCCAGTGCCGCACCAGCCGTGCGCGACCCAGCATCGGCATCAACGCCATGCCGCCTTCACACACATCCTCAATGGTCGGCAGATTGCCGCGGCTGGCATACGAATTATACCCATCGATATCCCCGCCGAAAACCAAACCGCCTTTATCCGACTGCGAAATATAAAAATGCCCGGCGCCGAAGGTGATCACGTTGTCGATCAGCGGCTTGATCGATTCCGAAACAAACGCCTGCAACGCATGGCTCTCGATCGGCAGACGGATACCCGCCATCGCCGCCACGCGTGATGAATTGCCCGCACAGGCCAGGCCGATTTTTTTGCCCGCAATATAGCCACGGGTGGTTTCCACACCTACAGCCTTGCCATTTTCGGTTTTAATCCCGGTGACTTCGCAATTCTGGATGATATCCACACCCAAATGGTCCGCTGCCCGTGCATAACCCCACGCCACGGCGTCATGCCGCACCGTGCCGCCGCGCCGTTGTAATAGCGCCCCTTGAATTGGGAAGCGGGCATTTTCATAGTCCAGATACGGTACTTTTGCGCGCAACGCAGCGAGATCAAGCAACTCGGCATCAATCCCATTCAGGCGCATGGAATTACCCCGCCGCGCATAGGCGTCGCGTTGCGCATCGGAGTGGATGATATTCAGCACCCCGCGTTGGCTCACCATGGCGTTATAATTGATATCCTGCTCCAGCCCTTCCCATAGTTTCATTGAAAACTCGTAGAACGGTGCATTGCCCGGTAGCAGATAATTCGAGCGGATGATGGTGGTGTTGCGGCCAATGCTGCCATTGCCGAGCCAACCTTTTTCCAGCACCGCGATACGCATCCGCTGATGATTTTTGGCAAGATAATAGGCCGTCGCTAACCCGTGCCCTCCACCACCAACGATGATCACGTCATACACGCCAACCGGCGACGCATCCCGCCAAGCCGGACGCCAGCCGGTATGGCCGCGCAACGCCTCCCTCATGACTGAAAAAACTGAATATTTATCGACCATAGCGTTGCGCACCAAACTCACAAATAATTCTTTAAAAGAAACTACATTTATATATAAGAAACTAATTTCGTCAAATCTCGACCAGCCCTGGATTAAACATCCCCCCCTTTTCACTATGATAACCGCGCGGGGCGGACACCAGATGGATGCCCTCCACCACCCCGTCATGCGTGACATGGGTATGACCAAAGACCCACAAGGACGGCCGCAATGGGGTAAATTTTGCAATAATTTCAGAGCCATAGGCTGGCCCCATCGCGCCATGACGGCGCCCAAGCACTTGCCCGCTCGGGGCATGATGCGTCACAACGATGGTCTTGTCCGTCCCGCCCTGGCGCGCCAAGCCGGCCAGTGTCTCGTGCAGCCAGGCCAGCGATTCTTCATGCAGCCCTTTCGCATCCTGCGGCGTGAACATGGCATCCTTCATGCGAATAAAATTATAGTCGTTCATCAACCGCTGTGCCTGCTTCATGCCCAGCTCTGCATCACCGTTCAACCGGTAGTCGGTCCAAAGCGAACAGCCCAGCACATTCACCCGTTCCGTCCCGATATCGAAAGTTACCATATCATTTTGCAGAAAGTTTACCCGGCCCCTGGTTTTCAACACGGCTTTGCGTAGCGCCGGCAATAAAGTTGTCATATCGTGATGGTAATACTCATGATTGCCGGCCACCATCACCACCGGCGCCTCGAGATATTTCGCCACCTGGTCAGCGTACACAACGCCGCGCAGACCATTGTGGATATCACCCGCCAGAATTACCAAATCCACCCCGCCGACACGATCCAACATCGGACCACGTGAAGGATGCGGGGTGCCCCGTTGCAAAAAGCGGCTCCAGTTAGGCCGGGAGGGCCGCCACTCCTCCAACTCCAGATGCAGATCACTCATATACAACACCCGGGTCATCGTAGCATCCGGGCCAGCAAAGCAAAAAAGCAAATTCCAAAAATGATTGTCGCCGCCTGCCATATTTGCAATTCATTCAATTCATACCAGCGCGCCATACGTCCAGGGTCGGGGGTGCCGTTCACCAACCCTTCATTCAGCGCCACTGCCAATGCACCGGCGTCCTCGAAGCGGTCATTCGGGTCGCTCGCAAGAGCTTTTTTCAATACCAGCCCCAGCCAGCCTGGCAAATCAGGGCGCATCCTCGCCAACGGCACCGCCTCGCGCTGCCCGAACGGATATGGGCCGCCAGAGAACATCCGGTAGATCGTCACCGCTAGTGAAAACACTTCAGAACGTGCATTCGCCTGCACGCCCTTCAGCAATTCCGGTGCCATATAGCGCAATGTGCCGCCGGGACGGGCAGCTTCGGCCATGTCGATGCCTGGCAAATACGCCAAGCCTAAATCCAGCAGCCTTACCTCATTGCCCGGCAGCAGCATGATGTTCTCAGGCTTCAAATCACGATGAATAATTTCGATCGCCGCTAAATCCTGCACCGCCTCGCACAACTTCAAGGCAATCCCTACGCCATCCGGCAACGTCATCAAAGGCGCACGGTTGAGGCGTTTTTCCAGCGTTTCGCCTTTGTACAATGGCATCACCAGATAAAGGCTGCTACGGCGGTCAGGTGGTAAATCAAGATAGCGGGCCACGTTGCTGCCGCGCACGGTACTACCGATCCAGGCTTCGCGCATAAATCCGGCTGCAAAAATCTCATCCTGCAACATGCTGGGCAACGGAATTTTCAAAACCACGTCGCGATTCTCAACTGTGTCGCGGGCCACCACGAGAATCGTGTAACGGCCGCGATACAAAGTCCGGCCAATTTGGAACCCATCCCACACATCACCCTCACGCGGGGCAGGCTTCAGTGGCAAGTCGGCCATAGCGGCATGGGCTTGCGCGATGTCAGGGGCCGGTGCGGCGATGATATCCACCACCATCGCGGTTACGCCAGGGCCATTGCCACCCGCCCCGGCCAGGGCAAACCCGGCCTGCACGGCCTCTGAACTTGCAGACTCCCCTGTGCTGAGCAACAAATAACGGTCTCCGGCTTCAGCCTGCTCCTCAGCAAAATCTACCGCCAGTTCGCCATCCAGCCCCACCGCCCGCGTTGGCTCACCGGGCCCCTGCGGGGTAATCCGCACATGAGGGCGGATCAAAGGCGTCACCACCCCATTGCGGCTTCGATATAGCCGGCAGGCACCAATATGCACGACACCCATAAGCGGCCCGCTGAACAGCAAGGCAGTCAGCGAAACCGGCGCCAAGCCACGGCTGCTATCGGCACGAATTTGGCCAAACAACCACCCATTGAGGCTATGTAGCGCCTGATTGGCGGCCCGTTTCACCCCCAGCGTGCGGCGGGCGCCAAAATACCCTTCTGCGAAGCTAAATACCGATATCTGTGCGGCATCACGCGACCCATCAGCCGGTATTGCGCCCACAGGATGCGCCCGCGCGATGGCTGCTAGAATACCACGCTCCGGATGGCCAAAGTCGCTGCCCTGATAAACACTGAAATGGCTGGCTGCGTCTGTACCGGTAAAGCCGGTACGAATTTGCCAGCCGCCGCTGACCAATGGCTCCAAGGCGATATCAGCCATCGCGGTTGGCCGCCGGAACCCATAAAACGTCGCGGGCGCCAAGCTCATTCACAAACCGCGACATCACGAATAGTAAATCCGAGAGCCGGTTGAGATACACCAGCACCAACCGGTTCACCGGCTCATCCGGGTTCGCCAGCAAACCCACCAGCACCCGTTCGGCCCGGCGCACCACTGTGCGGGCCTGGTGCAAAAACGCCGCGGCCGGGGTGCCGCCCGGCAGAATAAACGAATTCAAAGTCGGCAGTTCCGCGTTCATCCGGTCGATTTGCGCCTCCAGCCAATCGACCTGCGGTTGAGTTACGCGCAGTTGCGGGTATTGTGGGGCTTCCTCGATGGGGACGCATAAATCAGCGCCCACATCGAACAGGTCATTTTGAATTCGCGCCAGTACAGCGTCATCAGCACCGCTGACATGCAACCGCACAATGCCTAAAATGGCGTTGGCCTCATCCACCTCACCGTAGGCCGCCACCCGCAAAGAGGATTTTGGCACCCGCTCACCGTTACCCAGCGAAGTATCGCCGGTATCACCGCCGCGCGTGTAGATTTTATCAAGTCTAACCACCAAAGCACCCTGTTCAAATTACGCAGCTATTCAGCCACGCCACCTGAAATGCAGCAAGACCCCCTGCCCTCGCGGCTAGCTAAAGAACTTCAGCGTCATGCCCATCAACCACTTCACCCGCGGCGTATAAGGCGGGTACAGCATCGGGGTGGAGTTGTACTGGTCACGCATCACCGCGCGTTCATGCGAAAAGGCTTTAAACCCGTACGCGCCGTGCGAGGAGCCGATACCGCTGTTATTCACCCCGCCGAACGGCAAATTGGCGTGCGAGAAATGCAGCACCGAAACATTGATCCCCACCCCGCCTGAGGAGGTCGCGTCAATGATCTTATCAATACTGGCCTGATCTTTTGAATACACATACAGCGCCAGCGGTTTCGGGTTGGCGTTGATATGCGCGATCGGCTCGCTGATGTCGCTGTACGTGATAATCGGCAGCACCGGCCCAAAAATTTCCTCCTGCATCACTGCGCTGTCGAGCTTCACATTTGTCAAAAGTGTGGGGGCGATGAATTTATCGCTCGCCAAAGTCGCCCCGCCTGTAACAACAGTGGCACCATTGGCAGTGGCATCATCGAGAATATTTTTTACCCTGGAGAAATGCCGGTCATTCACAATCCGGCAATAATCCGGGCTGGTTTGTGCATTGTCACCATACATTTTGGCTATCGCGGCTTTGGCTTTTTCGAGGAACGCCGAAAGTATTTTCTCATGCACATATAAATAGTCGGGCGCCACGCAAGTCTGGCCATTATTGAGGAATTTACCCCACATGACGCTTTTGGCAGCTTTGGCCAGATCAGCACTCTCATCAACAATGACCGGGCTTTTGCCACCTAGCTCCAAAGTAATAGACGATAGATGCTTGGCGGCCGCCGCCATCACGATTTTACCCACGGCGGGTGAGCCGGTGAAGAACATATGGTCGAACGGCAAAGCCAGCAGCGCCGTGGAGACCGCTGCATCGCCTTCAAACACAGCAATCTCGGCTGGATCGAAGGTCTGGCGGATGATCTCAGCCATCAATGCAGAGCAGGATGGCGTTAATTCCGAGGGCTTGATGATCACTGTGTTGCCGGCGGCAATGGCGCTGGCAAGCGGCCCGAAAGTGAGATTGATCGGAAAATTCCAGGGCGAAATGATCAGACAGACGCCGCGCGGTTGATAGCGGATGCGCGCCTGCGTGCCCAGCATCGTCATGGTGGTGCCTACCCGCTTGGTGCGCATCCAGGATTTCAGATGCTTCACCGCATGATGAATTTCACCGATCACCGGCATGATCTCATCAAGATCAGCTTCGGTGGCGGGCTTGTGTAAATCCGCCGCCAGAGCACGGTAAATGGCGTCCTTGTTAGCCATGACCGCTGCTTCCAGGCGGCGCAGCTTGGTGATCCGCTCATCAGCGGTGGAGGTGCGCAGCTTAACCGCCAGTTGCTGCTGCTTTGTGAACACCTCAAAGATTACCGAAGCGGCGGCGGTCTGTACGGGTGAAATGCTCGTGGTTACATTCATGGCTCGTCCTTTTCCTGGTTTGCAGGCCTTATTATGGTTACCTTTAAGGTAAGCAGGTAACGTTTAGCGGAAACTGTCAAGCGGAAACGGCTGTGGCGTTAGGGGGAGACGGTGATTTTTTCGTGAGGGCCAGCAATCGGCCTAAAACCCACCCGGGCGATAAGTAGCCCTGCAGTTCTCATTTGTGTGCAGCGCAGTGCGGCCTGGTTTATCTTTACGGCCAATCAGGCTAATCACCCTTGGAAATATGCCCTTACCGGCACAGGAGCTATCATTGTCTAATTTTAATACCGAGACGGTCACCTCCGTCCGGCACTGGACCGACACGCTGTTCAGCTTCACCGCCACCCGCGACCCCGGTTTCCGCTTTGTCAGCGGTCAGTTCACCATGATCGGCCTCGAAATCGAGGGTCGCCCGCTGCTGCGCGCCTATTCGATGTGCAATGCCAACCATGAGGACCAGTTGGAGTTTTTCTCCATTAAGGTGCCCTCCGGCGCTCTCACCTCCCGGCTACAGCATTTGCAGGTCGGCGATACGGTACTGGTGGGCCGTAAACCAACCGGCACGCTCATTCAGGATAATCTGTTGCCGGGTAAAAACCTGTATTTGCTGGGCACCGGCACTGGCCTTGCACCGTTCGTCAGCATCATCAAAGACCCTGATACCTATGAGCGCTATGAGCGCGTCATTCTGGTGCACGGTACCCGTACCATTGCCGAACTTGGGTACGGGGAACTGATTGTGAACACGCTGCTTGAGCACGAGTTTTTTGGCGAACTGGCGCGTGAAAAGCTACTGTATTACCCATCTGTGACCCGCGAGCCTTTCCGTAACATCGGGCGCATTACGACCCTGCTTGAAACCGGTAAATTACAGGCTGATTTGCAGCTCCCCGCCTTTAATGTGGAAACCGACAGGGTAATGCTGTGCGGCAGCCCGGAAATGCTGTCGGACTTAAACAACCTCCTCAAAGGACGCGGCTTTCAGGAAGGCAATCATCATGAACCGGGGCATTATGTGATCGAGAAAGCCTTCGTCGAAAAGTAAAACCGCGAGGTTAGCTGCACGGCACCGCCGGAAGCACCAAAGCGGTCGCGTCGCCTTCGCTGAAATCCTGCTCTGGTAAGCAATTCGACGCATAACCGTGGCTGGTTGGGTCGAAGAGATTGATGTAGATCCGGCGACCCGCCATCTCAATTTTGGCAGGCTCACCGAGAGGCGCAATTTTCGCAAAATTATCGGGTAGCTGGTGCTTCGTGGTGCTGGTCTGGCCAGCATGGCCGATAATAACCCACACGCGCTTGCCTTGCATCTGCGCCAACTGCGCATGGGTAACATCGCCTTTGGAATCACTCAGCACGATGTTTTGTGCCTCAGAGGGGAGATAGGCACGTAAAATTGTCTCATCCCACGGGTCACTCAACAGCACCACATCACCAGGCGCCACCTCACTGGCCAGAATTTTTGCGGCTATGTCCCAGCGCGGCTTCGTCTCCACGTTATAATATGGCAGCAGGTTAAACAGCAGTAGTGCTGCCACCGCGCCAAACGCAGCCACCTGCCAATGCTTCGGTAGGCGCTGTAATAGAGAACTAAGACCAATGCCGGCCAATATCGCAAAAGGCGCGGCGCTCCACAAAATATAACGTGGCACCATCATCGAGCGCCACAGCGAGATCACCAGTAACGCCGCTGGCAACAGAATGAATGACAAACCAATCACCGCCAATAATCCCGGCCGCTTACGCAAACGCCACAAACCAAGCGCCGCCGCCAGCAGCAGGCCACCTTCAATGAGCAGAATCATCGGCATCGGCGTTGAAACATCCATCAGCCGGAACGAAACCGTATCGGCAATCCGCATTAAGTAAACCGATGCAAAATTATACCACAAGCGCGACAGATCAACCGGCGGTATCCAAGTTACGCTGTCGATGAATTTTTTATCCTGATAAACCTCCATCAACGCATAAAATGGCGCTGAAAGCACAAGCATAAGCGCATCAGCCAACAGCAAATTCTTCAAAAATCCTTTGCCGTTCGATGATTGATGCATAATGATCAACCCAATCACATTCACGGTCAGCAGCCAGGGTACGCCATCGCCCAGTACGTCGAGCGCACCGGAGGTTCCCAAAATAACGGCTGCCCAATCTGCGCGCCGCGCATACCGGTCGGACCATGGCCTAGACGCCGCGCGCGCATTCAGCGCCAGCTGAACCAGACCATAGAGCGCGATCAGAATAAGGCACATTTCCATCGTGTAGGACCGCGCCTCCTGGCTGAACGCCAGAGCCGAAGGCGAGAGTCCTAAAATGAGCGCGGCCACCAGGCCAGCGCGACGCCCGGCAATTTGGGCCGCGATAAGATACACCAACATAACGCAAGCCGCGCCAAACACCGCTGATGGTACCCGCAGCCAGAATTGCGGATCACCCAACCCCGCGAGAGGTGACAACAACAGGAAAAAGCTTGGCATGTGGTGGTTCGAGAAGGAATCCCGCACCAAAGCGCCAAACGGCATATTCACCCGTTGCAAGGTAAAAATCTCATCCAACCAAAAAGGCTGGCGGCCGATATCGACCAGGCGTAAAATTAAAGCGACGCCAAATATGAATAACGGCACAGCGAGCGCATGGCTAACCTTTACGGATCCATCGGGTTCCGCCGGTTTCATGGCGCGCTTCGCATTGATCATGCCAAAGCCTCTGCCTTGCCTCCGGCGCGATGCTCCGGATTGATCGTTGATACAGGTCCTGAGCTTTGACTCTGACTTTGCGATAAGGCGGCGTCGGCTACAATATCAGCAGACAGCACGTCATCACTTGGCCGCCAATCCCGAAAGAAAGCACGGCCGATCGCCCCGGCCAAGCGTTGCAGATGAATTTGGACCACATCTAAGTATTCGTGCAGACCCGTGGCGAGAATATGGCCTGTAGATCGTTCGGTGAGAATTTCTCGTAAATATTCGGCAACCTCCATCGGCTCATTGGCACGCGACAGACCATATATCCGGCGAAGATCTTCGAGATACGCCTCGGCACGCCGCACACTAAGCAAAACTGAGCGCGGCGACGACGGGTCGCGTAGCAGGAAATCCACCACATCTTCCACCGAAAATACCGCGCGAGCGTGACGTTTGAAGGCATGGTATCCCGCCCCTGCCCGCAACACAGCATTCCATTGCGTCAGTTCGGCCACGCGTTTGGCTTCGCCATCTCTTGGCAGAATGATGGTATATTTAATGTCTAGCATACGGGTAGTTTGGTCGGCTCGCTCGATCACCCGGCCCAGATGATAAAAATACCACCCCTGATCACGGTATAATGTACCTTCCGTAATACCTGTGTGAGCCTGCACGCCATCCTTCAAAGCCGTGCAAACCCGCGAGAGGGAATCGCCTTCCAAATCTTCCGCCGTAATGCGGCTGACAAAGCGATGGAAAACATTGATCTGCCGCCACATCTCGGTGCTCATCAAGGGGCGCAAGGTGCGGGCATTGGTGCGGGCGTCTTCAATGTTGGCGGGGATGGAGGTTGGGTTGCCTTTGTCGAGCAGATAAAAGCGCTTCACATGCAAGGCATCTGGTGAGAACCCACGTGCCTCAAAATTTTTCTCGTCGGCATTGATCTGGATCAGGCCAAACCAGGCTTGGGTTTCATGGCCTGGCGACTCAAAGCTCTGGGTAACATCGATCAACCGGGCGAGGTTTTCAACGCGCTCCAGATACCGCGCCATCCAGAACAGGCCTTCAGCATCGCGTGAGAGCAATACCGTGTCGAACCTCATGGTGCGCCCCCATCGGTAAAATCATCCGCCAGCACCCAGGTGTCCTTCGAGCCACCACCCTGGCTTGAATTGACGATCAGGCTGCCGCGTTTCAAGGCCACCCGGGTTAAACCACCCGGCAGAACCCAACTTTCCTTGCCGGTGATAATGAACGGCCGCAAATCGAGATGCCGCGGCCCGACGCCTTCCTCGGTGAGAGTCGGCGCCACCGAAAGACCGATCATCGGCTGGCTGATCCATTGCGCCGGGTCAGCCAGAATGGCGGCGCGGGAGGCTTCAAGTTCCTCCTTGCTGGCGCGCGGGCCGATGGTAATGCCATAGCCACCGGATTCGCCCACCGGCTTGGTCACCAGCTTGTCGAGATTGGCGAGCGTGTAAGCCAAACCCTCCGTCTCGCGGCATATATTGGTCTGCACATTCTGGATCAGCGGTTCTTCGCCCAGGTAGTATTTGATGATGCGCGGCATGTATGCATAAACCGCCTTGTCATCGGCAACGCCGGTACCTACCGCATTGGCGATCGCCACATTCCCGGCCTTCCAGGCGCCGATCAGGCCGCGCACGCCGAGCATCGATTCCGGGCGGAACACATCGGGATCGAGGAAATCATCATTCAGACGGCGGTAGATGGTGTGGACCGGTCGCAAGCCGGTGATGGTACGCATGTAAACGCGCTCGTTTTCCACCACGAGGTCAGAACCGACCACCAGCGGCACGCCCATCTCGCGGGCCAGGAACACATGCTCAAAATACGCCGAGTTATAAATGCCGGGCGAGAGCAGCACCACCTGCGGGTCCTCAAGGTCGCCCGGCGCAATTTCCGACATCGCGGCGCGCAGCCGGCGGCCATAATCATCCACCGGACGCAGGCGGATACCGGCCATTAAATCCGGGAAGGTGCGCAGCATCAAATGGCGATTTTCAATAACGTAGGAAACACCAGACGGCGTGCGGGCGTTATCCTCCAGCACCCGGAAGTCACCATGTTCATCGCGGATGATATCAATTCCGCAAACATGCACATAAGTCCCATGAGGCACGGGGAAATCCTGCATTTCCGGGCGATAGTTGGAATTGCCATACACCAGTTCAGCGGGAATGACGCCGTCCTTGATGATTTTACCTTTGCCGTAAATGTCGCCCAGGAACAGGTTAAGCGCGGTCACACGCTGAATACAGGCGCGCTCAAGCAAATTCCATTCATCATGGGTGATGATCCGGGGAATACAGTCGAACGGCAAAATCCGGTCGATGGCGGTGGCATCGGAATACACCGTGAAGGTAATCCCCAGGTCAATCAGTTCGGTTTCCGCCGCCGCGGCGCGACCACGCAGTGCGGTAAGGCCAATCTTCGATAATCGTTCCGCCAGCCAGCGAGGGACCGGGCCAGCGTCACTACGCGGCTTGGTCAGCTCACAAAAATAGCGGCCTGGATCATAATCGGGCCAGGCGTTTGAAAAAATATCGCTCAACGCGCTGTTCCCCATAAAAAAATATCGGTCAATTTTTTGAGATGCTGAACGATCATCAATGCCTCACACAGGTCAACTTCTGCCCTATCGAGCGGCAGATCGCTGCAAAACGCCAAATGTTTCACCAATTTTTAACCTGTAACAACAATGACATTATACGCGGGTCCTTGGTCTGAGTGGTTTATTAGCAATGTAATGAAGCGTGCCATGCAAACGCCGGACCATACAAGTGTGGTGACTAATAACTTCATGATCAACGTAAGTAAGCCAGACGAAACAATTTTAATTCACTCTCGCCGCATGGCATTCTCTCTGTTAAGCCTGTGATGATGCAGGGTGTGGCTTCCAGTGACGAAATGATCGACCGGTCGGGCCGAATCCGGACCCCATGGGTGCCGGTTTTGGAAGCTTTCCGCAGCATCGGGCACGAGGAAATGGGACGCCGCGCGGCGGCTTTGAACAAACAAGTCCGACTCGCAGCACCCTACGGCGTGGTGGCACAGCATCGATACGACCCGCTGCCGGCACCGTTAACGGCGACTGAATTTGCGCTGTTAGAGGCTGGGATCAAGCAGCGTGCCGGGGTTTTGAACAGTCTGCTTGAAGATTTATATGGACGGCAAAGCGTCCTGCAAAATGGCTTGATCCCGCCTATCGAAGTGTTCAAAAGTCGGCACTTTGTGCGCAGCCTGTGTACCGGAACACCGCTCGCGACGCCGCGCCTCTCACTTTACGCCGCTGATATCATTCGCGGCATTGATGGCCGCTTTCAAATCGTGCGGGATCATACTGGGATCATTCCAAGTTTTGGCCATGCGCTCACGCTGCGCCGGGTGGCATCGGGCACGGTACCTGAGCTTTTCAGAGCCGGCGGGTTGCGCAGCCTTCGGCCGGCCCGCGAGATGCTGGTGGATCATCTACAACGTGACAGCCAAGGTGGCATGGTTGCGATTCTTTCGGCCAGCGCTGGCAGCCCGGCACAGTCACTCGACATGATGGATGACGCCTTGCTGGCGCGTGCGCTTGGCGTCCTGCTGATCGAGCCTGGCGATCTGGCCACCCGCGGCGGTGCCCTGCATGTTAAAACCCTCTCCGGACTGTTGCATGTGGCGACACTTATTCGCGGCCTATCGGGCATTGAGCTTGATCCGCTCGAGCAAGGTGGCCGCCCCGGTGCCGGTATTCCTGGCGCGTTTGGTGCCATTCGTGCGGGCGTGTTGAACATGCTCAATGCTCCTGGTAGCTCCTTGGCAGAAGTCCCTGAAATTGCGGCTTATGTTCCACAATTATTTGAAACCTTCTGTGGCGCCGCCCCGTTACTGCCCGCTGCCAAGGGCAACATTCTAACCTCGGCGTCGAAAGCCCCGTTTGTTGATAGTTCGGGTCTGCTGTCCACGCCGCTGATGTTTCGGCTGTACGGATGGCACGACGGCACCGGGTGGCAGGTTCTGCCTGGTGGCCTGGCATTTGGGCTCAATGAGGCGGGTACCCCCACCAACATGAAAGATATCTGGGTGCTGGACGCTGACGAACCGCATTATTATTCCGGCGTTTCACATTCCGAGCCACAAGCCCGCGTGCCGTTTTTGCCAGCGGCGCATCTGCCGTCGCGGATGGCCGACAATTTGTTCTGGCTTGGCCGCTCAGTCGAACGATTGGAGGCCGCTGCCCGCCTGCTCATGCTGGCATTACCTCGGTTGGAAGCGGGGACATCGTTACCGCGCGATGCCGCCGAGCGTAGCCTGATCACCCGCTGTTTAGCAAAAGCTCAGTTGCTGCCTGATGATCTGGCAAGCGGCAATATTTCTGGCCGGTTACTCCGGCAATCGCTGGCGCGCCGTAAGCCAATGGCGGCGTTGCTGCGGGAGGTAACGCGGCTGGTGAACGCTGCCAGTGAGCGGTTGAGCCCCACCATGCTCGCCACCGTACAACTTGCTCTGGACCAAGCCACCACGGCATTGGTGCCCGACGAAGAACAAGCGTTGCCAACGATCCTGGGTTTTGCTGCTACCTTTGCGGGAATTGCCGCTGAGAACATGTCGCGCGATGGCGGGTGGCTGTTCCTGGAAATGGGCCGCCGGTTGGAGCGCGCCGAGGCTTTTGCGGAGAGTCTATCGATTTTACTGGATGCACCTCCCGAGCGTTTAGAGCCGGGACTCGCACTGGGAATCGAACTCGCAGACTCGGTGTTGAGCTACGACCTGCGGCATGCCGGAATTTTGGCGCCTGGCCCGGTACTGGCGATGATATTAGCGGATTCCGGCAACCCGCGCAGCCTGGGCTTTCAATGTTCGGCATTGCGCTGGTCATTGGACCGGCTGGGTGCGGACGATGACGCCGAGTCCGCACGGCTACTGCACACCGAGGCCACAAAATTAGCCAGCGGTATTGCCGACCTCTCGGCACCACTTGGTGCAATAGCCGCCCGGTTGCGGCTACTCTCAGACCGTGTGCAGCGGCGCTTCTTTACCCTGCTGCCAGAAGCCCACCAGTTGGAAGACGAGGAAGAAGTCATGGCAGGGACATCGTGATTTATCGGCTGCATCACGCGACCATCTACGAATACGCCGAGCCGGTGCTGCTGGGCACACATTTCATGCATCTGGTGCCACGGACACGGCCTGGGCAAACAATCCGGGAATCAGTGCTTGACGTTTCACCCACCCCAGATAACCGACGTAACGAGGTGGACCATTTCGGCAATTTCACCACCACGGTATCGCTCACCAACCCGCATAAACAATTCACTGTTGCATTGAGCGCCACCATCGACGTCGCACAGCCAGCACCACCGGCCCCTGCCAGCACCCCGGGTTTTGAACAGATTGCTGCCGCCAGCATAAACCGGGCCGACATTGCCGAGTACACGCTGCCTAGCGCTTTAGCAGCCCCAAACATTGAACTTGCCGCCTACGCCAAAACCAGCTTTCCCGCGGGAGAACCAATTTTGAGCGGGTTGTTGAATTTGAACCAGCGGGTATTCAACGACATGACCTATAAGCCAGGCGTTACCAACACCGCCACCACAGCTTCACATGCTTTGAAAAACCGGGTTGGCGTGTGTCAGGATTACGCCCATCTGATGATCGCAGCACTGCGCGCCGTCGGCCTTCCGGCCCGCTATGTCTCAGGTTATCTGCGTACCTCGCCGCCTGCCGGGCAAGTCAAACGCCGGGGCGCTGACCAGTCCCACGCCTGGGTTTCGGCCTGGATCGGCGACTATGCCGGCTGGGTTGATTTCGACCCCACCAACAATTTGCTGGTCTCAGATGAACATGTCACGCTCGCCTGGGGCCGAGATTTTCAGGATGTCAGCCCGCTGCGCGGCATCATCCTGGGCGGCGGGCGTCACACTCTGCGGGTTAATGTCGATTTAGACCCCGTGCTGACCTGATTTAAGCAGCACTCAAGCGGCGGACATTGGCGCTAACCTTGGCGCGGTAATGCTTCATCACCTTATCAGCACCAAGATCCGATTTGCCACCGAGAACTGCCGCCATCATCATGTGGCCGGCTTCCATCAGTGAATGCATCTTTTCATTCACCATCAATTCGGCTTCCTGCTGCACATCTTCACCGCCCAGAGCGAACTTGGTGAGGCGCATGGCAATCACCTGTTGCGATTCAATGGCGAGCAAGCTGCTTTGAAATGCCATCGTGGCAAACGAAAAAATTGAATTATTAAACATACTGGCCCCTTTGTTATATTACCTACATGGGCGCAAATTACGGCATTGCCTAACATTATCTTTTACGGAAAGGTCAAGGGCTCGTGATCAGCTCAACCTGCCGAGCCAATCGCACCAGCGCCTCACTCCCGGCCCCTTCGGGCAGCCGCGGCCGGGCTGTTGGCTTTGCCGTTAGGCTCTGTGCCAAAAAACCCTGCCATTCGCGCCATAGTTCACGCGATGTGGGGGGAATGGCGGGCCGGTCCAGAGCCAAAACTGACAATCGTCCAGCCATTCTGCGCAACGCAGCATCGACGATGGCGCCACGTTCAATGGTGGCATCCCGGCCTTTGTGCGGCTCCAACAAAGCCCGGGCGAGCGAGGCTTCCAGGTTATTACTTGCCATACCTGCGGCCCGACGAGCGGATTCGATGGCGGAGGACCCATCCAGCAAGGCGGTAAATACCGCCCGCACGTAGGCAGCATGGGCAGCCAGCGCCTGCACAATGCTGGCTTCGACCCGAAAATGCTCAAAGCTGGGCCAGAGCAGCAGATTTCCCAGCACAGCTAAAGTTCCTCCCAGCGCGGTATAGCCGATTCGAGATAAAGCGACGGTGACTTCATTGGTGCCTGGCACAATTTGCTCCACCAGCAGCACCACCATCGGCGTCAGGGCCGCCTGAAAGGCTGCATAGCTGACACCGCGAATGGCAAAAGCGAACATCGTCAGTGGCAACATGATCAAGGCAAGGCTGAATTGGGTTTGCGCCAGCAGGCCGATCACCGCCGCCAGCGCCCCGCCCAGAGCGGTACCGCCGATACGCTCAGCCGCCCGCACCCAGGTTGCCGAAAAATACGGCTGCAAGCAAAGAATCATGGTGATCGTGGCCCAATGGGCAAATTGCTGATGCAAAGACATCGTGAACGCCAGGGTCGGCATCGCAATGCAAGCCGTTCGCAGGGCATGGCGCATGGGTGCCGCGGCAAAATTGAAGTTCGAGCGGATCGGCGACCAAATTCGAATCCTGAGCGGCAGCACCGAAACCCCAGACATCGCCTGGCCTGCGGGGCTGGAGACCGTCATCAGAACGGCGAGATTTTCGGCCATGCCAGCCAGAATATGGGCGGCGGTGGATTCCGGCGGTAACTTATCAATTTCGGTGCGCAACCGGGTCAGGCTGGCCTGTTTTTTTGGAGTGTCGAGCCTAACGCCGGTTTGCATGTCCGGCCCCAGCGCCGCCAGCCAGCCGGCCAACAGACGCAGCGGCCGCGCTGTATGCTCGCGAATGGCGGCGTCCTGCTCAAACACCTCCGAGAGTGCAATGAATCCACCAAATATTTGCTCCAGAGTCTGCAACCTGACCGAGACCTGCGCCGCCCTCTGGCTAACCAGCCCACGGCGGCGGAAGGTATCCAGCGCGACGCCGCGAGCTGTCTCGATGGCTTCGCGCACATTGCGGCGATGCAAAGCAGCATGAGCTTCAAAGGCAGCGGTACTATGTGCTGGTTGCCCCAGCGCAGCGAGGTCTTTGGCAAACCGACTAAGTTTAAGCGCAACATCGCCCAAAGCATCGCGGGCCGGCTGGTAGGGATGAATTTGCCATATCACCAGCGTGAGAACTGCGGCCCACAGGGCGCCCGCAAACAAATTGGCGCCTTGCTCTGCCGCGACAAGCATGGAGCCCGACGGATAATCGAGCGCCAGTACGATAACCACGCTCAGCAAGTTCCCAACCTGTAACCCGCCCTGACCATAAATGCGGGCGTAACTCACGCAAAAAATTGTAATGCCAGCGACCGGGGCAGCCAGCCAGATACCGTCACCACGCAATAAGCCAAAAAAACCGTAGGATATGCCTGCCAAAAATGCGAAAGCCAGAACTGCTGGGGCACGCCGACGCACTGGCCCGCCGGGGTCGGCAAAGCAGGTGAGCAAGGCGCCCAATGCCGCCAGGCCAAAATGCGGCAGACTTAGAAAATCACCCGCCAACACCGTGGCGGCCACCGCCAAGCCAGCCCGCACGCCTTCGGCAAGCGAGACCGCGCCGACGTTCCAATTGATCGGGAGATTTTTAAGAGGGCCAGGCATCGGTGCGTTATGCGTTACGTTGCAAGTTTACGCGACCCTAATTGGTCAACCGGTCACGGACGACAAAGGGCTTCGCTACATCCGGAACATAAAAGTTAACCAATGGTGCCGGCGGCGGTTGGGAGATCGGGCGATCATTCAACCAAACACAGATATCGGCCTGCCGGTCCATGGTGAACGGGTTTGCTGCCTGTTGTTCACAAACGTCCAAATGATAGTGGTCCGGCGGCGCAAAGCCATCCGCCGGGCTGACAATGGCGCCGGGCCGCAGGTGCGCCATATCCTCAAGCGTTAGCGGCATAACCAGGGTATTATGGGTAAACAGCATATCGAGGGGCAGGAAATAATAATCCGGCTGGTTGAGCGCCACGAGGCACGAGGACTGCTGTTTGATTTTTTCAAAAATGCTAAAAGATGCCGTCTGGGCCGTTAGCATATAATACAGCCACGGGCTGCAAAACGGACCATGCGCCGCCATCAGCCAGGAGCGCAACCCGACCTGAAATTCCCACGGCACGAAGCCTTGGCCGAACACCAGACGGTGCGCCGGTTCGAGATATTGATAGACCTCATCAAAAGCGATGACATTGGGAAACCACAAGGCCACCGCCAGCCTGATCGCAAACGCGATGGCGAGCACAGAGTAAAGTGCCCGCGCCGCCGTTGAGGGGTGGTGCGGCGTGAGAGCCTCGGCGGCGGCCATGCTAGTCGCCGAACTTGCCCGACTTGGGAAAGCCATTCGGCGGCAGGCGGCCAGCCTGGGCACGGGCGCCGCGCCATTCGGTGAGTTTGGTTTCGGTGCGCGTATTAGCGCCAAGTTTCCAGGTCAGGCCCGCCGCCAGAGCAAACACTTTCACATCGGCCATACCGCCGTCTTTGTACTTTTGCAGCACTACACCAGCGCCCTTGCTCATCTCTGGCAGTTCATTCAACGGAAAAATCAACAATTTACGGTTCTGGCCGATCACCGCCACCTGATCGCCATTGGCCGGCACACAATGCGAAAGTTCTTCACCTGGTTTGAGGTTCAGAATTTGCTTGCCCGCCTTGCGTTCTGAATTCAGTTCTGATCCCGACAACAAAAACCCACGCCCGGCGGAAGCGGCGATCAGATATTTCTGCGCGGAGTCAGGCAGGAACAAATCCACTACGCCATCTTCATTGGCCAAATCGATCAGCAGCCGAATCGCCTGACCGTCACCACGGCCGCGCGGTAAATCAGAAACTTTCAAGGTATATACGCGGCCATTGGTGGCCAGCAGCGCTAATCGGTCAGTGGACTCACAGCGGCGCATGATGTGCAGTCGGTCGCCCTCTTTGAATTTCTGTTCGGCATCTGCAGCCAGATGTCCCTTGAAGGCGCGGATCCAGCCTTTTTGGCTGAGCACTACCGTCACCGGCTCGCGCTCCACAAAAGCCTCCGCAACAATCTCCAGCACTGGTGCGGCCGCGCTGATCTGGGTGCGCCGGCTACCAAGCGGGCCCACACCGAATTTTGCTTGCACCTCGTTGATTTCTGATACAATTTTATCCCAACGTTTGGCTTCATTTTTCAGCAAATTCTGCAATCCGGATTGTTCGGTCGAGAGCTTTTTATGCTCCTGGCGAATTTCCATTTCTTCCAGGCGGCGCAGGCTACGCAGCCGCATGTTCAATATGGCTTCCGCCTGAACTTCCGTCAGTTTGAACGCCTTGATAAGTTTCGGCTTCGGCTCATCCTCGGTACGGATAATCCTGATCACCTCATCAAGATTAAGAAATACCGCAAGATAGCCTTCGAGAATCTCCAGTCGCTTGGCGATGGCATCCAGCCGGTGATTCGAGCGGCGGATCAGCACTTCGTGGCGATGATCGATCCAGGCTTTCAGCAATTCGCGCAGGCCCATCACGCGAGGAATCCTTGCCCCATCCAGCACGTTCATATTTAACGAGAAACGTGACTCCAAAGTGGTGGATTTGAATAACGATGCCATCAGCATTTCCGGGTCAACCGTGCGCGAGCGCGGCTCCAGCACCAAGCGGATTTTCTCGTCCGATTCGTCACGGATATCGGCCAACAGCGGGAGTTTTTTATCCTGCAGCAGTAGTGCCACCTGTTCGATCAGGCGGGATTTTTGTACCTGATAGGGAATTTTCGTCACCACAATGACCCAGGTGCCGTGCTTTTGCTCTTCGCGCACCCAGCGGGCGCGGGTCCGCAAACTGCCACGCCCCGTCTCGTAGGCGGCCAGCAAGGTAGCGTGATCTTCCACCAGTTCGCCACCGGTCGGGAAATCAGGGCCATGGACAAATTTAAGCAAATCAGCCGTGCTGGCCTTGGGGTTTTGAATGAGATGAATGGCTGCTGCGCAGACTTCACCAGCATTATGCGGCGGGATCGAGGTTGCCATGCCCACCGCGATGCCGCTGGCGCCATTTGCCAACAGGTTGGGGAATGCGCCCGGCAGCACCACCGGCTCGCTCTCCTCGCCATCATAAGTGGCGCGGAAATCCACCGCGTTTTCATCAATGCCGCGCAGCAGAAATTCAGCCACCTCAGTCAAACGTGATTCCGTATAGCGCATCGCGGCGGCGTTATCGCCGTCGATGTTACCAAAATTGCCCTGGCCTTCGATCAGCGGGAACCGCGATGAAAATTCCTGCGCCAGCCGCACCAGCGCCTCGTAAATTGAGGAATCACCATGCGGGTGGAATTTACCCATCACGTCGCCCACCACGCGGGCGCATTTTTTAAAGCCCGAGCGCGGGTCCAGTTTTAACTGATGCATCGCGTAAATAAGACGGCGATGCACCGGCTTCAGCCCATCACGGGCATCCGGCAGGGAGCGCGACATGATGGTGGAGAGCGCATAGGCCAGATAACGCTCCGAGAGCGCAGAGGCCAAAGGCGCGTCTTCAATATGGCCGATGCTCATGTCGATAGGCATTGCTTAGTCCCCTAGGCGTTCAAGCAGCAGGTCATAAAGCCGCTCCCGCGCCGGTGGAAGAGGCTTGTGGCGGCTGCCAAACACGTCGCGTGCCAAAAAATGACCGGTGAGTTTCAGCCCATCGCGGCAATCCGCCTCGGTGGCGGTGGTATCACTCAGCAAAAACGCGGGCAGTTTTAGCAGGCGCGGCGCCCAGTCACCGGCAGCGGAGAGCGACAGGGCGCGGCCAGATTTGGGCGAGACATAGGCGAGTTGGTCGTTATCACCCGCCACCGCGCGGGCAGAAAAATCCAATCCGAAGCCCAAGTCACGTAACAGATCAAGCTCCCAAACCACCAGCGCCGGAAGGGCAACGGGCGTAATATTGATGCCTGCCAACAGCCGAGCCAGCCCGCCAAAAATATCCGGAGCCGGCTCACGCTCCGGCAGGGAACCCGCCGCCAGGGCGCAAGCCGCATTCAAAATGGCGAGGTTGAGGCGGTCATCCATCGCCAGAGCCGCGGCGGGATGCACCATCTCACCGGTAAAATGCCCCAGTTGCTCGGGCAGGCGCCCTCCCCAGCGGGCGGCGACCAGATTGCCAGGCTGCCAAAGCGCGGTTTTGCCGCGCGCACTGCCGCCACGCACCAGCCCCTTCCATGTGCCACGCCCGGCGGTGAGCAGCAGCGCCAGCGCGTCGCCCTCTGCATAGGGGTGGACCTCCAGGACGATGGCTGGCTCGTCCCACTCGATACTCACCTCAACGCCGCTTTGGCGGTGGAGGCCAGGTAATGCGCGGCGATCGGCAAAATTTCATCGTTATAATCAAAATGCGGGTTATGCAGCCCAGCGGAATTGCCATTGCCGATCCAGGCATAGGCGCCCGGAATTTCCAGCAGAAACCGGCCAAAATCCTCAGCGCCCATGGTGGGTGCCATGTCGCGCCGCACGCTCAGCCCCTGCCCGGCCGCCACCGCGGCGGCAAAGTCAGCCTGGGGCTTGTGGTTGACTGTGGGCGGCAGAAAGCCAAAAATTTCTACATGGGCCGTAAGGCCAAAGGCCGCTGCCGTGTGGCTAGCCACATCACGGATGCGGCTCTCAATCTGCGCCATCACCGGCTGCTTCAGTGCCCGGAACGTGCCGCCGATGCTCGCCATTTCGGGGATCTGGTTATTGGCGTTGCCAGCCTGCAGCTTACAGGTGGAAATGACCGCCGTTTCCAGCGGGTCGATGTTGCGGGCCACGACCGCATTCAATGCAATGATCAGGTGCGCCGCGCCCTGTACCGGGTCGGACCCCAGATGCGGCATGGCGGCATGAGCGGCGTTACCCCGCAGACTGACCGTAAAATTGCTGGCTGCCGCCATCATCGGGCCTTCGTGGATCATCACCGTACCGGTCTCCAGACCGGGCCAGTTATGATAGCCAAAAATCCGCTCCATCGGGAATTTTTGCAGCAAACCATCCGTCAACATCGCCTCGGCACCGCCGAAGCCCTCCTCGGCCGGCTGAAACACCAACTGCACGGTACCGGCCCAGTCAGTATCCTCCACCAGCAATTTTGCCGCCCCTAATAATGAGGCAGTGTGGCCGTCATGCCCGCAGGCGTGCATCACGCCGGGGGATTTGGAAGCATAGGGGGCGTTGGTCGCCTCCATGATCGGCAGCGCATCCATATCCGCTCGCAAGCCGACCGACCGGTTAGAACCGGCGCGCGCCAGAGTCGCGACGACGCCATGACCACCGACATGAGCCGTGAAGGAAATCCCGAGCTTTTCAAGCTCTTGGCAAACAAACGCCGCCGTTGCTGACTCATGCAGCGACAGCTCAGGGTGAGCATGTAAATGATGTCGCCAACGTCGCAGTAAATTCACAAAATCCAAGGGCATCACTGAAACCTTAAGCCGTTACATCTGATTAAGATGACGATGGACCCGATGTTTGTCGAGACAATTGAAAGTACCATACGGATATATTATCCCATGCGAATGCCTTGATTGCGGCATAATCAACTCAAACGACAATAATTTGATGGCTAACAACCTCAACCTATCAGAGCAAGGGACCTCTCCGTGCATATTTTTTCACGTTCTAACGTTCGGAAAGCTGTGTTTGCCGTTGGCTTCATGACGATTGGGGGCCTGACCACCGGCACCGCCCTAGCTTACCAGGGCCATATGTTCAACGCCATCCACGCCCTACAAAACGCCCGCCAGCAACTATTGGCAGCCTCCAATAACAAAGGCGGCTACCGCGACCGTGCCATCGACCTGGTGAACCAGGCCATTGCCGCCGTGCACGAAGGGATCGAAGTGGGCGCTGATAACTAAAACGGCGCTTGCGCAGCCGCGATATAGTTAATGGCTGTATCGCGGCTGATGCGAAAACTTAAGTGCCGGGCATCGAAGCTCAGACCTGCGACATCCGCCAGCCGCATACCAGCATCTCGGCATAGTTTACCTAGTTCAGCCGGGGTAATGAACTGGCGCCAGTCATGGGTGCCCACAGGTAGCATCCGCAGCAGATATTCCGCGCCGAATTTCGCCACTAGATAAGCAGTTTTCGTTCGATTCAGGGTCGAGATAAATAATAAACCGCCTGGTTCCAGTAAGGCGGCCAAAGTAGCCAGGAATGTTGCCGGGTCCGTGACGTGCTCGATAACCTCCAACGCGGTGATCACCGGGAATTTATGGCCTTCCGCCAGTAGCGCCTCAGCCGTCCCGGTGCGGTATTCCAGGCTATAGCCCCGGCCGATAGCATGAGCGCGCGCCACTTCGATCGCATGGGCAGCGGCATCCAGGCCCAACACGTTACAACCCGCCTTGGCCAAGGCTTCTGAAAGCAAACCAGCGCCACAGCCAATATCAAGCACCCTCACGCCTGGCGAGAATTGCCGGAAAATTCGCTCCAGCACCCAGCCGGCCCGCACAGGGTTCATCATGTGCAACGGCCGCATCGGGCCGGTTGGCTCCCACCAGTTTGCCGCCAGCGCGTCGAACCGGGCGATTTCGTCGGTTTTGGCTGAACTTTCGATTGCCATCATTGCGGAACCCCTTCTCGACCGTTATGTGACGCTCCGGCCCGGATTGCACAAGCTTCGGGCAGTCTTGGAGCAGTAAATACCACATGGCGCGTATAGTTATGAAATTCGGCGGTACTTCCGTCGCCGACCTGGACCGTATCCGCAACGTCGCAAGCCGCGTCCAGCGCGAAGCAGCGGCAGGAAACGAGGTTGCCGTGGTGGTTTCCGCCATGGCAGGCACCACCAACCAGCTGGTGGCCTGGTGCCAGGGGCTCTCCCCGATGTTCGACGCCCGCGAATATGACACCGTTGTCGCGACCGGCGAGCAGGTCACTGCCGGGTTACTGGCAATTGCCTTGCAAAATCTCGGTCTGGAAGCGCGCTCCTGGATGGGCTGGCAAATTGCGGTGGACACCGACGGCCAGCATGGCAAGGCCCGCATTAACGACATTGAGGGTGAGGAACTGATCACCCGTATGCAGGCCGGACAAATTCCGGTGGTGGCCGGGTTCCAGGGCATTGGCCCGGATAACCGCATTACCACACTGGGCCGTGGCGGCTCCGATACCTCAGCGGTGGCCCTGGCGGCGGCGCTGAAAGCCGACAGATGTGATATTTATACCGATGTGGATGGCGTTTACACCACGGACCCACGGATTGTGTCCAAGGCCCGCAAGCTGGACAAAATTACCTATGAGGAGATGCTCGAGCTCGCCTCGGTTGGTGCCAAGGTATTGCAGACCCGCTCGGTTGAGCTGGCGATGAAGGAAAAAGTTCGGGTGCAGGTGCTCTCCAGCTTTGTGGAGGCGCCGGGAACCCTGGTTGTTGATGAGGATGAGATTGTGGAACAGGAAATTGTCGCCGGTATTGCCTACTCACGGGATGAAGCCAAGGTCACGGTCCGCCGTGTGCCGGACAAACCCGGCGTGGCCGCGGCGATTTTCGTGCCGCTGGCCGAAGCCGGCATCAATGTTGACATGATCGTCCAGAACGTCTCGGCGGACGGCACCACCGATATGACCTTCACGGTGGGCAAGACTGACCTTGCGCAGGCGCTGAACAGCCTGGACGGCGTGAAAGATCGCATCGGCTATGCCGAGATCAGCACGGACAAAGACGTTGCCAAGCTCTCGGTGGTTGGCGTGGGAATGCGCAGCCATGCCGGTGTGGCAGGTACCATGTTCAAAACCCTGGCGGAAAAGGGCATCAACATCCAGGTCATTTCGACCAGCGAAATTAAGGTAAGCGTGCTGATCGCCGCTGAATATACCGAGCTTGCGGTGCGCGCCCTGCATACGGCCTACGGATTGGACGCCTGATATGACCATCACCCCCGCGGCGAAATTTGCGGCGTTGCAGGCGCGCGGCGCTGAGTTCCTGGGCACCGAAATGGCGATCATGGGCGGGGCCATGAGTTGGGTCTCGGAGCGCCACCTGGTCGCCGCCATCTCCAACGCGGGCGGCTTTGGGGTGATCGCGTGTGGCTCGATGCCACCGGCGCTGCTGGAAGCTGAAATCGCGGCCACTCAGGCGCTTACCGCTAAGCCATTTGGTGTGAACCTTATCACCATGCACCCGCAGCTTGATGAGCTGGTGCAGATTTGTCTGCAGGCCAAAGTCGGCCATATCGTGCTGGCGGGTGGCATTCCCCCCGGCCCCGCCGTGCGGGCGGTGAAGGATGGCGGTGCCAAACTGATCGCATTTGCCCCGGCTTTGGTGCTGGCGAAACGGTTTGTGAAATCCGGCGTCGATGCACTGGTGATCGAAGGCTCGGAAGCCGGTGGACATATCGGGCCGGTATCACTCACCGTGCTGGCGCAGGAAATTCTGCCGCATATCCGGGAAATTCCGGTGTTTGTGGCTGGCGGGCTGGGACGCGGTGAGGCCATTCTCGGCTATCTGGAAATGGGTGCCTCCGGTGCCCAGCTAGGCACGCGGTTTGCGGCTTCGGTGGAGAGCATCGCGCACGCCAATTTCAAAAACGCGTTTATTCGCGCCAATGCCCGCGACGCCATTCCTTCCATCCAATTGGATGAGCGCTTTCCGGTGATCCCGGTGCGCGGCCTTGTGAATGAGGGCACCAAGCGGTTCCTGACGCATCAGGCCGAGACGCTGAAAAAATTTCAGGACGGTGAATTGGATAAAACACAGGCACAGCTTGCCATCGAGCATTTCTGGGCCGGTGCGCTCCGGCGTGCCGTGATTGATGGCGATGTTGAAAATGGCTCGGTGATGGCAGGGCAATCGGTCGGGATGGTCACCTCGATACAAACAGTTGCGGAAATTTTGCAAGAATTAAAGGCGCAAGCGGTTGCGGCATTGGCAGCACGAGAACAAACTCGGGGCTATGCTGAAATCGCCGTCGCCTGACCTAGAGACCAAGCCGGACAATAAGCCAAAGCCCAAGCGGCGGCGGCGGATCCGTGATGCCCGGAAATTATTTGCGCGGCTGCGGGCTGCTTTGGCCTCCGGGGCCGCAAGTTTACCCGACATTGCGTTACTGGTGGCGCAGGAGCTCCCCGCAGATGCGGTAGCCATTTATGTTGCGCGGGCCGGTGAATTTTTGGAGCTGGCTGCCACCTACGGGCTGAATATCAGCGCCGTGGGGCGCACCCGTTTGCGAATTGGCGAGGGCATCATCGGCATGGTGGCGTCATCGGGCGATGCGCTGAACCTGCCGGACGCCCAAAATCATCCGCGCTTTGCTTACCGGTCCGAAATTGGCGAGGAGCCGTTTGCCTCGATGCTGGCGATGCCGGTGAAGCGGGCGGGCCGGATATTGGGGGTGATTGCCCTGCAAAACCGCCAGCCGAGGCTGTTTGCGCCGGTGGAGGTGGAATCGGTCGCCACCGTTGCCATGCTGCTGGCGGAAATTCTCTCCAGTGCTGGAGCCACAGACTTACCCGAGGAAGGTCTGGGCGATGCGCTGCCGCGGCGCTACGCCGGGCATGTGCTCAGCCCCGGCATCGCACGCGGGCCAATTTTGCCCTACGGCGCCGCGCCGCCGATCAAGCAGTTGCTCACCGACGACCCTGACGCCGAGCTGGAACGGCTCGATAAGGCTGTCGATAAAGCTAATAAAAGTCTCGATGGCCTGATCTCCGCCTCGCTGCCCGGCGGCAACGCCTCGCGCGATGTATTGGAAGCCTACCGGATGGTGGCACAGTCAGCCGGTTGGCTGACCCGGGTGAAGGAAGCGATCAACGATGGCCTGACGGCTGAAACCGCCGTTGATAAAATTTCACGGGATTTGCGCGAACGGATGCGCAAAATCGCCGACCCGTATTTGCGCGAGCGCCTGGCTGACATCGAAGACATGATCGGCCGGTTGATGGTGGCCCTGGGCGGTGCAGCGGCAAAGCCGGAACGGGCCGATGGGTTGCTGCTGCTGGTACGGCGCTTAGGCCCGGCGGATTTGCTGGATTGGCATTCACGCGGCATCGCGGGCATCGCCATTGAGGAGGCCTCACCCTCCGGCCACGCCGCTATTCTAGCCCGCGCCTTGGGTTTACCGGCCTTACAAGTTGACCGAGGAGCGGTGGAGGCTGCCCACGAAGGTGACGAAGCCATCCTGGACGCCGAAGGGGCGACACTGATTTTGCGGCCCGAACCCGAGGTCGTGCAGGTTTACGAACGGGCTTTGGCCGCGCGCAGCGTGCGGGCGGCCGAACTGGCCAAGTACCGGGATACACCCGCTGTCACCCAGGACGGCACTGCCATCAGCCTGATGTTGAACGTGGGTCTGGCCCTTGAACTTGACCAGTTGGAACGGACCGGCGCTGATGGCATTGGCCTGTACCGCACTGAGATTGCAGCATTAGCCGCCGGAGGATTGCCCGATGTGGCCGCCCAGGCTGCGGAATATGCGCGGGTGCTTGACCGCGCCAAAGGGCGGCGTGTGCAATTCCGGACGCTCGACTTGGGTGCCGACAAATTGCTGCCGGGCGAGACCAATGCCGGTGAGGAAAACCCGGCAATGGGCTGGCGCTCACTGCGGGTGGGGCTGGACCGCCCCGCCATATTGCGGCGGCAATTGCGAGCCTTGTTGCTGGGGGCGCAAGGGCGGCCACTCTCGATCATGTTCCCAATGGTAGCGACCGTGGAAGAATTTCGCGCCGCGCGGGATTTGCTGGACGCCGAAGTAGCAAGGGTTCGCCCCGCGCCGGAATATCTGGAATGTGGCACGATGATTGAAGTACCATCGCTGCTCTTCCAACTGCCGGGGCTGCTGGCAGAAGCTGATTTCGTCTCGGTTGGTACCAACGACTTGATGCAGTTTTTATTTGCCGCCGATCGCGGCACGCCAGAATTGGCTGACCGCTATGACACGTTGAGCGCCCCTGTTTTGGAATTGCTGGAACGACTGGTGGTGGCTTGCGGGGAGGCTGGTGTGCCACTCTCGGTGTGTGGGGAAGCTGCGGGGCGGCCACTGGATGCGCTGGCATTCGCCGCCATCGGGGTCGCCACACTATCGATGTCTGGCAATGCCATACTGCCGGTGAAGGCGATGCTGGCGGCAGCGGACTTGAATAGCTTCCGGCCGGTTTTGCGGGAACTGCGGCGGGCCGGGGCGGCGGGCGGTAGTATCAGGGAGCCTTTGACAAGCTGGGCGCGCGAGCATCATTTGCCGGTTTAGCAAGCCGGTGCTTTATAGCGTCGACCGCAGGATTTTTTTATGGATCAACATCTCGAGACCTTTGTGATGCAGAGCGAGGCTGAGAGCCCGATTGACGGAACCGCCCGTGTTGGGATGGAGTTACGCCAGGTGCGCGAGCAGCTTGGCTGGCCGTTACCTGACATGGCTGCCACTCTACGAATTCGCCTGCCCTACCTGGAGGCCATTGAACGAGGTGATCTCTCAACCCTGCCCGGCGTTGCCTACCAGACCGGGTTTATCAGGACATATGCGCAAGCTTTGGGGCTCGACGGCGATGAGATATTGCGCCGCTTCCGGGCCGAGGGTTCCAGCTTTGCGGCTAAAGCCCATTTAAGCTTTCTGGCCCCCATCCCGGACCGTGCCGTGCCGACGGGTGCGATTGTGCTGCTCAGTGTGATCCTGGTGCTGGCCGGATATGGGCTGTGGTACCGTCATACTGCCGCTCAGGCCAGGCTGGCAGCCGCAATACCGAGTGTCCCCACCGAACTGGCACCGTTGGCCGTACCGCCCAAACCGCCAACAACCTCCCCGCCTGTAACCCCACCCACAACCGCTGCCGTAAGCGCCCCGCTAAGCCCGCCAGTGGCCGCTCCCGCTGTAACACCGCCGGCGGTTGTTGCGGCTCCGCCTACACCTGACCTGGTGATCCAAGCCAGCGCTGATGATTGGGTGGAAGTGCAGGATGCGAAGGGCAATATATTATTCAGCAAGGTACTGCATGCTGGCGACAGCTGGCCGGTGCCTGATTTGCCCGGCCTGGTGATGACTGTAGGCAACGCCGGAGCCACCATTATCAGCAATAATGGCAAGGCCAGCGCGCCGTTGGGAAACCCAGGCGTGCCCTTGCATAATTATCAATTGACCCCTGCGATTGCGGCGGGGACCTCGACAACGCCGCCGCCCAAGACCAATTAAGCAGCAGGAATTTAAGGACCGGCAATGAATTACCGTGAATATCAGCAGATCACCCGCCGCAAATCCCGCCAGATCAGCGTGGGCAATGTGAAGGTGGGGGGCGATGCCCCGATTACCGTGCAAACCATGACCAACACCCTGACCACCGACATCGATGGCACTGTGGCGCAGATTTTACGCGCCGAAGCCGCCGGGGTAGATATTGTGCGCGTTTCATGCCCGGATGAGGAAAGTACCGCAGCGCTGAGGCATATTGTGGCACAGGTGAATGTGCCGATCGTCGCAGATATTCACTTTCACTATAAACGCGGCATTGAAGCGGCGAAAGCGGGCGCTGCCTGTTTGCGCATCAACCCCGGCAACATCGGCAGCCCGGAGCGGGTGCGCGATGTAATCAAGGCGGCGCGGGACTATAATTGTTCTATGCGCATCGGCGTCAATGCCGGCAGCCTGGAGAAACATCTGCTTGAGAAATACGGGGAACCTAACCCGGAGGCGCTGGTAGAAAGTGCTCTGGAGCATGCCAAGATTTTACAAGACCATGATTTCCATGAGTTTAAAATTTCGGTGAAAGCGTCCGATGTGTTCATGGCGGTTGCGGCCTACCAGCAATTGGCGGATGTGTGCGACCACCCGCTACATATCGGCATTACCGAAGCTGGCAGCAAACGCGCCGGCACAGTAAAATCCTCCATTGGCCTTGGCTCGCTGCTGTGGGCTGGTATTGGTGACACGATGCGGGTCTCGCTTTCCGCTGAACCGGAAGAAGAAGTGCTGGTTGGCTGGGATATTCTCAAATCGCTCGGCATTCGCCATCGCGGCGTGCGGATTATTTCGTGCCCGTCCTGTGCGCGCCAAGGCTTCAACGTGATCAAGACGGTGGAGACTCTGGAAGAACGCCTCGCGCATATCAAAACCCCGATTACGCTTTCCATCATCGGTTGCGTGGTAAATGGCCCTGGCGAAGCGCTGATGACCGACCTCGGCCTGACCGGCGGCGGGAATGGCAAGCACATGATCTATGCCGCCGGCAAAACCGACCATACAATTGATGGCGGGGATATGGTGGAACATATCGTCGGGCTGGTGGAGAAAAAGGCCGCCCAGCTTGAAGCCGAAAAAGCCCCGGAAAAACACGCCGCCGAATAGCGGCGCTTTCCTCCTCGTCATTGCGAGCGCAGCGAAACAATCCATTGTGAAGCGGTACGTGATGATGGTTTGAACCATTCCTTCGTAACGCGTGAGAGTTTGTAATCATGGCCCTTCCCCTGCAACCGGTTCGCGGTACCCGCGATATAATTGGCGATGATGCTGCCCGCCACGCTCATGTGGTGGACACCGCCCGGCGGATTACGACGCTTTATGGGTTTGCCGAATGGCAGACACCGATTTTTGAAGATACCAAAGTATTCTCTCGGACTTTGGGGGAGACGTCGGATGTTGTCACCAAGGAAATGTACACGTTCGAGGATCGCGGCGGTGATTCAGTTACATTGCGTCCTGAAGGCACAGCAGGCGTTTGCCGGGCGTTGATCACGGCGGGGCTGACGCAAACCTTACCGCAAAAAGTATTTTATAACGGCCCGATGTTCCGTTACGAACGCCCGCAGAAGGGTCGCTACCGGCAGTTTCACCAGATTGGCGTGGAACTTTTAGGTCCCAGCGTGCCGCTGGCTGATGCCGAAGTGATTGCAGCGGGCTGGCAAATTTTAAATGAGCTTGGCGTGGCAAAAGATGTCGTGCTGAACATCAATACACTCGGCGATGTGGAATCGCGCGATAATTACCGTGCGGCATTGGTGACCTATTTCACCGCCCATGCAGAGAGTTTGTCGGCGGACAGCAAAACCCGGCTGGAGAAAAATCCGTTACGAATTCTGGATTCCAAGGATGCCGGGGATCAGGGGCTGGTTGCCAATGCGCCGTTGATCTACGATCATTTGTCCGAAAAAGCTGCGCAATTTTATGCCGGGTTAAAAAGCGCCCTCACTGGATTCGGCGTGCCCTACACCGAAAATCCTCGTATCGTACGTGGGCTGGATTATTATAACCACACCGCTTTTGAGTTCGTCACCACCGCCTTGGGCGCTCAAGGCACTGTGCTGGCCGGTGGGCGTTACGATGGTTTGGTAGAACAGATGGGCGGCCACGCGGTGCCGGGCGTTGGCTGGGCCGCCGGGATTGAGCGATTGGCCATGCTGCTTGTATCGCCGCCAAATTCCCTACCGCCGGTGATTGTGATAGGCGACGAAAAAGCCGTCGAAGTGGCAGCATATTTGCGGGCGCATGGCGTGAAGGTTGAAATTTCGTTTCAGTCAGGTTTCAAAAACGGTTTGAAATACGCTAATCGCCGGGCCGCCAAATGGGCGGTACTGGCAAACCCTGATGGACTCACGCTGAAAAATCTTGAAGATGGGTCGCAGAGCGATGTCACGGTTACAGCGCTGCCGAGTTTAATAGTTTGAACAAAATTCATTCACAAATCATTGAGCATCACTCGTTATGAGCTTCGATCATAAACTAGACCGTATCCTAAGCCGCGCGGAGGAATTGCGCTTCATGCTGTCAGGCGGCTTGAATGGTGAGGCCTTCGTGAAGGCATCCAGGGAACTTTCGGAGATTGAACCCATCGAAGCACGCATCTCAGAAATCCGCGAGGTTGAAAAAGCCATGGCGGAAGCTGAGCAAATGCTGAGCGAGCCAGAGATGAAATCGCTGGCTGAAGCCGAGATGGAAAGCCTCAAGCAGCAGCTCCCTGACCTGGAGATGGCCTTGCGCCTGGCGCTACTACCGAAAGACGAGGCCGATGACCGCTCCGCCATTCTGGAAATCCGCCCGGCGGCGGGTGGTGATGAAGCCGGGCTATTCGCCGCGGAATTATTCCAGGCCTACCAGAAATATTCCGGGCTGCATGGCTGGAAATTCGAGGTGATGGAATATGGCGAGAGCGAGTTGGGCGGCTTGAAGGAAGGCATCGCCGAAATCACCGGTAAGTCGGTGTTCGCCAAATTGAAATTTGAATCCGGTGTGCACCGGGTGCAACGCGTACCCGCCACGGAGACGCAGGGTCGTATTCACACTTCTACTGTCACCGTGGCGGTTCTGCCGCAGGCCGAGGAGGTGGATGTTGAAGTCAATGAGGGAGACCTGCGGATTGATGTTTACCGCGCCTCGGGCGCCGGCGGGCAGCATGTGAACAAAACCGAATCGGCGGTGCGCATCACGCATATTCCCACCGGCATCGTGGTGGCCATGCAGGAGGAGCGCAGCCAGCATAAAAACCGCGCCAAGGCGATGAAAATTCTGCGCGCCCGCATGTATGAGCAGCAACGCTCCAGCTTGCACGCCACCCGCGCGGCGGACCGTAAATCGCAAGTTGGCACCGGCGATCGTTCCGAGCGCATCCGCACCTATAATTTTCCGCAAGGCCGCGTCACTGACCATCGGATTAACCTCACACTGCATAAAATTGACAGGGTAATGCTGGGTGAAATGGATGACGTTATCGACGCGCTGATCGCCGAAGACCAGGCCGCGCGGCTGGCCGCTGATACATGAAAACCGCCGAGGCCGTGACGCTGGTGGCAGCACGGCTGGCGGCGGCGGGTATTGAAGAACCGCGGCGGGAAGCACGGATATTACTGGCTGCCAGTCTGGGCGTTGATGCCGCAGGATTGCTGATGCGCGACAACATCGACGAGGCTTTATTCGCGCCCTTTCTAGCCCGGCGCGAATCCCGCGAACCCTTAGCGTATATTCTCGGGCACCGCGAATTCTGGGGGCTGGAATTTTTCACATCTCCCGCCACGCTGATTCCAAGGCCGGATACTGAAACGCTGATTGAGGCCGCCCTTACAGTTTTTCCCAACAGGCGCAGTGTGCAATCAGTGCTCGATCTGGGAACCGGCTCCGGTTGCTTGCTGTTGGCAGCATTGTATGAATTTCCGGAGGCATTCGGGGTTGGAGTGGATATATCGACGGCGGCGGCGCTACTGGCTCGCGGTAACGCCAAAAGACTCGGATTGTCAGAACGAGCGGCCTTCCTCACCGGCAACTGGGCCGAGTCATTGGGCACCAAATTCGACCTGATTCTGAGCAATCCCCCCTATATCCCATCCGCCGATATCGACGGGTTGATGCCAGAGGTACAAAATTTCGAGCCTAACAGCGCCTTGAATGGTGGGGCCGATGGGCTGGTGGCTTACCGCACTATTATGGGCGCCCTGCCCACCTTACTGGCCCCTTGCGGTAGCGCTATCCTCGAACTTGGCCTAAGCCAGCTCGAAAAAGTGACTGATTTGGCTGAAAATGCAGGCTTTACAACCGCCGTCCGTGCAGACCTTGCAGGCCACCCGCGCGCCTTGGTCATCCGGGCTAAATAACATTTGGCAGAATGCCTATATAAGGCTATGAAACTTATGCGCGGCGTGAACGGCCCTCGAGTCCTGGTGTTTTCCGGGGCCAGACCAGGTTCAACGGGAGCAAATCCCCTGGCCGTGCAAGCAATCTGACGAGGATATATTAAAGCATATGAATATGAAGCGCATGCGTGGCCGCAACCATCGCCCTAACAGCGGCGGCGGCGGCGGGGGTGGTAGCGGGTTTCGCAACCAGCAGAACGGTATCCCGCTCAACCGGAACCATGTTTTCGATAGCTCTGGCCCGGAAATGCGGGTTCGTGGCACCGCCCAGCAGCTTTTTGAGAAATACCAACAACTGGCGCGCGATGCTTCGAGCAACGGTGACCGGGTGTTAGGTGAGGCTTACTACCAGCATGCCGAACATTATTTCCGGATTATCAGTGCCATCAACCAGGCTCAGGGTCAGCCAAACGGGCAGCCACAAAATGC
>DAIDEE010000029.1 GCA_027308685.1 Acidocella sp.
AGCCTATCTTGCCAACGTCATCGATCGCATGGCCAAGGGACATCCCATCAACAGGCTCAGTGAACTTCTTCCTTGGAATTGGAATAAGGCGGAGATCACGCTAGCCGCTTAACTCAGCGCGGTGCTGGGCTTCCGCTTACGAACTTATGGACTATGAACACTGAGTTTTTAGGAAGTATGGTGATCTTTTTCATATTGCTTTGTTATGGAGTCCCTGGACCCATTCGTACAAAAACAATGCTTTCCGTATTCGCTACTTTGTTCTTTATATTTTCGATCCTTCGTCATGCATTGGGGTATGAAGCGTTCCTTGTAGGAGCATTTTTATCTTATATTGTTGCTACCCACAGTTTCGAGATTAATTTTAATCGTAAGACAACTTTAATGATTACATTATTGTGCGTTATTTTGCTTTCCATGGGTGAAAAGTTTTTAGGATCCGTTCTGGTACTGGTCGTGCTTATTGGTAGCCATGACGTCCAGAATAAGTTATCCGGGAAAATAGGCTATATTCTTGGGCAGTTCTCTTTTCCACTTTATTTAGTACATACTTTGGTTATTCTTACATTATCAAGTCGACTTTATATTTTTTTAGAAAATGCAGATGTCAATCGGTATTTCGTTATGCTGACTATTCTTGTCTTCACGGTGGTGGTTTCTTCATGCTTTGCATTACCGCTTGTCATTCTTGAGCGGCGATGGGTTCCCTTTCTTAATAACATTGCTAAAAGATTTACGCAGAAGCTCAGTGTAAATTATTGATGCGTGTTTCCGATCCATAAAAGCGAAGGGTAGCATGGGCGGAACAGCACCCGCCTATAACCAACCTTTAAACCTTCACCCCATGCCAAACCGGCCCATGCCCGCTACCAAATCCCGGCGCGTGTTTGATCGCCATTTGTAAATAATCATGCGCCCGCCTTACGGCATCCACCAACCCCATTCCCTGCGCCAGCCCGGTGGCAATCGCCGAGGCCAGAGTGCAGCCGGTGCCGTGGGTGTTTTTGGTGTGAATCCGTGGGTGTGAAAACACCTCCACACCGCCCTCATAAACCAGCGTGTCGGTGAGCATATCGCCATCGCCATGCCCGCCTTTAATCAACGCGGCCTTCGCCCCCATCGCCAGCAATGCTTCTCCGGCGGCCAGGTAATCATCCGCCCCACGCAACGCCAGCCCGGTCAGCTTGGCCGCCTCCGGCAAATTTGGCGTGACAATCGTTGCCAGCGGCATCAGCAGTTTTTTCACACCGGCAATCGCGTCATCGGGCAGCAGTACCGCACCTGATGTTGCCACCATCACCGGGTCCAGCACCACCGGCACCCCGCACGGCATACTTGCCGCCACCACCGCGATAATCCCGGCATTTGCCAGCATGCCCAATTTCACCGCGTCCACCCCGATATCGGCCAGCACGGTTTGGATTGATAGCCGAACAAATTCCGCCGGCAGCGTATGCACGCCAAACACCCCCAGCGTATTCTGCGCCGTCACCGCCGTGATGGCGGTGCATCCATAGCCCCCAAGGGCCGCAATGGTTTTAATATCCGCCTCAATCCCCGCCCCGCCACCGGAGTCAGAGCCCGCAATCGTCAGCACCCGCTTAATCATGCAGCGCGGGCAATCGTCACGCATAATCCTTCAACAATTTCCTGGATCAGCGCGAAATCCTCGCCCTCCGCCATCACCCGGATCAACGGCTCGGTGCCGGAAGCGCGGATCAGCACCCGCCCGGTCGCCGCCAGCCGCTCGCTCGCCAGCGCAATGGCGCTCTGAATATCCGGCAGCACCAGCGGCGACACACCGGAATAGCGAACATTGCGCAAAAGTTGCGGCAGCGGCGCGAACACCCGGCACGCCTCTGAAGCCTTGCGCCCCGAGCGCACCAGCACCGCCAGCACCTGCAACGCGGCAATCAGCCCATCGCCGGTGGTGGCAAAATCCGACAGAATCACATGGCCGGATTGCTCGCCGCCCAGGTTGATCCCCTCCGCCCGCATCGTCTCCGCCACATAGCGGTCACCCACCTTGGTCCGCAGCAATTCAATGCCCAGCCCACCCAAAAACCGCTCCAACCCCAAATTCGACATCACCGTCGCCACAATGCCAGGCTTGGCGAGCCGCCCCTGCTGAAACATATCGCGCGCGATCAGCCCGAGAATTTGGTCGCCATCGACAATCTCGCCGCGCTCATCGGCCAAAATCACCCGGTCGGCATCACCGTCCAATGCAATGCCAATATCGGCATGGTGCTCGATCACCGCCGCGCAGAGATGGTCCGGCACGGTCGAGCCCACGCCTTTGTTGATATTATAGCCATCCGGCTCCACCCCGATGGGAATGACCGTCGCACCTAATTCATACAGCGCTGCCGGTGCCACCTTGTAGGCCGCGCCATGGGCGCAATCCACCACAATGCGCAGACCATCCAGCCGCAAACCCCGCTCCAGGCTGGATTTCGCCGCTTCGATATAGCGCCCCGCCGCATCCACCAGCCGCGAAGCCCGCCCCAGTTTATCAGGCGGTGCCAGGCGCCCGGAGAGGTCGCTCTCCATCAGCGCCTCGATCTCCATCTCGGTGGCGTCCGAGAGTTTCGCCCCATCAGGGCCGAATAACTTAATCCCGTTGTCCTCGTATGGGTTATGGCTGGCCGAAATCACCACGCCCAAATCCAGCCGCAGGCTGCGGGTCAGCATCGCAATCGCCGGCGTCGGCAGCGGCCCTGCCAGAGTCACGTTCATCCCGGCCCCGGTGAACCCGGCGGTCAGCGCTGGTTCCAGCATGTAGCCGGAAAGCCTGGTGTCCTTGCCGATGATGACGCGGTGCCGGTGGTTGCCACGGGTAAACAGCAGCCCGGCGGCCTGCCCCAGCTTGAGCGCCATCTCAGCGGTCATCGGGCTGGTGTTGGCGGTGCCGCGGATCCCGTCGGTGCCAAAGAGGCGGCGTTTGGTGGGCGAGTGATTCATAGGCTCTTTCCACTCCCGGCGGGCCCGTTCGTCAATTGCTGCCACATTTTAACGCCTTGCACGGTCTCGGCCACGTCATGCACCCGCAGAATATGCGCCCCCTGGTTCAGGGCATACAGCCCCGCCGCCAGCGAGCCGGGGAAGCGCTTATTAGCATCAGCCTCCCCCCCAAATTCCCCAACAAACCGCTTGCGTGACACCCCAATCACCAGCGGGTGCCCCAGCGCCACAAACGCCCAGGTCTCGCGCAACAATTCCAGGTTCTGCGCCCCCATTTTGGCAAACCCCAACCCAGGGTCGAGCGCGATGTTTGCAGGCTTCACCCCCGCCGCCTGGGCGGCATCCCTTATCGCCACCAGTTCGGCCATCACATCCCGCGCCACGTCGGCATAATGCGCCTGGCAATTCATCGTCATCGGCGAGCCGCGCATATGCATCAGCACCACCGGGCAATTTGCCGCCGCCACCAGCGCCGCCGCCTTCGGGTCATGGCGTAAGCCGGAGACATCATTGATAATGCTGGCCCCCGCCGCCAGTGCGGCTGCCATGGTGGCGCCATTGCGGGTATCCACCGATATCACCGCCTCGTCCGCCAACGCCTGCAGCACCGGCAATATCCTGGCAATCTCCTCATCGGCAGAAATGGGCGTGGCACCAGGCCTGGTGCTTTCACCGCCGACATCCAGAATATCCGCCCCCGCCGCCAGCATCTCCCGCCCGCGGGCAATCGCCGCGTCGGCATCCACAAACCGGCCACCGTCCGAGAAGGAATCCGGGGTGACGTTGAGGATGCCCATCACCTTCGGGGTGTTCAAATCCAGCCCGGCCCATTGTAATTTATCCATAAACCTGCCGGTAGCGTGGCGGCGCCTGGGTTGCAACAACGTTGCCGATAACGCGGGCGTGATAAAACCCACCCTCCCATACGGCCAATGTTGCGCTACGTTATAGAGTATGAGCTTTTTGCCTCGCCCCCTCGACCTGATCAACAAGGCCATCGGCACCGCCGGGCTGACCATCACCCGCAATATCAGCTACGGTCCCGCCGCGCGCGACAAAATCGACATTTACCGCCCCACCAACGCTACCGGCCCGCTGCCGGTTATCGTGTTTTTCTATGGTGGCTCCTGGCAGTTTGGCCACCGTGCCGACTATCAGTTTATGGCCGCCTTGCTGGCCAGGCGCGGCTTTGTGGTGGCGGTGCCTGACTACCGGCTCTATCCGCAGGTAAAATTCCCCGATTTTCTGGCTGACTGCGCCGCTGCCACCGCTTTCGTTATCAACAACGCCGCCCAGCACGGCGGCAACGCGCAGGAGATTTTCCTGATCGGCCATTCTGCCGGTGCCTATAACGCCGTTATGCTGGCCTTGGCCCCGCAATTCCTGAACGACGCCGGCAGCAGTCCAGACCATCTGGCCGGTGTCGTCGGCATCTCGGGCCCCTATGATTTCCTGCCGTTGCGCGACCCGATCATCAAGGACATCTTCTCCCCTCCGGCGGATATCGCGCTCACCCAGCCCATCAGTTACGCCCGCGACTCCGCCCCGCCCTTGCTCTTGCTGCATGGTGGCAAGGACACCACGGTCCTGCCGCGGAACACCACGGCGCTTGGGGCGAAGCTCCGGCATGTTGGCGGCGTGGTGGAGACCAAAATCTACCCCAAGCTCAGCCACATCGACATCATTCTGACAGTGCTGCCCTTGTTCACATGGCGCGCCCCGGTGTTTCCCGGCATCTTCGCCTTCCTTGCCGCCTGCGTGGCTGGGGAATACGCCCGCAACGGTTCCGAGATGACCGCACCCGTGATAGATTAACATCCGGAGCGCGCTTGGCGCTGAAGGGTGAGGTGGTGCGTGGCTGATAAATTATACTTAGGAACACGGCGTTATTCCTCCTGGTCGCTGCGCGGCTGGCTGATGGTCAAATTGGCTGGATTGCAAGTTGAAGAGGTCGTGATCCCCATCGCTGGGGGCGCCACGGCGGCGGTTAAAGCGGTGTCCCCCAACGGGTTGGTGCCTTACCTCGAACACCAGGGCGCGAAAATATGGGAAAGCCTGGGCATTGCCGAATATTGCGCCGAGTTTGAACCCGCTCTGTGGCCGGCTGATAAAATCGCCCGCGCCCATGCCCGCTCCATCGCCGCTGAAATGCACGCCGGGTTTCGCAGCCTGCGGCAAGCCATGCCGATGGTTCTTGGCCGCGACTATAAGGGGCTTGGCCAGAATGCCGAGAGCCTCGCCGATATCGCCCGTATCGATGAAATATTCACCCGAACCAAAGCCATTTTTGGCTCTGACGGCCCGTATCTGTTCGGCACTTGCTTTAACGCCGCCGATGCCATGTTCGCGCCGGTGGTGGCCCGCTTTATTGCCTATCAGCCGCCGCTCTCGGCCACCGCACAATCTTATGTGCAGGCCGTGCGCGCGCATCCTTTTGTGGATATGTGGTACCGGCTGGCGATGGACGAGCCTCTCTCGTGGCGGCTTGATAAATATGAAAGCCTCGTCTGATGCTTATTAGCCCGTATTTGGTTTTGCTCGCCTCAGCGGTCATTTCATTTTCAACATCAGATGGCGCGCTATCCGGCGACATCATCGCCCGCCACGGCACCATCTACCAGACAACGAAGGCCGGCGACCCGACGCAGGGGTTTTTGCAAATTCACAATATCAGCGACGCTGACGTGTTGACCGGCGCAAATTGCCCGGTGGCCGACACCACCAGTCTGGTCGGCCCGAATAACCAGCCGATCAGCAATCTGGCGATCCCCGCCAGGCAGGATGTTGCTCTCACCGCCAATGGTCCGCATTTGCTGCTGACCTCAACCCACTTTCCGGTACAATTCGGCGGCATCATTCCGTGCAGCCTCACCTTCAAAAAAGCCGGCGTGGTCTCGGTATTTTTGTTTGCGGTACTGCCCCCAAAGTAAATTTAAAGCCCGATGACGTCCACCGGTGCTGCGCGCCGCAACAAGGCTGCCAACTGCCGGAATTGCGTCTCGCGCGGGTCGCTGGCCCGCCACACCAGCGCCACGGTCCGCCCGGCATTGGGCTCGTTCAGGCGGCGGCATTGCACCAGTTCGCTGATCTCAGGCCGCGCTGCCACCGCCAGGGCAGGCAGCAGCGAATAACCTTCGCCCACCGCAATCATATGCCAGAGAGTCTCCAGGCTCGTGGCGTGCCGCGTGGCCGAAGGTGCGCCGGCGCAAAGAGCCAGCGCCTGGTCGCGCAGGCAATGACCTTCCTCCAGCAGCAACAAATCCGCAACCGGTAGAGCATCCAGGGTAATCCGAGGCAGGTGACCCAGCGGGTGCAATTTCGGTGTTGCCAGCACAAAGGGCTCAAAAAATAAATTGACCGCCACCAGCCCCGGCATTTGCGGGGTCGGCACCATCAGCACCACATCCAGCATACCATGCCGAAGCCGCTCGATGAGTGTGGCGGTGCGGTTCTCGGTCAATCGCAGGGCCACGTCGGGCACCGCCTCTCGCAGAAGTTTCAGTAGCCCCGGCAGATAATACGGTCCCAATGTTTCTATTGCGCCGAGTTGCAACAACCCCGAAAGCCCGGCCTGCCGCTGCCCACCCATCGCAATAAAATGCCGCGCCTCGGCCAGCACCCGCTCGATCTGCGCGAGCAATACCGCACCTTGTGCCGTTATCGCCACGCGGCGCTGGGTGCGTTCAAAAAACACCACGCCCAGATGCGCCTCCAGCTTCCGAATTTGCTCGGAGAGCGCTGGCTGGCTTACCCCGCAGCGCTCCGCCGCCCTGCCAAAATGTGCCAGTTCAGCAACAGCCTCCACGTATTCCAGGTCGCGCAGGGATAACCCCGCCAATGATTTTTGCATAACCCCACCCATTGGCATAACCGATGGTGATTATACGAATAAGCAAGCAAACCTATCAATCATCATTTCGGTAATCATCAACAAAAACGGCCCCCAATCGGGGGCCGTTTTTTTACTCACTCAGCCGGCGCCAGGCTGGCTTTGCCATAACCATTTGGCCGATAGAACACGATCCCGACCACCAGCCCGCCGATACCTACAATCTGGGTGGTCAGGTTGAAGGTGGTAATGGCGTAAATACCCAACACGAACAGCGCCACCGCACTGAGGAGCGGAAAGATCGCATAGCCCAGAAAGGTCGCCATCGATTCCTGATAACTGTCGCGGTATGACCAGGCACAAACCAATCCTGCCAAGCCGTAATAATAGCATACTTGCACCGCAATGGCGCTTACCGAGTCACCCAAAATCGTGGCGATGGATGGCATGAAGCTCGACACAAAAATCAGGATCAGCCCAAGCGCCAGGAGCAGATACATCGTGCGCACTGGGGTTAGGGTTTTTTCCTGCACCACACCAAAGCCTGTTGGCAATGCCCGGTCGCGGCCCATAGCGAACAGGGTGCGCGAGAATTGCAACATGGTGGTCTCCAACGTTGCCACGCTGGACAGGATCAACGCCAGCGATGCCGCATAGCCACCGGTTTTACCAAGCCCGGCCTGCAGTGCAACGTGATAAATTAAATTGTCGCTGAACCCGGAAGCGTCCTTCAACGTGAACATCATCAACGCGGCAACGGTGAAGGCTATGAACGAGGCGATGGTAATGAAGATGGATAAAAACCCGCCATTGCCCGCCGCGTTTGGCGGTGCCCCTTTGGTTTCCTCACTGAGATTACAGGTAACATCCCAACCCCAATAAAGAAACACTACAATCAGAGCCGAGGCTGCAAACGTGCCTGGTGGATAGTTAAAGCCAAACCAGGACCATGAGAATGGTGTAACCGCACCACCGACACCGGTATGAAAAAATGCCGCGATCGATATACCGAACAGGATCAACAATTCAATCGAGCTCATCACTACCTGAATTTTGCTGGTCAGTTCGATGCCAGTTATCAATACCGCACCGATGGCGATAAACCATACCGCGCCGATGGAGGTTGTCAGCCACACATTGCTGGCTAGATCAGCGTCAAACAAATCGATCGTCGCAGTACCCAAAGGTACGCTGCCGGTGACCATGAAGACCAGTGCGGCAATCAACAAGGCCCACCCGGAAAAATAGCCAAAGAACTTACCAAAGCCCTGCTTGGTCCATTCATACGCGGCCCCGGCATTGGCCATTTTTTTGTTTAAGCCTTTGTAGGCCATAGAAATTCCCAGCATCGGCACTGCAAAAATCAGCAAGGCATTCGGCGATACCGACCCGGCCGCCGCCAGCAACCCGGCAATGGCAACCGCAATCGAAAATCCTGGCGCACTGCCTGCAACGCCCATGATAATTGATTCAAAAAACGATAGTGAGTTGGCTTTTAATTCAACACTCATAACTTGGCACCCCTTTGTTTAACATTTTCATATTTTCCCCAGCAACACGATGTTCATTTATAAGAAGCGTACGAATAATCGTTATTATCATTTAACGGATTCCACGTAGCCGTAGCATCATACGTTCAAAAAACGGAAATATTTTATCTGTTCCGTATCCTTCAGGATGATAAAATACGATACCGGCTAACAGCCCGCCAATACCGACAATTTTGGTGGTGATATCAAAAGTCGTGATTGCGTAGAGTCCGAGTACAATCAGCGTAATGCCACTTACCAGCGGAAAGATGCCATATACGACAAATTCACCAAGTGCCTTTTTGAAGCTGGAGCGGTAAGCCCAAAAGCAGACAATGCCGGTCAAGCCGTAATAATAGCAAACCTGTACGGCAATTGCATTCACTGAGTCGGTGAAAATTTTGCCGAGCGATGGCATGAAGCTGGTGAGGAAGATCAATATCAGACCGAGGATCATCAGCAGAATCATGGCCCGCACCGGCGTCGCTGTTTTGTTGTCAACCACGCCAAACGCCGTCGGCAGCGCGCGGTCCCGGCCCATCGCAAACAAGGTACGTGAAAATTGCAGCATCGTGGTTTCAAGTGTGGCGATGCTCGAGAGGATCAGCGCTAACGAAGCCAGAAGCCCACCCACCGGCCCGAGCCCGGCTTGCAGCGCCACATGATAGATCAGATTATCGGAAAATCCGGAGGCATCTTTCAAGCTGAACAATAATAATGCCGCCAGGGTGAATGCCAGAAACGATGCCATGGTGATGAACATCGACAAAAATCCACTGGTGCCAGCCGCATTAACCGGCTTCTTCATGGTCTCTTCGCTGAGGTTACAGGTCACGTCCCAACCCCAGTATAAAAACACCACCAGCAGGCACGAGGGTGCAAACGACCCATCAGGATACGCAAACCCGAACCAGTCCCACGAAAACGGTGTCACCGCACCTGTTTTGCCGGCATGAATGAAAGCGGCAATCGCAATGACTGCCAAAATAATCAATTCGATCGAACTCATGAAAATCTGGATCTGGCTGGTCAGCTTGATGCCGGTGATCAACACCACCCCAATCACGATAAACCATACAGCGCCGATAGAGGTGGTCAGCAGCACATTGGCGGCGTAATCAGGGTTGAACAAATCAATTGTTGCGGTGCCAAGCGGCACACTGCCTGTCACCATAAACACCATCGCCGCGACCAGCAGCGCCCATCCTGAAAAATAGCCAAAGAACTTCCCAAAGGTCTGCTTGGTCCATTCATAAGCTGCCCCGGCGTTTGGCACCCGTTCGTTCAGTCCTTTATAAGCAATGGAAATACCCAACATTGGTATCGCAAAAATCAGTATGGCGTTGGGCGAAACCGTACCCGCCGTGCCAACCAGCCCGGCAATTGCCACCGCGATTGAAAACCCTGGCGCACTACCGGCCACCCCCATAATCAGCAGTTCAGAAAACGATAGCGCGTTAGCCTTTAATCGTGCAGCCATACTTCAGAGCCTCTCAAATGTTGTTTAGCTGTTTAACGCTTTTGGCTGCTGCTGGGTGATGCAATGAATATTGCCGCCTCCTAATAAAATCTCTCGCCCGGGGATCATAATAATCGCACGGTCTGGAAATAGCGCCGCCAAAACTCTTTTCGCTTCGACATCAGTCTCAACGCCAAATTCTGGTGCAATAATCGCGCCATTTGCAATATAGAAGTTCACGTATGAGGCTGCCAGTCGCTCCCCGGCGCGGCGGTTCATTCCGTAAGCAGTCTGGTCTATTCCTGCCGCTTCTTCTGCCTGAAAAAACATCGCTTTTGGCATCGGAATATGCTGCACCTTCAATTTGCGGCCATTGGCATCATGCGCCGCCTGCAATCGCGTCTCGGCTTCGCGCGATACGTGGTAATGCGGATCAGCCGGATCATCGCACCAACTCAGCAGCACTTCACCAGGACGCACAAAGCACGCCAGATTATCCACATGCCCGCCCGTCTCATCGTGCGGTACACCGGCCCCCAACCAGACAACATGGGCGGCACCGAGGTAATCTTTCAAAACCCGTTCCATTTCTGGCCGGGTGATGCCGGGGTTACGGTCTGCAGCCAGCAGGCAAGCCTCGGTCACTAAAACTGTGCCCTCGCCATCGACATGAATGGCCCCGCCTTCGATAATTTTGGGCGCCCGGTAGCGCGGAGCGCGCTCAATCTGCAGCATTTTAGCTGCCACCGCGTCATCCATGTCCCAAGGAAAATACAAGCCATTCTGCAAGCCACCCCAGGCATTGAACGGCCAGTCCACACCACGCAATTCACCGGCTTGGTTCACCACAAAGCTGGTGCCTACATCGCGCGCCCAGGCGTCATTGCTGCTTACCTCAACCACCCGCACGCGCGCCGGCAGCATGGTCCTGGCGGCGTGCCATTGTCGAGCACTCACCATCATCGTCACCGGCTCAAATTGCGCAATCGCGCTGGCCACCGCAGCAAACGCCGCCTGCGCCGGTTTTGCCCCAAGCCGCCAGTTATCAGTGCGCTCCGGCCAGATCATCCAGCAGCCGTCATGCGGTGCCCATTCGGCTGGCATGTAAAACCCGTCCTCGCGCGGCGTATTCATAGAACTCATATCCCGCCGCGGTGTTTATGTTGACCGTCGAGCGTCATCAAAGCCCCATATAATTCTGGTCGGCGGTCGCGGAACACGCCCCATGAGGCGCGGATATGCGCAATCGCATCCAAATCGAATGTCGCTGTCAGCACGCCCTCATCGGTGCGGTTCGCCTCCGCCACCTTCGCCCCAGTGTGGTCGGCAATGAAGGACGAACCGTAAAATGTCAGCGCCGTGCCCTGCCGCCCCAGTTCGGTGCCAATTCGATTAGAAGCGATTAATGGTGTTAAATTTGCGGCCGCATGGCCCTGCATGGTGCGCTGCCAATGGTCACGCGAATCCAAACTCGCATCCTGCGGCTCCGAGCCTATTGCGGTGGGGAACAGCAGCAACTCCGCCCCCATCAGCGCCATCGCCCGGGCGGTTTCGGGAAACCATTGGTCCCAGCAAATTCCAACGCCAATCCGTCCGAAGCGTGTATCCCACACCTTAAAGCCGGTATCGCCGGGCGAAAAATAAAATTTCTCGGAATAGCCCGGTCCATCAGGAATATGCGATTTCCGGTAAATCCCCAACTTGCTGCCATCGGCATCAATAATCATAATCGAATTGAAAAAACTCTGCCCCGCCCGTTCAAACACTGAAATCGGCAGCACCACGCCAAGCTCCCTGGCAACCTTGGCAAAATGCGCAATCGCGGTATTTTCTGCAATCGGCTTGGCCAGACCAAAATATTCGTGAATTTCATCCTGGCAGAAATACGGTGTCTCAAATAATTCCTGAATTAAAATCACCTGCGCCCCGGCGGCCGCGGCCTTGCGTATCAACGCCTCGGCCCGGGCAATATTGGCCGCAGGGTCAGCGCCGCACGCCATTTGCGTTGCTGCAACCGTTACATGTCTCATGCAGTCCTCACGCGTTTTTCAAATAGGCATCGTATTCAACATCAGAAATCCGGCGGCGGAACTCGTTAATTTCCTGGCGCTTGCACGCCGTGAACACCCGCTGGAAATCAGCGCCAAATATCCCGGCGATATGTGGCGAGGCCGCAAACCGGTCCACCGCACCAGACCACGCAATTGGCAGCGGCGGCGCCAGCGGGCTGCGCTTATCGCCAAACGTCTCAGGGCCGGGGTCGGTTTTATTTTCAATCCCGTCCAGGGCAGACCCTAAAAACGCTGCAAACGCCAGGTACGGATTGCAATCGGCTCCGGCCACGCGGTGTTCGATGCGCGACGCCGCCGGGTCGGCGGTAATAACGCGCACCGCAGCCAGGCGGTTATCATGCCCCCAATCACCAAAGGTTGGCGCGTGCACGCCAGGTGCAAACCTACGGTACGAATTGGCATGCGGTGCCAAGGTCAGCATGGTGTCGGGCATCGCGGCAATCACACCGCCCAGGGCATGATACAACGCATCCGCCGCCCGTGTCGGCGTGCCGACGAATATATTTTTCCCGGCTTTATCCAGGATCGACATGTGCACATGCATCCCCGACCCTGCCCATTGCCCATAAGGTTTGGCCATGAAGGTGGCGGTTAGGTTATGCTTACGCGCCACATGCTTGATGGTGCGCTTGAATAACGTCGCCGAATCAGCCACCCGTAACGCATCGGTGTGGTATTTCAGTGTTACCTCAAACTGCCCTGGCCCACTCTCTGAAACCAGTGTCTCCAGGGTAATTTCCTGCGCCTTCGCGGTCGCCATCATCTCGCGCAATATCGGCTCGTAATCATGAATTTCGCCGAGCCCCACAGCGTCAATCTGCCAGCCGCGCCAGCCGGATTCATCGGCCCCGCGCGGCGCAATCGGCTGCCCGCCGGTTTGGCCAGGGTCCACCAGATAAAACTCTAATTCCACGCCCAAGGCGGGCGTTAACCCCGCCGCGTCAAAGCGCTCCAACACGCGGGCCAATACGCCCCGCGGGTCAAGATAAAAAATACTGCCATCGGTTTCACGCATCGTCAGCAGCGCTTGCGAGGCATTGCCCTCGGCCCACCCCATTCGCGTGATGGAATGCGGCACTGCCACGCACAACCCATCGGGGTCGCCGGTATCAAAGGCTATACCGCCCTCAACAATATCGCGTCCCCAAATATCCAGCAAAAACGCCGAGCGCGGAATCGCGATGCCAGTACCAAGCAGCGCCTTGGCCTTATCACGTTGCAACCATTTGCCGCGTGGCACGCCGTTGACATCGATGATGAAGGCTTCGATGAACTCACTATCGGCCATCAAAGCCGCTTTGTCGGCCAGCACGGTACTCAAAGTGCCACCTCAGCCTTAACCTGCTCGTAGGTTTGCGCAATGGCTTGACTCAGCCGCGTTACCAGCAGGTCAATTTCATCCAGCGCAATGGTCAGCGGCGGCGAAAATACCATCGTATCGCGAACCGCCCGCATCATCAGATCGTTCTCAAAACAATAATCCCGGCAGATCACCCCCACCCGACCACGCTTTTCAAAAAACTTCCTGGAGCGCTTATCAGCGGTCAGTTCAATCGCACCGATCAACCCCACACCGCGGATTTCCCCCACCATCGGGTGATTATCCAAGGCGGCATGCAGTTTTTGGCGTATGATAACGCCAAGGGCCTCAGCCCGCTGTACCAGCCCTTCCTGCGCGATAATATCCAAATTCGCCAGCGCCACCGCGCACGCTACTGGATGCCCCGAGTAGGTAAAGCCATGATAAAACTCACCGGTCTCGTTGATCAGCACATCCGCCACGCGGTCGTGCAGCATCACGGCTGAGAGCGGAATATACCCCGAGGTAATGGCTTTCGCCATCGTCATCATATCCGGCTTGATCCCGAATGTATCAGAGCCGAACATTTTGCCGGTGCGGCCAAATCCACAAATCACCTCATCGGCGATCAGCAATATATCATGCTCTTTGCAAATCCGGTTGATCTCCGGCCAGTAAGTCTCCGGCGGAATAATCACCCCGCCGGCACCCTGCAAAGGCTCTCCGATAAAGGCCGCGATATTTTCCGCACCCAGTTCTTTGATCTTTGATTCAACCTGCAAGGCCGCATAAATGCCAAACTCGGCTGGCGACATCTGGCCACCATAGCCATACCAGTAAGGCGGCATCACCTGCACAAAATTCGGCATGTCTCCAGCCTGGCGGTGCATATCCACCATGCCCCCCGCCGAAGCCCCTAATGTGGTGGAACCATGATAACCATATTCCCGGCCAATAATGATTTTTTTGTTGGGCTGGCCTAGGGTTTGCCAATACACCCGCGCCATCCTGAGCGCCGTATCCACCGCCTCCGAGCCGGAACAGGCAAAGAACGCATGGTTCAAACCCTCGGGGGCAATTTGTGCAAGGCGCTGCGCCAGCGCCACGGTGGGCTGCGTGGTGGTTTTGAAAAACGTATTATAATACGGCAGTTTCGCCATCTGGGTGGTAGCGGCCTCCACCAATTCGCGGCGGCTATAGCCGGTGGCCACACACCAAAGCCCGGCCATGCCATCGAGGATTTTATGGCCGGCGGCGTCGTGCAAAAACACGCCCTCGGCACTGGTTATCACCCGTACCTTGCTCTCGTGCAGGGATTTATGGTCAGTGAAGGGGTGCAAATGATACGCAGCATCCAGCCCCTGCCAGTCCACCGATCCGCCAATTTCGTCCAACATTTTGTCTCTCCGCTCTGTTTTGAATTCGAACGCACCGCATCATTCGATGCGGGTCTCAATCAAAAGTCAGATACGGGGTGGGCTGAAACCAATTCGTGCACATAGAAGCAGCATTTCTGCCTGCAAACTACGCGCAACCGGGTTGGATATCTGTAACATGATTAGTTTTGTGGCATGGCCGCAAAACCAGTTCAAGGAAATTCTCTAAAATTATCCTTAACCGGCAATATCATCAATCGCTGCCGCCAGCTTCAAATCCCGTTTGGTCACCCCACTGGCATCGTGGGTGGTCAGGGTAATCTCAACCCTGTTGTAAACATTGGACCATTCCGGATGATGATCCATCGCCTCCGCCAACAGCGCCACCTGCGACATGAATGCCCAAGCCTGCCGGAAATTTTTAAACCTAAACGAATGACGGATCGCTTTCCCATCCGCCGCCAGCACCCACGCGCCGGGCAGGGCGGTTAATTCAGCCGCGCTTAGCCGTTCAACCATAATCCACCTCCATTATTTTTGCCGGGCGATCGCCAGCCCTAGTCCGGCGCCCATCAGCAGGCCACCGCTGATCCGGTTCTGCCAATGACCCCGACCTGATAAAAACCCTCGCGCCCGGTGCGCACTTATCACCCAGATACTATCAATCAGCAGCGCCACCGCCATGAAACTTACCGAGAGCAACGCAATCTGCCCCGCCATGCCGCTGCCGGGTACAATAAATTGCGGGAAAAACGCGCTGTAGAAAAACAGCGTTTTCGGGTTGGTCAATGAAACCACAAAGGCCCGCCCAAATGTCGCCGGCGCTGATTTTGGCGGCGTGCCAGCGCCCAGCGCCACCGGCGGCGTGCGCCACAGCCGCAGTCCTAAATAAATCAGATACAGCACTCCCAGCCAGCGCAGCCAGCCCAGCCACACGCTGGCAACGCCCAGCACCGCCTCCAGCCCCAGCCCGGTGACGGCCAGTTGCACCACCATCGCCGAGGCGGTTCCGGCTACGGTCACAAACCCATGCCGCATCCCATGCGCGATGCTGTTGGACGTGATCAGCGCCACATTCGGCCCCGGGATCAGCATCAAAACCACCACCGCCGCCACAAATGCAGCGTACAGGTGTAGGCTCATAGGTTTACCCCAAACACCAAGCCAAAATGGCCTTCTGCGCGTGCAGCCGGTTCTCGGCTTCATCGAACACCACTGAGGCCGGTCCATCGATCACATCGGCGGTCATTTCCTCGCCGCGATGCGCCGGCAGGCAATGCATGAAAATCGCCCCCTTGGCGGCCTTTTCCATCAGCGCCGTGGTGACCTGGTAAGGCGCCATCGCCAGCGCCCGGGCCATTGATTCCTCCTCGGCGTCGGCCATGCTCAGCCAGGCATCGGTTACGACACAGCGGGCGTCCTGCACGGCGGCCAGCGGGTCGGTGGTTACGCGCACATCGGCGCCCTCCCGCTTGGCCCAGGCCAGAATTTTGGCGTTCGGCCTGTAGCCGTCCGGGCAGGCCAGCCGCAGCGTGAAGCCGAACTTCGTCGCCGCCTCAATCCAGGAAGCCGCGACATTATTGCCATCGCCGACCCAGGCCACAATCTGTCCGGCAATCGGCCCGCAATGCTCCTCGAAGGTCAGCACATCCGCCATCACCTGGCAGGGGTGCGTCAGCTCGGTCAGCCCGTTGATCACCGGCACGCTGGCGTGGGTGGCCAACTCATGCAGCTTGGCGGCGGAATCGGTGCGCAGCATAATGCCGTGCACGTAGCGCGACAGCACATGCGCGGTATCATAAACCGTCTCACCGCGGCCCAGCTGCATGTCGCGTGACGACAGCACAATCACATCGCCGCCCAGCTCGCGCATTGCCACCTCAAAGGAAATGCGCGTGCGGGTGGAGGGCTTCTCGAAAATCATCGCCAGGGTTTTACCCGCCAGCGGTTTTTTGCCTGTCCCCCGGCTGCGCTTCAGCCGTGCCGCCTCGGTGATGAGCTCGCGCAACGCGGCGCTGGAAAAATCCTTGATATCCAGAAAATGCTTCGGCCCCATCGCGGGTAGTTCCAGTACAGCACTCATGATGAAGCTCCGACGCACGGCGCTTGGTTGTTATATTTTATGTGGCGCATGGCCGCCCCACCATCCCCTAGCGCGATCATTTGGCGGCATCCTGCACCGGCATTGGCATACAGCGCCGCGCGGTGCGCTCCAGCAACGCCAGCGCCTCGTCGCATTCAGCCTGCCGGACGATCAGCGGCGGCACCAGACGCAGCACATTATCGCCCGCCGCCACCGTCAGCAGCCCTTCTGCCATCGCGGCAGTCTGCACCTCGCCATTCGGCACCGCGCATTTCAGCCCCACAATCAACCCAGCGCCCCGCGCCTCGGTAAACACGGTGGGATATTTCACGCATAAATCCAGCAGCCCGCGCCATAAATACCGCCCGGTGGCGTCCACCTCGTCCAGGAACCCCGGCGCCAAAATCACATCGAGCACCGCGTTGCCCGCCGCACAGGCCAGCGGGCCGCCGCCAAAGGTGGTGCCATGGCTGCCCGGCACCAGCGATTTCGCCACGCGCTCATTGGCCAGCACCGCCGCCATCGGGAAGCCGCCGCCGATGCCCTTCGCGATCGACATGACATCCGGCGCAATCCCGGCCCATTCGTGGGCAAAGAACTTGCCGGTCCGCCCCATGCCGGTTTGCACCTCGTCCATGCCCAGCAGAATCCCGAACTCATCGCAGGTGGTGCGTAAATCGCGCAAAAACTGCAATTGCGCCGGCCTGATCCCGCCTTCGCCCTGCACCGGCTCCACCAAAATGCCAGCGGTCTCGGCGGTAATCGCGGCGCGTACCGCGTTCAAATTATTGAACGGCACATGGTCGAACCCATCCACCACCGGGCCGAATCCGGCCTGATATTTCGGATTGCCGGTGGCCGCGATCATCGCCAGCGTGCGGCCATGAAAGGCACCTTCAAAGCAGATCACCCTATAGCGTTCGGGTTTGCCGGCATCGGCCATGGTCTTGCGCATCGCCTTCACCAAGCCCTCATTGGCCTCGGCGCCGGAGTTACAAAAAAACACCGAATCCGCAAACGTCGCCTCGACATACCGCGCTGCCAGCCGTTCAGCCTGCGGCACCCGGTACAGGTTCGAGACATGCATCACCTTGGCCGCCTGCTTGGCAATCTCGCCAGTTAAATGCGGATGCCCATGCCCGAGCGAGGAGGTGGCAATGCCCGCGCCGAAATCCAGAAAGCGTCGCCCGGCGGTGTCGAACAGGTAGGCGCCGACGCCATGCTCAAAAGCAAGGTCGGCCCGGGTGTAGTTCGGCATTAGCGCAGAAATCATGGATGTGCTTTCAAGGCGGGAAAGCACGGAATTATGCGGATATGAGCCTGAAAAGTCAAACAAAGCCAGCCAAAGGGCCGCATATTCTGCTGGCGGCAATCGTTTTGCTCTCGATCATCCCGGCGATAGGCGAGGCCGCCGTGCTGGCCTGGGGCATCGCCCGGGGTTATTCCGGCAAAGCGTTGCGTGACGGCGTGGATTTTTGGGCCGGCGGCTTCCTGGCAAGGCATGGCGAGGTAGCCCTGCTGTTCGACCCGGTGGCGTATCGCGCTTTCCTGAATGGCGCCTTTGGTGCCCTGCCGATTCATATGTGGAGCTATGCGCCCAATTATCTGTTGATGGTGGCGGGTTTTGCCGGGTTGTCCCCCTGGCACGCCATCCTGCTGTTTGATTTGCTCAGCCTGCTGGGCCTCGCACTGGTGCTGCGCCTGGGCGGGAAATCCTGGTGGCTGATCGCTTCGGTGCTGCTTAGCCCGGCGGCGCTGGAAAATTTTCTCTCCGGCCAAAACGCTGCCTTGGTCACCGCCCTGATCGGCGGTGGGCTGCTATTATTGCCCGCCCGCCCGCGCCTGGGCGGCGTGCTGGTGGGGCTGGCCAGCATCAAGCCGCAATTGGGTCTGGTGCTGCCGCTGCATCTGGCCCGCCGTGCTCCCATCGCCATGTTATACGCCACGCTGGCGGCGCTGCTGCTGGCGGCGGCTTCGCTTTGGGCGTTTGGGCCGCAGCCGTGGGTACAATTCTGGCACATCACCCGCCCGACGATGACTTCGGTGCTCACCACCGGCCAACCGGCGGATTTTTTCAACGGCCTGGTCAGCGTATTCGCTGCCACCCGCCCGCTCGGCGTGGCGGCTGCCTTTACGGCCCAGGGTCTGGTGTCACTGGCAGCGGTCATTTTGGCGGCCTTAGTGAAAAAACCCGCCCCGGTATTGATACTGGCGGTGCTCGCCAGCCCGTATCTGCATAGTTACGATTTACTCTGCGCCGCCCTGGCGGTGGCCCTGCTGGTACAAGACCGCCTCGTCACGGGGTTCGCGCCAGGCGAGAAACCATTGTTTCTGGCCGCCTGGATTGTCCCCGGACTGGTGCTCTGGCTGCCGCCGGTGGCTGTCGCGGTGCCGGTCATCCTGGCCTTGCTCTTGGCAAGCTCGCTGCGGCGTGGTCCGGTTGCGCCATGCGACTCCTAACCGGCTCTGCCCGGCTTGCCGGTGTTATCGGCTGGCCGGTGGCTCACTCCCGCTCTCCCAGGCTGCACGGCACCTGGCTGGCACGCTATAATATTGACGGCGCTTATGTGCCGTTGGCCGTCGCTCCGGCAGATTTCCCCGCCGTGGTGCGGGCCTTGGTCCAGGCCGGATTTGCTGGGGCAAACGTCACCATCCCGCACAAGGAAGCCGCGTTCGCGCTGTGCGACGTGGTGGACCCCAGCGCTGCCCGCGCCGGGGCGGTGAACACTTTGGTTTTCAAGGACGGTAAAATCACCGGGTCGAACACCGACGGCGCCGGTTTCATTGCCAATTTACGTGCCCACGGCGTTAACCCCGCGGCTGGCCCGGCGCTGATTTTGGGGGCAGGCGGGGCTGCCCGCGCCATCGGTGCGGCCCTGCAGGATGAAGGTGCCAGCGTCACCATCTGCAACCGCACCTCCGAGCGTGCCGCCGCGCTGGGCCAGGTATTATCCGGCGCTAAAACTCTTGAATGGGCGCAGCGCGAAGCCGCCTTGGCCGATTATGCATTGCTGGTGAACACCACCTCGCTTGGCATGACCAAACAGCCGCCGCTGGAGATGGATTTATCGACCGCGCCGAAACATTTAGTGGTGGCGGACATCGTATATGTGCCTCTGCAAACCGCTCTGCTGAACCAAGCGCAATCACTTGGTCTGCCAACCGTCGGCGGGCTGGGCATGCTGTTGCACCAGGCGGTGCCTGGCTTTGCCGCTTGGTTTGGCGTTACCCCGGATGTTGACGATGAATTGTACCGCATCGCCGCCGGGGATTTGCTTTAAGTGCTGGTGCTGGGCCTTACCGGCGGGATCGGCATGGGCAAATCCACGGTCGCCAAAATGTTCGCCAGCCTCGGTGTGCCGTCCTTCAATGCCGACGATGCCGTGCATAAATTGCAAGCCCCAGGCGGTAAGGCCATCCCGCTGCTGAACGCGGCGTTTCCCGGCACGGTGGAACATGGCGTCCTCAACCGGGCGGCTTTGCGAGATATTGTGCTGGATGATGATGCCGCCATGCGCCGGCTGGAGCAGATCATGCATCCGCTGGTGCACCGCGAGGAGGCGCTGTTCCGTGCCCAGGCGTTCCGGGCGGGTGCCAAGGCGGTGTTGCTGGATATTCCTTTGCTATTTGAAACCGGCGCACAACTGCGGGTGAATAAAACAATTGTGGTTTCAGCACCGCTGGATGTACAAATCGCCCGTGTGCTGTCGCGAGGGATTATGGATATCGAGCAGATTGCAACTATCATCGCCCGCCAGATGCCCGACAAACAAAAGCGCGCTCTGGCGGATTATGTCATCCACACCGGGCTTTCAAAATTCAACACGGTGCGTGCTGTGCATCGTGTTTTCAAGGAGCTGGGGCTATGAGCCGTTCGGTATTATTTGACACTGAGACCACCGGCCTCGACCCGCTGACCGGCGACCGCGTGATTGAAATTGCCGCGATTGAATTGATCAATGATTTGCCGACGGAAAATCAGTTTCATGCGCTGCTGGACCCCGAGCGCGATATCCCCACCGAGAGCACGCGGGTGCACGGCATTACCAATTTCCATGTGGAAGGCAAACCAAAATTTGCTGAGATTGCAGATAGAATGCTGGAATTCTTTGGTGATTCGAAATTGGTGGCGCATAACGCGCCGTTCGATTTTGGGTTCATCGATGCCGAACTTGCCCGCATCGGCAAACCGGCCCTGGGCTATGATCGCATGGTGGATACTCTGGTGCTCGCTAAAAAACGCTTCCCCGGCATGCCCAATAGCCTTGATGCGCTGTGCCGCCGCTTCGAGATCGACCTCTCGGCCCGCACGACACATAATGCGTTGCTGGATTGCAAGTTGCTGGCGGAAGTTTATGTCGAACTTACCGGCGGCCGCCAGCGCGGGCTGACATTGGAAACCGAGCAGGCACTGGCCTTCACGCAATATGAGCGCAGCGCCACCCGCACGCCGAGGCCGATTGTGGTGAGCAATGAGGCGTTGCAGAAGCATGCGGAGTTTGTGAAGCGGCTGAAGGACCCAGTGTGGGAGTCGTAAAGTTTTTTTGGCGGATTTTGACAAAATAACTTATATTAACATGGCGTTATAAAACGCAACGCGTCAAATTGTGACACGTGTAACCTTCATCCTTGCCGCGAAAAATCCACGAGTGCGGCAAACCCGCTCTCAGTCCCAAGCGCCAGATGCGAGCCTGAAGCATTCCACGCCAGCGCGGTGATCGCACCGCGCCCTGGCCCGCACACCGGCAGGATTTTTTCCTTTACAATATCCGCCACAATCACCGAGCCATCATCAAACCCAGCCGCCACCACTTCAAATTCCGGGTGGCAGGCGATGCGCTTGATGAACGCGCCATCGCTCATGCCTAGTTCCACCGCCGGCTTGCCCATCGGCCCGCCGCCGAAAAACGGCCATAACACAATCGCATCGGCACCACCTGTGGCGAGCCATTTGCCGGATTTTGTGAAGCCGAAGCTCTCGGTTTTGCTCGGGTAGCCGCTCATGCGCATGTGCTTGCCGTCGGGCAAGGTCCAGCCATGCAGGGCGTTTTCCTGCATCGAGGTGACAATCGCCTCGCCGAGCGGATGAATAGCGATTCCCAAATGGCTGCCTTTCCACTCAAAAAATCGCGGCGTCTCGGAGGTTGAGGCGGTGAACCATAGTGACGCGCCATTGTAATGCGAGGCGGCGATGCGCTTGCCTTTGGCATCGAACGCAATGCCCGAAACTGTTGATGGGTGGGCCAGGCTGCGCAGCTTGCTACCATCAGCGTTGAACAGATGCACGAATTTTCCCACCGAGCAGGCCAGCAGGCCGGATTTCGGGTGCGCGAACGAGGCGATATTGTCGACCCATTTCATGCCAAAGGAGGCAATTTCGGTGAGACTGCCCTCAATGCTCACGCGCTGCAACTTGCCATCATCGCCGCCGCTGAGAAAACCACTGACCGTGCTATCGGGCGCTAGCGCCAACACCGCGCCCTCGTGCGCGTTGATGCGACTCCAGCCCTTACCATCGCTGAGCCGCAAGCTGCCATCGCCCAGCGCAAACGCGGCATGGCTGCCTAAACGGTTGAAAACCCCGGTGATGATATTGGCACCGAGATTTTCGCTCACCCCGCGGGCGTTCAGCAGCGCATCGAGATCGTTCATGATCAGCTCAGGCGGCGCAGGATTCAAAACCACGGCGCAACTGCGGGCGGTTGAGGTCGCGGCCGATAAACACGATGCGGCTGGTGCGCTTGTCGGTGGCGTTCCAGGGCGCCACAAAATCTCCATCGGCGATCATGTGCACGGCTTGAAACGCAAAGCGGCGGTCTTCGTTTTTGTAGGATAATATCCCTTTGGTTCGTAAAATATCCTGCCCCTGGGTTTGCAGAATATGGCCGATCCAGATGTTGAATTTCTCAGGGTCAAGCGGGGCATCAAGAGACAGGCTGATCGAGTTCAGATGCTCATTATGGGTGTGGGAATCCTCATCCAGAAAATCCGGCACCGATTCCAGCACTCGGCCTAAATCAAACGCATTCAGCCCCAGCAATTTGGTGACATCGACATTGCCGCGGGTGGCGTGATGAATTTCCGCATAGCGGTTGATGCTGCGGATGCGGGCTTCAACGCTCGCCAATTCCTCCGGCGTCACTAAATCCAGCTTGTTCAGCACGATCACATCAGCAAACGCAATCTGGTCAGCGGCTTCGGGTGAATCATCCAAACGCGCCAGCAGATGCTTGGCATCCACCACCGTCACAATCGCATCCAGCCGGGTTTTGGCTTTCACATCTTCATCGACGAAAAACGTCTGTGCCACCGGGGCCGGGTTGGCGAGGCCGGTAGTCTCGACGATGATGCCATCGAACTTCTGCGCGCGCTTCATCAGCCCGCCGATGATACGGATCAAATCGCCGCGCACGGTGCAGCAGATGCAGCCGTTGTTCATCTCGAAAACTTCTTCATCAGAATCCACCACCAGGTCGTTATCAACCCCCAGTTCACCGAATTCATTGATGATGACGGCGTATTTTTTGCCGTGCTGCTCGGTGAGGATACGGTTGAGAAGCGTGGTTTTGCCGGCGCCGAGATAGCCGGTGAGGATGGTAACGGGAATCAGGTCAGGCATGTTCAGTCTCTCGTCCGGTTGTGTCGGGCTTGATGTAGGGTAGCGCGAGGCCAAGTCCAAGCATCAAAAAATACCAGCCAGACATGTAAAGGGCGGGAAATTCATCGGTCGAGGCGAGCGGCCAGATGAAGGTGAGGGCCCCGATGAACAGTGCAACCCGCAGCGTATCGCGGCCCTGCCAGATGCCCCGCCACAACGCCCACAACCAGGTGAGGTTCAGGATGATGAACAAAATCAGCCCCGGAAACCCAGCATCGACGAAGGCTTCCACATAGAAATTATGCGGGTGCAGGTTGCAGGCCCCAAGGCCGATTTGGGTAGGTGGAATATTCAAAGTGGCAATGCCGCCGCCGAACTGGTCCTGCGGGCAAAATTCGCGGAAGCCGTTGTAGCCCCAGCCATGCCAGGGCGAGGCAAGGCCCATGACGGTGGCTCTGGTATAAAGCTCGCCATAGGGGCTTTGGCTGAAATGATGCATGTTGGTGGTGGTTTCACCGACCAGCTTGGCATGGGTGGGTGGCGAGATGATGGGGGTGGCCAGCAATGCCAGCATTGCCACCACAAAAGCCACGCCCGCTGCGCGGCGTAACGGCCGCAGCAACAAACCGGCCAGGACGAGGCTGAACAAAGTAAACGCCGACCCCATGCGCTGGCCGATTAAAATTGAGGTTATCGCGGCCAGTGCAGTCAACGCGATCCCGGCGATCCGCCATATGCGGCCGGGGCGTGACAGCAACACCATCACCGGAACGAGGATGGCCACGATCATCACATGGCCATAAACTGCCCCGGCGCGCGGCTTCCAGAACGGGCCGGTTAACGAACCGTCAGCCCAGCGCGGGTCGCCAAAAATATTGTTGCCCGTGAGGTATTGCTGCCAGCTCTGTAGGCCGATCCAAAATACCGAGAGTGCCAGCACCAGCCAAAGTGTGCGGCGGGCTTTGGGGCTGGTCAGCACCCAGTTTTGCAAGGCGGCGGCGAATACCAACAACCGGATGATGACAAATGCCTGTGCCACGCCCATCAGCCAGCCGGCCGTGGTGAAGCCCGGCCAAGGAATTGTGCAAACGACCAGCCAGCCCCACCAGATCAGTGCGGCGATAAACCAGGGTTGGCGTGCCCATGCGAAACTGCGTGTCTGCCAGCATTGCGCCAGGAACAGACTATCGGTGATGGCAATACATATTTCCGCCAGCACAAAGGCGTGCAGTAGCCCCAGTGGCACCAGCAGCGTGGCGACCAGGGCGATATTCTGCAATGTTTTGGTGCCAGGTAGCTTCATGCCGGGGTTCATAACGCCGGGTGGGCATTTCGCAAGTGCATCAGCGCGGCAGCAATAACTGGCGTGTCGAACAATTTGGCCTGGGCGAAACCAGCAGCCTGTAAACCGCCTCGTAAACCGGCATTTTGCGCCAGTTTCACCATCGCATCGGCCAGCGCATTGGCGTCGTCGGCCGGCACATAAAGGGCGGCTTCCCCCGCCACTTCAGGCAGGCCGCCCTGGCGGGTGGTGATCAGCGCGGCGCCGTTCGCCAGGGCTTCCAGTGCGGTCAGGCCGAATGGCTCGGCCCAGCGTGAGGGCACCACGGCAATCTCCGCCGCCGCCATCGCGGCCAGCGTCTGCCGGTGTGGTAACGGCCCGGTGAGATGAATACCCGCCTCGGCGGCCTGGCCGCGCATGGAGATGACATAAGGGGTCTCGGGGCTATCTGGTCCAAAGCGGTCACCGCCGATCATGCGGGCGGACCAGCCGTGCAAATGCGGTAGTGCCAGTGCACAGGCGGCGATGAAAATATCCGGGCCTTTGTCGTCAACCATGCGGCCCACGAACAGAATTTCGGGCGTGCGAATGGCGGCGCGGGTTGGCATGGCGGCCAGGGTGAGGGGGTTGTGCAGCACTGCGGGGCCGAGACCGCTGAGACCTTGCATGTAACGGCTTTTGAGGTAGCCCGAGACACAGATAACCTGATGTACATGCCGCAACATCAAGCGCCGCTCAAAAGGTGACTTCAGGCCCCGCATGGTCAGTGGGTCATTATGCAAAAATAATAACACCCGCATGCTTGGAAACAGCTTGGCGATCAGCAGGGCCAGGCGCGGCTTCTGGTGCACCTCTACGATGGCGGGGCGGCAGCGTTTAATCTCCCGCAAAATACTGAGGAGATTGCTGACCGGCCGAAACGCCACGCCGGGGAAACGCTCACCTTTATGAGGCGGCCCGATGACGATGGCACCCGGGGTCGCCCGCGCCAGCCGCTCAACCACCAGCGCGATGGCGCCTGCCGCCGTGGTTGAAAATAACTCACGCGGCGGCAGGATCATCACGACAACCGCAGTCACTTCAGATGCGCACCTTCACGTAGGAACCCGGCGCTGGTTCGATAGCTTTGAGTTTACCTTTGCCGGGGATGCGGGCGGGGACCAAGGTTTTGTCGAAGCTGGTCACCCAATGCTGCCAGTCCGGCCACCAGGAGCCGGCAACTTCGGTGGCGCCCTCAAACCAGTCGTCGGGGTTTTCCGGCAGGTTTTGGTTGATGAAATGATTATATTTGCCGCTTTCAGGCGGGTTCACCACGCCGGCGATATGGCCGGAGGCAGCCAACACGAAACGGTTTTTACCGCCCATGGTCAGTGCGCCCTGATAGGTGCTTTTCCAGGGCGCGATATGGTCTTCCCGGCAGGACAGGAAGTAGGTGGGGATGTCGATGTCGCGTAAATCGATCGGCACACCCTTCATTGCAATACCGTCAGGTTGAATCAGCAGGTTTTTCTGGTACATGTTGCGTAAGTAGAAGGAGTGCATTGTGGGCGGCATGCGGGTGGCGTCGGAATTCCAGTATAGCAGGTCGAACGGGAAGGGTTCGTTGCCGAGCAAATAATTATTGACCACAAAGCTCCAAATTAAATCATTGGCGCGCAGCATGTTGAAGCTGGCGGCCATGTCGCCGCCCTCCAAATAACCTTGCCGGGTCATTTTTTCTTCGAGCGCGGCGATTTGCGTCTCGTCGATAAACACGGCGAGTTCGCCGGCGTCGGTAAAGTCGGTGAGGGTGACGAAGAAAGTGGCGGATTTAATGCGATCGTCGCCCTGATTTTTCATGTAGGCGAGCGAGGAGGCCAGCAGTGTGCCGCCGAGGCAGTAGCCGATGGCGTTGACGTGCCGCTGGCCGGTGGCTTTCTCGATGGCGGTGAGGGCAGCGAACACGCCGTCGGTCATGTAATCGTCAAAATTTTTCTCGGCATGTGAAGCATCCGGGTTGACCCAGCTTACCATGAAAACCGTGTGGCCCTGGCTTATCAGATAACGCACCAGCGAGTTTTTGGGGCGCAGGTCCAGGATGTAGAATTTATTGATCCAGGGCGGGAAAATCACCAGCGGGCGGGTGAGTACGGTTTCGGTGGCGGGGCTGTACTGAATGAGCTGCATCAGATCATTCTGGAACACCACTTTGCCCTCGGAGACGGCGATGTTGCCTCCCACTTCGAAGGCTTCTGTGTCGGTCATTTTGATGCGCAGGTTGCCGTTGCCGCGCTCCAGGTCGCTTAGCAGGTTATTGAGGCCGCGAATGAGATTTTCGCCACCGGTCTCGCGGGTTTTGCGCAGCACCTCGGGGTTGGTGAGGACAAAGTTGGAGGGCGACAGGGCGCTGATAAACTGGCGGGCGTAAAAATCCACCTTCTGGGCGTTTTTCGGGTTTAGCCCTTCGGCCTTGGTGACGACATCGTTGATATAGCGGGCGGATAGGAGATAGGACTGCTTGATGAAGTCGAAAATCTCATTCTGCTTCCAGGCCTCGTCGGCAAAGCGCTTGTCGCGCGGGTCGCTCTCGATCACCGACGTGGTCGCTTCGCCCATGATTCGTTTGGTGGTGTGCTGCCAGAGCGTCAGGTAGTCCTGCCACAGATGCAACTGAGCCTCGAATAAGGCACCAGGGTTGGCCATCAGCCGGGCAGTCATTTCCGTGAAGGCGCCGCCGATGTTCAAGGGGTCGAGCGCCATGCCCTCCTTGGTCTGGCGCTTGATCCAGTCATTCACCAGGCGCTGCGAGCGGCTGGCGACATCGGCCATTGAACGGGTGACAAGTGCGGGGTCTGGCAGCATGATATCGCCCGGTTCACCGGGCGTTGGCGACTTGGACATTAGCGATCCTTTCCGTGGCCGCTGATCTGAGGCAGATAGGGGGCAAACTGCATGATCGAGGCTTTTTTGTTAAGCAAGATAAGGTTGGTAGGCGGCGTTTCGGTAGTGATGGCACTGACCTTGGGGGGCTGTAGCACCCCGGTGGGCATTTACCATGACGTTCAGGGTGGCGCGATTGATCAGCCGCGGCAAGCCCCGCCGGGTGCTGATTTGCCTTACCCGAATCTAGCCTCGGTGCCTGCTGCCCCGGTGCCTTTGAGCCCGGCCCAACAGGCGGCGCTGGCGGCGCGTTTGAATGAAAACAGCCCGATGATTGCCGCAACTGAGCCGAACCCTGCGGCTTTGGCCGGTTTAGCACTCCCTGTCGCCCCGCCGCCGCCGCCCGCCCTGCCTGGAGTGAGCGTGCCGTCATCATCTGTTGCTGTGCGGCGGATTCCCTCCCCACCGCCGGTGGCACCGCCCAAACCGCATGATGGCGTGCCGGTGGCGGTAGGGTTTCAGCCCGGCTCGGCGATTCTCAGTACCGCAACACTTATGCAAATCAAGCAATTTATCGCCGGCCGGGGTTCAGCCAAAGTGCTGGCTGGCGGGTTTGGCGAGCAAGCCGCCGAGGAGCCAGATGATGGGTCGCTGGACCTAGCGCTTCGCCGTGCCCGGGCGATTGCCGATGCGCTGACCGCCGATGGCGTACCGCCCGCGACGATTGTTTTGAGCGCCGCTGCCGCCGGGTCTGGCGGCTTTGTGCAACTGGTTTATTAGAGCATGATCGCTCTACGTGCGATCATGCTCTAATTTTGTTTCGGAGGGCGATTCACGTTTCAGGCTCGCGCAAGGGCGCAAACCTGAAACGACCGCACTCTGTGTCTTCGCCTGTTCTAGCCTTGAGAGAGTTTTCCATGACCGAAGAATTCCATCGTATCCGCCGTCTGCCGCCCTATGTGTTTGCCGAGGTCAATCAGGCCAAGGCCAAGGCGCGCGCGGCCGCCGAGGATATTATTGATTTGGGCATGGGCAACCCCGATAGCCCGACGCCTCCGCATATTGTGGCCAAGCTGATCGAGACCGTGGCTGACCCGCGTAGCCATCGCTATTCCACCAGCAAGGGCATCCCCGGCCTGCGGCGCGCGTTGGCCGGTTATTATGACCGCCGCTTTGGGGTGAAATTGGACCCCGAGACCGAGGTGATCGCGACTTTGGGTTCAAAAGAGGGGCTGGCGAACCTGTCCGCTGCCATTACCAGTCCAGGCGATACCATTTTGGTGCCGAACCCGTCCTACCCGATCCATCAGTTTGGCTTCATCATCGCGGGCGCTTCGGTGCGCTCGATCCCGGCGGAACCGGGTGATGAGATGCTGCAGGCGATTGATCGGGCGGTGCGCCATTCGGTGCCTAAGCCGACCGCGCTGATTGTGAACTTCCCCTCGAACCCGACCGCGCATATGGCCGAGTTGGAGTTCTATAAGGATTTGGTGGCGCTGGCGAAGCGGCATGATTTGTTTATTATTTCCGACCTTGCCTACGCCGAGATTTATTTCGACGGCAAGCCGCCGCCATCGGTGCTGCAGGTGCCGGGGGCGAAGGACATTACGGTGGAATTCACCTCGATGTCGAAAACCTATTCGATGCCGGGCTGGCGGATGGGATTTGCGGCGGGCAATCCGCGGTTGATCTCGGCGTTGGCGCGGATGAAGTCGTATCTCGATTACGGTGCATTCACCCCGATTCAGGTGGCGGCGACGGCGGCGCTGAATGGCCCGCAGGATTGCGTGGCCGAGGTGCGCGAAATTTATAAGGAGCGCCGCGATATTGTGGTGAAGGGACTGATGAGCGCCGGCTGGGATTTGCCGATCCCGCAAGGCTCGATGTTCGCCTGGGCGCCGATTCCGCCGCGTTTTGCGCATCTGGGCAGCGTTGGGTTCAGCAAACTACTGCTTGAAAAAGCCAAGGTGGCGGTGGCGCCAGGCATCGGGTTTGGCGAGTATGGCGATGGCCATGTGCGGATAGCGTTTGTGGAAAATAATCACCGGCTGCGCCAAGCGATTCGTAATATCCGGGGCTTCCTGCTCGCCGATAACGGTGGGCCGGTTGATGAGACGCTCGACGGCGCCTCAGTATGAAACACAGCTTACAAATCGGCATTGCCGGGCTCGGCACGGTGGGCGCGGGCGTGGTCAAACTGCTGCATGATAATGCGGCGTTGATCGAGGCGCGGGCGGGGCGGAAGATTACGGTTACTGCTGTGTCGGCGCGTGATAAAACCCGCGACCGGGGCGTCTCGCTGGAAGGGTTTGGCTGGCACAGTGACGCTGTGGGCCTGGCGAATGACCCGCATGTGGATGTGGTGGTGGAGCTGATCGGTGGCTCTGAAGGCACAGCGCGGGAACTGGCAGAGGCCACCCTGGCGGCGGGCAAGCCGCTGGTGACGGCGAACAAGGCGCTGCTGGCGGTGCATGGGGCGGCGTTGGGACTGGCGGCGGAAAAAGCCGGGGTGCCGTTGGGGTTTGAATCTGCCGTGGCAGGTGGAATTCCGGTCATCAAGGCGCTGCGTGAGGGGTTGGCTGGGAATAAAATTTCCCGGGTGGCTGGTATTTTGAACGGCACCTGCAATTACATTCTTACCGTGATGCGCGAAGAGAAACGTGATTTTCATGATGTGCTGGCCGATGCGCAGAGACTGGGTTACGCGGAAGCCGACCCGTCTTTCGATATCGATGGGATTGATGCCGCGCATAAGCTCGCAATTTTGGCGGCGCTGGCTTTTGGCCGCTTGGTAGATTTTGACGCCGTGCATATTGAAGGTATCCGCCGTGTGAGCGCGTTGGACATCAGCTTTGCCGAAGAACTGGGTTACCGGATTAAATTGCTGGGTATCGCGCGGGAAACGCCAGCGGGGGTTTCGGTGCGGGTGCATCCGGCCATGGTGCCGAAGGAAGCGCTGTTGGCGGCGGTTGATGGCGTGTTCAATGCGGTGCTGGCGGAAGGTGATTTTGTTGGAACGGTATTTTTGCAAGGGCGCGGTGCCGGTGGAGGACCAACCGCTTCAGCGGTTGTGGCGGATTTGATTGATATAGCGCGTGGCAACAACGTTCCGGTTTGGGGAGCCAAGGCAGCAGCGTTGTCGGCGGCGGCGGTGGTGCCGATGGCGGCGCATGTTGGGCCGTATTTTATGCGCCTGATGGTGGTGGATCAGCCTGGTGTGCTGGCCGATGTGACGGCAATTTTGCGCGACCACGGAATTTCATTGGAATCGATGCTGCAGCACGGCCGCAAGCCAGGCGAGGCGGTGCCGATTGTGCTGGTGACGCATGAGACCAACGAAGCGGCCATCATGCAGGCCATTGCCAGGATTTCCCAATTGGACTCGGTTTTGGAAACCCCGGCGCTGATTCGCATTGAAGCCAATTAACAATAAGGAAACTCAAAATGGGTAACAGGAAGCCGGAAGATATTTGGGATCGTAACCTGGCACTGGAACTCGTGCGCGTGACCGAGGCGGCAGCTTTGGCGGCGTCGCGCTGGATTGGCCGGGGCAAAAAGAACGAAGCCGATGGTGCGGCGGTGGAGGCCATGCGCAAGGCGTTCGATACGGTGGCCATTGATGGCACGGTGGTGATCGGCGAAGGTGAGATGGACGAAGCGCCGATGCTGTATATCGGCGAGAAAGTCGGCATGGGTGGTCCTGCGATGGATATCGCGGTGGACCCCTTGGAGGGCACGTCCATTACAGCCAAGGGTGCGCCTAATTCTATTGCGACTGTCGCGCTGGCTGAGCATGGCAATTTTTTACATGCGCCAGATATTTATATGGATAAAATTGCGGTGGGCGGCGGGCTGCCCGAAGGTGTCGTTTCGCTCGATGCTTCGGTGGGGCAGAATTTGCGTAGCCTGGCGCAGGCTAAAAAATGCGATATTTCGGATTTGATGGTGTGCATGCTGGAGCGCGAGCGCCATGAGGAGATCATCGCCAAATGCCGGGAAGCCGGGGCGCGGATTGTGTTGATCGGCGATGGCGATGTGGCCGGGGTGATTGCGGTGTCGCAGCCCGACACCGGCATTGATATTTATCTTGGCTCGGGTGGCGCCCCAGAGGGCGTGCTGTCGGCGGCTGCTTTGCGTTGTATCGGCGGGCAGATGCAGGGCCGGTTGCTGTTTGAGGATGAGGGACAGATTGAGCGGGCGCGCGGCATGGGCATTACCGACCCGCACCGGATTTATAATACCGCTGATATGGCCAAGGGCGATGTGATGTTTGCCGCCACTGGCGTAACCACCGGCCCGATGCTGCGCGGCGTGCATCGTACTGGCAGCAAGGCGGTGACATATTCGATCGTGATGCGCAGTAAATCTGGCACGGTACGCTATGTGGAAGCGCATCATAATTTCGATACTAAAACATGGTCGCCGGACTGAGTTTTTTGACGGCCTTAGGCGTTGAAAAAAGCCTGACGGGACGGCGGTGGGTTTGGCGCCCGGTGGAAGAGCGGATTGGTCAGGCGATCGCGCAGCAATTGGGCGTGCCGGAATTGGTGGGCCGGCTGCTGGCCGGTCGGGGGGTTACGCTCGCACAGGCACCGGATTTTCTCGACCCCACTTTGCGGGCGTTGCTGCCTGACCCTTCACGTTTGCAGGATATGGATAAAGCGGCGGCGCGTTTGGCGGATGCTGTGCAGGCCGGTGCCTGCGTTGGCGTGTTCGGCGATTACGATGTGGATGGTGCGTGCAGTGCTGCCCTGATGGTGAGCGTTTTGCGTGGCCTGGGTTGCCAGGTTTTGCACCATGTGCCCGACCGGATTTTGGAAGGCTACGGGCCGAATACCGCGGCGTTGCGCAGCATGGCCGAACGCGGGGCGCGATTGATTGTTTGCGTGGATTGCGGAACCACCGGCCATGATGCGTTTGCGCCACTGCATAACATCGCTGATGTGGTGGTGTTTGATCATCATAAATCGGAGGGGTTGCCGCCGCAGATTGCCGCTTTAGTGAACCCCAACCGGCTGGATTGTGAGTCTGGATTAGGCAACATTTGCGCAACGGCGGTGGCGTTTATGGGATGTATCGCGCTGCTGCGCGTTTTGCGGGGGCGCGGGTTTTTTGCGGGCCGTGCCGAGCCTGATTTGCGCGAGTTGCTGGATTTGGTGGCGTTGGCGACGATTTGCGATGTGATGCCGCTGACTGGCTTGAATCGGGCGTTTGTGGCGCAAGGCTTGCGGGTGATGGCCAAGCGTAACCGCCCCGGCATCGCGGCGTTATTGGACGTGGCAAAGTTGAGCAACGCCCCTACCGCGATGAATTGCGGGTTTGCCCTAGGCCCCCGCATTAACGCATCTGGCCGCATTGCTGAGCCCGATATGGGCCTTCGGCTGTTGCTGGCGGATGATGTTGGAGAGGCCACTGACTTAGCCAACACCCTCGATACCGTGAACCGGCAGCGCCAGACCGTTGAAGCCGGCATTTTGCAAACCGCAATGGCGTTGGCCGAGGCGCAGATTGCCGCCGGGCACGCGGTTGTTTTAGTGGCGCAAGCTGACTGGCACACTGGCGTGGTTGGCATTGTTGCCGGAAGGATTAAAGAAAAATTCAACCGTCCGGCGCTGGTGGCGGGCATTGCCGATGGTGTTGCCAAGGGCTCGGGCCGGTCGGTGCCGGGCGTGGATTTAGGAGCGGCCGTGATCGCGGCGCGGCAGTCGGGGCTTTTGAAAACTGGTGGGGGTCATGCGATGGCTGCCGGATTTGGGCTGGCGGCGGAAGACGTGCTTGCGTTTCATGCGTTTCTCGATGAACGCCTGGCACAGGCCAGCACCCTGCCGAGCGCCACTGACCTGACCCTGGAGGCGGTGCTGGCGGTGGCAGGCGCCGATGCCGGACTGGCCGAGATGGTGGGTAAGCTAGGCCCGTTCGGCAACGGTAATGAGGAGCCTTTGTTCGTGCTGCCCAGAGTGCGCGTGGTGAAGTCTGACCGGATTGGAAAGGATGCCGCGACCATTCGGGTGATGGTTGAAGGTGAGGGCGGAGCCCGGCTGAAAGCGCTGCTGTTTCGCGCCAAGGAGGATGAACTGGCGAGCGCCCTATCGCGAGTCGGCGGGGCGCCCTTGCATCTGGCCGGCCATTTGCGGGCGGAAAGCTGGAACGGCCGGGTCACCGCCGGGTTCTTCATCACCGACGCCGCCCCGGCTTGACCCCTGCCGGGGCTGGGGGTAGGCAGGGCGTGCCTCGTCCCGTTCGTCTAGAGGCCCAGGACGCTGCCCTCTCACGGCGGTAACAGGGGTTCGAATCCCCTACGGGACGCCATCACTTTCAACCCATTGATAGATTGAAGTATTTTGACACCACACGCCGGCAGCGTGAGATGGTTTTGTGTCATGACGGGACAGCCTTATGCTCGTGGCATCGTTAGGGGTGGGGCAAGTACTTGATTGAAGGTTGGGGGCATGGCTGAGGGTTCAGTAGCGATTATCGGCGGTGGCTTGGCTGGGCTGTGTGCCGCGCGTTTGTTGATGGCGGCAGAGGTCTCGTTTGTCATGATTGAAGCGCGCAACCGCCTCGGCGGCCGCATCATCACGGTCGACAAGGATGGGCATCCGAGCGAAGATGGGTTTGACCTCGGCCCTTCCTGGTTTTGGCCGCACACCCAGCCGGCAATTGGCGCGTTGGTCGAGGAATTGGGGCTTTCGGCCTTTGGTCAAAGCAGCGATGGTGATGTGATTATCGAGCGCATGTCGCGCGAGACATTCCAGCGTTATCGCGGTGCGGGGCAAGATCAGCAGTCCTTGCGCCTGGTAGGCGGCACTGGTGCCCTGGTGCGGGCGCTGGCGCACAGTCTGCCAATTCAGCATATATGGCTTGAGACGCGCCTCACGGCGATGGCTTTGTCAGGCGATGGCGTGGTGCTCACGCTCAAGCGGGCCGATGGCACGACCGAGATGATAAGAACCCAGCAGGTGATCGCCGCTTTACCGCCCCGGTTGCTGGAGGCCACGGTTACTTTTACGCCCGGCCAGGCGGCAGCAACCGCGCAGCGCTGGCGTGATACGCCGACCTGGATGGCGCCGCACGCTAAGTTCGTGGCCATTTACGACCGCCCGTTCTGGCGGGAGGCCGGATTATCGGGCACAGCGCAAAGCATGGTGGGGCCGATGGCTGAAATGCACGATGCCTCAACGGCAGCCGGTGCGGCCGCATTGTTTGGATTTATCGGTGTGGGAGCCGAACACCGGGCGGCGATCGGCGAAACTTCATTGACCCAAGCCTGCCTCGACCAACTCGCGCGGGTTTTTGGCGCAGAGGCACAGACCCCGCGGGCAACCCTCTTCAAGGACTGGGCGGCTGACCCGTTGACGGCAACGCTGGCGGACCGCGCCATGGGCGGGCATCCATCGCCAGGCGATGCATTGTGGGTCACTGGCCCGTGGCGTGAGAAGCTGGCGTTGGCGGGCAGTGAAACCAGCCCGTCGGAGCCTGGTTATCTCGCCGGCGCTGTGGGTGCCGCGCGGAGAGCCGTGGCAGAAACCCGGGCGAAGTTAGAAGCCAGCGGCCTTGCGTTCAAGTTTTCCTGACATCAGGTCAAGGCTGTTCATTGGCATGCTGCTGGGGCCGGCCACCTGGGTTTATCCACAATCGTGAAAATCCGGGGCACTAAAAAATTGACATATCTTTGGAAAAGATATTACGAAAATCATGGAAATACTTACTTAATCACGCAAGAGTTTAATCTCGTAAAAGTGAGCAGGGAAAAACGCCATGTGCAGAATTTTTCGCCGCCAGGATGCCGCCACATACGCCGCCGAGACACGGGCGGTTCGCCTTAACGGTCACGCGACATCTATCCGGCTGGAGGCCGCTTTTTGGGAGATCCTTGAAGAAATTGCGAGGCATGAGGGTATGTCTCTCGGCCGCTTTGTTTCAACCCTGCACGACGAGATCCTGTTCGATCAGGGCAAAGTTCAAAATTTTGCCTCACTGCTTCGGGTTACCTGCCTGCATTACCGGCAAAACCGGGAGCTGTATCTGGCGGACGTCAGCGCCCGCCGCTTGGTCGCGTAAGGCGGGAGCACCACAGAGACGAGCCGTAACGGCCGAAATATTCATGAATTTTGCGTTAGATTGAAATCAACAGCTTTGTCTTAACGGAATACTACCCAGGGCCGTCTCACCGTTACTACAATCATCCCAATCGTTAAGAACGAAATATTGGGAGAACAGTCCATGTCTTTACGGCTGGTCAGTAAGTGGCAAATCCCCCTTGTGGTAGCGGTTGTGCTCGTGATGGCGCCGGTCGTCTCACGCGCTGACAGTCCGGCTGATTTGTTCGTCGCACAATGCGCTGTTTGCCATACGATGAGCGCCAAAGACCCGATGCGCCAAGGCCCAAATTTGGGAAATGTTTACGGACGTAAAGTGGGCAGTGTTGCCGGTTTTGCTTACTCGCCAGACTACACAAAGGCTAATTTTATCTGGGATGCAAAGCATCTGGATGCGTATCTGGCGAATCCGGCTAGCGTCTTGCCTGATAGCTATATGGCCTATCAGCAGCCTGATCCCGCTATTCGTGCTGAAATCATTGATTATCTGAAGCAGCAGGCCCCTCTTTATGTGGACGGAAAATAACATGGCGAAGATGATCCACAGTATGATCCGGGTTGCCGATGAAGCGCGGTCAGTTGCATTCTATGAATCTGCCTTTGGGCTTTCAGTTGCAGAAAAAATTGCCTTTGATAGTTTTTCGCTCATTTATCTTTCGAACGCTGAGCAGGCATTTGAGCTTGAGCTCACGGTTAATCACGGCCATCCACCGTACGACTTAGGCAACGGGTACGGTCATCTTGCCGTTTCGGTCGAGGATGTAGCCGCAGTGCATGAGCGGATTTCGGCGATGGGTGCCGTCTGCACCCCGGTCAAAGACTTGTCACATGAAGGTAGGTTGATTGGCACATTTTTTTTCGTCACCGACCCTGATGGTTATAAAATCGAAGTTTTAAAAAGAGCTGGACGCTTCAAATAACATCAATGAGAGGAAACGCCGTATGACCATGAGAAAAGTTGATGCCCGCGTTAAAGTGACGCGCCGGCAGTTTTTACAGACCAGCGCCACGGTGGCCCCCGCCGCAACACTTCTTGCAGGCGGCGCCACACTTGGTTCAGAGGCAGCATGGGCGCAGGCCAGCACACTCTCGCCACATGCGATGGCAACGCTGACCCTGATGGCGCGTGATACATATCCGCATGACCAGCTTGGTGATTCCTATTACCGGAGTGCTGTTGCCCATTGGGACGATGATGCCGCCGCCGACGTTGCGAAGCGTCAGATAATTGCCGATGGTGTCGTCGGGTTAGATGCCGAGGCTAATGCGCGCTTCGGTGCGAATTATATTGATGTTGCCTCGGAGGCCGATCGGGTCACAATCCTGCAGGCTGTTGAACCTGGCGCCTTTTTCAAGGCGGTGCGAGCTGATTTGGTTGTTTCGCTGTACAACCAAAAGAAGCTCTGGCCAAAGTTCGGCTATGAGGGAGCGTCCGCCCAGTATGGGGGCTATCTGCATCGCGGCTTCAACGATATCGATTGGCTGCCCTCCACGTAAAGTATTTTCCGGCCAAGCGCTGAGGTTTTTGCCGGGTTTTACCGAACAGTCTCAGCTGATCAGACTGGTTAAAGCGAGGCAGTCTATACGGGTATTTATCTAACGGAGACTATCGAAATGACATTAGCAAAATTTGATCAAAGTGATGATTCCGTTTTCGTTATCATCGGTTCCGGCGCGGGTGGCGGTACGCTTGGCAATGAACTTGCCCAGAAGGGGGTAAAAGTTGTGATGCTTGAAGCCGGCGCACGCTTTAATATCCCAGATTTCGTCAACGATGAGTGGCCGAGTTTTTCGCAATTAGCTTGGACCGATGCGCGTACGACTTCTGGCTCCTGGCGGGTCGCCAAGGATTTCCCTAACCTGCCATCATGGATCGTTAAAGCTGTTGGCGGTACTTCGATCCATTGGGCTGGAGCATCGTTACGCTTTGGTGAGTGGGAGTTTAAAGCCAAAACTACTTATGGTGATATCGACGGAGCCAATTTGTTGGACTGGCCGATTACGCTCGACGAAATGGTGCCTTACTATGCCAACGCTGAAAACCGTATGGGGGTAAACGGCACAAACGGTATTCCACATTTGCCCGGCAACAATAATTTTAAGGTCATGCAGGCTGGCGCGCAAAAGCTTGGCTATAAAACAGTGTTTACCGGCAACATGGCAATCAACTCGCAGCCGCGCGACGGGCGTGGGTCGTGCGAGCAGATTGGTTTTTGCTTTCAGGGTTGTAAATCCGGCGCCAAATGGTCAACCCTCTACACAGAAATCCCGAAAGGTGAGGCCACGGGAAATCTCGAAGTCAGGCCGCTATCGCAGGTGATTCATATCGAACACAACGCCGCAGGTAAGGTGACTGGCGTGGTCTACGCCGATGCCAAAGGGGTGATGCAGCGTCAGAAGGCGCGCGGTGTTGCAGTTGCCGGGAACTCACTGGAGTCTCCTCGTCTGTTGCTCAACAGTGCGTCGGGCAAATATCCTGACGGGTTGGCGAACAGTTCGGGTCAGGTGGGGCGCAATTATATGCGTCATACCACCGGCAGCGTGTATGCCAGTTTTGAAAAGCCCGTGCATATGTATCGTGGCACCACGATGGCCGGGATTATCCGTGATGAGTCGGTGAATAATCCAAAACGGGGCTTCGTGGGCGGCTATGAGATGGAAACAATTTCCCTTGGCTTGCCTTTTGCCGCGGCATTTTTTGACCCCGGCGCGTGGGGTCGTAGCTTTACCTCGAAGCTGGATGATTACGCAAATACTGCTGGAATGTGGATCATCGGTGAGGACATGCCGCAGGAAACAAATCGGGTAACGCTCGATGGTAAGGTCAAGGATAAATTTGGAATGCCGGTTGCAAGCGTGCATTTTGACGATCATCCCAACGATATTGCCATGCGTAACCATGGGTTCAAACAAGGTGGCGCCGTGTATCGGGCTGTGGGAGCGACCCGGGTTGCAGAAGTTCCCCCTTATCCGTCTACTCATAATTTGGGGACCAACCGCATGAGTGCAAATGCGCGTGATGGTGTTGTTAACAAATATGGCCAGACTCACGACATCAAAAATCTGTTCATTTCGGATGGTTCGCAATTTACCACGGGGGCCGGGGTTAACCCAACGCTCACGATTGTTGCACTGGCTGTGCGGCAAGGGGATAATATTGCTGGCATGATGTCGCGGGGAGAAATTTAAGCGGGATTGCCGGCTCCGATGTCGCCGGCATAGGTCGGGGACATAGGTTTTTGCTCGCGATACAAAGCGGATGGGCCGAGAGACCGCGGTAAAAAGCGGTTGTCTCGGCCCTGTTGCTTCTGCCATATCAGGGCGACCAAAATTTTCAGGCCATTACCGCTAAAATTGACATAAATCTGTCACACTTCAAAGCCGTTGGCTGCTGTAGCAGCGGGTTGGGTATTGGTGGGAGCTGTTGTGTCATATCGCGCGGGTGAAATTGGGGGGAGGGCCAGACCCCTGCCGACGATTCATGGGCCTGCGCGCAATGAAGGAATGAGCCATTGCGGATTCTGCTGATCGAGGATGATGTTAAAATGGCAGATTATCTCTGCCGTGCCCTCGGCGTGTATCAATACGAGGTTACGGTGGCGGCCGATGGCCATGTGGGATTACTCATGGCGGCCGATCAGGTTTTTGACGTTATGATCATCGATCGGATGCTGCCTGGGATAGATGGCCTGACGCTGCTTCGTACATTGCGTATGGCCAAGATAAACTACCCGGCCTTATTCCTGACCGCTCTCGACAGTATAAATGACCGCGTGATGGGGCTGCGAGCAGGCGGTGATGATTACCTGGTGAAGCCTTTTGTGCTGGCCGAGCTTGAGGCGCGCCTTGGGGCGCTGGTACGCCGGCAGCCGGGTAACCGGCAAAAGATGCATTTCAAGGTCGGCGATCTCGAACTTGACCGGCTAACGCGCGAGGTAAAGCGCGGCGACCGTATTGTCGATCTGACGCCAAAGGAATTTCAGCTTCTTGCATTTCTCATGCTGTACGAGGGGCAAGCCGTTACCCGCAAGTTGTTGCTTGAGAAAGTATGGAACTATCATTTTGTTCCTGGCACCAAGATTGTGGAGTCGCATATCAGCCGATTACGCGATAAGATCGATAGCGGCAATTGTGATGCCTTGATCCATACTTGCCAAAGGGGCTATCGCATCGAAGCTCATGCCTAAGTTGATGATCCTGCGTGCGTTTCAAAGCAAGGCATTTCAGCTTGCTTTACAAACGACCATTATTTCCGGTCTGGGCGCGGTCGTTATCTCGGCTGTAATCTATTATGCGGCGGAGACGACCATCAAGGGGCAGCTTGATAGCGCGGTCAAAAGTGAGCAGGCCGAGATAATGGCTGATTCCAGTGGCGCGGAGCCAGATATCGAGGCGAGTATACGTGATGAACTGAAAGATTCCTCGGGATTATTTTATGCACTTCTGCAACCGTCTGGCAAGACCCTGGTTGGCAATGTTGCTGTTCCAGCCAGCCTGATAAAGAACTTAAATGTCTACAAGACACTGATCGCTCGGGACGGTTTAAACTTGCCGTCGCATGTGTTGGCAATTCGTGGCATGGCGATAAAACTGGGAAATGGAGATGTTTTATATATCGCCGAAAAAGCCAACGAATTAGTCGCTCTTAACGATTTCTACTCATATTCATTTCTGGTCCTGGTGGGCGGTATTCTGGCCATCGGTATGGCGGGGGGGTTTTTCACTGCACGCAGTGCGTTGCGCCGGGTCGAGGCGATCACCTCGGCCAGCCATGAAATCATGGCTGGTAATCTCGCGCGGCGGATTGATGAAGATGGTAGTGGTGATGAATTCGACCGTCTCATTATCAGCTTGAACCTGATGCTGGATCGTATCCAAGTACTCATGCAAAATGTTCAGCAGGTCAGTAATGATATTTCACATGATCTACGTTCGCCATTGGTGCGATTACGCGATAACCTGGAGCTTTCGCGGACGATGACGCATGATCCCTCAATCGACACTTGCTTTGACGAGGCGATCGAACAGGTTGACGCCGTACTGGGTATTTTCTCTGCAATGTTGAGACTAGCCGAAGTTGAAACCCATTCAATGCGGACACATTTCGTGCCGATTGATATGACATCGTTACTTGAGGATATGGTTGAGACATTCAAGGTCGTCGCTGCAGCAGACCATAAAATGGTTCACGCCGAGATTGACGTGCAACTTTGCATGACGGGAGACCAGGAGTTGTTGGAGCAAATGTTCGTCAATGTCATTGAAAATGCTATTCTGTATTCGCCCTCTGGGGAGAATATATTGGTTAAGGCTTGGCGTAACACAGCTGGCGGCGTGGCCGTAGAAATTGCCGATCGGGGACCTGGCATACCCGCTAGCGAGCACAAACGTGTTCTGCAGCGCTTCGTAAGGCTTGATGCGTCGCGCCATAATCCGGGTACTGGTCTTGGGTTGGCGTTAGTCAAGGCTATCGTAGATATGCATGGTGGAACAATCTCATTCGCCGAAAATCATCCCGGTCTGAAGGTGTTGATTCAGATTCCAAACTAAACCGCAGTATCACCCAGTACCGCGTGCAGCGGTTGAATGACACCGCTGTGACAAAATTCCAAGATCAGTTTATCATTTGGTAATGTTGGGCCAGGTGTTGTGACATCAGCATCTTCACATAAAAAGCCCGGTTTCCCGCAGAAAACCACACCGTTTCCGCGGCGTGGCGGTGTCGCGCTAAAATGGTGCCATTGATTATCGGCGCTTGGGACCTGAAGTGCTGGCCGTTTAACCGATTTGCCACAGGTCTGACGCAAAACTGAAATTGTCGTCGTGGCGCGCCTTCGTTACCAGACGCACCCAAGCTGAATACTTCGGAATTTCGGCGACAATATTTGTGTGAACAGGGGCTATTAGAATGACGGGACCTTCGATGATGCGTGGGATGACGAAGCGCGAGATGACGATACGTGCAATGTTGACATGTGCGTGCTCCTTACGAGCTCTGAGAGTGGCATTACCGCCGCTATTAATGTCTGGTTTGGCGTTGACATATATTTCGCCAGCGACAGCGCAAACCGTTGATGCCGGTACCGTTAGTGCGACGGCGACCACGGTAAATGCGACCGATACTGGTTTTGCAAGCAAGGTGATGGATAAAAAAACAATTCAGCATCAGAGCCAGGCAGTAACCACGATTAGCAAAGATAAAACTGATTTATTCACGCCGCAAACCTCGGGGTTGCAAACCTTGACGGCAACGCCGGAAGTGACAATCAGCGGTTATAATTCTACCAGTGGTACCGCCCGTTCGACGGTTTCAATGCGTGGTGTGAAGGTTGGTTGGAATTCGGTGCCAGGTGATTTGGAGACTAATGGCATTACCGTGCTGCTTGATGGCATTCCGTTAAATAGTTTGATTCAAGGTACGGGCTGGCATTCGACCGAAATTCCGATGGGCACACTGCTCTCGGGAACTAATGTAATTTTCGGCCCTGGCAATCCAACTGATCGTTGGTATGATAGTCTGGGTGGCACGATCAACTTTATTCCAGTTCAGCCTTCTGAAAAACCGGAAGCTAAAATAACGGCTTCGTATGGTAGTAATAATCAGCAAAATATTTCACTCTATGCCTCCAGTGGCGTGTATGATGGTTGGTCATCCGTTGTTGGTTATGCTCATGGGTTTGGTAATACATTCCGCACTGGCGGCTACACCGACCCCGCTCAAGGTAGCCAGTTGTTTGCCAAGGTACGTAAGAATTTTAACGGAGGGCACATCAGCGTTGGTGGCTATTGGCAGCATAGCATTGAGCAGCGCCCAAACGATATTCCCGTAAATCCGATTGCCGGTGTGACAACCGCCGGATTGAACGTGGTAGGTGCCCCGTTATATAGCCAACAGACGTCTGGATTCTATTCCGATTTAAATGCAAATGTCTGGTTTAAAAGAAACCAAATTCAAAATTACATTGGTTATATAAAGTTTTTTGATCAGCTTGATAATAATACGAGTGTGAGTAACCTAACTTGGTATCGGCATGGCCAAGTGATTCATTATCGCGTCAACCCAGGTTTCCAGGCGGCTAGTGCGAATGATAGTGAATATTACAATCCGTATTCCGATACCATCGGCGATAAATTGAGTTTCGAAACCAAGCTGCCTTATAACACCATTAGCTATGGCGGTTACGTTATTTATTCGCATACGGTAGATTCGTATCGCGGTTATCAAACGCTGAGTTACCAGGGTTCGACACCGAGCACGCAGCAGATGCCATTTCAGGCTACGCAGAGTATTTATGACAATCTGTTCGCCGCAGCGTTCCTGCAAGATGATATATCGCCAATCCCGAATTTACATATTGTGCCGGGCATTCAATTGGTTAATTATGGTACCAGCTTTTACAATAATAATGCCAGCTATGCATTGCAATATCCACCGCAACAAGCGGGTAACACCAACCCGAGCGTGACCAAAGATTTTCAGCGCCCAGAGCCTTCCATCGGGATTACCTATGATATTCTTCCGTGGTTGACGCCGTATGCTAACTTTGCGATTACATACCAAAATCCGACGGGTGGTAATTTCAATAATCAACAGACTAATTTGCCGGCATTGAAGCCGGTGAAGAGTACCGATTATGAAATTGGAATTCGCATGCTGCAGGATAATTTCATGGGCTTTGATGAAATGTCCGGTTCGGTTGGGTATTTCCATGATACATTGTCCGACCAGACCATCCCGATCAGTCTCGCCAGCGCACCGAATGTGACAACTTTTGGTTATGCATCAGCCATTTTGCAAGGCATTAACGCCGAATTCGACGGTAAATTGAATTTCAACTGGGATTTCTTTGCCAATCTTGGCTATTTTGATGGTCATTATGTTTCATATATGTCGCCGGCGCAGGTTCAGTATTCCAATGTACCGGTTTCCAACACGCCAACGCTACGCACCAATATCGGCATCACATACAAGCGCTTCTTTGGCTCGGATTTGTTCAAGGCCAGTGTTATCGACCAATATTTTGGTCATAGCTATATGTTTAATAATTCCATTGGCGCTCCAACCACGCAGAAGATTCAGGCTTATAACTTGGTGAATTTCAATATTACCTGGACCACGCCGTTCTTCAACCGCTTTGTGCCAAAACTAGGCGAAGTGACATTTGGGCTCAGCGGGTCAAACATTCTCGACCGGCATTATAACTCCACTGAATATGTGTCCTCAGGAGGTTATTTTGGCGGCTTAGGGGCTGGTTCAGTGATTGCAAACCCAGGCCAGGGCCGCGCACTATATGGTTCTGTCAGTCTGACTTTTTGAGGTAAAGTAATGAACGGTTTCTATTCAATCGCCGTCGCTCTGACGATGTCCATCGCTACGATGGGCATCGCCACGGCGCAGACCTTGGTCAGCGGCGGCAATGTGGCCGCTGGTAAAATTGTCTATCTGCATCAATGCTCCGGCTGCCACAGCAACCAGCCGCATGTGGACCGTTTTGGCCCAACATTGGCAGGGGTTTATGGCCGGATGTCAGGTACTGCACCGCTGCATCATTATTCGGCGGCCATGAAGGCGGCTCATATTTTGTGGGGCGCGGACACGCTGGATGATTTTTTAGAAAATCCACGGCAGGATATTCATGGCACTACAATGCCCTACAGCGGCTTGGCGAGTGCCACGGCGCGGGCGGATATCATTGCCTACCTCAAATCAATTTCTCCTCAGCCTTAAATCATGATGTCTCCTTCAAGTAGTAATCCAGCCATCTCCTTCGGTGGGGATGGACCCGATAAATTCTGGCGGGCCTTTCTCATCGCAGCAGTGATTGAGGTGGTCTGTGTGCTGGCGATTGTCAAAATTTCGGCAACGGTTGGCGTCAAGCATCACGCCACCCAACCCACTAT